>JAXHOG010000097.1:0-25682 GCA_034519605.1 Marinagarivorans sp.
AAAGATGGGCTAAAGCCCAACCTCTAAAAGCTTAAACCAACTCCCTCTCCGCCTCCAACATCACCACTTGCCGTTGGCTTTTGCTAAGTGCCACGCCAATGCCAAAAATCTTCCAGCCGTCTTTACTATATTTTTGCGCGTAATTGTTGGTTTCAATTTGTGCAATGGCTTGGCCGGTGGGTTTGTCTTTCACCACTTTAAATTCAAAAATAAACGTGGTGTTATTAAATTGAATGGCCATATCCACTTTGCCATTCACGCTCGCCTCTTCCACCGCTCTACGTGCAAGCCCAGCGCGGCAAAGTGGCTGTAAAAAATACTCGCGTAGTGGCCTTCGTAATTATTCAGCGGATTATTGCGGTACCAATCGTGCGGAATGCTGGCGTACAAGGTTTTTAGGTGTTTTTCTAATTAATGTAAAAATCGCAGGTTTTTAAGCGCTTTTAACAGGGTGTGGAGCGCGTTTTAGTGACGGCGCTAATGCTAAAACCATAGGGTCGGTAAAGGGGCTTTGTTAAGGCTGACTTCGACTTCTACATTGGGGTAGCTTAGCGTGTATTCCCAAATACCAGGGATGGGCTCGTCTACGGCGGCAATGGTTAAATAACCGGTTTGAAATAACAACGCCTCTGTGCCTATGGCATCAATCTCAAAATGGCCGAGTAAATCTTGATCGGAATGCAGCGCCGCTAATTCGAGGGTATTGATTTGTCGCTGGCCTAATTCTTTTATTAAAAATGTGGGTGTCGCACTTTCAAACCAATAGGGTTTAAATTCGCGCTCTTGTAACAATAAAAGCACATCAAACGGATTATAAACCGACGCACCCAACCAATTGTAACCGTTATACCACTCACGAATTTTATTGCGATCTAAGCCGTTTAGCTCAGGAGAAAAAATCTCATCAATATCGTCATCGGTATAACCACAAATGGCGGAGTATTCTGGGCTTAAGGTAATGTCTCTTAAATTATTCAAACCGCTGAATAAACTCACTTTGCTGAATTTACTCACGCCCGTGAGCAAGACAAATTTTAAAAACGGATCGGCATCTTTGATGACGCTGTAGAATATTTTTTTAAGCCTTCGCGGTTTTTGGTGGCGATGTCGCTATTTTCGATATTATCTAAAATCGGTTTGTCGTATTCATCAATTAACAACGCAACGTTTTGGCCGTATTTTTTTTGGGCAGCCATTAATAAGCTGCGAAAATTGCCGGGAATATCTAAGGCTGTATTGGCTGGGAGTCCTAATCGTTCGCGATTGTCGCTTAGCTGTTGGTTAATGCGGTTGTCTAATGCCGCGCGGCTCTGCACGACACCATCGCCAAAACCAAAGCGCACTACGGGGTAGGTAATTTGCCAGTCCCATTTATCTTCTATAAATAACCCCGCAAATAAATCGCGCTTACCTTCAAACAATTGTTGCAGGGTGTCTAGAAATAAACTTTTACCAAAACGGCGTGGGCGGGAGAGGAAATAATAATTACCTTGCTCAATCAATTGATGCATATACGGCGTTTTATCGACGTAATAACAACCTTCATTGCGTAGTTTTGCGAATGATTGAATGCCTGTGGGTAATTTGCGTTTGGTGGCCATGGGATACCTGAGTGCGGGTGAATGCGGGCGGAGTATAGCATTTTGAGTTTTGGATTTTATTCCGTGATAACACAGCCAGCGAGTAGACGCTATCTACAATACCCCAGCAATTACAAGCCAGCGCCACCGGCGAGAACGGGATGGTTAAACCTAGAAACCGCAGTTGAATCACCAAAGTCTGCGGACGATATTCTTTACACATTTCTCGCTAGTAATTGCTCACCGAGTGTCGGCTTTAGCCTCGCTCTATTTTCGCACCGGCTTATTGGCGCCAACATCCATGCAAAACCAACCCCAAACACATCACTGAAGACAATGCCTTGCTCTGTTATTATTCCCGCCACGCTGCGCCCTGCGCTCCTCATTCACACGCATAAGAATCCTGTTATGACGCCAAACACCCTCCGCATCGCCACCCGCACCAGCCCGCTCGCCCTTTGGCAAGCCGAATATGTGAAGGCACGCCTAGAGCAATTGCACCCACAACTCAGCGTAAGCCTTGTGCCAATGATTAGCCGTGGCGATAAAATTTTGGACGTGCCGCTGGCCAAAGTGGGTGGTAAAGGCTTGTTTGTTAAAGAGCTAGAACACGCCCTCTTAAATGACGAAGCCGACATCGCCGTACATTCCATGAAGGACGTACCGATGGAATTCCCCGAGGGTTTAGGCTTAAGCGTGATTTGCGAGCGTGAAGACCCGCGCGATGCCTGGGTGTCCCATACCTTTGCCAGCATCAAGGATTTACCCGCTGGCAGCGTAGTGGGCACCTCTAGCCTGCGCCGCCAAAGCCAATTGCTCGCCAAGCGCCCAGACCTTGTCGTTAAGTTTTTGCGCGGTAACGTGAATACCCGTTTAGCCAAATTGGATGCGGGCGAATACGATGGCATCATCCTCGCGGCGGCAGGCTTGATTCGGCTTGAAATGCAAGACCGCATCCGCGAAGCCATCAGCCCCGAGCAAAGCTTGCCTGCTGGTGGCCAAGGCGCGGTGGGTATCGAATGCCGCATCGCCGACCAAACCACCATCGACCTCATTCGCCCTCTGCATCACAACCTGACCGCCGAGCGTGTAATTGCCGAGCGCGCATTAAATCGTCGCTTAGAAGGCGGCTGCCAAGTGCCCATCGCCTGCTACGCCATCCACCAAGAAGGCCAGCTTTGGCTGCGCGGTTTAGTGGCGAGCGTGGATGGTAAACAGGTGATTTACGACGACATTACCGACAGCCCCACCAACGCCGAAGCCATGGGCATCGCCTTAGCCGAGCGCTTATTAGCGGCAGGCGCCGATGTGATTTTGGCGGAGGTTTATAAGGATCAATAAAAGCTTTATAAAATTGATGCGCGGGTAAACCTAGAATCACCAACGTCTGTACACCCCCTTGACGCGCCTAGCGAAGGTTAAAAACCTGAACAACCCATAAGGTTGCCCGGCATTTTTAACCTTCGCTATTCACATTAAGGGTTTACACATTTTTTTGGCGCTCAACTGAGGTTTTTAGGTTCAACTGAGGCTTTTAGGCTAATGAAAAAGTAACTATTCAGCAGCGAGCCTAAATGCAGCCGTGCGGTTATTTTCTGGGTACCTACAACAATGAGCACAACAATGAGCACAACAATAAGTGCATGCAATATAAGGCGCTAATTGCCTGCCGTTTTCTCCGCAAATAAGCTGGTTAAAATCGTTAAAAAAGCCGCTACCGAAGCTAAAGGCGCCGACTCGCACATGGTGTGATAACCCGAAGTCGGTATTTGCAAGGTGGTGCCATCCACCAATCCTTGCGACGCATTAATAATGCGCCCCATTTCCGTCGAGCCAAGGGAAGAGGGTTCCTCACCTTTTGCTATTAAGGTTAAATTGTGTGCTTCTACGTATTGATCTTTGTACATCACGCCATAATCCAACGCCGTACACGCCGCGTGTAATTTTTGGGTGAGCTGTTGGTTAAAACTGGCGTTAGCATCTTTATTACGCAAAACCAAATGCTGGGCACTGGCGGCATCAAAATCGGGAAAGGGGCTGGTATCCACTACGACCAAGGAGTTGGTCGATCCACCAAAGCGTCGAAACCATTCCAATAAATAGCGCCAACTTTTACCCGCTTCTTCTTGGGCGGTAAAAAAAGCTGTGCCTTCAAAACCCACTTCAAATAAATAGACTAAAGCCGCAACGGTTAATACGTTATCCAATTGCCCAACCAGCGCTTGCTCGGTCACGGTTAATTTATCGCGAAAGGCCACAGGCGTACCGGCCACCAAATGCTCTAAACCCATTAATTCAAAAATTAAGTTATTGCGATACTCACAAATATAGGCATTGGTGATCTGGCCTTTACCTCGATAAGCACCCGACCAAGGCTCGTAGGCATAAACATGGTTGTCGTTAAAGCGCGTGGCAATTTTTTTCATTAAAGATTCACTGACTGAATTGCCCAATAAATCCGAGCGTGCGCCCGAAACAGAGGCGGCGTATTGAAATTCGTTGGGGCCAGTGCAGACTAAACCGTGCCTATCAGCATGGGCCGATAGCATTAACGAATGAGGCTTTGAACCCTGCGCCACCAATAAACCTTCGTACCACGTCACTTTCGCGCCGCGCTCCTCTAATTCACGCTGTAACACGCGAAAAAAGGCATGCTCGGCACCAACCACGCTCGGCTCACGCAATAGCGTACTTAAAAGGTCAATGAAGGTGATAGGCAAAACACTGGGGATTGGATTCATAACACATCGCTACAACAAAGGAGGGGAAGAGTGCTTAGCCGCAAGCAAGGCGAGGGCCAAAATCAAAAAGCGCGCGAAGTGTTGCACAGCGGCCTAATCGATACAATCTAGGCCCACATCGCCTCAATCGAGGGCGCTCATTACGCCTCAAAAAAGCCCACACCTATCAGCCGACGCTCGTAAAAATTACCGTTTAAAAAAATGCAACAAAACAACGCCTCAACAAAAGGCTTGTCGGGTAAGGTTTGGTCAAGCATCGGGAATATCAAGTGGTGGCAAACCGTAAGCCGCACGCGCGCGGTTGCAATCATCATTGGCCTCACCATATTCGCCGTGCATTTGAAACTCGCGGCAGGGGCTTGGGCGATTTTCATAAATAGTGCACCGCACTTCGCCGCCAATGGTGCCCATTAGCGATCGGCAGCGCGTGGGGCTAGCGCTGGACTCTGTACCTTCCATACACACGCGCTGCGAATTGACTTGCACCGTGAGGTTGTCCGGCACAATGCCACCCGCACTTTGGCATTCACCCCAATAAAACGACACACGAAAAAATCCACAACAGGCACCGCAAGATAAACAGGGGGAAACATCACTCATACGCTACTCGTTAGCACGCACAATAAAAGGAAGGACGATTAGATTTCAAACAGACTATTTAGGGGGATCAACGCGGTTTGCCGTGGAGGTATTCACCCGAAACCAACCGGCTATTGAATATCTATCGCGCATCGCGGGCAGCACTTCGTGTGGCACTTGTTCGCTCAAAAAAGCAACGACAGTGGCAAAATTAGGCGTCACTTTCAGCACCGGTACGGCTTGGGATTCTGGGCCGGTATCATCAGCATAAATCGCCAACTCCCCACCATCATCCGGTAACCAAACGGGGTTTAAATACACCACCACAGACACCACGCGATTAGCCTGCCCTTTAAAAGCATCCACATGTTTTTTGTAAAATGCACCGGGTGCGTAATGGGCAAAGTGACTCTCGAACGAGAACAATCCCATAAAAAGCTCGCGATTAATATGCCGCTGCAAGGTCGCCGCCCATGCAAGCCAAGCCTGTCCCACCGGCGAGCTACCATCAATCCAGCAAATCTCGTCGCGGCGCACAAATTGATTTTGGGCAAAATCAGTTTGCCGCCCAACCCCCGCCGCCATAAATTTTTGTGCTGGCAGTGTTTGCACAAACCGCCAAAGCGCTTCGGCCAAGGGTAGCGGCAAGGCATTGGGCACAACGCAATAACCTTTATGCACTAAGCCTTCAATGATTGCGCCAAACACCGCCTGCTGATGGAGATCCAAAGCGTCCAGTGCGATACCATCAGAACCCAACATAAAAATCCAAAATCGTAACCTGCAGCGCAGTAATAACGCGCTCCATTAAAAGTGATAGAACAAAAAAAACCCCAACCAAATTGGCTGGGGTTTTTAACGCTTTGCGGTAAGGCTGTGCGGCAATTAAGCGCGAACACCACCAAAACGTTTTTTGAAGCGGTCGATACGACCACCGGTATCAGCGGTTTTTTGCTTGCCCGTGTAGAAAGGATGGCACTCTGAACATACGTCGAGAGGGATTTCTTTCATCATGGTTGAACGTGTTTCGATCACGTTGCCACAACTACAAGTGGCTTTCATGGCGCCGTATTTGGGTTGAATTTTCTCTTGCATGGTATTGCCTCGGTTATATCATGTGCCGCCACCCAGTCTGCTTAACTTTCCCGTGGGAGTTTAAGCTCAGCTTGGCACCGCACACTGTTAGTGGAAATTGGGCTAGTGGAAATGGGCGTAAAAAAGAGCACGCACTCTACCAGACCACCCGCTCAGCGCAAAGCATTTTGAGCAAAAAACCACCAATAAGGCCATCATGACTAAAAGCATGACCAACACCTCAAAAATACTCACTCTCGCACTGCCTGTGCCGCTGTATCGGCAGTTTGAGTATCTTGCCCCCGAAGACGCTACCGAACCGCCGCAATTGGGCATTCGGGTTGAAGTGCCCTTTGGTAGTCGCACGCTGGTGGGTATTTTGTTGCGTGTTAGCGATAGCGCGCTCTACGCCATAGAAAAACTCAAACCCGCGCTGCGCTACCTCGATAGCACGCCTTTAATTACGGGCGATATTTTGGCGCTGTGCCAGTTTGCCGCCGACTATTATTGCCATCCTTTAGGCGATGTGATGTTTAGCGCGCTGCCGCAAAAGCTGCGCACACATGAGGGTTCACTCCCCTGCGAGACCCTATGGCAGCTCACTACCGAAGGCAAAGGCCTTAACGCCAGCAACTTTAAACGCAGCCCCAGTCAGCAAAAAACCTGGCAAACCTTATTAGATCAAGGCCCCGTAAGCGAAACCGAGCTGGCCGCCCAAGACATAGACAAAAGCAGCCTTAAACGCCTTGCCGCCAAACATCTCGCACGCGCCGAACAAGCCTTTTTACCCATCGCCAACAACCGCGCCGCCGTCACTCATGCGGTATTAAAAAGTACGCCTCAAACCCTAAACGATGAACAACAAACGGCGCTCGATGCAATACGTTTTCACGAATTTGGCTGCTATTTATTAGAAGGTACGACTGGCAGCGGCAAAACCGAGGTTTACCTACACGCCATCGCACGGGTATTACAAGCCGGCCAGCAAGCCTTAGTGCTAGTGCCAGAAATCGGCCTAACTCCGCAAACTGTCGCCCGCTTTGCCGCCCGTTTTGCGGTGCCCATTACCCAGCTACATTCCAGCGTCGCCAAAGGCGCACGGCTGGAAAATTGGCACGCCGCCTTAACGGGCCAAGCGCGCATTATTATTGGCACGCGGCTATCGGTGTTTGCGCCCGCACCGGCGCTCGGCATTATTATTGTGGATGAAGAGCACGACCTCTCGTTCAAACAACAAGAAGGCCTGCGCTATTGCGCGCGTGACTTGGCCATTGTGCGCGCAAAATACAACAACATTCCGCTGTTGTTAGGCTCGGCAACGCCCTCGCTCGAATCGCTCCATAACGCGTTAAGCCAACGCTACCACCATCTGCAAATACGCAAACGTGCCGGCAATGCCGCCGCGCCGCTACTGCATACGGTTGATATGCGCCGACAAATTAGCCACGCAGGTTTGGCGCAAAGCAGCATCGACGCCATTGGCGCCACGCTCGCACGCGGCGAGCAGGCCTTGGTGTTTATTAACCGCCGAGGCTTTGCGCCTTCGCTGATTTGCCAAAGTTGCGGCTGGTCGGCGGCCTGCACCCGTTGCGATGCCCGCATGACGATGCACAGCAAACCGCGCAAACTCCATTGCCACCACTGCGGTGCACAAGCCGCGCCGCCGCAACAATGCCCTAGCTGCATGGGGCCAGCGCTAACCCCCGTAGGCCAAGGCACCGAGCGCACCGAAGAAACCTTGCAAGCCAGCTTCGGCGATTACCCAGTGATTCGCGTCGATCAAGACTCTATGTCCCGCAAAAACGCCATGCTAGAACTCACCCAAACTCTCGCCAAAGGTGAGCCCTGTTTGCTGGTGGGCACACAAATGCTGGCCAAGGGGCATCACTTCCCTAACGTGACTTTGGTGGTGATTGTGGATGCCGATCAAGGCTTAATGAGTGGCGATTTTCGCGGGATAGAACGCATGGGCCAACAGATTATTCAGGTGGCGGGGCGTGCCGGACGCGAGCAAAAACCGGGCACAGTGCTAATCCAAAGCTATCGCCCCGATCACCCGCTCCTTGCGCAATTAATTAGCGAAAACTACCACAACTTCGCCAAAACCTTACTCAACGAGCGCCAACAAAGCCGCATGCCGCCCTTTGGTTATATGGCGCTATTACGCGCCGAATCCACCAGTGCCGACAACGCTAAAGCGCTACTCACCTTTGCCCTGCAAACTGCACGGCAACTGCAACCGCCTAGCGCCGACTCCAGTTTCCTAGGCCCCATACCCGCTTTTATGGAACGCCGCAACGAGCACCATCGCTACCAGTTACAGTTGCACTTTAGCCAGCGCCAACTACGCGCTGCATTGCTGGCACCTTTACTCGAAGCCATCAGCGCACATACCTTAAGCAAGCGTGTGCGCTGGTCCATTGACGTTGACCCGCTCGACATGGGATAAAACCGCTCAACCCCACTCACGAAAATTCAATTACCAAAGGAGAACACCATGATCTACCCCATGTTTGCCATGGTCGTATTAACCCTTATTGTTGGCTGCACAGCATTTTATGTGCGTGTAAAAAGCGTTAAAAACGGCCAACTTAAACCCCGCGACTTTGCATTGATGAATGCCGAAAAAAATCCCGAGTCCGTCATTAAAACCACACGCAACTTTAATAACCAGTTTGAAGTGCCCGTCCTTTTTTACGTCGCCTGCCTCGCCTTTCTCGCCACCAATATCACCAGCCCACTGGGCGAAATACTAGCCTGGGCCTTTGTTGGTTGCCGCATTGCACACGCCTTTATCCACATCACCTACAACCATTTATTACACCGTGTTATTGCTTTTTGGTTGGCGGTGTTTGTGGTATTGGCGCAGTGGATCGTTTTGTTATTAAGTTTGGGCGTGAGATAAAAACAAGCCAACCTTTCGCAGCCCCCAAAAAAGATCTACCCGTGGAGCTGGTTAAAAAAATATTAAAGGACGCGAGCCTATAGCAGGCCAGCGGATAAAAACCCCCAATACGCAGAGGCCAACATTTGGTGTGTTGTGGATATTGATATAACGCCCTACCTTGGCCGCAGCCAAAAAATCAACGTCACTTTGCCAGAAAACATTTTGTTAAAAATTGATAAACAAGTCGCCAAAAATGCCAACTACAAAAGTCGTTCTGGCTTTTTAGTCACCGCCGCACTTAACGAGCTAGCGCTACATGTTTAGCGTTTAATGTGAGGGCTTATCGCCACTCAAAACACTCGAACCCCCAAGCCCAGCACCAACCACAAACCACAAACCACCATAATCCCACCCGCCACGCGATTCAGTATTTGCGTGGCTTTTTTGGGCGCGTCGTTACCAGACATAGGAGCCGATAAAAACCAGTGGCGGCTGCGGCTGGCGGCAAAAGCATAACTCGCCATAACACCGCCCACCGCCATAAAAACCGATATTAAAATAATCGCCAGATCACGGGTATTTAGCGTGGCAATATTAATAAATGCAGGAAAAAAACTGGCGTAAAAAACAATGGCCTTTGGGTTGCCGAGTGTGGTCAAAAAGCCCGCATTAAAGCTACTGAAAAAGGCCGCCGTTTTTATATTTTTCGCGGGTAAATCATCACTTATACACGGCGAATTATTTAAATTTTCGACCACTTTAGCGCGCAGTAAACTCACACCCAACCACACCAAATAGAGCGCGCCGGCATATTGAATCCACACAAATAAATCGCCCAGCGATTGCGCCAACGCCGACAAACCCAAAAGCGATAACGCAATAAAAACATAATCGCCACACACCACACCCAAACTCGCCACTAGGCCATGGCGAAAGCCCAGCAGTGCGCGCGATACCACCGCCAAAACACCCAAGCCCGGAACGGCCGCCAATACCAGCAGGGTAAAAATAAAGGAGATGATTGTTGTGGTTGTCATGGTGTTAACTTCGTGTGGGCCAGTAAAAGAAAATAATGCACATCACAACAATCGCATAATCGGTAGCACGCGGTAAAACCATAATTTCATGTGTTTTTTCCAGCTTACCTCGCCATCAGGGATTAAAATCAGCGCTGATTTTCCAGCTATTTTCGAGCGCTATATCGCGGGCAATACTTTGCGCGAGCTGTAGCGCTAAAACCTGATTATCCAGTAATGCGCCCACCTCAGTATTTAAATTAGCCGAGCGCGGGTCAAAATTAAAGGTGCCGATAAAAACTGTTTTTTCATCAATCACCATGCTTTTTGCATGTATTGCAAAAATTGGATTGTTTGCCGCCAACGCAGGATAGCGCGCAATTAATTGCTGTTGAATCTGTGGGTGGGGTTTAAATTCATAGAGTTCGATACCCAGCGCTAATAATTCATCACGCTGTTTAACGTAACCACTAAAGGCCATTAAATTATCGGTAGAGGCTAAAGAATTAGTGGATATTTGAATGCGCACACCGCGCGCCCGCAGCCGCGAAAAAATCGCCATGCCGCCTTCAGGAATAATCAAATACGGGCTTTGAATAACGACATGACTTTGGGCATTTTGCAATTGCTGTAACAACGCTGTTGTTGCATCACTGCCACCCGTTAAAAATTCTTGCTGATTATTTTTACCTGGCACATCGCTAATATAAGTCACCTCACCCCACTGCATATTAGCAAATAGGCTTTTAAAATATTGCGGTAAATCGTTAAGCATCTTGTGAACTTGGGGCGAAAAATTGGCCTCGTCGCGCGCGTATTTATGGAGTTCTTGGTGATAAAACGCAATTTTTTCAGGCGCAAGTTCACCCACCTCGCCACCTAACAAACCATCAACATTTTTAGCTAAAGGACTTTGCCAAAACTCTTCAAAATTATCGGCCATTTGTGTCACTGCATGGCCAATCAATAAAATATCGCGGTCTCTAAAATTGTAGGTTTGGTCGTAATCAAAATATTCATCGGCCATATTGCGGCCACCGGTAACGCCCACTAAACCATCATAAATAACGGCTTTATCGTGCATGCGCTGGTTGGCACCGTGGAAGTCGATAATTAAATTTTTAATCCACCGCCAAAAAGAAACCCCCACTGAATGCTGCGGGTTATAAATTTTAATCTCAACATTGGGATGCGCCGCCAATGCCAGCAGCGTTTCACTTTTGGCATCTACCAATAAATCATCGACCAGTACGCGCACCTTTACACCGCGCTCGGCGGCCGCCAATAAAGCCTCGGCCGCTAAAATGCCAATATTGTCGGTGCTCCAAATAAAATACTGCACATCAATGGTTTGATGTGCATTTTGCGCTAACCATGCACGACTGATGAGCGCCTCTTCGCCTTTTTCCAATATATAGGCGCCCGTGTGTTTGCCCACACGGGTTGCGCAATCGGGACATAAATGCGTTAAAGCCTCAACCAAAGGCTCGGCCATCGCCAAGGGCATTTGCAGCACCATAAATATCACCATCCATTTTAATTGCTTCATTTATCCAACCCTTGACCATAAAAAATAAAAAAACAGCGGTGCAGACTAAGCAGCGCGGCTGTTTTGCACAAGTGTCGGCCTAAAAATAGGCCACCCATAAAACGTGCATATCGCACATATTAATGAGCATTTGTTTATTTAGCACGGCTACGTTAGGATGGAGATCGTCACCATTTGATCTTCCCAAAGGAAAGTAGAGGGCCGTTATGTCTGCACTAACGCTAGAAAAACCCGATCTTGAAGCCGTATTGGCCAAAGCCACGCTTAACGCCGCCGAGCAGCTTGGTCTTAAACAATCTGAGTTAGCGGCTGTTTTAGGCCTGCATCGCACCGCCATTAGTCGTTTAAAACAAAACCCCACCCTCGACCCTGCCAGCAAACAAGGCGAGCTCGCACTGCTATTAATTCGTATTGCGCGCGCACTCCACGCCTTAACTGGCGGCGATAAAGAGTGGATGCAACACTTTATGAGCACCCACAACAAGGTCACCGGCGGCGTGCCAACCGAGCAAATTGCCAGTATTCAAGGGCTTATGACGGTACTGCAATTTGTAGATGCTGTGCGCAGCAAGGTCTAGGTGATGGAAACCAGCCAAAGGCTGTGGCAGCAATGCCAAGGCAAAAATCACATCGTGCCCATTAGCGGCACACTTTACCGCTTAGTCGAAAGCCAAGAGCAAGTCGCCACGCTCAGCTATGTCGATACCCTAGAAGAGCAAGCACTGCTGGAAGAACTGCTCGAAACGGTAAAACCGCCTTGCCCCGCACACACCCAAGGCCTGCACTATTTATTAACAACGCCCTTTCGTTACCCGCCGTTAAAATGGGGCTCACGTTTTGGCCGCGCGTACGAACCCAGTTTGTTTTACGGTGGCGGCAGTGTGCAAACGACGCTCGCCGAATGTGCTTATTACCGCTTTTTATTTTGGTACTCCATAGCAGGCAAACCGATTAAAGACGTGATGCATTCGGCCCACACACTCTTTAGCGTGGGCTACAAAACCACCAAAGGCATTCGTTTACAGCAACCCCCGTTTGACCAATACGCTGCCCTACTCACCGACCCACAACATTATCAAGACACGCAATTAACCGGCAGCGCCATGCGAGATGCCGACGTTGAGGCATTTGAATATTGCTCGGCCCGAGATCCCGGCCAAGGCCACTGCGTCGCCTTGTTTACCGCCAAGGCTTTTAGCCAAAAAAAACCTAAAGAATCCAGCCAATGGTTATGCGAAATCAGCACTCATCAAGTTGCTTTTAAGCAAGCGGGGCAAAATACCGTCACACGTTTTGCGCTGGATATATTTTTATGCGACGGCCAATTACCGATGCCGGCTTAGTGACTCGCAATGCTGTGAGGCTGTGCAGTTTGTAATTTCAGGGGCGCTGTAAATATATCCCTATACGCTCAAATTGCTCCTGCATTGCTCTAATAAGTGACATCCATGCCACGATGCCTCCAATGCCCTGAAATCACAAACCACACATCCTCTTCACTGCTTAAGCTGTGTTATGTATTTATTAAAAAGGGAAAACTAAATGTCCACTTACCCCATCGAAAAAAAACTGGTGATTGCCGTTTCGTCCAGTGCATTATTTGATTTAACCGAAAGCGATAAAGTATTTAGAGAGCAAGGCGAAAAAGTTTATAAACAATTTCAAAAAGAGCACCTCGATATACCACTTAAAAAAGGCGTAGCATTTCCTTTTATTCGGCGTTTTTTAGCCATTAATAATAAATTCCCCGAAGAGCGCCCCGTCGAAGTCGTTTTACTTTCGCGCAACTCCACCACTACGGGACGGCGCGTTTTTCGCTCGATAAAACACCACGGCCTCGATATTACCCGCGCCGCTTTTTTAAGTGGCTCATCGCCCTTCCCTTATATTCCCGGCTTTAATGCCTCATTATTTTTATCGGCTAACGAGGGTGATGTAAAACTCGCCATTAATAAAAATTTTCCGGCGGGAATTGTTTTACCCTCAAAAGTCAACGACAACATGGAAGACGTAGAACTGCGCGTCGCTTTCGACTTTGACGGCGTTATTGCCGACGACGAAGCCGAAACAATTTATAAAAAAGGTGGGCTCGAAAAATTCCAACAACACGAACAAGATAAAATTGCCACGCCCCACAACAATGGTTTATTGGCCAAATTATTTACCGGTTTATCAAATTTACAAGCCTTAGAAGAGCAAGCCAAAGACAAAGACCCAAACTATAAAACCATACTACGCACTGCCATTATCACCGCCCGCAACGCCCCTGCACACGAGCGCATGGTGACCACATTAGAAAGCTGGGGCGTGTCCGCTAACGAGACGTTCTTTTTAGGCGGCATGGATAAAAATAGAATTTTAGGCATATTTAAACCGCATATATTTTTCGACGATCAAAAACATCACCTAACAGCCACCGACGATAATATTCCGATGGTGCATATTCCTTTTGGCGTGGCGAATAAGGGCGATGGGAAATAAACTTTCACTATTGGCCATCCAAAACCTAAGACGCAACAGTTATAAAATCCCGCCGGTCTTAATGCTAAAATCGCACCCTATTTAGTCGGAGCCACCCCTTGCAACCTGCATTTATTTTAAGCCATCAATGGCACGACACCCCCAAGGGCATGACGCTTGAATTATGGTGTGCAAGCGATGATGGCCCTGTTTGTATGGAGATTACCAGGCAGGAAGCGGTATTTTTTATTGCGGCCTCTGAAGCAGAACCAGCCTTTAAATTACTGGGTAAACATAATTATCGTATTGGCGAAGCACGTTTAAAAAATTACTTAAATGAACCTGTATTACCGCTGTATTTTTTAAGTTACCTATACGCACGCGATGCCCAACAGTTATTAAATAATGCTGGAGTGCGCACGTGGGAAGCCGATATTCGTCCCGTCGAACGTTATTTAATGGAGCGTTTTATCACCGGTAGCCTGAATATTCACGCCCATGCCAGCACACAATCCACCCAACAACACGGCATCAGCTTTTTTCAAAATCCCCAATTTAATCGCAGTAACTACAAACCTGCACTGCGTTTAGTTTCTATCGATATAGAAACCAATATGGAGGCTAGCGCACTCTATTCCATTGCGGTTTATAGCGATCAAGCTTCTATCGTATTTATGGTGGGGCATGCACCAGACAGCCACACAACCATAGACTTTACGTTGGTTTATAGCACTAACGAAAAATCCTGTTTAATCGCTTTTTTTAGTTGGCTAAAAGATTACGATCCCGATGTTTTAATCGGTTGGAATTTTATTCAGTTCGATTTAAAAGTATTGGCTAACCTCTGCCAAAAAAATTCAATAACCTTAGATATTGGCCGCGCCAATAAAAGCATTAATTGGCGCGAAGATAAAAGCACCAACCGCTATTACATTCAAATACCCGGGCGAGTAGCGCTGGATGGTATCGAGCTATTAAAAGCTGCGTTTTATAACTTCCCCAGCTTTAAATTAGATCGTGTCGCGCAAGCTTTGTTAGGGCAAGGTAAATTAATTAGCGGCAACGACGGCGGCCAACAAATCACAACCTTATTTAATACCGATAAAACTGCCCTCGCCCGCTACAATTTACAAGACTGCAAATTAGTGTGGGATATTTTTGAAACCACTCACTTAATGGATTTTTGCATTGCCCGCAGTCAATTAACGGGTTTGTTAATGGATAAAATGGGCGGCTCGGTGGCGGCATTTGAATTTGCCTATTTACCCAAATTACACCGTCAAGGTTATGTTGCGCCCAACCTGGGCGAATTACATTCCGATATTATTAGCCCCGGAGGCTATGTATTGGATTCTATCCCCGGTATTTACCACAATATTTTAGTGCTCGATTTTAAAAGCCTGTATCCCAGTATTATTCGCACTTTTCATATCGACCCTTACGCTTTTTGGGTGGCCAATCACAATCAATTACCGGCAGAGGACATTATCCCCGGTTTTAACGGCGCGTTTTTTTCGAAACAAATGCACGCGATTTACGTGCCAGACAGGGGTAAAAATTTGTAGCCGCGATCAAGCCAAGCTGGACAGATTGACCGCCGACTGTCGCAAGCGATAAAAATTATTATGAATTCTTTTTACGGTGTATTGGGTTCGACGGGTTGCCGTTTTTTTGATCCGCGAGTATGCAGCTCTATTACTTTGCGCGGCCACCAGATTTTGCAACAAACCCAACACTGGATAGAGGCCCAAGGCCATCAAGTGATTTACGGCGATACCGACTCAGTATTTGTGTGGGTGGGCAATGAGCGCAGCGAACAACAAGCTCTTGATATTGGTAAAAAATTGGCGGTAATACTCAACCACAATTGGCAGCAAAAATTGCAAGCCGATTACGGCATTGTGAGCGCGCTAGAAATTGAATTCGAAACCCATTATTTAAAATTTTTAATGCCCACTATCCGCAACTCCACCCAAGGCAGCAAAAAACGCTACGCGGGTTTAATTAATAAAAAAGGCGAGCAAAAAATTATTTTTAAAGGACTGGAAAATGTACGCACCGATTGGACGGAGCTTGCCAAACATTTTCAGAAAACGCTTTATACCATGGTTTTTAATGGCGACGCGGTAGAAGCCTATATTCAAAAAACCACCCTTGAAGTATTAAATGGCCAGCGCGACCACGAATTAATTTACGCCAAACGCCTGCGCCAACATTTAGAGCTCTACCAAAAAAATGTGCCGCCGCATGTACAGGCCGCACGTAAGTTACCACCCCAACAACAACCCAAACGCGGCGAAACGGTCAGCTATTTATTAACCGTTAACGGGCCAGAACCCATTACCGACGACAACCCCAAACCCGCTAGCGCAATAGCCTACGACGAATATATCGAAAGACAACTAAAACCCGTAGCCGACAGCGTGCTGCAATTTATTGGGCTAAATTTTGATGAGATTACCTCTAGCCAATTAAATTTGTTTTAAGGGACCAAATCGCAGTAGCGCAGGCAGTTCGACTTTATCCTATTCGTCGTTGGTCAATCCGGTCTTTTTACACTACTTCATTAATTTTATACCGTGTACTGCGGCCACCACTCGCGGTTTTTTGCAAGCAGCTCTTGTTGAGCAAATCGGTTAATTCGGCGTGGCGCTGGCCGTGTGGCTGTTAGCTCACTGTTTGGTGTTCGCTGCACTAATGCCATCTTCAAAACCGTTTTTACCACCCTCTAACAAACGGTTTGCACCGCCGCTGCTCGGGTAAAAGAATCCTCTTCGGCAGTGCATCAGAAAGCGTTTTTGTAGTGTGGTATGAATTGCAGTGTTGGCGTTATTCAGGCTCTGATTAAGTGTTTGTAAAAACCACAGAATCCAATCGGTAATATCCATATCGACGCGGTGGGTTTGTGGCTCAGGGTATGTGGTATATACGCTGCGGATTTTCCAAATCCCCGCCGACGACGAAAACAGGCGTATGGACTGGGCATCGGCTTGCGCCAATGCCATATCGGTTAACGCGCGGGTAATGCGGCCATTGCCATCGTCGAAGGGGTGCAGGGTTACAAACCACAGGTGCGTAATGGCGGCGCGAATCAGTGGGTCTTGCGCGGCATCGCGCTGGTTGAACCATGCTAAAAATTGGGCCAGCGCTGGCTCGAGTACGGCTTTGGGCGGTGCTTCAAAATGTACATGGGGTTTATCATCTAAAGCCAGAACACCGCGCAGGAGTACATCGCCCCGCAACTGCGCCCACTCGCAGGTGGTTAACCGAGTCTGGTCATCTGGGAGAGCAGCCAGCAGTGCACCGCGCCAGGCGCTCCCGGCGGCGGCTGCTGTCACTGTTAAGCTCCACCATTAGCTCGGCCAAGCCTTCGGTTTTACTGCTCGTGGGGGATGAATTGCCCGTAACCAACCCCAGCCGTTTAGCCAGTGATGAGCGAACCGAGGCGGCATTTACGGCCTCGCCCTCAATTGCCGATGAGGTGACGATATTTTGCAGCAAGGTATCGAGTGCTGAAGCGGAATCTAAGCCTTCGTCAAGGTTGCCCATGCGCCCGAGAAGCAGCCCCATATGCTTATGGGTATCACCCAATTGCAGATGAAGCCGCTCCAAATTCCAGCGAAACTGCGGCCAATCGGCTTGCTGCCAAATCCAGCGATCTGTAAGGGTGTACTGGATCGTAATGCCCCATCCGGGTGAGCCGAATAGCAGCCTATTCGGCTCGATGTGAGCTGAACGATAGGTTTATCGGCTCGAATGCAAGACATCAATAAGTATTTAGGAGAAATAAAATAAAAATATTAAAAATCAAACCGGCTCCCCCCTCTTCACCACTCCTCCTCAAATAATCCGGCACTCCTCGATGATTTCAAAATGCGGGGAGATGGTGTGGTGTTTAGGTGGCAAGAGTTCGTGGATGACTACGTAGTCCACAATGCGATGTGGGGCAGGATTACTTTCAGTGAAATTGAATTTCGCTGGCGGTGCAGCTGCCCAGGGGATGAAGTTTGATGGCGACGCTTCTGGGGTGTACGCGATACTGCGTGGGTCTCTTCGTGAAGGAATAAGGAGGAGTTGGTGTTGATACACAGAATGCGGGTGCGAATGAATTCTGGGTTTTGTTTGTTGGGTGCGCTTCGACTAAGGGCGTTTAATTTATCGGTGGAATGCGCGGTTCGATAGGGATAGTTTTGCAAGTAAGGGAATGCTTCGCGTGATAAATTCTTTGCTGCTGACGGCATGGCTGCTGGTGCAATGGAGTTTCTTGATCAGCGATTTCGGTGAGGATGATGCGCGCTTCTGGCAATTCAAAGGAACACACGGATACGCGCTCATGACGCAGGGTGCGGTAATGCGCGGCGTGCAGTAACTTCGCCACAATGCCGCGCTGTTGTGTACTGCGAGAGTAGGTGCGGCTATGAATACGTGCTAAATCCGCAAGGATCCATAGCGCGCGCGTCTCTGTAAAGGGATTCCCGTGGTGGCTTACGTGCTGCCTCTAGGTGAAGAAGTCATGGTGGTTGCTTCTCCTCTTGCCTAGGGTGATGGATAATTTCGTGTGGGTGGCTTCATCTACGAGTCATTGCGATGCGTGTACTTCTGCCAAGGATATGTGGAAAGCAAACCGGTTCATCGCCTAAATTATCGGGGTTGTTACGGTCTGACTCTTGTTGTCGCGGAAGTCCAACAGCATTTGCACCAGTTGATCCCAATGTCTCCGATTTTTTTAGCAGGATTTCATTGAGCTTGGCGCTGAGGGATTTGTAGTATTCCTCGTCTTCTTCCAAGTTTATGTCGATATGGTGCTTAATGGCGTTTTCAATTTCGGAGGCTTTGGATCCATCCGATTTGTGTTCTTGCAGTTTTTGTTTGTAATCCACCGCCAACAAATCAATGGGTGGGATACTGGGGTCTACACCGGTTGCGCGGATATGCTCTTCAATTAATGCGCGAACTTTTTCACCCACACCAGCAAGATTTAATTGCGGGTCGCGGTACAGGTTGCGTGCGCCCAGGTTTATTTTGCCGAGGGCTTTTAAATCACCCAAGAAAGGTTTTGCGCTCGCGTCTGGCATGATGATGTCCATCTGCTTGGCGAACTTTTTAAAATCAATTTCAAACTGAGCGCGCTTGTCTTCATCTTTTAGCAATAGTACGCAGGCATCCAGGTCATTAATGTCTGTGCCTTTAAAGTGCCCCAGCACGCGGGTGTGCATGGCTTTTAGTTTGGGTATTTCGTCTTTCAAGTCTTGCAGTGCGCCAGCAACATCTTCTTTAGAAAACATATCCAGCGCTTCGGTGAGGTAATCACTTAGGCCGAAGTAATCCACAATAAAGCCGCGTTGTTTGCCGCTCGCCGTGCGGTTTACGCGGGCGATGGCTTGCAGCAAGGTGTGCTCTTTTAATTTGCGGTCTAAAAACATGACTTGGCAAATGGGTGCATCAAAACCCGTTAAGAGCATATCTTTTACGATGATAATGGATAAACCACTTTCACTCAGAGGGCTTTTAAATTGTTTGAGCTGATTGTCTTGTGTGACTTTATCGGTATAGGGCGCAAAGAAAGCATCATCATTGTGTTTGCCGGAAATAATCACGGCAGATTCTGGCGCTTCTAATTCGTCGAGCATTTGCTTGTAGGTAACGGCAGCGCGGCGCGATGAAGTGACGATCATGGCTTTAAAGCCGTTGGGCTGAATATGTTCGCGGTAGTGTTTGAGCAAATCAATACACACCCAGCGAATGCGTTGCGGGGCTTCTAATACGGCTTGTTCGGTGCCGTACTTCTTTTTTATTGCTGCTTTGTCTTCTGGTGTTCTGTCTGAAAAATATTCGTCGAATAATTTATCGAGCGAATCGCCGGTGACTTTGGTTTTGGCTTCACGGCCTTCGTAAAGTATTTGGCAGGTTGCGCCATCGGCTACGGCTTCTTCAATGGTGTAGGTGTCTATGTAGCTGCCGAATTCGTGGCTGGTTTTTTGCGAGCTGATTAAAGGCGTACCGGTGAAGGCGATTTTGGGTGCGTTGGGTAGCCATGCATTAAGGGATAAACCTAAACCACCGTATTGGGTGCGGTGGGCTTCATCAGCCAGTACGATAATTTTTTCAGAGGCGTTGATAGGTGCGTTTTCTGCGCCTGCTTTTAATGAAGTGACATCGTCCTGCACTTTTTGAATCATGGCGGTGACGAGATCGGCGCTGTCTTTTGCGAGTAGCTTTTTTAAATCTGCTACAGATTTTGCGTGGTAAACCGTTTCACCTTGGGCGCGTTCAAATTGTGCAGTGAGCTGTTGGTCTAACTGGGTGCGGTCGGTTATGAATACTAATTTGTAATCGCGCAGTGCTGGGTCGCGGCGCAATTTTATGGCTAGCATCACCATGGTTAAGGATTTACCCGAACCTTGGGTGTGCCAAATAATGCCGCCTTTGTCTTTTTTGGTTGCACCCGCCTTTAAACGTTCAATGGTTTTATGCACGGCGCGAAATTGTTGGTAGCGTGGGATTTTCTTAATCACCTTGCCATCAATGGCTTCAAACAAAGTGAAGTTTCTAATTACATCTAGAAAATTGGCATGGCTAAATAAACCGGCAATCAGTTGTTCTTGTGCGTGAGCAAAACTGGCGTTGTCGAATGGGTAGGCATCTTTCCATTCTAAATAATGTTCAACCTTGGAGCTAATGGTGCCCACGGCGGCTTTGTCGCGGTGGGTACTTACCATTAATTGGTTGTACCAAAATAATTTCTCGCAGCCTTCATCTTCCATCGGTGTGCGACGGTTGGCGTAACGGCGCAGTTGGTTAATGCCGCTTTCCATGGGGTTGGTGATGTAGGGCGATTTGGCTTCAATAATGGCGAGTGGTAAACCGTTTACGAAGAGCAAAATATCGGGGATGATATTTTCGTTAATGCCTTCAATTTTAAATTGGTTTACGCATAAAAATTCGTTGTTGGCGATATTGTCAAAATCAATAATTTTAACTGTTTGCCCTTTGCGGCCTTTACCTAAATCCTGCTCTACCGATTGGTAATTGACCAAGGTTTGCCACAGGGTTTGGTTGGCTTCCATCAAGGTAGCAGTTAGCGGGTGTGTAATATCGCGCATGACCTTGCGCAGGTTTTCGTCGCTAATCCACGGGTTTATTTTTTGGATGGCAGCGGCCAAGCGCTTTTCTAATACCACTTCACCGGAATATTCGCGCTCGCCATTAGGTGCTGGCGCAAATTGCATACCATTTAGATATACCCAACCCAATTTCTGCAATTGCTCCAGCGCAGGCAGCTCTACTTTATCGTATTCGTCGTTGGTCATTCCAATGGCCTTATTCGTATTAGAAAGTGCAGTGCATTTAACGCGGATTACAATGAATCCGCTAAGTCATCACGGAATTCTATCCCTGTTAATTTATTGGTTTTTACAAGGGTTTTTAATCGATCATCACAAAAAACCGTTGCACAACGATCAAATGGAGTTTTAAAGACAGCTTTGTCCGCTATATCAATACTGTTAAAGCGCACATTTATTACACCCATAAAAACGCCATTTTGAATATCCTGCTTGCTATTAATTTCATCTATCTGGCCAAACGTCAAGCAATTGAATAGATAATAAGTTTGACCATTCGCTGTAATAGGAAGAAATTCACCAGCGCTATCAAGCAACGCAATCAAGCACTCATAGGCGCGTGAAGACAGCACAAGGCTCGCCCCGCGCCATTCACAGATATCGGGTACGGGTGCAGCCTCTTTGTCTGGAATTTGTTTGAACTCCGCCGTCACGTTCTCTGGCCACCAGCTAGCCAAGCTAAGGTTGTGATAATTGAATTTCATCAATTGCTTCTGATCTATTGACGCAGGGGCCAACGCCATTAGAGATGTAATGGGAAAGCTGAATTCCTGGAAATTGAAGCCAGCGTTTCTAATTGCAAAGACAGGTTTCATAGTCCGTCCCATTCATTATAGGGTGGCATGGTGACTTGCTTTGGCTGTTTACCTTCATGCAGTAAGTTGCCAATGTTTGTAAGAATTGCTCTCGCTTCTTGCTCATCAAACGCGGCAAGAATTTTTTGATAAATCCACCGTTCATAGTTATGAGTATGAATTTCCCTATGGGCATTTGCGTTAGGCATGCTCCAATGACCTTTGTCTTTTTTGAGCGTCAGCATCCATACACCGTTGTCCGCGTCATTAATGCGTATGTTGTGTAAATGCATTTCTATGCGCGCATTGGCTGCATTTTCGGTCAAGCCTTTTCCTGGAACTATATGGTGGGCGGTATGCCTGCCACTGGGCTTTGGGCGACCATCTGATCTGAGCATATTTTCTAGCTCTGCCGTGGGGTGATGATCTTCCAGATGCATACTGGAGGGTGTCATTTGCGCGGAGCGATACTGCTGAATTCTGATTTGCACTTGCGCTTTAATTTTTGCGGAAGCAGCCTCTTGCTTTAAATGTTCCAGCTCGGCTTTTCTATCTTTCAGGCGAGCACGCCTTTCATCTGGCGTTTCATTGCCAGCGATTTTTGCGGCGACACGCTTGTTGTTGTGAAACGCTTTTGCTTTACGCTCAAAGTCTACCAATACGCGATCATACGCATCCATTTCATGAAACAGAGGCGTCACGCGCTTGCCGTTAATGTAATTCATCAAAATCTCCTTGATTAAAAAGTTGTTGTTAGATTAGTTATCTACGTATGTTCACTTTTATTTTTTAGATAGCAGTGACTAAGCGCTTTTCTAACACCACTTCACGGAAAGATTCAAGCTCGCCGTTTGGAGCGGGCGCAAATTGCAAACCGTTGAGATACGCCCAACCTAGTTTCTGCAATTTCTCCAGCGCAGGCAGCTCGACTTTATCGTATTCATCATTCGTCATAATCAATTCACTTTGACACGGACTTTTCCGGTGAGGAGATCTTGCATTAGGGCTTTTTTTATTGCCTGCGATGCTTTTAATTTAAGTGATGCGATTTTCAATTTCGCATCTATTGACGTAAAAACGCCAACTATTTTCTTCTGCTCTTCAATAGGGGGAAGTATGATATTTAATCCGCCTATTTGAGCCAAACTTAAATTCGGCTGCGCCCCAACAGTTTGGATATTTGCAACCTCCCTTAGTACATATCCACTTTGCAACCAAAAATAGACAAGATTTCTGTCGACCCTTTTAACATCCACCCTGACAATTGCTAGCGCCTGATTAGTATTAGCTGGAGTATGTATTTCTTCTACTATTGCTAGCTTCCCTACAGTTGCCCCAGCGATTGTTATCAATATATCGCCCGCATGAATAATTGATCGAGACAAAGCTTTATTAGCATTTTCACAAATATATGAAAATTTACCTTTATCTATAACGCCAGTTTCGACGATGCTTTCTACTTTAATAAAATTTATACCTGAATCCGTATAGCTGAAGCCTAAAGTTGTTGGCGTTGTTCCTTTTGTTATTAAATTGCAAACGGAGTTAAGATTCACAACCTCCCACTCCCTCGGAATCCTCCCCACCGGACTATCCTTAAACTCAGTATGCGGAAGGCCGTCCCGACCGATGCCCTTAGTCAACAACTCTTGCATCATGCCGGTTTTGAGGTCTTTGAGTTTATTGATTTGCGCTTGTGTGGATTCAATTACCTCGTCAACCGAGGTGAGAATGGCGGCGATTTTTTGTTGTTCGGGGCGTGGGGGTAGATTAATTCTTACGCTGCCAAGTTGCTCAAGATTTAAATTGATTTGAGCAAGTCCTGATTGCATATCCTTAATTTGTTGATCGACAATTGGGCTTTCTATTGAGAATCGGATATATTTTTTCTCTGCTCCATCTTCAACTAATCGGACTATACCAACGGCTTGGTTGGTGTTTGCAGGTAAATGCCTTTCTTCCACAAGAGCAGTTCTTCCAATCGCACCAGCAATCGAAATTAGTAGGTCACCAGATCGTAATTGCGATCTTCTTAATGAATTGTTTGCTTCCTGACTAATAAATTTTAAATCGTCTTCAAGAATAGCTCCACTTTTTGAAATATTCTCAACGCGTAAAAACTTGATGCCCGATTTTGTATACGGAAATCCATTTGTTGTTGGGGTGGTTCCTTTGGTAATTACGCTAGAAAGGTCATTTAAGGTTGAAATTGACCATCCGTTGGGTAGCATGCTACTCATACCCCAACTCCACTAAAAACCCCTTCATTACATTTTCAGCTTTTACAACTTGCTCATCTAAATCATGCAACGACACACGATACTTATCCCACCAGCGTTCAAACTGCACGATAAGTGCTTGGTTATCAGCAGGCAATAATGTGCGAATTATTTCCTTAGTGGTTATCTCAGGTTTGAAGTCATAATAATTGTCATCGCGTTTTATAAAAATCGCACTAACGTCAAACCCTTTTAAAATTTCTTCTTGAATATAATCATCATGCACTTCACGCACCGGTACGCCGCCGTGTAGCAGTGCGCGCACGTCAAAAATTTCTGGCGGTGGTGAGGTGTCGGCGTAGCGGCGAATATTTAAATTGAAATCATTTTCCGCAATTTCAGCAATATCCACCACGCGGGCGTAGCGTTTTATGGTTTGGTATTGCTCAAAGGTGGTGACGATTTTTTCAATATCTTGCGGGCGCAATACGTTTTGGTTTTTGCCTTCTTGGTAATCCAACTCGCCATTTATGAATAACACTTTGCCTTTGCGCTCGGCGGGTTTTTGTTTGTTGATAATTAATAAACTTGCGGGAATGCCGGTGCCGTAAAAGAGGCTGGCGGGTAAACCGATCACGGCTTCTAACAAATCATCGGTAAGAATGCCTTTGCGAATTTCTTTTTCACTGGAGCCGCGAAAGAGTACGCCGTGGGGCATTACCACACCCATCATGCCTTCGTTATTGAGTGACGCGATCATGTGTTGCACAAACGCGAGATCGCCGGAATCTTTGGGCGGTGTGCCATAGGGGAAGCGGCCAAAGCCATCGCTATCGCATTCGGTTTTGCCCCATGCGGCAAGGCTGAACGGCGGGTTGGCGATGACGCGGTCAAAGCTCATCAGCTCGCCGTTTTGAATGTGTTGCGGCTCGCGCAGGGTATCGCCTTTGCGAATGTCGGCATTGAATACGCCGTGCAAGAACATGTTCATCTTGCAAATCGCCCAAGTGTTGAGGTTCATCTCTTGCCCGTAAAGCGAAAGGTTGGCCGCGTTTTCGCCGTGGCTGACCAAGTAGTTACGGGTTTGCACGAGCATACCGCCAGAGCCGCAAGTAGGATCGTAAATGCGCATACCGGCGTGGGGTTTGATAAGCGACACCAAGAGCTGCACGACTTCGCTGGGTGTATAAAACTCGCCGCCTTTTTTACCAGCGGAATCGGCAAACATTTTGATGAGGTATTCGTAGGCCGTGCCGAGCAAATCGGTGGATTCAAAATCGCAATTGCGCAAACGGTGCTGGCTGAAGTGGCTGAGTAGGTCGGCGAGTTTTTTATCCGACAGTTTGTTTTTAATGTTGAAGTCGATAGACACCAATACGCCTTCAAGGCTGGTGTTGTGCTCTTCAATCGCTTCGGTAGCTTTGTTGAGTTCGGCACCTATGTCGTGCTTGAGGTCTTTAATGGTCGCCCAACGCGCACGCTCGGGCACAAAAAAAGTTTGGTCGTATTCGTCTTCGTCCTGCGCCAGCTTTTCGGCTTCGGCTTGGGTTTTACCGATGCTGAGGTAATGGGCGATCACCTTGTCTTGCTCTTCGTCAAAACTATCGCTCAGGCGTTTTAAAAACATCATGCCGAAGATGTAGTCTTTTCCGAGGCATC
>JAXHOG010000060.1:0-91941 GCA_034519605.1 Marinagarivorans sp.
GTTTTATTCATTTTATGAAGATACGAAGATACTTTTAATCCCACTTTTAATATTTATGAATATAGATTATATAAACATTCAACAGCATATAATATGATATATTTTTTATATAAAAATAAATTAATTTATTTCATACTATAAGTTTTTATCAACATACAATTTAGGACTAGTTGCCAACTGATCCGTGATTGATATACTGAGCATTTACTAACATGGTCAAATCATAGATGCCAAACAATTTAACAAATTTTAAATAACTGACAATTAATCAACAATTAACTAAATAACAGCTATTATATATGTATGTATATAGTAGAGATAATATTTAAATAATTAATATATTTTCTTTATGTGTTTAAGATAAGATAAACAACTTAATGTATATAATAATAATATATATTTAACATTTAAAAGAATTCTATATTATTCATTTTATTTCTGATAATAGAATATTGACAGTTGAACATACCATATATGTTGGCAATAACATTGAACATATTATAAGTCTTTTTCTTAGATACTATGATTATTATAAAGAAAAATTGATAAGTAGGGAGGAGTCATCAATATTATAATTAAATTATTTAAATAGAATTCTCATTTAATAAAAGTTTCTGCTATCATTCATAGAGATTTGATTTAAATTTAATTTTCATAGCCAGAATGCAGAGTCCATTTAAAGTAAATTTAAGTCATATACATAAAATAAAACAAAAGGTATTATTTTGTATTTTTCAATTGGTTCACCATAAAAAGATATTTTAACGTGAAAGTGGGTTCATTAATCAGAAGCAAGTTTGCTTGATTATGTCAATTGATGAAAGGGTTTTTGTGAATATATTGTTATTCAATATAATAGTTACTGGACCGTTTATTAACTTATAGAAATAAAGCTATATCATACTATTTACAATTTATTTTTCTATATTGATTGGTATATTTTGATTTTTTGTTCCTTGCAGATATCTACACGAAAACAATTTCATACTAGTAATTTCATTTGTTCCACTTGAAAGTTGATATAGACAATTCAATGATGATTAATATTTGATGAATTCAAAACCTTTTAATTTCTAGGTAAGAAATATGTTATTATATTATATTAACTTAGATGATATATATTTAGAAGTTTGTGTATTTATTAGTACACAACCAAACATATATTTAAAATAAGTCATTGTCTATATTATAGTTAAAAATCAGCTTAAAATGAATGAATAATTCTGCTTATGCTTAGTTTTATATTTTCTTAAGTAATATTGTTTTGTTATGTCATTGCCTTTATAAAAATAAACTTTTAAGAGTTTTGAAATAAGTCTACTTACAAATATTATAGTTAAAAAATTATTTATGTATTTTTATTTTTTTATTAATTATTGTTCATTCCATCATAATGGTGTCACAAAAAGAAAATGAATATTATTTTTATAAACTATAAAACAAATTGTATTCACTGGTTCACATGAAAAATTCTGAGCATAAACCCAATTAATATTTAATAATTTTAGAATTCATAGTATGTAATACTTGTCCATATAACTTGTCACATAAATTATTACAATATAATATACCTACATTTATAATAATAATTTATTTAAAATTTTTAATTAAATTCAGATACAATTGTAAATTTAAAGTTTCTTACTTGAATTGAATACTATTTTCTTAGGTTAGGTTATTTTTCTTGTATTTTTTATATTTCGCTTGTCTTATAGTTAATTCAAACAAACTTATATTTCATGCTTATTAATTTCAAATAAAATCTTTTACAAAATGCTCACACAGTATTTTATGTTTTTTAAAAAGCGTTTTCTGGATGGATTTATTTTTAAAGATCTTGGTAAGGAATGTGAGATGCTGATAGCAAATATAGGTTTTGTTTGATTCATTTGTGTTTATAAAAAAATCTGAAATAAACTTTTGAGATTTTGCTGTGAAAACCATAATTATTACATTTTTTCAACTTGTATGTTCTTTTTTAAATTATAATTTAATTATTTCAAATTTTTGAATGTTAGAATAGTTAAAAAAATGATATTTGGATGCATATATATATATATGTAATGTTTGAATTATTCCATATCATTTGTTTTCAATAAATATTTTTTAATGGTATCTTATTTGTATTTATGTAATCAGTTTGAAAAATATTATGTTTTTGTAAATCGTATATTATATAAAAGATAGTTAATATCATCAATAAAAACCTAATATAAGATATATACATGTGCTTTGATGGTATTTTATTAATTAATATAAGTATCCAAAAATGTTTGTTTTATTTTATTTAGGTGTTCTAATATATAGACTACTATAGTTACTTTTGAATTGGTATTTACCTGTCGCAACGATGGATCCTGGACGGCCATGGCGGCCTGATAAAAAAGCAGTTATTGCAACAACAGCAACTTTTATTTGCAAAAACAATTACAACAGCAACACTGACTTACCAGCAGTTATTAAAACAACAGCAGCAACAACAGCTAAATCTCCAACAGCAGCAATTTAAACAACAACAGCAACAATTAAAACCACAGCAGCAGCTCTTGCAAACACAATCAAATTCTCAGCAACAACAGCAGTTATTACAAACTACAACCGCAGTATGTTACAGCAGCAGTTATCATCTAACCAACAACAACTATTGTTACTGGAATCAAGATTTTTTGAAACAACGTGGTGTGCAGCAAAGGATGATTCTAACCAGCAACGGCTTCTTGAACATCAGAAAAATCAAGATCAAACCATTATAGATCTTATACAACTTCACGATAGCAATGAATACGAAGACAAAAATCTAGAAGATCGTCTTACTGTACAGCGTCAACAAGTTATATCGAGAAAAAACTTGAGCCCATCTTAAAAGCAATCATGGAAGAGCAGGGTATTGATGTTATTTTACATGCTCAAGCCGCTGTGATTTATAAGCCCTCGGTTGATATTACAAAAGATATTACCGACCGTTTGAATAAAGCTAAATAATAAAGCTTCTGTTGAACAGGCGATCAATCCATGTTTACGTTGGCTGAAATTGCACTTTTATTGGATGGCACCTTAATGGGTGATGGTGCGTTACCTATTGCGGGTATCGCCGATGTGTCTGCGGCGAAAGCCAACGAAATAACCTTTATATCGAATAAAAAATACCTCCCTCAACTTGAGTTCTCTAACGCTGGCGCCGTATTGCTATCGGCGTCGTTAGATTCCAGTCTGGTCGCTAATCAAGTGATTGTTGCCGACCCTTATTTGGCTTTTGCTAAATTAAGTTTAATTTTTGATAACCGCCCAAAAACAGCTTTAGGTATTCATCCTCACGCGCACATTGATAGCCGTGCAACGCCTGCGGTAGAATTGATGCAATTGCGGTGGAGTTGCGTGGTAGACGCGGATGCGGTTATTGGTGATGGCACAGAGCTTTGTGCTGGCAGCGTGATTGGCCCTAATGCCCGCTTAGGGCAGAATTGTTTGATCCATGCTAATGCTACGATTTGCCACAATTGTATTTTGGGCGATAACGTCAAAATTCATAGCGGTTCAACGATTGGTTCTGATGGTTTTGGTTACGCTTCATCCAAGCAAGAAGGCTGGGTAAAAATTTATCAGCTAGGCCGTGTTGTTATTGGTAATAATGTTGAAATAGGGGCAAATTGCGCAATTGATCGCGGTGCAATTAATGACACGATTATTGCAGATGGCGTCATTATTGATAATCTTGTTCACATTGCGCACAACGTACAGATTGGTAAGCGTACTGCGATTGCAGGATGTGTCGGTATTGCCGGTAGCACAGTGATTGGTGCTGGTTGTACAATGGGCGGCTTTGTGGCGATTAATGGCCACCTCACTATTGCCGATAACGTTCATTTTAATGGCGGTACGGTAGTGACAAAATCCATCGATGAGCCTGGCCATTATGCGTCTGGCTCGCCTATGCAAGATGTGCGCGCTTGGCGTCGAAATATGGTACGTGTCAGTCAACTTGACGAATGGGTGGGGCGAATTAAAAAGCTAGAAAATCAATAATTAATTTTGCGTCGCCTGGCGCTTATTCAATGATTGCAGCAATTTTATTGAAAACACACAGCGCCTAATGGCGCTATTTTATTTTTGTCTTGGGGGTTGTCCTGCATGTTGGACGTGATAGAAATTCGTAAATATTTACCGCACCGTTACCCATTTTTATTAATTGATCGTGTTACTGAGCTGACCGTTGGCGAATCAATTGTTGCCTATAAAAATATTACGATTAACGAAGGGATTTTTGAAGGTCATTTTCCGGATTACCCCGTATTTCCTGGCGTAATGATTCTTGAGGCTATGGCGCAAGCTTGTGGTGTGCTGGGCTTTAAAACAATGGATAAAACCCCCGAAGATGGCTCTATTTATTTATATGCCGGTGCCGACCGTGTGCGTTTTAAGCGCCAGATAGTACCCGGTGATCAAATGTATATTGAAGCAAAAATTGTTAACGAAAAGAGCGGTATTTGGAAGTTTGAGTGCGTTGCAAAAGTTGACGGTAAACTAGCGGCCACGGCTACAATTATGTGCGCTGATCGCTCGGTGAGTAAATAAAATACAGCGTACTCAGCCATTAGTTGGCCTTAAATTAAGGTTTTGTTGGAGTCCTCTATGGCTGCCCAGAGCATTGATCCGCGTGCAATAGTAGATGCTAAAGCTAAGATACATGACGACGTTGTGATTGGCCCTTTTAGTATTATTGGCCCTGACGTGGAAATTGGTGCTGGTACACATATCGAATCGCATGTTGTAATTAAAGGGCCAACGACCATTGGAAAAAACAATCATATTTTCCAATTTTCTTCGGTGGGCGAAGCCTCACCAGATTTAAAATATAAAGGTGAGCCCACCACATTAACGATTGGTGACAATAACGTTATCCGCGAGGGTGTGACTTTGCATCGCGGCACGATACAAGATCGTGGCGATACGACTATCGGCAACAATAACTTGTTAATGGCTTATGTTCACGTCGGTCACGACAGCGTGATTGGCAACCACTGTATTTTGGTAAATAACGCTGCTTTGGCTGGTCACGTTTACGTGGGTGATTGGGCTATTTTGAGTGGTTTTACACTCGTGCACCAATATTGCCGGATAGGCGCTCATTGTTTTACCGGGATGGGCAGTGCAATCGGTAAAGATATTCCGGCTTTTGTTATGGTCGCTGGTGCACCCGCCGAGGCGCGCACTATTAATGCCGAGGGTCTTAAGCGCCGAGGTTTTACGGCAGAAGATATCAGTGCTTTAACAAAAGCTTACAAGCTTATCTATCGTCGTAGCTTAACGCTGGATGATGCCATTACTGAGCTAGAAAGTTTGGTCGTTGAATCTTTGCATGTGCAAACCCTAATTGATTCTCTGCGCTCCTCGACACGAGGAATTGTGCGCTAAATGACATGCACAACTGAAAATACTTCGCGTGTTTTACGTATTGGTATTGTGGCGGGTGAGGCGTCGGGTGATATTTTAGGTGCTGGACTTATTCAGGCGCTTAAAAAAAAATATCCTGACGCAATATTTGAAGGTGTTGCCGGCCCACTAATGTTAGCCGAAGGCTGCCATTCTTTTTTCCCTCAAGATCGTTTAGCGGTAATGGGTTTTGTTGAGCCATTAAAACGATTGCCAGAATTACTGCGTATACGCAAATTCTTGCGCGAACATTTTTTAGCGAATCCTCCGGATGCTTTTATTGGCATCGACTCTCCCGATTTTAATCTTGGCCTCGAGCTAGCTTTAAAAAATAGCGGCATTAAAACTGTGCATTATGTGAGCCCCTCAGTATGGGCTTGGCGTCGTGGTCGAGTTAAAAAAATAGCGAAAGCGGTGGATACTGTTTTAACGCTCTTCCCGTTTGAAAAAAAGTTTTACGATCAGTGCAATATTCCCGCGATATTTGTGGGGCATACTTTAGCCGATGACATTGCCATGAGCCCCGATGTGGCGGCCGCCAAAACTCAATTAGGTGTTGCCGGTCATCGGCATAAAATTATTGCCCTACTACCGGGTAGTCGCGGTGGTGAAGTTGAGCGAATGCTGCCGGTTTTTTTAGATGCCGCTAATATTTGTATTCAACAAGATCAACATATTTTATTTTTAATTCCGGCCGCCAACGAAAAACGCCAACAGCAAATTGATGCTTTAGTGGTTGATTATCCGCATTTGCCGATTAAAGTTTTTTTTAAACAATCGCACCAAGTTATGCAGGCTAGCGATGCCGTGATTATGGCGTCGGGCACGACTACGCTTGAAGCTATGTTGCTTAAAAAGCCTATGGTCATTGCCTATAAAGTAGCGGCATTATCGTATTTTATTTTTTCACGCATGGTGAAAGTTCCATTTATAGGTTTGCCTAATTTATTGGCCGAAAAACAATTAGCCAAAGAATTCATTCAGCACGATGCTACCGCGGATAATATTGCGACCCATGTTATGGCTTTAATTCGAGCCGATACTAATTCTGTGCAAGCGCAAAACTTACAGCAAGAATATCGTCGCTTACATAATCTTTTAAAACAAAATGCCAGCGAGCGAGCAGCCGAAGCCGTGATTAATCTTATTGGCGCTAAAGCAATAGGTGGCGAAAAATTAGGCAGTGAAAGCTTAGGTAGTCAAAAATGTTAATTGCAGGCGTTGATGAAGCAGGGCGTGGGCCATTGATTGGCAATGTAGTGGCGGCAGCTGTTATTTTAGATCCCACGAATCCTATCGAAGGTTTGGCCGACTCTAAAAAATTATCCGAAAAAAAACGCAATTTATTATATGCAGAAATAATTGATAAAGCCTTGGCTTACCATATTGCCTCGGCTTCACCAGAAGAAATAGACACACTGAATATTTTACATGCCTCGATGTTGGCGATGCACCGTGCGGTAGAAGGCTTAAAAATTCAGCCAGATTTTGTGCAAGTTGATGGTAATCGTTTGCCTAAATGGTCTTATGCCGCCGAAGCCATTGTGAAGGGCGATGCGAAAGAAGCCTGCATTAGTGCCGCCTCTATTTTGGCGAAAGTGACTCGAGATAAAGAAATGGAAGAGCTCCACCTTAAACATCCCGAATATGGTTTTGCGCGGCACAAAGGCTATCCAACCGAGCTGCACATGGCGCAGTTAAATAAATTGGGTGTCCTTCCCGAGCATCGGCGCTCTTTTGGGCCGGTAAAAGTCTTGTTAAACCAGTTGAATCTTTTTTAATACGGTATTTATACGGCGCTAGCCAATTTCTATCGCGTTTTCATGCCTTTTAGCGCTTGGTTGTGCCTGTTTTTAAATTCGAGACCAAAACAAGCTATAACTAGTTAACTTTATTTTTGTTCGCACTTAACAAGGTAAGGATTATCCTCAATGGTCGCTGTAAAAGCTCAGCAAAAATCGTCTGAGACAGAACTTGATGCTTGGTTGGATTATATCTGTCACTGGGTTGATGGATCGCCCGAAGAAGCTTGCCGTTTTAGTGGTTACATTAAACACCCCGCCGATATTCCTCTCGATTACTCCATCGAATCTACCCCCGCTATTGTTACGGCGCATACGATTAATACGCATCACGGCGGTATGGTTTTTCAAACCGATGCCGCATTACCTGTTGGTGTGCGGATTAATCTGCAGTTGATGTTAAACGGCGCCAAGCTTGCCTTACACGGCGCGATTACACACTGCATTTTAATGACTGAAGGGCATTGGGATGTGGGTGTGGCTTTTGAGGAGGATAATGAACATTATGCGATGCGAATGATCGAGCAGGCCTGCCATATTGAACATTATCGTAAGGCTGTGGCGCAAACAGGACGGGAATTATCGTCCGATGAAGCGGCAAAAGAGTGGATTCATCAATTTGCCGCTTGTTTCCCTAGTTGATCCGTTCTGGTTGATTAAGGTTGTGAGCTAAGCGGCCAACAAGCGGTCGTAGCGGCGGCTGAGTAAATCGTAGAATTGCTCACGCAGTGTCAAAATTGTTGCTTTTAAATCGGCAATTTCTTGTTCGCTAATATCTTGACGACCTACGTAAACCTGTTTGCGAAAGAGTGCAATTTTTGCTGCGTAAAGGCGCAGGGTTTTTTCCATCGTTTTTTCCCCTAGCATTAACAGTTTGGCTTCGGCATCCGCCAGTTTTTTAAATTCTTCCACTAGATCTTTATTCACACGCTCTAATTCTTCTTTGCGGGCGAGTGGCCAGGTTTTGCCAAAACGTGTGGATTCGATCACCAGTGCCGAATAACGCGCAAAACAATGATTAACGTAACCGACTTCGCGTGAAATCTCTTCGAGAATGACCAAGCGGCGCTCGCCGGAGGCGGTTGTGTTCGGTTTATGTTTGAAACGATGAATGCACCAGGCCGTTGCCAGCGCAATCGCGCCACCGAGGGTAATTTGCAGGGTACTTTGCAGTAATGGCCATAAAAAATCAGCGGGCATAACACAACCTCAAAACAGTAGTGGAGAAGACCGATGGTCAAAATCCTGACAATTTAATGCTCATTTGAGCGCTTAATTGAGCTTCTGCAAAGTTCAAACCAGCTTGGTTTATTACCAAGAATTAACCGCCTGCGAGTTTTACGGTATAGCCCTTGGCTTCGAGTGCGCTTTTGAGTTTATCGCGCTGCTCGCCTTGAATTTCGATCACGCCATCTTTTACCGTGCCGCCTGTGCCGCAAATTTGTTTGAGCTGTTTGGCGAGGGTGCGCAAGTCGTCGTCGCAAAGCGGGATACCTTTAATAAGGATTACGCCTTTACCACCGCGACCTTTGCTTTCTTTATGTAGACGGACTACGCCATCACCGTTCGGTATTTTTTCGGCGTTGGACGTTTTTTCGCTTTGCAATTCTTTGATGCGACCTTGGTCGGTTGAATAGACGAGGCGGGAATTTTTGCTCATTATTCGCTCCTAAAAAGTGAGCATTATACAATAGGATTTTTTTGTTCACTTTGAGCGTTTTAAATTCCCACGCCGCTCGCTCAGCGCGACAAAACACTAGGAATACCTTGTCGCCCCTCATCGGCAAAAGCTTTACGGCATTATTATGGGCACCGATACCTGCGGGTAAATTGTTTAATTTACGCGATTGAGTGCAACTTGGTGAACTGCGGTAAATCGGGCCACGAGCGAGAGGCACATTTTTGTAGTCGCTGTGGTGGCGCAGTGAATAACCCGCATATCTTTGAAGAAGATTAAGCCTAATGGTGTGCCAGAACTCAATCCAGAGGCTCTATCTGGCAGGCGTTTACCGCGCCCTGCTAAACGCCTATAATGCGCGCCTTTTATGACCAACACATAAGCGATTGCCACGTTTATACAGCCGGCCTTTGAGTCTTTGAGTCTTTGAGTCTTTGAGTCTTTGAGTCTTTGAGAGTGCGCGTTACTTGTTGGAGTTTTTTTTTGCCAATTTAAGGCGGTAACCCCCTATGTTACGAATCGCTCAAGAAGCGCTAACCTTCGATGATATTTTATTAGTCCCCGGCTACTCAGAGGTCACCGCGAAAGACGTCAGTATTAAAACCAATCTGACCCGTGGTATTACCCTAAATATTCCTTTGGTTTCGGCGGCTATGGATACCGTAACCGAAGCGCGTTTAGCGATTGCCTTAGCGCAAGAGGGCGGTATTGGCATTATTCATAAAAGTATGAGTATCGAAGATCAAGCCCGCCAAGTGCGAGCGGTTAAAAAATTCGAAGCTGGCGTTGTTAAAAACCCCATCACAATAGAATCGACGGCGACCATCAGCGAGCTTGTTGCACTGACTAAGCGCAATGCAATTTCGGGCGTGCCTGTAATGTCTAATGGCGATTTAGTGGGTATTGTCACGGGTCGAGATGTGCGTTTTGAACCCAATATGAACGCGACTGTCGCGAGCATCATGACGCCAAAAGATCAGCTTGTGACGGTGAAAGAGGGTGCCAGTCCAGCAGAAGTGCGTGTTTTGTTGCACAAACATCGTATTGAAAAGGTCTTAGTGGTTGATGGCAATTTCAAACTCACCGGTTTGATTACCGTTAAAGATATGAATAAAGCCGAAGCTTATCCGCATGCATGTAAAGACCAAAACGGTAGCTTGCGCGTTGGCGCGAGCGTAGGCACCAGTCCCGATACCGACGCCCGCGTTGCCGCATTGGTTGCAGCAGGGGTTGATGTATTGGTAGTAGATACCGCCCACGGCCACTCTAAAAACGTCTTAAATCGCGTCACTAAAATCAAAAAAGAATACCCCCAAGTACAAGTTATTGGCGGCAACATTGCCACTGGCGCGGCAGCATTGGCGCTGGTAGAAGCGGGCGCTGATGCCGTTAAAGTGGGTATTGGCCCAGGCTCTATTTGCACCACGCGCATTGTTACCGGCGTAGGTGTACCGCAAATTAGCGCGATTGCCGATGTGGCCGAAGCGTTAAAAGGCACCGATGTTCCCGTGATTGCCGATGGTGGCATTCGTTTTTCGGGCGATTTGGCTAAAGCGATTGTGGCGGGAGCCAACGTCGTCATGATGGGCTCTATGTTTGCGGGTACCGAAGAAGCTCCCGGCGAGGTAGAACTGTACCAAGGTCGTACTTATAAGTCTTACCGTGGCATGGGTTCTTTGGGTGCTATGGCCAAAACCCAAGGTTCTTCAGATCGCTATTTTCAAGACTCAAGCCAAGGTATGGAAAAACTCGTGCCCGAAGGCATTGAAGGTCGCGTACCTTATAAAGGCCCCTTGTCGGCCATTGTTCACCAGTTGATGGGCGGTTTACGTGCGGCCATGGGCTATACCGGCAGCATTGATATTCAAACCATGCGCACTAAACCTGAGTTTGTAAAAATTACTTCAGCTGGCATTGGTGAAAGCCATGTTCACGACGTCAGCATCACTAAAGAAGCGCCCAACTACCCCATTAGCGGCCGTTAATCGCCGCTGCTTTTTTTAAAAACCCGCTCTGGCGGGTTTTTGTTTTTTTGATTTACTTTTTTGAGGCTAAGCAATGCTTCCCGATATTCATTCCCACCGTATTTTGATTTTGGATTTTGGCTCGCAATACACGCAATTGATTGCGCGCCGAGTGCGTGAGCTGGGCGTTTACTGCGAAATTCGCGCCTTTGATATAAGCGACGACGACATCAACGCGTTTACACCCAAAGGGATTATTTTGGCGGGCGGCCCCGAGTCTGTCACCGAAGCCGGTTCGCCGCGTGCGCCAGAGTTGGTATTTACCTATGGCGTGCCGGTATTGGGTATTTGTTACGGCATGCAAACTATGGCGGCCCAAATGGGCGGCGCGGTTGAAGGCTCTAATTTGCGTGAATTTGGTTATGCGCAAATCAAACTTCACGGTCACAACACTTTTGTAAAAGATACCAAAGACCACGTCGACCACGACGGCAACGGCTTATTGGATGTATGGATGAGCCATGGCGACAAGGTCACGCAAATGCCCGCAGGTTTTGAGGTTATGGCCAGTACGCCTTCGTGCCCGATTGCCGGCATGGTGAACGAAGCCAAAAAATTCTACGGCGTGCAGTTCCACCCCGAAGTCACTCATACCCTGCAAGGTGGTGCTTTGCTTAAGCACTTTATGCTCGAAATTTGCGGTTGCGAAGCGTTATGGACGGCGGCCAATATTGCCGAAGATGCGATTAAGCGTGTGCGTGAACAAGTGGGTAGTGATAAAGTTTTGCTGGGCCTTTCTGGTGGTGTCGATTCCTCGGTGGTGGCGGCGTTATTGCACCAAGCCATTGGCGATCAGCTCACCTGTGTGTTTGTTGATAATGGTTTGTTGCGCAAAAACGAAGGCGATCAAGTGATGGATATGTTTGCCAAAAACATGGGCGTTAAAGTGATTCGTGCGGATGCCGAAGAAGCTTTTTTATCTAAGTTTAGCGGGCGAAAATGATCCTGAGAAAAAACGCAAAATTATTGGCGGTACTTTTATTGATGTGTTTGATGAAGAAGCCGACAAAATTACAAGATGTTAAATGGTTGGCCCAAGGCACCATTTACCCCGATGTGATTGAATCGGCGGCAGCAAAAACCGGTAAAGCACACGTGATTAAATCGCACCACAATGTGGGCGGTTTACCGGAACATATGAAGCTGGGTTTGGTTGAGCCACTGCGCGAATTGTTTAAAGACGAAGTACGTAAGCTAGGTGTGGAGCTAGGTTTACCTTACGACATGGTTTACCGTCATCCCTTCCCAGGCCCCGGTTTAGGCGTACGTATTTTGGGTGAAGTGAAAAAAGAATACGCCGATATTCTGCGCGAAGCCGATGCCATCTTTTTAGAAGAGCTGCACAAAGCCGACTGGTACCACAAAACCAGCCAAGCCTTTGTGGTGTTTTTGCCCGTTAAATCGGTCGGTGTGGTGGGCGATGGACGTCGCTACGAGTGGGTGGTATCGCTGCGCGCGGTAGAAACCATCGACTTTATGACCGCGCGTTGGGCGCATTTGCCTTACGAGTTACTCGAGACAGTGTCGAATCGCATTATTAACGAAATTAGCGGTATCTCGCGTGTGGCTTACGATGTATCCAGCAAGCCGCCCGCGACGATTGAGTGGGAATAAAGGCCTGTTGAGCGTGCTAATTAGCGCGCTCAACTCACACCTAACAGCACACCCAATAAAAAGGCCCGTAGTGAAAACTACGGGCCTTTTTATGTCATGCGGCTTTATATATGGGGTGCGGCTTTAAACATTAGGCCGCTGGATAAAACTGCGATGCTTGAATTTGGTTTTGGTAATCACGGGCAATTTGTTTGGTGAGGCTGGCGCACTTCCCGCATTGGCTCGACACGCCCAAACTCTCACGTAGGTCGCGCATGCTGTTGGCGCCATTATCCACCGCATTTCGTATTTGCGTATCGGTAATACCTTTGCAGATGCACACGTACATAGGGAGCCTCGGAGTAGATGTTGAGGCAAGCTTATTGGTAATGATAATAGTTGTCAATTAGATTGGCGATGAGTGGCGGGTGATATTGTTCTGTTTGAGTCGTAGCACTTAATCCTTGAGTAACTATTCAGCTATTGCCTCATTTCCCGTAAAAAATGCAGTTGGGTGGTTGTTTTCAGGGCATTTAAGTGCCGGCCCTTGCAGGGAAAGCAAGGGGAAGACAATGCAGGAGCATATTGTCCAGAGCGCTTGTATAGCGCCCATCCGGTTTAAAATCGCGGCGCATGTGGATCACGCCATGAATATATCTTGGTTGGCTGACAGGAATACATGCGTAATTTGAAATGATATTTACCCCGAAAATAAAGGTTCTAAAAATAAAAAACCATAAGTATTGATTAATACCGTTTTTAGTATATGGTGTCGAGCATGGCTTCGTAAAGGATGCGATAGGAGTAAAGCGAAATCCCCCGCAGATTGTCTTCGCCAATTTCCGCAACAACTTTGCCGAGTTGCGGAAAGTCTGGCAGCACTTTGGTTTTGTCGCGAATGTCTTGCACAGATTGGCTCGCGTAGCGCTTCGAGTCTCCTCAAGCGCTAAAAGCGACGTTAGATTAGCTCTCTTCAATTTACAAAGGCAGCAGCTGGGGCAGGAGCTGATTTTCGGCATTAGTGTTTTTTGTTCTTGATGTTGAAGTTTTATTGGGGGGTGGGGTATAAGGCTTTTGTTTTTGATGGATGCCTGTCCTCGTTTTTGGGTTTTGGTCGTTTTGTGGTTTTTAAGCGAACTGTTTATCGGCTTGCTCAGAAAGGCGAGATACCGGCGTTTAAGCTGGGTGGTACTTGGCGTTTCCGACGCTCGGAGTTAGACGCATGGATTGCCGAGAGCATCCGCCAAAAGACGGACGAGGCAAAGTGACCCTGTTTCATATAAAACCAAGCCGCGCCGGGCAAGAGGCGGCAATCACATGCCGGAACAAGAATAAGGGGGGCGAATTTTGAAAAATCAGCCATTGGTAACACAGCATCTACTCACGCCCTATCAAAGCCAGTATTACGCGTGGCTGCTGACGCGCCGTGCGGCCAGCGATTCGGTGGAATCGTTGGCGTCCACTCTGGTGGACTCACAGGTCGATCTCAACCCCCACCAGGTGGAAGCAGCATTGTTCGCCTGCATGAACCCACTTTCTCGCGGTGTGATCTTGGCCGACGAGGTTGGACTCGGGAAGACGATTGAAGCTGGTCTTGTCATTTCGCAGCGTTGGGCCGAGCGCCGTCGACGCCTACTGATCATCGTCCCAGCTAACTTGCGCAAGCAATGGCACCAAGAACTTCAGGACAAATTTAATCTGCAGAGCCTGATTCTTGAGGCCAAAAACTACAACACGATTCGCAAGCAGGAAAACCAGAACCCCTTCTTGATGCCGTCCGGGCCTGTCATCTGCTCGTACCAATTTGCAAAGGCCAAGGCTGCCGACATCAAGGACATCAACTGGGATCTGGTCGTGCTCGACGAAGCACACCGGCTGCGCAACGTTTACAAGACAAGCAACGTCATCGCCAAAACGATCAAGGAAGCACTTGCCCACGTTCATTCAAAGGTGCTCCTGACGGCTACGCCTCTGCAGAACTCCTTGCTGGAGCTGTACGGGCTGGTCAGCATGATCGACGACCGCGTATTCGGCGATCTCGACAGCTTTCGTGCGCAATTCACCCAGCCAAACAGGGAGCAGGCCTTTGCCGCACTGCGCTCCCGTATTGCGCCAATTTGCAAGCGCACCTTGCGTCGGCAAGTGCAGCAGTACGTTCCCTACACGGCCCGCCGCGCCATCGTTGAAGAATTTACGCCGTCAACCGAGGAGCGCGAACTGTCTGCCCTCGTCGCTGATTATCTGCGTCGCCCGAATCTAAAAGCGCTGCCGGATGGGCAGCGGCAACTGATCTCGTTGGTGTTGTGGAAGTTGCTCGCGTCGTCAACACACGCAATCGCTGGCGCATTGGAAACGATGGCCAAGCGTCTGCAAGGGGTGCTCGACGACACCACAAATATTCCCGACCTCGCCGAAGCGTTGGACGAGGACTATGAGTCGCTCGATGCCGTGTTAGATGAAAGCGGCGCCGACGAGTGGAATGACCAGGAGTCCGGCAACGAACCGTCGGCGAGAAATGAGCGCGATGCCGTGGCTCAGGAAATTGAGGAGCTTCGGCACTTCAAATCACTGGCGACCAACATCCGCGACAACGCCAAGGGCAAAGCACTTCTGACAGCACTAGAGCGCGCATTTGCTGAACTGGAACGGTTGGGCGCGCCCAAGAAAGCGATCATTTTCACGGAGTCCCGGCGCACTCAAGAGTACCTGTTGTCGCTGCTGGCCCCATCTCAATACGCAGGGCACTACGGCGAGGGCATCGTCCTCTTCAACGGCACCAACAGTGATGCTCGAGCTCAGGCGGTATACAAGGATTGGCTGGTGCGGCACAAGGGTACCGACAAAATCTCTGGCTCTAAGACGGCTGATACGCGTGCGGCCTTGGTCGAGCATTTCCAGGAGCGCGGCACCGTCATGATCGCGACCGAGGCGGGTGCGGAAGGCATAAACCTCCAGTTCTGCTCCTTGGTCATTAATTACGATCTGCCCTGGAATCCGCAGCGGATCGAACAGCGCATTGGTCGCTGCCATCGGTACGGGCAGAAGTTCGACGTGGTGGTGGTCAATTTTGTCGACCGCAGTAATGAGGCAGATGCGCGCGTGTACGAATTGCTGGCGCAGAAATTCCAGCTCTTCGAAGGTGTTTTTGGTGCCAGTGATGAAGTGCTGGGCGCAATCGGCTCCGGCGTGGACTTCGAGCGGCGCATCGCTGACATCTACCAAAACTGTCGCGACCCGGAAGCCATCAAGAGCAGTTTCGAGCAATTGCAACTTGACCTGTCCGGTGAGATCAATGAGGCAATGGTCAAGACCCGCCAGCTTCTGCTGGAAAATTTCGACGAAGAAGTGCAGGACAAACTTCGAATTCGTGCCGACGACAGCAGTAAGGCCCGGAACCGATACGAGCGAATGTTGATGGATTTGACTAGGGCAGAGCTTGGTGATCACGCCCTATTTGATCAAGGCGGGGGCGATGCCGACGGATTCCGGTTGCTGCATTCGCCCTGTGCAGACCTTGAGGGAATTGCTCTCGGGCGTTACGAACTGCCCCGCCGCAGCGGCGACTCCCATCTCTATCGTATCGGCCACCCGCTTGCCGCATGGGTTACCCAACAAGCAATAAGCCGACAACTGCCCGCGCATTTGCCAACTGAGAGGCTCGTTTTCGATTACGACGGTTACGGCACGCAGGTCAGCACGCTCAAAGCACATCGGGGACAAACCGGATGGCTCACGGTCAGCCTTATTTCCGTTGATGCGCTGGGCCAGCAGGAACAGCACCTGATCGTCGCCGCCACCACCGCCCAAGGCGTTGCACTGGCTGAGGATGATCCGGAAAAGTTGCTGCGCTTGCCTGCGCACCAAAAAGCGGCTGGCCTGTTTTCAGCGACGGATGGCACGCTCGCTACGGATCTGGCAAGCCGGAAGGTGCAAGTCCTGCGCGAGATCAATCAACGCAATCTCGGCTACTTTGAGCAGGAAGTCGAAAAACTTGATGCTTGGGCCGACGACCTGAAGTTGGGCTTGGAGCAGGAAATCAAGGGCATCGACTTTGAGATCAAGGAAGTACGGCGCACAGCGGCGATCTCACCCACCCTCGAAGAAAAGCTGTCCCACCAAAAGCGCCAGCGGGAGCTCGAAACCAAGCGCAGCAAGCTCCGGCGCGAACTGTTTACCCGTCAAGACGAAGTCGAAGCGCAGCGCAACGATCTCATCACCCAGCTTGAAGTTCAGCTGCAGCAGCAGGTTGAGGAACAAACGCTCTTCACCATCGAATGGGAGTTGGTGTGATGGCGGCGCTCGAACCTCAATGCATGACCATTCTGCAGGCTGAACGATCATCGCCGCAGAACTCAGAAAACCATTATTTACGATTGAATCAAATGGCAACTCACTTAGGAGCCAAAAATGAAATTTGAATTTGAAAAGCTAGGACTCTTGGATGAGGCAACACTGGAGTTAGCGGATTTAACGCTTATTTGCGGCGAGAACAACACCGGAAAAACATACGCGACTTATGCTGTATATGGATTTTTGCGAAGCTGGCGGCAATTATTACAAAGCGTTCTTGTACCCGAAATTGAAAAATCGGCAAACACCAAGGGCGCATATAAGTTTGACTTGAATGAAATGTTTGATGGGAAATTGAACGACTATCTGGCCAAAATGGGACAAAAATATGGGGCATTGTTGCCGAGAGTTTTTGCGGCAAACGAAACTTTTTTTGTTGGTGCAAAAATACGAGTCTCTGTTGATGTCTTGTCTTTTGCTCAAGCGCCATTTCATCGCACAATCAAAGATGGCCCCGCAGGGAAGGTGCTGGCAACGCTGAGTAAAGAGCAAGATAGTTCGGTATTAGAACTAATGATTGCTGATGATGACTTGGTGAATTCACGCTTTGGCGGTTTGGGTGATTTTGTCGCGGACGCCATTGCGGAAATTGTATTTTTTCCGCATTTGCCTTCCGCTCATATCTCAAGTGCAGAGCGAACAGGCGCAACAATTTTTCGAAAGGAGCTCGATTTTGCGCGCACCCGCATGATTGAAGCGCTGGGGACTATGCATACAAAAGATTTGCGCAACCCATTCAAATTATTTGAGCAAATGGACGCAGGCTATGCTTGGCCTGTGAGAGACAACGTAGATTTTGTTCGTGATCTAGAAAATATCGACAAACAAACCAGTCCCTTAGCTGCTAGCAATCCTGAGCTGTTACAGGCTTTCGATGCCATCATCGGCGGCAGCTATAAAGTCATCAAAGATCAAGGCTTGGTCTATCAGCCCAAGGGCAGTGGCAAGCCTCGTTTCTCAATGAATGAATCTTCTAGCTGCATTCGGGCGTTACTGGATGTCGGGTTTTATCTGCGCTGTAAGGCGAAACAGGGCGACGTATTCATCATTGATGAGCCCGAGTTGAATTTACACCCGCGCAATCAGCGGGCTTTTGCGCGATTGGTGGCGCGTATGGTGAATGCGGGCGTTCGTGTTTTTATTACCACTCACAGTGATTACCTGATTAAAGAATTCAACACTTTGATCATGTTGGCGCAAAACACCGTGCATACCAAAAAGATGCAGCAGACGCATGGCTATGCGGATGAAGAGCTGCTGAATCCACAGCGCGTGCGCTTGTATATGACGGGCACTGAGTTGAAAGCCGCCAGCGAAAAAGGCAAACGCGCCACGCGAATCAATACCCTCAAGCCCGCCACTATTTACCCGGATCGAGGAATCGAGGTTACAACCTTCGATACCACGATTGAAGAAATGAATGCCATTCAGAGCGAAATTCTGTATGGAGGCGATCTTTGATGCTGGCAAATGCAATGGTGAAATTAAAAAACTCACTGAGCTGCATTACCTACAACGGCGCTCAACACACCCATATCCAGATTGATGAAACTGATGCCGCCGCCAAACTCAAAAAAGTGACGCTTGCAGCCCCGAATGGTGACTGGTTTAGCTTTGACCCTGATGAGGGGCGAAAATGTAAACGTATTCATCAGCGGTGTAATGCCGTGGTGATGTCGCCCTTGCTGACCATTGACGCCCAAGACCACCACCGCGCCTGCGATTGTGTCGTGGTGCTCAACCGAGGTGGACAACTGACTCTGGTGTATATCGATTTGAAGTCAGGCAATCCGGTGGGCTACGCCGGGCAGTTTAAAAGCACACGCCAATTTGTGCGTTACGCCTTGGGTTTGCTCGAGGAGTTCCATCAGGAAAAATTGGTGATCGCAGAGGAGCGTTACGTCATTTTGTACGGTGGTAAATCACCCCTGCTGAACAAGACCACGTCGATTCCCAAATTTGAAAAAACGGGCAAAAGCAAACCTGATGCCGCCTATAGGCGCGAGGTAGCAAACCCCGCGCGTCTGTATCTTAAAGAATTATTGAGCTGATTATGAGCAAACAAAAACTAGAACTCACCTGGATCGGCAAGGAGAAGCGCCCCAAGCTGGAGCCACGCATCCTGCTCGAAGATCCTGCGCTGTCGTATCACGCCAAGCATCGGGTTTCGGATAACGACATCTTCGACAATCGCCTGATCTTTGGTGACAATCTGCTCGCATTGAAGGCACTAGAGGCGGAATTCACCGGCAAAGTGAAATGCATCTACATTGACCCGCCATATAACACTGGAGCTGCATTTGAACATTACGATGATGGGTTAGAGCATTCAATATGGTTGGGTTTGATACGCGACAGATTGGAAGTTATCTACCGGCTGTTATCAGACGATGGCAGTTTGTGGATTTCAATAGACGACAATGAAGTTCACTATCTAAAAGTGTTGTTGGACGAAATTTTCGGGCGCTCCTGCTTTGTTGCAAGTAATGTCTGGCAAAAAAGATATTCAAGAGAAAATCGCGAGGCGATAGGCGATGTTCATGAATATATTTTGGTTTACTCAAAGAGACCTGATTTATTTAAGAAAAACAGAAATTTAGTCCCGATGACTGAAGATCAGGCCAAGGTATATAGAAACCCCAATAATGATCCTAAGGGGCGATGGAGGCCAGTACCAATGACCGCTCAAGAAGGTCATGCAACGGCTGAACAGTATTATCCTGTAACGACTCCTTCGGGAAATGTTCATGTTCCCCCAGATGGGAGATGCTGGGGTATTGCAAAAGCAACATTTGAAAAATATCTAGCAGAGGGACGAATTTACTTTGGAAAGAAGGGGGATGCCCAACCCAATATCATTCGATATCTATCAGAGGTGCCGGGGGTTGCTCCTTGGACTTGGTGGCCTTCTGATGAGGTAGGACACACTGACGAATCTAAAAAAGAAATTCATGCGTTGTTTGGAAAGGTTGCTGCATTTGATAGCCCAAAGCCAGAAAGGCTTATAGAGCGAATATTAGGCATTGCTACAAACCCAGGCGACTTGGTACTGGATTCTTTTGCGGGTTCCGGAACTACTGGTGCGGTTGCTCATAAGATGGGCCGCCGCTGGATCATGGTCGAGCTAGGCGAGCATTGCCATACGCACGTTATTCCACGCTTAAAAAAGGTGATTGATGGCGATGACGCGGGCGGCATCACTCAAGTTGCTAGCTGGCAAGGCGGCGGAGGTTTTCGTTATTACAAACTCTCCCCGAGCCTAATCATTAACGACCGCTGGGGCAATCCAGTCGTTAACCCTGAATACAACGCCGCACATTTGGCCGAGGCTCTCTGCAAGATTGAAGGTTTCACCTACGCGCCGTCGGAAGTCCAATGGTGGCAGCACGGGAACTCCAGTGAGCGTGATTTCATTTATGTCACCACGCAAAACCTCTCGTCTGAGCAATTGCAAGCACTCTCCGACGAAGTTGGCAGCGACCAGAGCTTGCTGGTGTGCTGCGCCGCGTTTCATGGTGTGACCGCAGCCAAGGCATCTGAACGCTGGCCGAACCTGACATTGAAGAAAATCCCCAAGATGGTGTTGTCCCGTTGCGAGTGGGGCCACGACGACTACAGCCTGAACGTAGCCAATTTACCGATGGCCCAAATTGAGAAGCCCGACTCGGTTGCCGCCGGCTACTCACAAAAACATCGAAGAACAAGAAAGTCGCACCCGGACAGGGCGGACTGTTTGGGGATCATCATGAGGGTGGGGTATGAGCAAGAACATCGCAGGCATTCCCACGGGTTACACCGACTGGCTGGTCGAGATCAAGGGGCGGGTCACGGCGGCGAGACAGCGCGCCGTGCTGGCCGCCAATGCGGAGCTGGTGCAACTGTATTGGCAGATTGGCAACGATATCTTGCGGCGCCAGCAAACCGCCAATTGGGGCGATAAGGTGTTGCAGCGGCTGGCCAGCGATTTGCGCGGGGCTTTCCCGGAGATGAAGGGGTTTTCGTCCCGCAACCTGAAATACATGCGGTATTTCGCCGAGCATTGTCCTCTGCAAACATTTGGGCAGCAGGCTGCTGCCCAATTACCGTGGTTCCACATTGTTACCCTGCTAACCAAACTATCCACCGTTGAGGCCCGTGCATGGTATGCGGCACAGGCCGTTGCGGGAGGCTGGTCGCGTACCACGCTGGAGCTCCAGATTCGCAATCTGCTGCACGAGCGGCAGGGAAATGCTGTAACGAATTTCGAGGCCAGATTGCCCTCGCCGCATTTTTAAAAAAAAAAAAAAAAAAAAAAAAAAAAAAAAAAAAAAAAAAAAAAAAAAAAACGCAATTGGCGCATGAAACGCTGAAAGATCCCTATCTATTTGATTTTCTTGGTTTGGGTGATGACGCACACGAGCGTGCCATCGAATCCGGTCTGGTGCAGCACATCACGCGCTTTCTGCTGGAGCTGGGCAGCGGCTTTGCCTTTCTGGGGCGGCAGGTTCGTCTGGAGGTGGAAGGCGAGGAGTTCTTCATCGATCTGCTCTTCTATCACACACGCCTCAAGTGCCATGTGGTAGTCGAGCTGAAGGCGACCGCTTTCAAGCCTGAGCATGCCGGGCAGTTGAATTTCTATTTGACAGCGGTAGATAGGCTGGTGAAGGCCCCGGATGACAATCCCACCATCGGCCTGCTGCTGTGTAAAACCCAAAAGCGCACCGTGGTGGAGTACGCCTTGTCGGGTATCGACAAGCCCATGGGGGTGGCAGAGTACCAGCTGGTTCGGGCCTTGCCCGATTCGCTGGTGAGCAACCTTCCCTCGGTGGAGGCGTTGGAAAGCGAACTGGCTGAGTTTGAAGATGAACCATCAAAGGCAGCAATCTGTAAAAAAAAAAAAAAAAAAAAAAAAAAAAAAAAAAAAAAAAAAAAAAAAAAAAAAAAAAAAAAAAAAAAAAAAAAAAAAAAAAAAAAAAAAAAAAAAAAAAAAAGCAGGGCTTACAGGTTGACGTCAACGAACAGGAAAACAAGAAATGACCCAGCGCGTGCAAAACCACATCACCGGCCGATTGTCACTTCGCCCGCCGCAGGCGGAATCTCTCTCGAAACTGGTGCGCGCGCTCGAAGCCGCGCCTGATCTGCTTGGCCATGAGCAAGATGTCTCTGCCATCCTGTCCACGCTGAAGGCCGAATTCCCGACGCTGGAAGACTTCGAGCGTGAGTTTCCGTCACTGTGCTTTGCGCTCGCCACCGGCGTTGGCAAGACCCGGCTGATGGGGGCGTTCATCGCCTACCTGCACCTGGCGCACGGCATCAACAATTTCTTCGTGCTGGCGCCCAACCTGACGATCTACAACAAGCTGATCGCCGACTTCACGCGCAACACGCCGAAGTACGTGTTCAAGGGCATCGCCGAGTTTGCGCAGCAGCCGCCGCTGATCATCACGGGCGACAACTACGACCAGACCGGCGCGGTCGTGCAAGATCAGCCGCAGGGTTTCGCCCACGACGTGCGCATCAACATCTTCAACATCTCCAAGATCAACTCCGAGGTGCGCGGCGGCAAGGAGCCGCGCATCAAGCGGATGAAGGAAGTGCTGGGCGACAGCTACTTCAACCACCTGGCCAACCTGCCCGACCTGGTGCTGCTGATGGACGAATCGCACCGCTACCGCGCCAGCGCGGGCGTGCGCTCCATCAACGAACTGAAGCCGCTGTTCGGGCTGGAGGTCACCGCGACGCCCTTCGTGGAATCGACGCGCGGCCCCGTGCCGTTCAAGAACGTGGTGATGGACTACCCGCTGGCGCGGGCGATGGACGATGGTTTCGTCAAGGAGCCGGCCGCCGTCACGCAGCGCAACTTCGACGCCAAGGCGCACACGCCGGAGGAGATCGAAAAGATCAAGCTGGAAGACGGCGTGCGCCTGCACGAGACCACCAAGGTCGAGCTGCTGACCTACGCCCGGGAAAACGGCGTCAAGGTGGTGAAGCCCTTCATGCTGGTTATCGCGCGTGATACCACCCACGCTGGGCAACTTTTGGCGCTTCTGGAATCAGACGCCTTCTACGAGGGGCGTTATCAGGGCAAGGTGATTCAGGTCGACTCCAGCCGCACGGGTGCGGAAGAGGAAGAGATGATCACGCGCCTGCTGGCGGTGGAGAGCGTGGACGAGCCGACCGAGATCGTGATTCACGTCAACATGCTCAAGGAAGGCTGGGACGTGACCAACCTCTACACCATCGTGCCGCTGCGCGCCGCCAATGCCCGCACGCTGATCGAGCAGTCCATCGGTCGCGGTTTGCGCCTGCCCTATGGCAAGCGCACGGGCGTGGCGGCGGTGGATCGCCTGAACATCGTCGCGCACGACAAGTTTCAGGAGATCATCGACGAGGCGAACCGTGGCGACTCGCCGATTCGCCTGAAGCAGGTCATCCTCGATGCGCCGAGCGCTGACGACAAAAAGGTCAGCGTACAGGTTGGTTCGGGCGCAATGACGCGTCTGGGCCTGACGGATGCGCCGGTGGTGGCCGGAGCTCCGACGAACGCCGGTACGGCTCCGACGACCCCGGTACCCGACCCCGTCTTCACCACGGAAGCGGAACGACAGGCGGCTCGCGTCGTGATGGATGTGATTGGAAAGTACGAAGTCAGGCGCGATCTGGTGCCCACCAGCAGCGCACTGCTCACCCCCGAGGTTCAATCGGCAATCCTGGCCGAAGTCACCGAGCGCTTGAAGCCGCTTTTGACACAAACCCAAGGCAATTTGCTGGCGGGCGTCGATGACGGGGAGCCGAAGCTTGATCTGTCAGCCGTGGTGGCAAAAACCACGGAGATTGTCGTTCAGCAGACCATCGACATTCCCCGCATCGCCGTGGTGCCGACCGGCGAAGTTACCACGGGCTTTCATTCGTTCAAGCTCGATGTGGCCCAGTTGCACCTGCAGCCGGGTGAGCGCGAGATCGTCATTCACAACCTGCACACCAACGAGCAAGACACGCTGGCATCCGAAGTCGGCCTTAAAGAGCAACGGCCAGAAGACTACATCGTCCATGCATTGGTGGACTTTGATGACATCGACTACTTCACCCATGCCGATTTGCTATACGACCTCGCGGGGCAAATGGTGCAACACCTGCAAGGGTATCTATCGGAAGTAGAAGCCAGGGGTGTGCTGGATCGGGATCGCCGCCTGATCGCTCGCGAAATTCACGCGCAGATGATGGCGCACTTCTGGGAGGAAGCGACCGAGTACGAGGTGCAGGTCAGTCGAGGCTTCACCGAACTGAAACCCTGCAACTACACAGCCACGGCAGGACAGACGGCGCACCATTTTCGTGAAACGCTGACGGAGACCGGGCGTATCAAGCAGATGCTATTCGGCGGTTTCTCACAGTGCCTGTATCCGCTGCAGAAATTTGACTCTGACACCGAGCGCCGTTTTTCCATCATCCTGGAGCGCGATGCCTTGAAGTGGTTCAAACCCGCCAAGGGACAGTTCCAAATCTATTACAAACTGGGCACCGAGCAGCCGGAGTACATCCCTGACTTTGTCGCCGAGACAGATACGACCATCTACATGGTTGAAACCAAGGCGCGCACGGACATCAATACTCAAGAGGTTCAGGTCAAAGCTAATTCGGCAGCACGTTGGTGCAAGCACGCATCGGCGCACGCAGTTGAAGTTGGAACAAAGGCGTGGAAATACCTGCTCCTGCCACACGACGAGGTATCGGAGTCGAAGCGGCTATCCGACTATCTGCGGTTTGAGGTCAAGGTGTAATTGAGTTGCCGCTGCTCACCCATGGAGATTTTTTTTTTTTTTTTTTTTTTTTTTTTTTTTTTTTTTTTTTTTTTTTTTTTTTTTTTTTTTTTTTCCAACATGAACCGTACTCATCTGCGCTTTCAAGTAGATTCCCGCCTCGCCACCTTGTTGAGCCAGGAGTACTCGTCATCCGAGCGGGCACTGAAGGAATAAAATGGAGTCAGGTTTTTGATTTACGATTTTTGAGTGCCTGTTCCTTTGCTGCTGGTGGGCCGATGCCTATTACGAAATCGTGTATGGCAGTAATAAAGCCACGGATGTTGATGCTAGTTCTTTAACCTACAAGCCCCTCTACACAAGTAAAAGGGCTCGTATTGATAAGCACTATCGGCACCATGCAAAAAAACTATTAGTTATTGCCGCATTATTGCTTAAGATAGCCAAAATTTATGATTATCCGAATCCTAATAGCTTCAGAGTTTTAAATGCTGTGATCTTGAGGGTTGAAATCCTTCAGTTTGGCGGCATCTTTGGCTGGGTAAGTTTGACTACAAGGGCTTGGCTTTTGAGTTATTTTTGTTCTTTTATTAACCATCACAGGAGAATCCCATGGGCGTATTAGTTGGTAAAGCAGCACCCGATTTCACAGCAGCGGCTGTACTCGGCAATGGCGAAATTGTAGAAAGCTTCAATCTTGCCGCCACGATCAAAGGTAAAAAAGCGGTTATTTTCTTTTATCCCTTAGATTTCACCTTTGTATGTCCTTCAGAGTTATTGGCGTTTGATTCACGTTTTGATGCTTTCAAAAAACGCGGCGTAGAAGTGATTGGCGTATCTATCGATAGCCACTTTAGCCACAACGCATGGCGTAATACCGCCATTAACGATGGCGGCATCGGCCAGGTTAAATACCCATTGGTTGCCGATATTACCCACGCAATCTGCAAAGCCTACGACGTAGAAAGCGAAGGTGGCGTTGCCTACCGTGGTTCTTTCTTGATCGACGAAGAAGGCATTGTGCGCCATCAAGTGGTTAACGATTTACCCCTTGGCCGTAACGTAGATGAAATGTTGCGTATGGTTGATGCCTTGGCATTTAACCAAGAAAACGGCGAAGTATGTCCAGCCGGCTGGCAAGAAGGTGATGAAGGCATGACCGCATCACCCGAAGGCGTAGCGGCTTACTTGAGCCAAAATGCTAGCAAACTTTAAGGTTTGATTATCAGCATTAATCCTAGGTTTTAAGCTTAGGGGTTGGCTTTTAATGAAATGGCGCCTTCGGGCGCTTTTTTTTTTTGGCTGTAATGCAATTCATCGCGGAGGGTTTACCCTGAATGCGCGACACGCTTCAGAAAAAAGATCATTGAAATTTGCGATAAAAAAATTTTGGCTAAAGGCGAAAACGTGGGGCTTTCGTTTTACGCCTTTTTTGCCAATAAAAATGATGATCCCGAAGTGCTGATGGAAGCCGCGCAGTGGTGGATTGCAACGCACAAGCTGGATTATTTTGAGAAATCGGTGAAGATAAAGTATATTTTCCGATCAATTGGATTTTTAAACAATAATGGAGTGGATTATGATCGAGTTAGCTATTCAGTGTTCTGTTGGTGAAGGTGGTAAAAACCGGAAAGAAGATGTTGAGAAAAATTCAAAAAGCACTAAATATTATAATGCAACTCAATATTTTGGCTCCACTGAAACCCTTGAGTGAAGATGGTTTTTCAGGGAGAAATACCAAGTGCGCCATTCGACGTTTTCAGCAGGTTGCCTTGGGTGTTTCATTACCTGATGGTCGCATAGATCCAAATGGAAAATCTCTGAAAAAACTTAATGCTATTATTACTAATGCCAAAAAAATTCCACCTTTTTCAATTTTCAAGCTTGGGAAGTGGTCTGCGAGTACTATAGACGAACTACTTTGCGAAACTTTTCGGCAGTTTAATAGTGTTCAGTTTGGTCTTTTAGCCGGGCAACCCATCCATCGTGCGCAAATGTTAAGTGGCCTTGGGTCTTTAACTAAAAATGAATTTGTAAATAAAGTTTTTTCTGCAGCAAAAAAAGAAGCTCTTGTTTCACTGGTGCCTGCAGCAGTTACTACTGCCCAAGCTATTCTTGAAACTGGGTATGGGAAATCTGTTCCTACAGATATTTACACTAAACAATATAGTTATAATCTGTTTGGTATCAAGGGTATAGGATCTGCGGGGTCTGTTTCAGTTTATACGCATGAGGTTGTGGGTGGTAAAAGAATAAAAATTGTTGATAAGTTTCAGGCATATCACAGCTTTGATGAATCTATTAGTGGGCGAACAAAATTTTTAAAAAGTAACCGTAGATATAAAAGTTTATTTGAAACATCTGATCCAAAAGAGTGGGCTGAAGGTCTTCAAAAAGCCGGTTATGCAACAGACCCTAATTATGCAAAACTTCTTATATCTATAATGAATTCATGGAAATTAATATGACAGCATATAAATTTTTAATATGTGTTTTTCTGCTTTCTATTTTTGGCTGCCATGCTGAAAGTCGAGAGCAGCCGAAGGGCGGCTCATTAGTGTTAGATCCTGCTGTAGGTATTGCATTAACTTCGTTTTCTGATCTTGTGACAACTCACAATGCTAAAGCGTTTGTTGAGCTTGCTAAACCGTCTGGAATTTATGTGGTGCGTCAATTTACGTCTGGTAATCTTGGTAGTAGGGGTTCGGAGTTTGGTGCGGTAGTGTCTCCATTATTGATTAATGAAAAGCTCGAACTCCCAATAGAAAATCAAACAGCATTTAATATCGAAATTCTTTTTTCTGGGCTGCCTATTAAATCGATTGACGCAATATCTATTTACACCTTGCCTACAGAGTTAGAGCAATTACCCTTTGAACATTGGGGCGCTATTTTGAATAAAGATTTGCTGGGTAAGCCAGAGGTGGATAAGGGTGATGCATTGATTTTGCATACGACTACAGCAAGGTATTGGGTTTATGCTGAAGCGCAAATAATTGACGGTATATTGGTGGGTGGTTTTGCGGTTTTTATAATAGAAAATAACAAACCATTACTGGTCGCAATAATTGAATATTTATAATTTAGCTATTGGGTTGACACTACGATACTGAGTATTCCAGTTATCAATACTATTAGAAGTTAGAGTGCAAACTCCATGCGAAAAAGTCTAAGAAAAAAGATCATTCAAGTTTGCGATAAAAAAATTGCGGCTAAAGGCGAAAACGTAGGGCTTTCGTTTTACGCCTTTTTTGCCAATAAAAATGATGATCCTGAAGTGCTGATGGAAGCGGCGCAGTGGTGGATTACAACCCATAAGCTGGATCATTTTGAAAAGGCGGTAAAGATTAAGAAGTTGGTGCAGGTAGATTAGTGTGTTGTGCCCATCTCCTTAAGCTTTCTCACCGCAACCTCAACCCCCGCATCCCTAACACCGCAAAACCACCTGCCACTACAACACTTGTGATGATGTTCAAGCCAATCGCTAAGGGTGCAATCGCATTGCCGCTTAAAGCATCGGTGATCAGTGCTTGAGTGCCGAGCAGCGGTGCGGCGGCCAGCGGCAGGGTGGTGCTTACGCCGCTGAGCATTAAATAAATCCCCGTGACCGTGGGCAATAGGGTGAGCAGTTGGGTGTAGGTTTGGGAGTCTTTGAGCGAGCGCGATTGCAGCGAGACAAACAACAGCAGCGCGCTCGCCAACATTAACAGCGGCAGTAATAGCGCCAATACCGCGACAAAATCGCCAGCGCCCAACTCTACCCGTAGCCCTAATTCGGCCACGGGCGCAAATTTGATGGCGATAAATTGCCCCGCCAGCGTGAGTGTAATCACTAAGGTCGAGAGCGAGGTGAGCATCAGCCACTTACCCGTAAACAGTGCGGCGGTGGAGGCGGGTGTGAGCAATAAGGTTTCCAGTGTACGGCCTTCGCGCTCGCCGGCGGCCAACTCGGTGGCAATGCCCGCGCCCGCCATAAACGCTACTAACACCAAATAGAGTGGCACCGAGCCTAATAAACGCATGGCCATTTGCTGCTCTTTAGCGGTATTCACATCGACCACTTGGCCCACTTGCGCGGCCTCGGGGCTTACGCCGCGCAAAATTAAACGCTGCGCGCCGAGCGTTCTAAACCACGTATTGGCCACCCATTTAATGCGTCCCGCCAGTGCGTGTTGCTCGGTGCGGGAAACATCCCAAATCAGCTCGATATTGGCTGCACGCTGCTCGCGAAAATCGCTTTCAAAATCGGCGGGAATATTCAGCACCATGTTGATTGCGCCGCTGCGAATTTGGGCAGCGGCCTGATCTTCGTCCTGCTCAAACGTCACCGTGCGAATGCCAGCTTCATTAAGTGCTTGAATCAAGGGCACGGCGCGTTCGGGGTGAATAATCTGCAGCTCTTGGTCGGGTTTTTGTTGTTGTAGCGACGCAAAAAAAGTCAGCGCGCCGTAGCTGGTTAAGGCAAATAACAGCGGCATCACAATAATCGGCAGCAGGCCTTTGGCATCGCGCTGTGCATCCAGCCATTCCTTTTTAAAGACGATCAACGCCCATTGCAGGGTTTTTTGATAGCGCTTAAACATGAGCATTGCCCTTCTGTGTGTCGCGTTTTAACTGGCAAAAGTGCGCAAAGGCGGTTTCTAGGTCGGGGCTGGCGGTGGCGGTTATCACCTCGTTGGGCGTGCCCGCAATCGCCACTGTGCCGTGCGTAATAATGGTAATGCGCTGGCACAGTTGCGTTACCTCGTGCATCAAATGGCTAGAAAATAATAACCCTGTGCCGTTGGCCAATAATTGTTTAAGCAGCGCCCGCACCGCCCTCGTAGTCAGCACATCCAGTCCATTGGTGGGTTCGTCCAATACAAGGTAGGGCGGTTCGTGTACCAGTGCGCGCGCTAAGGCGACTTTCATTCGCTCGCCTTGCGAAAAACCTTGGGTTTTGCGCTCGAGCAAACTGTGCATATCCAATTGGGTGGCGAGGGTTTGAATGCGCTGCGCAATGTCGCGACGGCGCATGCCGTACAGCTCGGCAAAATAACGAATGTTTTCGGCAGCGGTTAAGCGGGTATAGAGGCCGCAATTATCGGGCAGTACGCCCAGTTTTTGGTGCGCGGCCAGCGGGTTTTTGATCACATCAATACCGTCAATAAAAACCCGTCCAGCGTCCGGTTTAATCAGCCCGCACAGCATGCGCAAGCTGGTAGTTTTGCCTGCGCCATTGGGGCCCAGTACGCCCAAACTTTGGCCGGCTTCAAGACTAAAACTCACATCGTCTACCGCACGGGTTTGGCCAAAACGTTTTTGAAGTTGCTCAACAATAATCATGGCGCGTCCTGAGTTGGGCTGCTAATGAGGCCTGGGCTGTTTTGGGCTTCGAGTTGATTTTCCGCTATGGGCTGGCTAAGTGCAGGCCCGGCGTTATCCACAAAAAAAGCCGTGGCTTTGAGTGTTTTAAGGCAGTCGGTATTGAGGCCGTTAAAGCTCGCGCGCGCGATAAAATCGGCCAGTAATTTGGGCATGCAACCCAAACCGCTCACACCGTGGTGGCCGCCTTCAACTACCCAATGTTGGCTATTGCTGAGTTGCTGGCTGGCCCAATCGCCCCAAAACGCGGGTGTAACAGGGTCGAACTGGCCCGACAAAACCAAGCTCGGCACGGCACTTTTAATCGGTTCAAATAAAGGTTCTGGCGGTAATAAAGGCGCGGGCATCTCGTTGCACACGGGGCGTAAATCATTCAAAGATGCAAACGGCATGACCACCTCGTGGCCACTTTTGGGGTGCAAAAGTGACGGCGCATGGCTGTCTTCGCCACACAAAATGGCCGCGTGCATGCCTTGGCTCATACTGTCTTGCACGCTGTCGCTGGCGGTTTGGGCAAGGTTAGCTAAAGGTTGAAAATCGCCTTGGCTGGCTTGGGTAATGGCCAGCGGCAAGAGCGCCGATAGCTCGCGGTTATAGAGCGCAAAACGCACCCAATTAGCAACTAATGCGGCGCTAATCTCCATGGTGTTAATCACTTGGGTGCGGGGGTGTTGCAGTGCTTGGGTCGGTGGATTTTTTTGTAAATCGAGCATTAATTGCTGCCAGCGCTGGGGTAAATCGCCAAAGGCTGTGTGGCAAGCGGGCTGCGCAGCACAGGCAGAAAATAGCGCGCCCAGCGCGTGGCCCGCATCCTGTTCGGCATAGTGGGGTAGCGCGATGATGGCGGGCGCAACGCCATCAATAATCACCGTGCGGCTGGTGGCGGGAAACAATCGTTGGTATTCCTGCGCCACGCGCGTGCCGTAAGAACTGCCCCAGAGATTCAATTGCGCATAACCCAGTGCTTGGCGCACTTGCTCTATATCCCACGCGGCTTGGCTGGTGCTAATGGTGTTGAGGTTGGCTTGCGTGTGCGCACAGTATTTAAGCGCCGCTTGGGTTTGCGCAATCAGCTGCTCGGCGGCTTGAGTGCTATCTAGCGCGCTGGTTTGTGGGCAGTTAAAGGGCTCGCTTTTACCGGTGCCGCGTTGGTCGATAAAGACTATATCGCGGGTTTTTTGTACCTCGGTAAAAAAGCCCAAGTATTGCCGTGCCAAACTCACGGCTGCCGTACCCGGGCCGCCAGTAATGACGATTAAAGGATCGGCGGCGGCACCACTCAGCGCACGCACGCGCAGCACATTCAGCGTTGTGATGTGCTCACTCTGTTGAGTATTAACAGCGAGCGCGGCGCATTCGGCACCGTAAAAATCGGTGCCATTGAGGCTGTGATCGCAAGCGTTAAAACGCACTTCGGCGGCATTCGCACCGAGGCTGGTGCATCCGGCTAACAGCCACAAATTTATTTTTTTCATGGGCGACTCAATACATTTCAGTCTTGCCTGCGTAAACCCCGCGATAATTCAATCGTCAGTCTTTATTCAATAAAAGAGGGGCAAAAAATGTTGATGCACACAGGGCAACAGTTAATCGGAAGTCTTCAAAGGTTAAAGGTTTTATGTCTTATTTTAGCTATCTCGATCTTAGCAGCCTGTAGCCAAATCAAGGTAACCGATTACCAAAACAATCAGCCGCGTTTAGTGGCCGAAGACTTTTTTAACGGCCCGCTTAGCGCCCACGGCGTGGTTAAAAATCGCGCGGGCAAGGTGATTCGCCGTTTTAACGCCACGCTACAGGGCAGTTGGCAAAACGGCCAAGGTATTTTGGATGAAGATTTTATTTTTGATGATGGTGAAAAACAAAAACGTGTGTGGCACTTAAATCCCATCGGTGATGGCCGCTATAAAGCCACCGCCAACGATGTGACTGGCACCGGCAAAATGCAGATCGCGGGCAATAGCTTGTTTATGGATTACGTTTTACAGGTGCCTTACAAAGGTAAAACCTTGGAGGTGCGCGTGGACGATCGCATGTATCTGGTAGACGCCAATACCCTAATTAACGAATCTACCCTCTATAAATGGGGTTTTAGAGTGGGCGCTGTTTTGTTGGTCATCAAAAAAGAGGCAATAGCCAAAGAAGGGTGAATAACCCAGCAAACCTTGCCACTGCCCACAAGCGTTTAACTTTGTGGGCCTAACCGCTAGACTAGCCGCCACAGGAGGGCGGCTATGCTCAAATTTAATTTACTGACATCGACTTTTTTACCCGCGTTAGGGCTTTTATTCGCCGCCAATTTACACGCCGCCACGTTTAATGGCCCTTGGCAGCAAGGCGCGCTCATTATTGGCCAGTTAGCGGCGGGCGAGAGCGCTGTGTTTAACGGCAAAAACCTCAAAAAAACCAAAGAGGGTAAAGTGGTTTTTGGTTTAGGGCGCGATGCGCCCGCCACTGCCAAGGTGATTATTAAACACACAGACGGCAGCCAAAAGACACTCAGTTTTCCCGTCGAACAGCGCCAATACGACATTCAAAAAATTACTGGCGTCGAGCAAAAACACGTCGAGCCTTCGGCCGAATTTACCGCACGCATTAATCGCGAAGCGGCGGCGGTGGCCAGCGTGCGCAAAAAATCCAGCGACCGTACCGACTTTTTAAGCACGTTTATTTGGCCGGCTAAAGGCCCTGTTACCGGTGTTTATGGTAGCCAGCGTTTTTATAACGGCATCCCGAAAAACCCGCATTTTGGCATCGACATCGCAGGCCCCAAAGGCGCAGCGGTTAATGCGCCCGCCGCCGGTAAAGTGATTTTTGCTAACGACGATTTATTTTTTTCCGGCGGCACCTTAATTGTCGATCACGGTTTTGGTATTAATTCGACCTTTATTCATTTAAGTAAAATAGAAGTAAAACTCGGTGATGAAGTTAAACAAGGCGATTTAATTGCGCGCATTGGCGCTACTGGCCGCGCCACAGGGCCGCATTTAGATTGGCGTATTAATTGGTTTGATGAGCGCCTCGACCCCCAATTACTCTTTCCAAAAAATTCCAAGCCTGCGCTTAAATAAGCATTTTTTTGGCGTGGTTAATTTAATTATTTGTAACTATTCCGCCCTACAAAAAACTTCTATCAAGCAAGTCGTTGAGTGATTATTTTCAGGGCATTTAAGCGCCGGGAGCGCTTGTATAGCGACCAGGGATGGCTTGAGCGGCCCAGAAAATAATTGCGCAACGGCTTGTGGGCTACATGGCTGAATAGTTACAATTTTTTTGTAAATTTTCGCGAGACATCATTATGTTAGATAAAAAATTACTCAGTATTTTGGTTTGTCCACTCACCAAAGGCCCCTTAATTTGGGATGCCGCCAATAGCGAATTAATTAGTCTTTCGGCCGGATTAGCTTACCCGGTACGGGACGATATTCCCGTAATGTTAGAAGGCGAAGCCCGCGAAATTAGCTTGACCGAAAAAGAAGCTTGGCAAAATAAATAACTCTTTATTAAAGGCATCCCCATGACCGATACCATTTTTAGCAAAATTATCGCAGGCCAAATTCCCGCGCCGCGCGTGTACGAAGATGATCTTTGCATTGTGATTAACGACATATCCCCGCAAGCACCCGTACACGTTTTAATTATCCCTAAAAAACCCATCGTAAAATTGGCCGATGCAGAGGCCTGCGACCAAGCCTTATTAGGCCATTTAATGTTGGTGGCTGGAAAAGTGGCGGCGCAATTAAACGTGAGTGAAGCGTTTCGTTTAATTGTGAATAATGGCAGCGCGGCGGGGCAAACGGTATTTCATTTGCATCTGCATTTATTAGCGGGCCAAACTTTTGCCGAAGGCGCGATGATTTAGTGGCTCACTTATCTCGGGCTATGAATAAAATCGGCACACTGTGAATATTTTAGTATTGTCCGCCTACGATGCCGACAGCCATCAACGTTGGCATCAGGGTTTGGTGCAGCATTTACCTTTTGATTTTAATGTGCACACTTTACCCGCACGTTTTTTTAGCTGGCGTATTCGCGGTAATCCACTCACGTGGGCACTGGGGCATAAAGCCGAATTAACCGCTAAACCTTGGCATTTAATTATCGCCACATCGATGGTCGATTTAGCGACACTCAAAGGTTTAATGCCGGAATTAGCCGCCGTACCCACGCTGGTCTATTTTCACGAAAATCAATTTGTTTACCCCACAACAGCGCACAGCCATCAAAGCATCGAGCCGCAAATGGTGACGTTATATTCGGCGCTAGCGGCCAAACATGTGGTGTTTAATAGCCACTTTAATAAAACCACTTTTTTGCAGGGCGTGGCCGATTTATTAAAAAAACTGCCCGACCAAGTGCCCAATGGCATTGTTGAATTATTGAATACTAAAAGCAGTGTAATCCCCGTGCCCTTAGAGGCGGTTTATTTTGAATTGGCGGCACAGCGTAAAAATGAAGATCAACCTTTTACCATAGTGTGGAACCACCGCTGGGAATACGATAAAGGCCCCGAATTATTATTGGCAATCATTCAGCATCTGCAAAAAACAGCGCCAAACCTAAAAATGCGCTGGCATATTGTGGGGCAGCAATTTCGTAGTGTTCCTACAGCGTTTGCTGAAATTAAAAAACAATTAATCGCGCAGGATTGGTTAGGGCAGTGGGGCTATTTAAGTCGTGCCGATTATCAGCAGGTTCTGCAGCAAAGCGATGTCGTATTATCGACCGCATTACACGATTTCCAAGGTTTAGCGGTAATGGAAGCGGCAGCGGCAGGGTGCATTCCTCTATTGCCTAAACGTGTGGCCTATCCCGATTTTTTTGCGGATGATTATTTATACGATGTGGCAGGGAATGTTGCGGCAGATGTTGCAGAAAATGTACCGCAGCAGGCTAACAATGCTTGCCAGAAAATACAGCAATTAATAAAAAGTAATAATCGCCCGCCCGCGCCCAACATGCAGCAATATGGCTGGCCACAATTGCAACAAGACTACCAAAATCTTATTCAAACCCTTGCGTTGCCTGTTTGATGAAAACTCAAAAGGCGCGCTGAGTTCCACACTTGAAGGCAACATTAAAAAAGTGACCCGATCATGGCATTAAAATCGACCGTTTATAAAGTAAGCCTGACCGTGAGCGATACCGAGCGCCACCATTACAATACTTACAACTTTACCGTAGCCTGCCACCCCTCCGAAACCGAAGGCCGTATGTGTTTACGCTTAGCGGCATTTGCGTTATTTGCCGATGAAAAACTCAGTTTTACCCGTGGCCTTTGCGCCGCCGACGAACCCGATCTGTGGCAAAAAGACGATACCGGCTTAATTAATCGCTGGATTGAATTAGGCTGGCCCGAAGAAAAACGCATCTCCAAAGCCTGTGGCCAAAGTGATGAAATGGTGGTTGTCGCTTACGGCCGCCACACCGCACCTTGGTGGCAAACCATCGCCGATAAAACCACGCGTTTTAAACGTTTAGTGGTATTAGATGCGGGCGAAGATATTATCGAAAAATTAGCACCACTGGCCGCCACCAACATGGAAATAACCGCCACCATTAGTGATGGCCTTTTATGGTTTGGCAATGCCGATACCACCGTGGAAATTCCGTTGCACTACTTGAAGGAAAGAGCTTGAAGGAAAGAGGTTAAAAACAGGATTTTAAAGTCGCTCGTAAATTTAATTTTAATTTTTAAATATTTTAATTCCCATGCCGCCATTTAATCCCCAACAACACAATTCAGCCATCACATCCAAAACCGTCGCCATTATTGGCGGCGGTCCTGCGGGTTTAATGGCTGCCGAAGTCATTGCGCGCGCCGGTTTTAAAGTGGATTTGTTCGATGCTATGCCCTCGGTGGGGCGAAAATTTTTATTGGCGGGCGTGGGCGGTATGAATATTACCCACGCCGAAGCCTTTGATGATTTTGTCACTCGCTATGCCGAAGCCATGCCCTGGTTATTGCCTTATTTAACGGCGTTTAATGCCGATACCCTGCGCGACTGGGTGCAGGGTTTAGGGGTAGAAACTTTTGTGGGTAGCTCTGGGCGAGTATTCCCGACAGATATGAAAGCCGCGCCTTTATTACGTGCGTGGTTGCATCGATTGCGTGAATTAGGTGTGACTATTCATCCTCGCCATCGCTGGCAAGGTTGGAATGCAGCGGGCGAGCTTATTATTGAAAATAAAAATATTATTGAAAATAAAAATATTATTGAAAATAAAAATATTATTGAAAATAAAAATACAGCGCCAAACGACACCTTGCTATTAAAACCCGCCGCTACGGTATTGGCACTTGGTGGCGCGAGTTGGGCGCGTTTAGGGTCTGATGGTCAATGGGTGTCTTTATTGCGCGAGCATCCCAATTTTATTTCGCAGCCTAATGCTATTCGTGATCTGACGCCGAGCAATTGCGGTTTTTTAACACCTTGGAGTGCGTTATTAAAAGAGCAATTTTCCGGTGCGCCGTTGCATACCATTGAATTAGAAATAGCCTTGCCTGCGGGTGGCCATCGCCGTATTCGTGGCGAAGCTATAGTGAGCGAATATGGGCTGGAAGGCTCGGCGATTTATACCCTGTCGGCCTTATTGCGCCAGCAATTGGAAAATACCCGCACTGCGCAATTAACTATCGATTTATTACCCGATCAATCACACGAGCGCATTGTTCAACTATTACAAAAACCGCGCGGTAAAAATTCACTCAGCAATTTTTTACGCAAACAATTGAATTTAAGCCCCGTAAAAATGGCATTACTGCGCGAATTAACCGATAAAAACACCATGGCCGATATGCCAAAACTGGCTCGCGCTATTAAATATTTACCCGTTAAATTCTATGGCATGCGGCCCATTGATGAAGCCATCAGTTGCGCCGGTGGCGTTACCGCGCAAGCCTTAAGCCCTAAGCTAATGTTAAATGCGCTGCCCGGTGTTTTTTGCGCAGGCGAAATGCTCGACTGGGAGGCACCTACAGGCGGCTATTTATTAACCGCCTGTTTTGCTACGGGCCACGCGGCGGGTTTGGGGGTGGCGGATTATTTATCGACAGTGAACACTTAACACTTTCGGCAAGCGAAAAATAATCGCAATACTGCACACATAAAAAAGCCCTCAATACTTTACGTATGAGGGCTTTTTTATTGCCTAATAACACGATTCAAAAAATTTAATAACTCAAATATTCTTCAACTTCATTTTTAGAACCCAAAACAACTTCAACCCGCTGATGTAAAGATTCTGGCTGTAGGGTCAAAATATTTTTGCCTTCGGCCATCGCTAAACCACCCGCGTGATTTACCAGCATTGCCATGGGATTAGCCTCATAAAGTAAACGCAATTTCGATGGCTGTTTAGAATCTCGGTTATCGTTTGGGTATAAAAATATTCCGCCGCGCTGCAAAACACGGTGAACATCGCCCACCATCGCGCCATTCCAACGCATATTAAAACGCTTAGCGCGGGCGCCTTGTTCGCCCAGCATTAAATCGGCAATATAGTTTTTGCAGGCGTCAGACCAAAAACGCTGATTCGACATATTCACCGAAAATTCCGTTGTATCTTCGGGAATAGCCAGCGCTGGCTGGGTTAATAAATAGCTACCGTGGGTAATATCCAACGTAAAACAACGTGTTGGGCCGCCAGTAGACATCACCAATAAAGTTGATGGCCCATAAAGAACATAACCGGCACAGACTTGCTCGCACCCGGCTTGTAAAAAATGCAGTTCGCTATTGGCAGGTACATTTTTTAAGGCTTTATAAATAGTAAAAATAGTACCGATTTGGCCATTAATATCGATATTGGAAGAACCATCCAAAGGGTCAAAGGCAACCACATAATGGCCATTAGGATTACACGCCACAGATGTTGGTTCTTCCTCCGAGGCTATGGCTAAAACATGAGTGTCAGCGGCTAATAAATCTTTTAAAAGATTATTCGCCAATACATCTAATTTTTTTTGTGTTTCACCTTGAATGTTTTCATCCAAAGTTGAACCCAGCACACCGCCGAGCACACCCTGACTAATACGAAAGGCTAATTCTTTTGTGCCCGCTAATAAAGTATCAATCACATTAATTAATGCTTGCGGCACACCATCGTTGTGCAGTGTGGGGATTAACCTTTGCATAATGATTACCTATAACGTCCAATGCAGTTTAAATCTGAAAAGGCTTGCTCTAAGCGCGTGGCCATTGATTGTTCTGATTGGCGCAACCACACTCGGGGGTCATAAAACTTTTTATTAGGTTGATCTTCACCCTTAGGGTTGCCAATTTGGCCTTGTAAATAATCGATATTTTTTTTGTAGAAATCCATTACGCCTTGCCAGCACGCCCATTGGGTATCGGTGTCGATATTCATTTTAACTACGCCAAAGGCAATGGCATCGCGAATATCTTGCAGGTCAGAACCTGAGCCACCATGAAAAACAAAACTCACGGGATTACCGACTAAACCGATTTTTTCGCAAATATAAGCCTGCGAATTTTTAAGGATTTTTGGCGTTAATTTAATGTTGCCGGGTTTATAAACGCCGTGAACATTGCCAAACGACGCCGCAATCGTAAATTGCTCGCTAATTGCACTTAAAGTTTCGTAGGCCAATAAAACATCTTCGGGTTGGGTGTAAAGTGCCGAGCTGTCTAAACCGCTATTATCAACGCCATCTTCTTCGCCGCCGGTACAACCCAACTCAATTTCCAGCGTCATATTGATGCGGCTCATGCGCTTTAAATAAGCGGCGCATATTTCGATATTCTCGTGCAGCGGCTCTTCCGATAAATCGATCATGTGTGAACTAAATAAAGGCTTACCCGTTTGTGCAAAATGTGCTTCGCCCGCGTCCAGTAACGCATCAATCCATGGTAATAATTTTTTACCAGCGTGGTCGGTATGCAGCGCCACAGGAATACCGTAAGCGGGTGCCAGCGCGTGCACAAATTTAGCCGCTGCAATAGCGCCTAAAATTTCGCTTTGCTGGCTCTCTAAGCCCAAACCTTTGCCCGCAAAAAAACCAGCACCACCAAAGGATATTTGCACAATAACCGGCGACTGGACATGTTTAGCGGCTTCCAATACCGCAACCACCGAATTACTGCCCACAACATTAACCGCAGGGTAGGCGCAATTATTTTCTTTTGCCCATGCAAACAGTATTTGTAAATCGTTTCCAGCAACAACACCAGCGGCAACAGACTGCACAATTGAATTCATGATCACCTCAATTTTTAGTTTTTAAAAAGACGCAATTAAACGATTAAGCAATATTCGTTAAGCAATAACTTCGGCTGCAATTTCCGAGGCAATCTCGCAAATAGACAGAAAATGCCCAGGATCTAAACTTGCACCGCCTACCAAAAGGCCGTCTACATCTGGCCTTGTCAGTAACTCTTTGGTATTTTTTTTACTGACACTGCCGCCATAAAGAATACGAAGTCGTTGCGCTTCTTCTGCGCCAAAAATCTCGACCAATTGCGTTCTAATCATTTCGTGAACTTCTTGCGCTTGCTCGGGTGTTGCGGCCAAGCCCGTACCAATTGCCCATACCGGCTCATAGGCCACGCATAAATCGCGACCGTTTAAATCAATATCCTGTAAACCTTCGCGCAACTGGCAACTTAATACGTCGTAAGTAATATAGGCTTCGCGTTCTTGTTGATTTTCGCCCACACACAACACCGGCAACAAACCATTATTGAGCGCAGTGCGCACTTTAATTTGGCAGCCTAAATTATTTTCGGCAAACATCGCGCGGCGCTCAGAATGGCCAATTAAACATACCGAACAACCCGCTTGTTTGAGCATTTGCGCAGAGGTTTCGCCCGTGTAAGCACCAGACTCAAAACGGCTGACGTTTTGGCTGCCAATGAGTAATTCCGAAAACTGCAAAAATGTCATCATGTCACGCATATAAATATAAGGCGGGCAAATCGCAATTTGCGCATCAAAATGCTTACCGATAAAAGAGGCGACAGACTGACAAATAAGATCCAAACCGCCATTTAATTTCCAATTAGCGATAACGATAGGTTGGCGTTGTTTGATTTTCATTTTTAGTACCTGATCCTGATGCGCAAAATTAAGGCGAGCAAAAACAATCGAATCCACGTGGCTCGATATTAACTATAGATATGTAAATAAAAAATTATTGAGGGCTAAGGCTAGATTGGTTGAGCGGTATAGGCCTATACCGCTCGAATTTTACACCCGCATTTTATTCAGGTATTTATAGGCTATTCGCCTTGCGGGCGGCCAATGGTGGCCAGAATGCCGCCATCAACATACACAATTTGCCCTGTAACAAAATCGCTAGCTCGGCTGGATAAGAATATCGCAGCGCCCTGTAAATCATCAGGGTCGCCCCATTTACCGGCGGGCGTGCGCTGCAAAATAAACTCATTCATGGGGTTGCCAGCAACGCGAATGGGTGCTGTTTGGCTAGTTGCAAAATAACCTGGGCCAATACCGTTAACCTGTACATTATGGCGCGCCCACTCGGTGGCCATATTGCGCGTTAACATTTTTAAGCCGCCCTTTGAGGCTGCGTAAGCCGACACTGAATCGCGGCCCAGCTCGCTCATCATCGAGCAAATATTAATAATTTTTCCGGCCTTGCGCGCCACCATGCGTTTGGCTACAGGCTTGGTCATATTAAAAACACCGGTTAAATTGGTATTAATCACCTCTGACCATTCTTCAGTCGACATCTCTAACAGTGGTACGCGGCGAATAATACCGGCGTTGTTCACTAAAATATTAATGGCGCCGACTTCGGTTTCGATTTGTTCTACGGCTTGCTCTGCTGCAACTGGATCACACACATTAAAGCGATAACCAAAAGCCTTAAAACCGAGTGATTTATATTCATTAACGGCAACATCAATTTTTTCTTGGCTGGACTGCCCAGTTACAACAATGGTGGCACCGGCACTTGCCAAGCCTTTTGCCATGGCCATACCTAAACCATGGGTAGCGCCGGTAATTAGCGCTACTTTTCCGGTTAAATCAAAAAGATTAGTCATTATTTCTACTCACTTTATTGCGCACTTACTTTATTTGGCACTTACTTTATTTAGCACTTACTTTAAATCGCTGGGTGCATAAAAATCCATGTCGCCGTAATCTAAGTTTTCACCGGCCATGCCCCAAATAAAAGTGTAATTACTGGTGCCTGCGGCGCAGTGAATTGACCAAGGTGGTGACACCACGGCGCTATTATTTTTTAAGAATAAATGGCGAGTTTCTGTTTTGGTGCCCATAAAATGGCAAACCGCTTGATCTTCTGGCAGCTCAAAATAAAAGTAGACTTCCATGCGCCGTGGATGCGCATGCGGCGGCATGGTATTCCACACACTGCCTTCTTTAAGCTCGGTCATACCCATTTGCAATTGGCATGTTTCAATATTAGGGGAAACCAATAATTTACGAATAGTGCGGTTATTGCTCGTGCTCAATGCCCCTAACTCTACGACAACGCCATCATCAATACCCACTTTTACCGTAGGGTAGCTGGCATGTGCCGGTGCCGATAAACAATAAAATTTTGCGGGATTAATACTGTCGTCACTTAAAAATTCAACATTAATACGGCCCTTTCCGACATAAAGCGATTCTTTATAGGCCAGCGAATAGACTTGGCCATCAACCTTTACTGTTCCAGCGCCGCCCACATTAATCACGCCTAATTCACGGCGATCTAAAAAATTAGGCATTCTTAAATTATCAACTGCCGCCAATTTAACTGCGCCAACGGTGGGTATTACACCGCCGACCATCATGCGGTCGTAATGGGTGTAAACCCAATTAAATTGGTTAATTCCAAAAACATCCTCCACTAAAAAATGCTGGCGCAATTTTTCAGTGTCGTAATTTTTATAATCATCGTAATGAACAGCAAAGCGCTCGCTAATAGTAAATTCGCTCGAAATTGTATCTGACATAGATTTAGCTCTATTTTTTTAATTGTTTATTAACTTCGATACCCGCCAATATAAAAGGGCCTGTACCTTTAGGATCATTTTCAAATACTCGTTCGGTCATGTAGTAATCGTAACTACCGTTGCGCCCAAAACCGAGACCTGCCACCAAACATTGATTGGTCATAGAAATAGTGCCGTCGGCGTGAACTAAAATAAATTCGTCAACAAGCCCTTGGTAGCTCGATGCAATAAAAGCATCAAGATTTGAACCGAAATTTTCATCAGTCAAAATGCCTAAACGCGCAGCTTTTGCAAAAAAATAAACAAACATGGCTGATGCGCTTGACTCTCGGTAATTTCCCACGTGATTAGCTTTGTCCATAATTTGCCACCAAGTACCTGTGGGGTCGCGATATGTCTTTAATGTTTTGGCAAAATCTACCGACATGGCGCTCAGCTTTGCACGCATTTCTTGCTGATCTTCCGGCAAGAGTTCAATGACATCCACCAACGCCATAGCTAACCAACCCATGCCACGCGACCAATATTCGGGGGATAACCCTGTTGTTTTATTGGCCCAATGTTGCGCTTTCAATTCATCCCACGCGTGGTGGTACATACCTGTTTTGGGGTCGCGTAACAACTCCTGAGTTAACATAAACTCTTTTTCAACTTCATCTAAAGCATGGCCATTTTCAAAAGCAAGGGTGTATTCCGTTAAATAAGGCATGCCCATATACACACCATCCAACCACAATTGGCCGGGATACTTCTGTTTGTGCCAAAAAGCGCCGTTCGATGTTTTGGGTTGTTTTTCAAGTTGCTTACGCAGCTCTGATAAAGCTAAGCGATATTTTTCTTTAGGTATTTCTTTATAGACACGCAGTAAAGCGCGACCCGGCGCAACAGCATCGATATTAAATTCATTAATGTCATAAGCGGAAATTGCACCATTATCCTGAATAAAACTGGCCGTCACTTCATGTTTAACATTGGCATATTTCTTTTGCCCAGTGGCAGTTGCTAATTCATCGTAAGCAAAGGGCAATAGTCCAACAATGTCATATTCAAAACGAGGCGCGCGTTTGCGATTAACATCCCAACCACCGGCATGGTAGCCGAGGGCTTTACGCGTTAATTCAGAATCAGCCATGGCTTTGCTGAAATACAGCGACTCATCAGCAACGTTGCCTATTTTTTTTATGGCTGCATGCGTCGCAGCAGTTTTAACGCGCGTGCGAATTGGCTTTGATAAACGTGTGGCAGTTTCATCTAAATAAGCCTTAAATTTAGCCTCTGAATCAATGGCATCACCACCTTCTTGTTGCCACGCGGCCGCAAAATAATATTCCACTTCCTTCCCTTGTGGCGCCATTACAACAATATGGCTAAGACCATCATTCGCTATGCCTTTACTTTGAATTTTGCGATAAAAAATCGCCATGCCAAGATTGTCACCCGCAAGGCTTTGCTTGCCCCAGCTCGCCAAATAAGTAAAAGCATCGCCTGGAATATTCATATTGCCTTTTAGCAATTTTGTGTCTTTGGCTATAGCAAAACCCACCGCCAAAGGCCCCATCTTTTTGTCGAAGTTGAGGGTGTTTTTAAACAAACGGCTACCGCCATACATCGATATGTGCGAACGAGTATTTACCGAGTTATCATTAAAATTCCAGGGGGTATAATCAATTTTAAAACTGGAAAACAAATCGCCATTATTGGTGATGACCGCACTGCGCTGGCCAACACTTTCAACAGGAATTACTTTGTTTTTATCCCACGCACCAAAACCACCAGCGCCCAAAGTTGGGCCTACCTTAAGAATATCCATACCCCATTCTTGAAGGGTATGATAAGAGTCATAACCATCGAGCCCAACATTCTGCAGGGCCGTATCAGATTTCAATTTCCCGAAAATATCAAAGCCATTGCGGCCATCTAAATAAACGCGATAGCCCACCTTGTCTGATTCAATACCTGGGCCTTCGTAGCGAATCCAAAACGAATGATCTTCGTAATGCGCGGGAGGAGAAACCATTTTACGATTTTCAAAATGACCACCCACATAATTTTTAAGCACGCGCGAGGGATCTTTTTGTTCTTCGCGAACTTGCCATTTACCGCCCACTTTTACAGAGATTTCGGCTTGTGTTCTTTTGCTGATGGCCTGCGTTGAAGCAACGGTGGGTTTAATTGTGACGGAATAGGTTTGTCCCGCATCAAAATTTAATAAAGTAAATAATCCATCCACGGCACCATCGCCGTCGGCATCAATGATTTGACTTGGGACTATTTTATCGCCGATCCAAATACTTAACACTGTGGGTTTATCTGCTAAGCCAAGATCATTAAAAGACCAATACAGGGGTTCGTCACTGCGCTTTACGGAGGAGGGATTGGAGACCTCAATAACGGCTAAAGCATTATCGGTGGTATTTTTTACCGATCCAGAACAGCCAGCTATAGTGACAAGCATAATGAAAGTGAATGGCAATAAAATGAGTGACAAAAAACGCCCGTTAGATCGCCGATTATTTTTTTTAATGAGGTCGTTAAATAAATATCTAACCATGAATAACTCCTAGCTTATAAAGTACATTTTAATTTAGGTTTTTAATGGCGTGCCGCGTATGAATACAACTGCATCAAGGAGGAAAAACGACGGCTACACGCTTTATAGTCGTAAATTTAAACAGCCATACAAAGTTATTGAGCTGCAATGGTCACACCTTTTGTATTACCAATCAAGCTTTTTTGGACTTACCAATATTAATGGAGAATATCAGCATGCTGTTGCGGAGTTTATAAACATCTTGTCATTTTGACTTAATTGCAGAGCTCTAGGCTCGCCGCGATATCACGGCTAATTTGCGCTAAATTCATCAATGTCAGCCGATGCGCTAAATTCTTTTTTTATCGGTGATGATCGGGACATGATTTTAAAGTCTAGGCACCAAAATAAAAACAGAGCCATAAAAGCTCTGTTTTTTTTAAGTAATAAGATGTAAGTAACGACTAGCGCACAACGGCAAAACGCTCTCGCTCTCGACTTACTTTTTTACGCGCCTCTTCAATGGCTTGTTCTTCAGTGGACTCCAGTAGTTGATCGGCTACACGGGTTAAATGTTCGCGCATTGCTGATCGCGCTGCGTCTGAGTCGCGAGCAATTAAGGCATTAAGAATGGCTTTGTGTTCGTCAACACGAGGGCGAGAGCCCGCTTGACGGACTTTATCGAGTATAGAAGCCGATACGTTGGAGTGATTTCTCATGCTCCATAAGTGCTTACACACAGAAATCATCGCTTCGTTGTGGGTTGCTTCAGCAATTAATAGATGGAATACCTCGTCGGCATTTTCTGAGACATTCACTTGCTCGTTTTCGAGCTCCATGGAGTGCAGTGCAGCTTTAAGTTCTTCGAGCTCTTCATCGGTGATAGTTTTAGCGGCAATACTGGCTATTTCACTTTCCAATATCATGCGCGCTTCTAAAATCTCAAAAGCGCCGACATCTAATAGAGTCGTGGCCAATGCATCGCCACTGCCAGATGAAACCACATAAACACCCGAGCCACTTTTTACTTCTACGCAACCGACTAACTCAAGCGCGATAATCGCTTCGCGAATCGTAGGGCGACTTACATTAAAAGATTCCGCTAGTTTGCGCTCGGCAGGCAAGCGAGAGCCCACGGGGTACTCGCCCGAAGAAATTTTCTCTGCCAACTTTTCGGCCACTTTTTGATACAGGCGGCCAGAGCTATTTTCGATAGGGTGCCGAGAAATAACATCAGCCAAAGGCTCAATACCATCACTATTAATATCGTGATCCATAAACAACAACACCTTTCACTTAACTTTCACTTAATTTAATGGCCGCTAGAGTAAACAAGCAGTGCCAAGAAACGATTTAATAGGACAAGAAAACGGAGCATTCTACCGATTTTATTACCATCAACACAGAGATAAATACCAAAAGAGCGATTAGCAGACATGCGCCACAATTTCTCGTCAACCATTTAGATAACCGCTACCCGACAATCAATATTACCAATCATACAATTGCGGCCTTACCAATACGGTGATAGATTACTGAGATAGGGTAAAAACAACCACGAGATGCGCAAGGGCTATAACCGAATGAATATAATTGTGTCCGATGCGGGCAAACAAGCTGAGCCAAAACTGATTAAATTGCACCCCGATGACAATGTTGCTTTAGCGACGCAAGCTATTGCGGCTGGTGCGAACCTTGATATCGACGGCATAAAAATTATTGTGCAGTCAGACATTAAAGCCATGCACAAAGTGGCGATTACAGCCATAGCTGTAGATCAACCTATTTATAAATATGGCCAACCGATTGGCACGGCTACCGCACTGATAGCGGCAGGCGAGCATGTGCACGTCCATAACTGCGGTATGAGTACCGAGGATAAAGACTATGGTTTTTGTCGCGTTGCAAAAACCACCGACTTTGTTAAGCCCGAAGAGCAAGCTCATTTTATGGGCTATAAGCGCGCCAGCGGTGCGGTGGGCACACGTAACTTTCTCGGCATTATTACCACAGTCAATTGCTCGGCGACGGTAGCGTCGCAAATTGCGGCCAACTTTAATTATCCGGGCGCATTGGATGCCTATGCCAATATCGATGGGATTGTCGCGCTCACTCACGAAGGTGGCTGCGGCATGCGCTCGGCTGGCGAAGGTTATGAAATGCTCGAAAGAGTATTGACCGGTTATGCAAGACACCCCAATTTTGGCGGCATACTGGTGATTGGATTAGGTTGCGAAACAATGCAATTGCAGCGCCTTACCACCGAAAACAACCTAGAAGAAAGCACATTATTTCAATCGCTTAATATTCAAGAAGCTGGCGGCACACGCATCAGCATAGAAAAAGGTCTTGCCGCCATAAAAGCCATGTTGCCAGAACTGAATGCGCTCAAGCGTGAAAAAGTACCCGCTAGCCACTTAACGGTCGCGTTGCAGTGCGGCGGATCGGATGCATTTTCGGGTATCACCGCCAACCCTGCACTCGGCGCCGCTGCCGACTTGGTGATTCGCAATGGCGGTACAGCGATATATTCAGAAACGCCAGAAATTTACGGTGCCGAACATTTGCTCACGCAGCGCTCGGCATCCCCCGAGATTGCTCAAAAAGTACTTGATCGCATCACATGGTGGGAGCACTACACCTCCAGCAACGGTTTTGAGCTCAACAATAATCCATCACCTGGCAACAAAGTGGGTGGGCTCACGACCATCTCCGAAAAATCACTCGGCGCGCAAGCCAAAAGCGGAACCACCGAATTGCGCGCGGTTTATTTATACGCCGAAGCCATCACCGAAAAAGGCTTAGTGTTTATGGATAGCCCAGGCTTTGACCCTGTATCGGTTACCGGCCAAGTAGCTTCTGGGGCCAACGTCATTTGCTTTACTACGGGTCGAGGCTCGGCGTTTGGTTTTAAACCAGTGCCCTGCATCAAACTCGGCAGTAACGACGCGCTCTATGCGCAAATGGAAGAAGATATCGACATTAACTGCGGCGGTATCGTGAGCGGTCGAAGCTCTGTTGCCGAATGCGGGTTAGATATATTTAACGAAATACTTGCTGTGGCTTCGGGTAAACCCTCCAAAAGCGAAGACCTTGGTTACGGGCTCAATGAGTTTAATCCTTGGCGTATAGGTGCAACCGTTTAACGCTTACCCATCCGCGAGTTTTTGTTGCCGCGCCTAAGCGAATTAAAGACGAATGTGGTTTATCCTAAAAACCTCACGCTTTTTCCGTGCAAAGCGCTCAGGCTATTTTGTTTCGTGCAAAGCTCTCTCTGTGTTTTGTGAAGCGGCTTTTAATCAGATTCTAATCCTAGTTTTTGCATTCTGTAGCGTAGCGATCTAAAAGTGACACCCAGCTCTTTGGCGGCCATGGTTTTATTCCAGCGTACTTTCTCCATCGAGCCTAAAATAATTTCGCGCTCTATTTCGGCTAAATAATCATCCATATTGGGGTATTCCAATGCGCGATCGTAATGATTAATCACACTATTGTTGCCGCTCGCCGGTAAATTCTCGGTCAGAATGGCGTTGTGATTAAGCTGTAGGTCGTGGCACTCGATAGTATCGGTTTCGCACAATGTAAACGCGCGCTCAAGAATATTTTCGAGCTCGCGCACATTGCCTGGAAAACTGTAACGCTCTAATTCATTCAGTGCCGCTGGCGAAATTTTGGGTAATGCCAAGCCCATAGCGTCGCCCAATTTTTTTAATAAAAAGGGCGTTAAAAGTTCGATGTCATCTTTGCGGTCTCGCAGTGGCGGTACGTTAAGTTGAATAACATTTAAACGATAAAATAAATCTTGGCGAAAATTCCCACTCGCGACTTCGGCTTCTAAATCTTTGTGAGTGGCCGATAAAATACGCACATTAAAAGGTTCTTCGCTGGCGCCACCCACCGCGCGCACGGCTTTTTCTTGAATGGCGCGCAGCAATTTCACTTGCATTTCTAAAGGTAAATCGGCGACTTCATCTAAAAATAATGTGCCGCCTTCTGCCGCGCGAAAAAGCCCTTGTTTATCGACGTGGGCGCCGGTAAACGAGCCTTTTTTATGACCAAAAAATTCGCTTTCCATCAGCTCGCGTGGAATGGCACCGCAGTTAACCGCAATAAAAGGCGCGCTCACGCGTGGGCCTTGCTCGTGAATAGAGCGGGCGACCAATTCTTTGCCGCTACCCGATTCGCCAGAGATGTAGACCGGTGCCTGTGATCGCGCCAATTTTTGGATATTTTTTTCTAATATTTTAATGCTGTGCGAATTACCAATTAAACGCGACTGCATTTTGGTGCGGGGCTCGCTCGGTAATTGATTGGAGGCAATCGCGTTGCCAACAAGAGTGCGTAAATTGGTAAGGTCGATGGGTTTGGATAAAAAATCAAAGGCGCCATTTTTTAAGGCCTCGATAGCCGTATCCATATTGCCGTGTGCGGTAATCATGGCGACCGGTAAGCTTGGGCAGTGGCTTTGAATAAATTTAATAATATCCATGCCGTTGCCGTCGGGTAGGCGCATATCGGTTAAACACAGATTAAAACTTTTGCGCTCTAACAATATTTTAGCGGCGCTAAGAGTGTGTGCGCTCACGCTTTGAATATTCATGCGGCTGAGGGTTAATTCCAGCAGCTCGCAAATGTCGGGTTCGTCGTCAATGATAAGGGCAATCAAAGGGTTGCTCATGTTTTTTTGCGGCCTTTGCAAGAGGTGTTAAATATCTTTTTAGGATAGGTGTTAAATATCTTTTTAGGCATTTAGTGCATACGTAGATGGTGGCTAAAATCGATGCGAAAACAGGTGTGGCCTTCGTCGGTTTTTTTGTGGATTAAGGTTGCCTGATTAATTTCGCACAGCTCCTTACTAATATACAAACCGAGCCCCGTTCCTTGGCTATCGGTGGTAAAAAACGGATTGAAAATTTCGCCAAGATAGGCATCGCTAATACCTTCGCCTTGGTCAATCACTTCAATATAGGCTGTGTCGTTATTGCGGTTGACGCCGACTTTGATGACCACTTCTAAATCGCCGGTGGTTTTGTGGTTGTAGCGCGCGCCATTGTCGCACAGGTTGGTGAGCACCTGTGCGAGGTGCGATTTATCGGCGCGAATGGGTAATTCGGTGGTGTCGGTGAGTAGCGTTACTTTGGCGTGATTGCCTTGTTGGTAGGTTTCGATGAATTGTGTCAGCCATTCGATAAGTTCAAAGGGTGCGCTTTGCACTTCTTTGCGGCGAGAAATGGCCAGCGTGTTTTCGATAATTTGATTAACCCTTTGGGTGTGTTGCAAAATAATTTTGATTAAGCGCTGGTCGGCGGTATCAATATGTGTGGACTCGCCCAAAAGTTGCGACGCGTGACTAATCGCGCCGAGCGGATTGCGGATTTCGTGCGCGATGCTCGCGGTTAAGCGCCCCAGCGAGGCAAGCTTGAGTTGTTGTGCCTGTTGCGTGAGTGCGCGGTTATCTTCGATATAAAAAACGGTACGTTTATTGTCGCCAAGATCCAATATCGCCGTGCTAATACGTACTTGGTTACCCGAGCCAAGAGTCTGTATTTTTGACGGTTTGGTGGTTGGATTGCTGAGCCATTCATTCGCGAGAATAGAGATTTCTTGCAGCTGTTTAGGGCGATCACTGTGATTGGCGGGTAAGTCCATCAGTTGTAGTGCTGAGTCGTTAATCAATTCTATTTTGCCATCTTGATCCATCACAATAATGCCGGTACGCATGCGAGTAATAATGGCTTGCGCGAGCTTTTGCAGGTGCTCGGCGTAGGCGCTTTGCGCGGCGGCGAGGCTGTCGCTGATGCGTATTTTTTCGGTCAGAAATTGAAAAGCGAGGCTGGTGGCAAATAAAACCCCGCCCAAAATACCGGAGGCGAACAGGTCTTTTTCGTTTTTGCCTTGTAGGATTACCGAGTAAACCGTGTCGCCGAGGATAACCACACTAGCAAAGGCCGCAAACGAAAGGCCCAAATGCCCCGGGAAAAAAATCGCGGCAATGGCTACGTAAACAATCAGTAAATAGCCCAAACCACTGGCGACGCCACCGCTGGCTAAAAACAGCACCAGCATGATCGAGATATCAAACAATAACGAACCTACCAACCGGTGTAGCGATGTGCTGAGGCTGCGTGGTGGCCAAATCGCGGTGGTGAGCACGCACACGGCAATGTAACTGACGGTTGCCCAGACAAACATGTTGATGTCGTCGATATTTTGCAGAACGGTTTTATTGCCGGTTAATTGCAGCGCCAACAGCAGCAGGCCAATGATGACCCGCAAATAAAGATAAACCGCTAATAGGCGTGTGCTGTGGGAGGGAAGATCATGAGTGGACACGGTGCATCCTTATTTTTATAGGAGAACTTATTTTTATAGGAGAACTTATTTTTATCGCTGAATAAAGCAGAGATTTAATCGGCGGATTATTCAGTTTCTTATTTGTGGGAAGGTTTTGCGTTGTAGGCCGAGTTCCACCAAAATGGCGCGCTTATTTTACGGGCTTGGGCCGTGTTTTGTTTCAATCGTTCGGCCAGATGGTGACATTTTTGGCCGGAGAATACTCGAGGTGTCAGTATAGATGTCGATGATCGTGACTGCTTTAGCGCAAATTAACCCACTGGTAGGCGATATTGCCGGCAATACTCGCCTTATTTTACAAATGGCCGAGCGCGCCGAAACTACCTTAGATGCCCAATTGGTGGTTTTTCCCGAGCTGACCCTAACGGGTTACCCGCCCGAAGATTTATTGCTGCGCCCAAGCTTGGGTATTCGCGTGGCGCGCGCATTAGATGAATTATGTGACTACACCGCAAACCATGCGGCAGCCTTGATTGTGGGTTATCCCAAGCGCACCGTGCAGGGCTTGCAAAATATGGCGGGCGTGATTCATAACGGCAAGATTGTTGCCGAATACGCCAAACAGCATTTGCCCAACTTTCAAGTGTTTGATGAAAAGCGCTATTTTACCGAAGGTGGCGAGATGGTCTGTGTTGAGCTGGCAGGCGCCAAAATCGCGCTGAGTGTATGCGAAGATATTTGGCATACCGGCCCCGCGTTGCAGGCTAAGGCAGCGGGTGCGGACGTGTTAATTAACCTTAATGCCTCGCCGTTCCACGCCAACAAACAAAGCGAGCGTGAAGCCTTGCTTCAAAAACGTGCGCAAGAAGCGGGCATGCCGATTGTGTACGTGAACCAAGTGGGTGGGCAAGACGAGCTTATTTTTGATGGTGGCTCAATGGTAGTGAGTGCAGCGGGCGAGCTGCTGCATCGCGCGCCGCTATTTAGCGAATCACTGAGTGCCGTTACGGCAACTTTTAGTCATGGCAAGCTAGTTTTTTCGGCGGGCGATTTAGCGCCCAATCCCAATCATCTTGCCAGTGTTTATCAGGCCTTGGTGCTGGGTGTGCGCGATTATGTCAATAAAAACCGCTTTAAAGGCATAGTTTTGGGGTTGTCTGGCGGCATAGATTCGGCCTTAACGCTGGCGGTAGCGGTGGATGCGCTGGGCGCCGAACGGGTAGAAGCGGTAATGATGCCGTTTAAATATACCTCCGCACTTAGCCAAGACGATGCCGCCGAACAAGCGCGACGTATGCAGGTGAGTTACCGCTCCATTAGTATTGAGCCTATTTTTAATGCTTTTAGTGCCGCTTTAGCGACTGAGTTTGAAGGCTTAAAAGCCGATACCACCGAAGAGAATCTGCAAGCGCGCAGCCGTGGCGTAATTCTGATGGCCATTTCCAATAAAAAAGGCTTTTTGGTGCTCACGACCGGCAACAAAAGCGAGCTGGCGGTGGGTTATTGCACGCTCTATGGCGATATGGCGGGCGGTTTTGATGTGCTCAAAGATGTGCCTAAAATCGAAGTGTTTGAGCTTGCCCGTTATCGCAATACCTTGGGCGATGTGATCCCCGAATCGGTGATTACGCGCCCACCTTCAGCCGAGTTAGCACCCGATCAAAAAGACGAAGACTCGTTACCGCCTTACCCTGTATTGGATGAAGTTTTGCGTTTGTATATCGAGCAAGACCAAAGCGCCGACGCCATTATCGCCCAAGGTTTTAGCGAAGTAGAGGTAAAGCGCGTGCTGCGTTTGGTGGATATTAACGAATACAAACGCCGCCAAGCCGCGATTGGCCCGCGCTTAACCCAACGCGGTTTTGGCCGTGACCGCCGTTATCCGGTCACCAATGGTTGGCCGATTGGTGATTAGCTGATTGAGTGATTTAGTGAGTGAATTTAGCGTCTCTAAAAAACGCTAAATCGCACCAATTTCGGCCATTGTGTAGCGATCGCGCCCAACATAATGGCAAAAAATGTAGCGGGTTCGAGTTCTGTTAAGCACTTGTTCTTGCTGGTATAATCGGCCGCTTTTGGCCTAAGCGTTGCGAACCCTTGCAGCAGTGACTGCAAACATCTTTTCGGCGCTCTTTTTTCGAAGACATCTCCCACTAAGGCAGGTTACCTCAATGTCAGATTACAAAATTATCTACACCGAAACCGACGAAGCCCCCGCGCTCGCGACTTATTCTTTTTTACCTATAGTAAAAGCTTTTACCGGCGCGGCGGGTATTGAGGTTGAGCTTAAAGATATCTCGTTGGCGGGCCGCATTATTGCTAACTTCGCTGAGTTCTTAAAACCCGAGCAGCGCCAAATAGACGCCTTGGCCGAGCTCGGCGAATTGGCCAAAGCGCCAGAAGCCAACATCATCAAATTGCCCAACGTATCGGCGTCTTTACCGCAATTAAATGCAGCCATTAAAGAGCTGCAGGCCAAAGGTTATGCCTTACCCGATTATCCCGAAGCACCACAAAATGCCGACGAAAAAGCCATCAAAGCCAAGTACGACAAAATTAAGGGCTCAGCGGTAAACCCTGTGCTGCGTGAAGGCAACTCCGACCGCCGCGCGCCTGTGCCCGTAAAAGCCTTTGCTCGCAAAAACCCCCATTCTATGGGCGTGTGGAGCAGCAGCTCAAAGTCGCATGTGGCCAGCATGAGCGGTGGCGATTTTTACGGCAGCGAAAAATCCATCACTCTTGCGCAAGCCTGCAAATTCAAAATTGAATACGTCAATGCCTCGGGCGATGTAACCCAGCTGCGCGACTTTGCGCCCTTATTAGAAGGCGAAGTCTTAGACGCTAGCGTGCTCAGCAAAAAAGCACTGGTGGCGTTTTTGGACGAGCAAGTTGTTGCCGCTAAAGCCGAAGGCGTTTTGTATTCGGTGCATTTAAAAGCCACCATGATGAAAGTCTCTGACCCCATTATTTTTGGTCACGCGGTATCGGTTTATTACAAAACTGTGTTCGATAAATACGCGAGCGAATTTGCCGCTTTAGGTATTTCGCCTAACAATGGCTTAGGCGATGTTTACAACAAAATCCAAAGTTTACCGGCTGATCAACGCGCCGCGATAGAAGCCGATATTGCCGCTGTTTACAGCGTGCAACCCGCTCAAGCCATGGTCGATTCGGACAAAGGCATCACCAACTTACACGTGCCTAGCGATGTAATTATTGATGCTTCTATGCCTGCCATGCTGCGCTCTTCTGGCCAAATGTGGGGCCCCGATGGCAAAGCCAAAGACACCAAGTGCGTAATCCCCGACCGTTGTTACGCCGGTGTTTACCAAGCTGTATTTGATTTTTGTAAAGAGCACGGCGCCTTCGACCCCGTCACCATGGGCACTGTGCCCAACGTGGGTTTGATGGCGCAGCAAGCCGAAGAATATGGCTCGCACGATAAAACCTTTGAGGCCACAGGCGCCGGTGTGATTCGCGCTGTGAACGAAAACGGCGACGTGTTGCTCTCGCAAAGCGTCGAGCAAGGCGACATCTTCCGCATGTGCCAAGCCAAAGACGCACCGATCCGCGACTGGGTAAAACTGGCCGTTAACCGCGCTCGCGCGACGGGTTCGCCGGCAGTATTTTGGTTAGATGCCAATCGTGCCCACGACGCCGAAATGATCAAAAAAGTAAACACCTACTTGGCCGATTACGATGTGAGCGGTTTAGAAATTTTGATTATGGCCCCCGTAGAAGCGACGATTTACAGCTTGGGGCGCATCAAGCAAGGTCTGGAAACTATCTCTGTAACCGGCAACGTATTACGCGATTACCTCACCGACTTGTTCCCCATTTTAGAAGTCGGCACCTCGGCCAAAATGCTCTCGATTGTGCCTTTAATGAACGGCGGTGGTTTATTCGAAACCGGCGCCGGCGGCTCGGCGCCCAAGCACGTTCAGCAGTTTGAGGAAGAGGGTTATTTGCGTTGGGATTCACTCGGTGAATTTTTAGCTTTGTCACCATCGCTTGAGCATTTTGCTGAAGTAGCGGGCAACCCTAAAGCCAAGGTGATTGCCAAAGCGTTGGATGATGCGACCGCCAAGTTCCTCGATAACAACAAATCACCCGCGCGCAAAGTGGGCGAGATCGACAACCGTGGCAGCCACTTCTATTTAGCTATGTATTGGGCCGAAGCACTTGCCGCGCAAAACGATGACGCCGAGCTAAAAGCCAAGTTCACGCCTTTAGCCACAGCCTTAACTAATCAAGAGTCTGTGATTGTCGGTGAGTTAGTGGCCGCCCAAGGCAAGCCGCAAGACCTCGGCGGTTACTACCGCTTAGACGCCGAAAAAGCCAATAAAGCCATGCGCCCAAGCGCCACGTTTAACGCGGCCTTAGCGGCGTTATAGGATTTGGTTTGCGTTGTTTAACGATCAAAACCCCAACGGATTGGATTCGTTGGGGTTTTTTGTTTGGTGTTTATTAATAACCTCACCTCGGCTTGCCAGCAACACATTAACTACCGCCCCATACAACGCGTCATTCGCAACAACACCTTGAATATGCAGACCTTCGAGCGAGGCACATAAATTCACACACGCCAGCGGCATGCTTACATGTTGCGCATACTCAATTAATTCTAAAGGTTTATTGAGGACGATCTCCCTCATTAATGCAGGGCTTAAAATACCGATATTTTCTAATAATGCATAAGGCAAAATGCTGCGTAATTGCGTCAGAAAATGAGTTCCCACATCGAGCTTGGTAATGGTTGTTTTTTGGCCGCCTATGACGTGGTTTTCGATGGCAAGACGCACGCCGTTGATGGCAAGGAAGTCGCTTTTGTTACCGCCGGTCGCCAAGGCAGTGGTTGAGGCGATTCGTTTTGTGGCGAAAGCCGATTGTAATGGAGCCGATTGTCAGCGATTGAAATCGTACTCGTGCGCGGAAGCAGCGATTGGTGATCTGGCGGGTGATTTGTCGGGGCGGCGTGGTCATATCATGGGGACTGATGCGCGTGGTCATGGTTTGTCTGCAATCACCGGCGAGGTGCCACTGGCTGAACTGAATGATTACCAGTCGAGATTAAAGTCATTGACAGGGGGCAGGGTAGTTACTAGTATCGAATTCGCCCGTTATTCAGCCGTGCCGCCAATGGCGATTGCAGCAGCAGTTGGCGAGTAAAGTTCCAACCTGCATGATGAGGACGAATAAGCAGTTTTGGTCTATTGCTGTGGGCAAGGCCCGTGTGCCTTGCCCCCATTCTCCGGGGGAAGAATGCAGGGATTCGAGTACCTGGAGTTTGTGCCGGGGATCGCTGTTATTGGTTGATTTTTGCTGAGTGTTTGACTGGACGGCCGCTGTGGGCGTGTCGTTGAGTAGCCATTTGGCCGATATTCGGAATCATAGCGAGAGTGTGGTGACCGAAGGCGCGCGCAATATGTTCCGCATGGTGCAACTGACCCGCTTGTGGAATTCTCAGCACGGCGGGGTGTATGTGCTGGTTGATGGAAAATCACCGCCTAATCCCTATTTGAAACACCCGCATCGTGATATTCAGGACACCTTGAGGCTGTCGCTGACGCTGATTAATCCTGCTTACATGACTCGCTTAACTGGTGAGCAGGTGCTTATAAAGACGGCGGGCTGGTTTTTCTATCTGACCAGTTTAGAAACCAATCAACTTCAAACAATACGGCTGATAATTGGGAGCGCAGAGGCATTGATTGCCTTTGAGTCCGGCAACCAAAAGGCGCGTGGGGTTTGAAACCTTGGCTGATGAGGAGTTGGTGCATCGCTACATGGCACCAGTTGGTGAGTTGTTGAGCCCTGCCTGCAATGCCATGCGGCGCAGGGTTACAAAACTGGAGTGATGTGCGGGGCGGGATCAGCATTACCCAGCGTTACGACAAGTTTTTAGCGGCAGCGCAACCCAGCGAGCGTCAGGGGCAGATCAGGCATGGGGTGGTTTATTTGTTGATGACTGCTATTTGCTGGTGGTTCCTTGAGCAATTACGGCGGCGATGGCTCTGGAACTGACTGCCAAAATTGATGAAGTTGAAATGGCCCGGCATGAGCTGGTACAGAGTGAAAAAATGGCTTCACTCGGCCGCATGGTGGCTGGCTTTGCACATGAGATCAACACGCCGATTGGTGTTGCGGTCGGGGCGATCAGCAATAGTGAAGAGGTCTTGAACGGGATCGACCGCATGCTGGCCAGTGAAGATGTCAGCGAAGATGATTTGCGCTCGGCGCTGGCAACTTTGCGGCAAGGGGATCACCTGGCGGTTGCCAATTTACGTCGTGCTGCCGCGCTGGTTAGAGATTTCAAGCGAACGTCGATTGATCAGGCAACCGAGGATGAGCGGGTATTTTCGGTGAGCTAAAATCCGATTGATGATAGTGCTTCAGGCATTGCATAACCAATTAAAACGCTCGCCGGTAAAGCTTACGGTGGACTGCCCGGAAAGCCTGAAAATCAAGGAGTTGTTGCTTTGGCTTGCTTGAGCAGTTGGTCTGACTCAATTTTGTGGTGAATAGTTTGCTGCATGGTTTCGACATTCCGGGCAGCAGCAAAGGCTGGGTATTTCGTTATTCGCGCCAGTTTGGCCGGCGATGTTTTGCGGCTGGATTATGCTCGATGCGAGGGCAGGGGATGAGCCCTGAGGTGCTGGAGCAAGATTTTTGAGCCATTTTTTACCACCAAGCGGGGGGGCGGGGGGCTCGGGTTTGGGTATGTATATCTGCTACAACATCGTGACAGTGCACGCCTTGCTGGCATCATGGTCAGTGCGAGAGCGAGGTGGGCATGCCGGCACGCGGTTTGTTGTTGAGTTTCCCATTGCCAAAAAGTGATTTTTCCCGGTGCCGTCTGAATAAGTCGACGACGGCACTGAATTGATAGCGCTGCCGAGGTAAGTACTACTGAAGTTAATCCGTTCCAAGGCGTCAGCCCCGAAGTAAAAGATGGTGAAACGCAGGCTGAGCCGCGCCATTGCTGGAAAGTTCTGGTCGTTGATGATGAGGCGGACATTCGCGCACTGACGCGGCTGAATCTTAAAGGCTTCACTTTCGATCAGCGCGATTTGCATTTTATTGAGGCAGCCTCTGCCTACGAAGCCAAGCAATTATTGGCTGGAGCACGACGATACTGCGCTGGCGCTGGTCGATGTTGTGACGACGAAACCGACGATGCCGGTTTGAAACTGGTTGAATATATTCGCAATGAACTGGGTAACCCGGATGATCCGGCTGGTTGTCCGAACCGGCCAGCCGGGTGCGGCACCAGAGCGCTATGTCATTGATAATTTTGACATTGATGATTACAAAGACAAACGGAACTGACCTCAACACGTTTATATACGACGGTGCGCTCCGCCATCAAGGGTATCGCGATCTTAAAACGATCGACATGAACCGCATCGGGCTGGCGCGGGTGCTCGCTGCTGCGCCGGATTTGTACCGGATTTCGCATGCGACCTTGAATCATTTTTTTGAGGGTGTGCTGACCCAGATTGTTGGCCTGTGCAATCTGGCGGACACCAGTTTTATTGCGACGATTGATGGCATGGTCGCGACGATTGAGGGTGATCAAATTAATGTTCAGGCGACCACCGGGCCAATTGAAGATCAGGCGCGCTTAAGCGAGATGCGGAAGCTTTGCGGTGAGGCGATTTTGAGCGGTACGCTGCCGAAAAAATCCGCAAAAGTGGGATTGTGATTCCGCTGATGATGGGTGCCAGGCCGGTCGGTTTGTTTATGTTGAGCCAACGCGCGAGTTGTCTCAGTCTGATCTTTGATTGCTCAAGGTAATGGCGCAGCAGTGTTCTTCGGCGCTGGAAAACCTTCGTCTGCATATCAACGTTCAAGAGGCTTACGACAACGCAATTGAAATGCTGGCTGAAATTGCCGAGTTCAAGGACAAAACGACCGGTGAGCATATTCAGCGCATTGATAGCTACACCCGTCTGCTTGCCGTTGAACTGGGCATTTCTCCTGACGAGGCGGTGTTGTACGGCATGGCCAGCCGTTTGCATGATGTGGGCAAAATTGGTGTTCCGGACGAGGTTCTGCGCAGCGGCGAGTTAACCGGAAGAGTTTGAGGTAATGAAGGGCCACGTAACGATAGGTGCGAGCATTTTGTCACACGACAAATCTTTGACGCTGGCCCGTGAGAATGGCTTTGTCACACCCACGAACGCTGGGATGGAAGCGGTTATCCCAGCGGCCGGCCTTCACAAGAGGTTTCGCTAAATTGACGCGGATTGTTTCGGTGGTTGATGTGTTCGATGCTTTGTTGAGTCATCGCCCCTATAAAACACCGTGATCCATACAGGAGGCTGAAACGGCGATTGCCGAAGGTGCGGGTACGCAGTTTGACCCCGCCGTGGTCGCTGCATTTCTTAGCCTGCTGCATCGTGGGGCTTTTGCTGAATTGATTGCCTCGGTTGCCCGTGATAATCAGGCCAAGTCAGAAGATTGATTTTTGCCTTTTTAGGCCGTGCACCGTAGGCATTTGCGGGCTTTCAAACAGCGAAGTAATGACCACCTTGCGAATCGCCGGGTCGTCCGGGATGGCGTAGAGAATATCGGTCATCATTTCTTCAAAGATGCCGCGCAGGCTGCGGGCACCGGCTTTGTGTATTCGATCGCCAGTTCGGAAATCTGGCGGAAAACGGTGGGCGCTATTTGCAATTCGACCCCATCGGCCCGGAGCAGGGCTGCAAACTGTTTATAGATGGCGTTGCGCGGCTCGGTCATGATCCGGATCAGCATCTCCTGAGAGAGATCGGTCAGGCGGGTCACAATCGGCAGGCGGCCGGCAAATTCAGGGATCAGGCCAAATTCCAGCAGGTCAGTCGGTTTAACCCGGGCGTTTAGGCGCTCAAGAATATTCTGGTCGTCACCGCCAGAGGTTGAGATGAAGCCGAATGAATGGGTCTTGGTCAGAATGCGGTCAAGGCCGACAAAGGCCCCGCCGCAAATAAACAGGATGTGCGTGGTGTCGATGTGCTGACCGTTGCTGAGGCGAACCGGCGCGCCTTCCATGATCTTGAGCAGGGCGTGCTGGACGCTTTCGCCGGAGGTGGCGTGTGATTCTCCGCCGACCGATTTCAGCTTGTCGACTTCGTCAATAAACACAATGCCGCGTTGGGCGAGGGCGATGTCGCCATTGGCCCGGTCGAGCAGACGGTGCAGGATGGCCTCGATCTCTTCGCTGACAAATTGGGTCTGGGCCAGTGAAGTAGCGTCGGCGGTGACGAACGGGACATCAAGAATCCGCGCCAGGGTTTCGCAGAGCAGGGTTTTGCCGGTGCCGGTCGGGCCAATCATCAGGACGTTGCTTTTGGTGACTTCGACTGATTCAGCACCCAGCCCGGCCATCTTGCGGTAGTGGGCATAAATCGCCACCGCCAGCGTGCGCTTGGCTTCTTCCTGACCGATGACATGTTCGTTCAGTTGACGGACGATTTCGCTAGGTTTGAGCGATGAGGACATCAGGCGCACCGGGTTGATTGCAATGCTGACATGCTAGTCGCCTTGGTCTCAGAGGTAAAGGGGCTTGGTTCGCTCGCTTCCGTTATTGTCGGGCGGTGCTTTTTGCGGTCGTTGGCGGTGTCTTGGTGATAGGTTTTGCGCCGATGTCTGTGAGCAGTCGATGGAACTCCGGTGACTCATTGATGATTTTTGGTTCCGGCCGCTGCCCTGCAAGCGATCGACGGATTCGTCAGGAGTACAAAACTAGTCGGCAACTCATTCAGATAGGCGTATTCCGCTTTGTCTTTTAGCGCAGAAAATGAAATGTCATTGCTATAGATGTCGACATCCGGGCTTTGAGTGTTCTCTTTGATTTTTGGGTCAGGATTGTTGGCTAGCGCCGGGTGTTTCCGCAAGTGACGCGATGATTGCCAGCGTGCCTGTTTGTCTTTGAGCAACTCCATGGCTTCGTAGGAGAAGTGGTCGATAGGTACGCCACTTGCCTTGAGTAGAAGATTCATCAGGCCGGGCGGCTTTTCTTGCTTATCCCAGTCGGTTTTTGGTGTTGATATTGAATTCACAACAAAGACCGCAATACGCTTCACTTTATCGAGGCGGGTGGGTACGCCGGCCTGTTTGAGGGCATCCATTAGCTCGATCAGGGTGAGGACGCTGCGCATTCCGACGTTGTCGGAAATGCCGCCGTCAAACAAATGGAGGAAGGGCCGATTGCTGCTGTCTGCAATGGAGAGGCGTTCTTCAATCTCCCTTTTGCCCGGGCGACTGTTCGTGGCGCATTGCTGATGTTGGCAAACCGGTTCCACGCGGGTGGTGGCTGGTATTTGCAAGTGCCACCATAGTTGTTGAAGGTTAAGGGTGACAGTACCAGCGGAACTTGTATGCAGATGAGGCCGCTGGCGACGAGAGTTTTACGGCAGAAAGGTCGGAGCACCCGACATCGAAGAATGTCCTGGTCAAAGAACCAGTCGGGCACTGGTTGAAATATCGGTGGCGGAAGCAAGGATTAATGGGCCCTTTGCCATTATTCAGGTCAGCGAAAGTCGCTCCGTTGAAAAGAATTTCATCGTAGAGGTCAGCCGCCAGTTCAGAGCGCCCCCAGTTTGACGACCAGAGATTTCCCCAGGTAAAGGGATTTAGCAGTGCGGGAAATTATTTATGTCCTGTACATCGCGCTTCAGGAAGCGGTGCTCGTAATCGGTAAATAACTTGTCGCCATAAAGCCCGTAAGCCAGCGCTGTAAAACTGCCGCCGGAAACGCCGGTGAGTGATCCGGTAACCCGATCAAGCAGCCGCACCTTCTCACCATCGCGCCATGGTGACTTCAGTGTTTTTGAAGAAATTCAAGAACACCGTAAGAGAATGCGGCGGCGCGTGTGCCGCCTCCAGAAAACGCAAGAATCAATTAGCGTTTCCTGATCCTGAAAATGCACTTGCCGAGTAGCCAGCCGGTAACCGGCATGTGGATCTGCTTCTGCACTCGGCGGGTTGATTGGCCGCGACGAGCAAGCGCTGAGCACTCCGGCAATGCGAGAAAAAATACAGGAAGGTATCGGCCCAGGGCGGTGCAAAGTTGTGGTCATTATAATCAATATCCTTCCTGCGAGTTTTCTTATGCTTGCATGGACTTACAGTTAGCCTTTTTCCGGAAAAACGATATTGACTTCCAGAACCTCGTAATTGCCCTGTTTCTCGAGCGAAACGCGAATGTCCTCAGTGTTCACCTTGACGTACTTGGAGATCACGGCGATCAGCTCGCGTTGCAGGTCGGGCAGGAAATTGGCGCTGCTGCCGCCGCCATCGCGCTCATGGGCGATGATCAGCTGCAGGCGTTCCTTGGCCAGATGGGCGGTTTTCGGCTGGTTGCCGAACAGTTTTTGTAGCCAGGACATCTTACTTGCCTCCGAACAGGCGCTTCAGGAGGCCCGGCTTGACGTAATCGACGAAGCGCAGCGGCTTGTCCTCGCCGAGAAAGCGCGTGATCACATCGTTGTAAGCTTCGGCGGCGTCGGTATTCTTCTGATGGATGACCGGCGAGCCCTGGTTGGAAGCCTGCAGCACTTCTTCCGATTCGGGGATGACGCCGATGATGGGCACCCGCAGGATTTCCTGGATGTCCTTGTACGACAGCATTTCGCCGGCTTCGACGCGGGTCGGGTTGTAGCGCGTGATGAGCAGGTGTTCCTTGACCGGCTCGCGGCCTTCGATGGCGCGGCGCGACTTGGCCTGCAGGATGCCGAGAATGCGGTCGGAGTCGCGCACCGAGGAGACTTCCGGGTTGGTCACGACGAGTGCCTCGTCGGCGAAGGTCAGGGCCATGACGGCGCCCGATTCGATGCCGGCCGGCGAATCGCAGACGATGTAGTCGAAGCCCTGATGTTCCAGTTCCTTGATGACCTTCTCGACGCCTTCCTCGGTCAGCGCGTCCTTGTCGCGCGTCTGCGAGGCGGGCAGCACGTAGAGGTTGTCGGTGTGCTTGTCCTTGATCAGCGCCTGGGTCAGCGTCGCTTCGCCGTTGATGACGTTGATCAGGTCATAGACGACGCGGCGCTCGCAACCCATGATCAGGTCGAGGTTGCGCAGGCCGACGTCGAAGTCGATGACGGCCGTCTTGAAGCCACGCTGGGCAAGGCCGGTGGAGAAGCTGGCGCTGGTGGTGGTCTTGCCGACCCCGCCTTTGCCGGAAGTTACGACGACGATTCTGGTCACGATGGTTTCTCGTTGGGTGAGGTTATGATATTTGGAATGGATTTTACGCGGAGCGCCAGGGCAGCAGACGTTGAGGCGAGCTTCGCCGCCTTCATCAAGCAGGCTGACTGTTGCCGGCAGGCGGGCCAGATCAGCCGGTACGCCTGCTTCGAAGGTGCGGTAAAGGCCGGCTACAGAGACCAGTTCAGCCTCCATGCTGGTGGTGAAAATGCGGGCGGTTTTGTCGCCGCTGGCGCCGGCCAGGGCGCGGCCACGCAATGGCGCATAGATGTGGATGTTGCCGTCGGCAATGACCTCGGCCCCGGCGCTGACCATGGCGGTGACGATCAGGTCACAGCCCTGGGCGTAAAAGCGCTGGCCGGAGCGCAGCGGCTTGTCGAGGGTGATGGTGCGTGGCTGGTGGTTCGGGCGGCAAGGCGGCGGCTCTGGCCCGGTGGCGGCGGTGCAGCGGGGTGTGGCGGTCGGCGCTTGTGCCGGTCCGTTTCCCTTAAGCGCGCGGCGGCCCAGGGCGTCGGCGCTTACCGCTGGCAAGCCGGCCGGCCGCGGCGCTGCCGCCAGATCTTCCGGCAAGCCGCGCGGTTGCGACGGCAGATGCAAGCCCGAAGTCGCGAAGCAGATTGGCAAATCGGCTGGCCAGTCGGGCGGTGGGTCCGGGCAGATCGTTGGGCGTTGGCTGAAATCGAGGACGGCCAGCTCGTTCTCGAAAAAGTCCGGGCTGTTGCCGGTCAGTTCGGCCAGTGCGGCGTGCAGCGTGGCCAGGTCGGTGGTGCGCAGTTGCGTCTGGATGATCTTGAGCGTAGTGCCCTTGAACTGGATTGGTGCGTCTTTGGCCATGCCTGCTGCGTGTGTTGCGAAAGGGGGGGAATTATCCCATAGGCAGTCGTCTGGAAATGAAAATTGGCTTTTTTGGCGGTGCTGCGGCAGTCTCGGCAGAACGCTAAAAAGGTAAAATGTGGGGTTGATATTTTCCCCGGCAGGATTTTTTACCATGCTCCAAAAGCTCGCTTCGTTTCCCGGTGTTCAGGCCCGGTCGTCGTTATCGTCATGGACGGTTACGGTATTCCCAAGTCGGATGCGGGTAGCGCCATTGCCGCAGCCCGTAAGCCGACGCTGGATCCTTGTTTACGTTGCATCCGATCATTAAACTGCGGGCGCATGGCACGGCGGTCGGGATGCCCGATGATGACGCCCGTTCGAGGTGAGTCCTGGCGCTATCGGTGCCGGGCGATTGCCAACCGGGCGCATCCCTGGTTGCTGATGCGATTGCCAGTGGTGCACTCTGGCGGGGCAGGCGTGGCGGCAGATCGTCGCTTCACGCGGCGCAAGGACCAGAATTTTCCTCATTGGCTTGGCTGATGGCGTGTCATAGCCATATCGACCACCTGAAAGCGATGGTCGTTCAGGCTGGCGGAAGGAGTGACAGGCTCATTCATGCGCCGCTGATGGTCGCGATGTGCCGAGCTGGTGCGCTCGATGTGGTTCCGCACAAGGCGTTTCTGGCTGAAATCAGCGGTGCTGATTTTGACGTGCGGATTGCTTCCGGTGGCGGGCGGCACAACATTACGATGGATCGCTACGATGCCAACTGGTCTATGGTTGAGCGGGGCTGGAAAACCCATGTGCTGGGTGAGGGCCAGCAGTTTGCCAATGCGACTGCTGCGGTGCCTGACCTCGCGACGAGATCAGGGACAATAGATCAGGATTTGCCGCCTTTCATCATTGGTGAAAACGGCAAGCCGGTTGGCACGATTGAGGATGGTGATTCCGTTGTCTTTTTTAATTTCCGTGGTGATCAGCACATTGAAATCAGCCGTGCTTTTGAAGAGGCCGTGTTCGATAAATTTGACCGTGTCGGATGCCGCAAGTGACCTACGCCGGCATGTTACCCATTCGATGATGATTTACAAGGCACCTGCCCGCAGCGCTTTCACCGAGTTGCCGCCTGCGGCCGAGGAAACGACAGGTGAATGGTTTGCAAATCCGGCAGCCCTCCGTTTGCCTGTTCGAAACTCAAATTCAGCCATGTGACTTATTTTGGAATGGCAATCGCTCTGGCAAGTTTGAAGGTGAAACCTGGCAGGAGGTGCCGAGCGATGTTGTCCCGTTGAGCAATCCCTGGATGAAGGCGGCGGAAATCACCGATGCGATGATCGCTGCTTTGAAAACCGGTCCAGTACAAGACTCTGCGCTGCAATTACGCGAATGGTGACATGGTCGGCCATACCGGCAATTTCCGCGCCGCAACGATGTCGGTTGAAGCGGTCGACCTGCAACTGGCGCGCCTGCTGCCGGTGATCGACGCGATGGGTGGTGTGGCCTTGATTACGGCTGACCACGGCAATGCCGATGAAATGTATGAACTGGACAAAGATAACCCGGCCAGCTCAGAATAAAGGATGACCTCCATTCAAAGCCAAGACAGCGCACCTGAACCCGGTACCGCTCATTCTTTACGACAACGTGAGCGGCGGCAAGCTGGCTTTAGCGGAATCAGACGGGAATCGGCCGGTTTGTCCAATATTGCAGCGACTGGCCAATCTGCTTGGCCTGGAAAAGCACGCGGCTTGGGACAGTTTGCTGCAGCTAAAGTAAGCGCAGCAGGCTGTTGCCCTTAATCGGGCGGCAGCTTTTTAGTCAGCTTCGTTTAGTCCGCTTCGTTCGGGTTGTCGTTCAAGATCGCAACGAAGCGGTCAATATTCTCAAGGAAAGCGGCAATCAGTTGCGGATCAAACTGAGTGCCGGCGCGTTCCTTGACGTGGGCGATGACTTTGTCAGCGGCCAGGCCTCCTTGTAGACGCGGGCGTTGCACAAGGCATCTCCAAAGCAGCCAGGGGCGACAATGCAGGCCAAAGACATGAATTTCGCCTTCGCCGATCAAACCAAGCGGGTAACGCTGCCATCCCAGTGTTCGTGGTGTTGTCCGGCGATAATTGCGGCGGAACAAAGCGGCAGACGTAATGAGCCTTTCAGAATGTTGCGCCCCATCGCGGCGTGGTGCTTCATCTGTTCAAATTCGGTCATTGGTATAACGGCCGGGTTGTTGAGAACGGCATCCGGTATGCCGATTTTGCCGACATCGATATCGGCGCGGCCATCTGCAGCAGCATCACAATTCCTGTTTGCTCAGACCGATGATGAGTTCACCAGAACAAGCGGCGTGACGAATACCACGCCGAGCCGGAAAACGTGGCGACCCGTTTCGTGCGAACAGGTGTAAACCACTTCGCAAAGGGTCAGGATAATTTCAGCCTGTGTTTCGGGCGGTTACTCATTGAGGTGAGGATATTGTCGAAAGCGATGCCATTTCGGCTGACCGCGAGAATACCTGTAGTAATTTGGTATCCAGTTCCGAAATACGTTGGCGGGTTTTCAGGTAAACCATATTTTCCGAACCATTTGAAGTCCGGAAGTAGCCAATGAAACTGTCATTGTCGATCAGCGTGCGGCGCTCTTCGCGAGCCGCCAGGCAAGAGTGTTGTTGAATATCAACCGGCACGACCTGACTTGAACGCTTTGTCTGGCTGGAGTCGACAACGTGACCTGTACCGGACAAAGTATCTGGAACTCGTGTCTTCGCACTCACCCATGCAGTTGGCGGAAAATCCCGAATGAGCGTGCGCATAAGAACAATCCTTCACCGAGATTCAACAGTGAGGCTGAGTTAAGTTGCAGCACGCCACTGGAAAATTGGGCCAGTGATTGCGGTTCAAACCGTTACGGCTTGCCTGATGATCTGTTCAGCCGTGACGGCTGTTCTCGATAATCCCATGTCGCGGTAGGCGCGCGGGAGGAAACCACCGTGGTGACCAGTTCGTACGGTCAGCTCAGTTTTCTCCTTGTAGTCATTGATGTCGTAATCGGCGGCTACCGAGCCATTCCGGCGCCTGACCTGGCTGGCCGGTACGCGGGATAATCGAGACAAAGTGTTTCTTGAGTACATCCAGACTGGCAGACGACTTCCAGCCCGGCATTTTCTGTCTCTGCGCGACAGCAAGCAGCATGATCGCGGTATCCGGATGTTCGGCGATCAGGGATTTTGCGGCGACGCCACTGTGAGCGCTAATCAGTTGGAGTGGGCGGCCTTCAAAGGCGAAATCACGCAGAACCAGATTGGAAATATTGTGAATTTCATTGTCGTCATCGACGATCATCAACTTCCACGGTTTTTCATGGGAAAGCTCAGCGACCGGCAAATCGTCGGATTCGTCGCGAACGGTGCTTCGTCATCCTCTGACGGGGGCACGCGCTAGCTTGCTGTGGCTGTTCATTTTCTATGTCCTTGGTCAGTGGAATACGTAAGATAATCTACGCCGTTATCTGGCTGATGCTGGCTCAATTCGCCCGCGAATATCTGGGTAACGAGGTTGTACACAACGTGCATACCCAGACCACTGCCGCCCTGGCCGCGTTTTGTTGTGTAAGGAAGCTCAAATATGGCGATCTGCTCCGGGCTCATTCCCTTTTAGCTATCGCTGTAGCGCAGAATCCAGTTCATGGTTGCGTTGGCTGATATCAATATTGATATGGCCGAGCGGTTTGTGTTCGAAGAAGACGCGCCAGATCGGGGAATTCGCCAGTTAGATTGGTCAAAATCTGCGAAAACGCACCGGGTAACTGTCAGGGTGGGAATGCTGTCCGTGCCGGTGACGGTGATTTCATGTTGGGTACGTTTGATCTTGGGGTGCAGGCTGAGCAAGATCTCGTCGATGTAGGCAGGCATGAAACTGCGTTTCATCTCGCTGGATGAATCGTTGGCGCAACCTTTCCAGCGGCTTCGAACCAGATCGGCCGCCGTTTTTAAATTGGTCGTGAGTGAGGTAGATGCTTCAAGAGTACGCAATAAACTTTAGTAGCCAGACGTTTTACCTTGCCCTCCTTATACACCGCATCGAATTTGCGGGTTTTTCTTCGAGGTAGGATGCGGCAGTCAGGCCAATGCCGACCGGCGTGTTGATTTCATGAGCCACCCCGGCCACCAGGCCACCCAGTGCAGCCAGTTTTTCCAGCATGGAGTAGCTCATCCACGCCATCATCAACTCAGTGATGTCAGTGCCGGTGCCGCGATAGCCGAGAAAAGAAGAAAACCCCCCCCCCCTCGCATTATAAAAGGGTTTGCCGGCCAATCTGATCTGGATCACCTTGCCGTCAGCGCACGGTGAGCATATTCGAAACAGCGGAAAGGCCGGAACGGGCTTCCATGTCGGCTTGATGCCTGCCACTTAAGTTTGACCTCGGTATCAACTTCAAAATCAAGCCAAATCTTTCCGGCGCGCTTGCCGAGGGTAGCTCAGGGCGATGCGCGCTGAGAAACGGTCGGATACGCCATAAGTAAAGCGCAATTCGGCATCGGTCTGCCAGATCCAGTCTGAACCCCGAGTTCAGCCAGATCATGGAAGCGGGCTTCACTTTCCCTTCCGGAATCATGGTGCGTTCAGCCACCCGGTGTTCGAGTTCGTCGTAAGATTCTTCTGAGTCGGCGCTCGGCGTGTTTGCGGGCGGTAATATCGGTATAGGTCGTGATAAAACCAATCCGCCGGGCAGGGGCTTGCCACGAATTTCGATCAACGTGCCATCCGGACGTTTGCGACTCCGAACAAGTGGGGTTCAAGATTATTGGCTTTGGCAAGCCGTTCGGCCACCTGTTGTTCGATATCGCCGGGGCCATATTCGCCGCGTTCAGCGTCGTGGCGGAAAAAGCGGCGAAAGAGGTGCCGACCACGGCTAGATGATCCGGGAAATCGAGCAGGTCAAAGAAGCGCTGGTTCCAGGCCACCAGTCGTTGTTCCGGAGTCGAACCTGCTGATCCCTTTGCGGGATATTTTCAATCGCTTCGTGGGTACGTTCCCAGTTGGTTTCAATTGCCTGTGACGCACCGGTGAGCATCTCCATGACACCATCGAGCGCTTTCGACTTCCTTTTCCCGTATGGTTGAGGCGATGATGACGCGGGCGAGTGCGGTACCGATTGCGCCAGCCAGCAAGTGCTCGGCAAAATTGATGAAGTCGTGGTCGGCGCGCTGTGACGGGTCGATTGACAGGCGGTGGACTGCTGCATATTCAGCGTAAGCCCGGTTCGCCCGGTCATGGTCGATAAAGTGGCCGAGCATGGTGATGATTTGCCCGACGCGGACATCGGCACTCCAGTTCGGGTCGGCGGCGCCGAGAGTGATCACTAAAGACTTCAACAAAACCCAGCGCCTGGCTTTTCTCCAGCACTCAGGGGTTGGAGCGCCGGGAGAAAAATATATAAGCCCCGATATTGAAAATTATGCTCCACAACACACTGTGTGACCGGGATCGAGTCCGGTCATACCAAATAAAGCGTAGGGACAGGAGTGCGTCGATAAAGAAAACTCCCTGTTGGCGAACTCTGCAGGGAGCCAACCTGAGCGGGAAAACGAAGGTAAAAGCAGGGTATAAAGCCAGACGATAAAGCCCACATAGAAAGCCCGGCCAATGCCCCGGTTCGGCCGCCTCCCCGCCAAAATAGGGCACCAATGATAAAGCCGCGTGCAAACTGTGCCGCAGCGCAGAAGGACACCAGGCCAATGCTGACCAGGGCATAGGAATCACCAACCAGCCGGACGTAGGCATAGCCGAGCAGTAAAACAAAGACGATAGCCAAACGGCGGATGGTTTTGACCAGTCCGCCAATATTGGTATGGGTGTTCACCTTGATCAGCTCGCCGCGAATCAGTACTCGGCAAGACCAGATCGTTACAGATCATGGTCGGGGCAGCGCGATGGTTTCGACAATGATCATCCCGGTTGCTGCGGAAAGTCCGCCAATGAAGGCCAGCGTTGCCAGCGCCGGGCTGTTGGCTGCAATCGGCAGGGTCAGAACGAGCCGGTGTCAGGGGGATACGTTTTGGCCGCTAAAGGTAATCAGGCCAGCCAGCGCAATCGGCAAAACAAAGAGGTTGATTGCGACAAGATATAGCGGGAAAAACCCAGCGCGCGGTTTTTAGGTGGCTGGCATCGCTCGATTCAACCATCGTTACCTGAAACTGGCGGGGCAGGCAAATGATCGCGCTGGCTGCCAGTGCGGTCATCATCCAGAAACTGGCACTGCTCGCCTGTTGGTCAAAGTTCAATAGCGGGGCGAGGTCGGGTGAGGCGGCGGCGCGCGAAAAGAGTTGTCAGAAAAACCGTCCAAAACATGCCGTAAAGTAACAAATAAGCCAACGGCGGAGAAAAGCGAGCAGTTTGACGATTGACTCCAGTGCAACCCGCCGTCACCATGCCACGGTGCTGTTCCGTGGCATCGACATGATGGTGCCGAAACAATGATAAACAAGGCCATCGCCAATGGCCAGATAAAAAGGCAGTGTCATGCCAGATCGGGCCGCTTTCACTTACCGCCGGCAGAATTGCCGGGTAGTGGCTGAGAATGTCGAAACTGGCTGAAACTGCTTTTAATTGCAGCGAAATGTACGGCATGATGCCGATGACTGCTATCACCGTAACCAGCCCGGCCAGCCCCTGATTTTTGCCGTAACGGGCTGAGATGAAGTCGGCAATTGAGGTGATGTGCTGGGTGGCGCAGATCAGCTGAATTTTGCGTAACAGGTGCTGACCAAAAACAAATACCAGTATCGGGCCGATATAAATAGTCAGGAAGCCAATGCCACCGACGGCGGAGCGCCCTACGCCGCCGTAGAACGTCCATGAAGTGCAATAGACTGCGATTGACAGGGCGTAAATCCAGCCATCGGTATGCGGATTGCTGCCCGTGGCAGTGCGGGTGCGCTGGTCAATGTAAAACGCGATCCCGAAAAGCAGGCAAAGGTAAATCCCGGCCGCAGCAAGGACGAGAAAGCTGTTATTTACGCCGGTTCATATTTTAGGGGGGATTTGATACCGCGATACTCTCCATCACAGTCTCCATTTCGCGTTTTGAGAACGCAGTTAATTTCTAGGTATTTTGCTACTTGTTTGGCTTGCAGTATTCCCGAGTTGCTTGCCTTGCGTCAATCGTGTTCAGGTGAAACCGGAACAATCGGCTTGATTATTTTTCCCCACCCACAATTTTTTTCTGTTTTTGTTTTGATAGGCCGGGGATTGCTTGGCTTTGCTCAAGGCATCCCAGGGGTCTCGCTCAGCGCAGGATTTTCTTTGACCCAGTGGGTGAGAAAACAGCAGGTAATAGGGTTTTTCGACCAATGGAATGGCAAGGATTTCGAGATCTGTACGAAATGTCTCATTTTCTGCAAACAGGGAACGTGCTTCGCCACCAAGCATCACTGCACAGCAGCAATGCGATCACTGTTTCAGCTTGGTCAGCAACTCGTGAGCGCCTCTAGCACCATCATCAACGGCGACATTGAGGGCTTTTAGATTGTCTATCGAGGAATAGCCGAATTGAGTACCTACCGGGGCATCCAGTTTGCCGAAAGCGTGGCCGTCCCAGCCAACTGTGCCGCCTTTTTTCGAATCACCACATACTGCTCAATGTGTATGGCCCGGTTTGCGTCGGGGGCTTGCCCCGCCTATCAAACCCCGATATCAAGACGGTCAGCCTTCCAGCTGACACCGATAGGCCCCGTCAAGCTGATTAGTCTTTACCTCGTTCAGGCAGCGTTTCCACGGGCCGTGCAACATAGCTGAACTTGATGTTTGTTCGACGGGAGACTTCGTCGCAGCAGATCAAAAAACTCAAGCCTTTTCCTGCCTTGGTTTGCCAGGGGCGAATATCGGTGTCCTCGTAGCAAAGCACCAGGCTGTCTTTGGCGGCGTAAGCGTATTCATGAAGCCAGCAGGCAGAGCAATGCAAAAGCCGGAAGGCGGGTCCTGAAAGTTGCACTGTTGAGCTTCCTTCCAAGGCAAAGGGCGAAAGAGAATGATTGCTTATTATTATTTAAAATGGGTTATGCTGGGCAACTTCTTTCGCCTATTTTGCAAAACGGTGTCAACCTTTGAGGTATATCATTAATGGTTGATATTAATGAGTAAGTACTGGGAGTTCTCAAACTTGCGGGTATTTCGCAAGGTCTACTCTGTGCCTTGCTGCTGTGCTTTGTGCGTGGCTCAGTGCAGGCGACGTAGTCTCGTTCGTGATGTCGTTACGGATGTGCCGCGTGTATGCTTCTTCCTGCCGGTGCTGGGTAATGCCCTGTGGAATCTCGATGCCGATCAGGCGCAGTCGATTGCCGGGTATTTTACAAAGCCGCTTCGTCTCGCAGGTGATGGTTCGTGAGGTACGCGATACCTTTGCCTTTTCTGTGCAAGTCGATCCAGGCAAGGCCGGGGTGCAGGTGCTTGATTGGGCAGCCGAACCCGTTGACGGGCGTAGCCTGAAATTTGATATTCCAGCGCCCAATGCCACGGGATTCAGTTGTTGGCAACCTGATTATCGTGATTGATGAGGCCGCTATTAATGCGCAGATGTTGGCCAGCAAAGTGATGATTTTTTGTCAATACCGCCATTTGTCGCTGATATTGGTTGGCATATTGATTGTTTTCGGTGCCACTTATCTTGGCCGGCCGATTCGTGCTTTAACCACTGGTGTGCGTGGCATGGATCTGGCAAATCTTGGGCATGCCCGGCTAAGTGTTGATACGGCGGGCAATACCGAACTGGATGTTCTTCAAACCTCGTTTAACGAATTGACTGAACGTTTGTCCGATGCAATCGCCAGTGAGAAACAGGCGCGCGAGGCTTCAAAAGCCGCTTTGTCGAGCGCTGAGTTGATGTTTGCCGGCAAGGAAATGGCTAAAAAATCCAGTGAAATGCTGGGTGAAATTCTTGATAGCTCGCAGTGCCGACCTTTGTGATCGGAACCGACCAGCCGTTACGCATTGGAACAAGGCCTGCGAAAAATTGCTGGGCAAGAAAAAGGTCGACACTATTGGTTCGCGTGGTTTGGTTATGCGGGTATGGTGCTTCACCGTGGCGCTGGCGCTGGTGTGCTGTGATGATGCTGATCCGGTTTGTCTGGCCGAGCACATGGGTGGGGTTTTCGTTGCCCTCCACGTCGATTGATGGCGGTTATGAGGGGGAAAGTTGTTTCCCGATTACTGGGTTTGTGGCTTTGCGTGTCACGGCAGCACCGATTATGATGCCGAGGGCGGTCATGGGGCCATTGAAACAATGCAGGATGTCAGCGAACGCAAGGCGGCTGAGAGGTTGCCGGCAGAACTGCGTCTGCCAGCAAAGGGCGCTGCTCAATGCTCAGCGTCGGATTGTGGGATTGGCATGGCCATTCTCGACTTTGAACGGATTGTTTTTGCCAACGATGCCTTGGCCCGAATTTGGGGCGGTACGGTAAGAGCAACTCCAGGAATTGAACAGTTTTATCAGAGTTGTATCATCCCGGATAACGGGCAGGTATTTGGCCCAAGCACCGTCGCCGGGTCAGCGGTGAAAATTTTCTTTCAAATCCGCTACGACACCACAAAATTTTGCGCGCTGACGGTGTGATGCGCCGATGTCGAACTCGCTGTTGCAACTCAGGCTATAGCCGGCGCGGCAGCAGGAGTGCTGATGGTCGATATTACCGACCGGAAGCAGTACTGACGCCAAGATTCGCGGCAGAGCAGTTGAGCAGCAACAGTTGTATAGATCAGTGCCGTCCGTGTCTCCAGTCAGAAGAAAAAATACCGTCAGGTGATTGAAAATGTTAGCGAAGTGGCTTTAAACTGGTGCAAAACCCGGCATTTTGTCTTTGCTAATCCCAAGGCTTTGGAAATTACCGGCTATACGGCAGATGACGTTGTATAGCAAGGAATTTTTCGACGTCGTTTATCCGGAAGACAGGGCCAAGGTAGGTCAGTTTTACACTCGGCGTCTGGGCGGGGAACTGGATCGATGAGCGCTACGATTTCCGGGTTTTACGCAGGTGACGGCAGTTTCCTTTGGGTAGAAATGGGGGCAGTTGTCGCAACCAGTGGGAGGGCACACCGGCCACCCTCTGCTTTACTTCCGATATCAGCCAGCGCAAGGCGCTTGAGGAAAGCCTACGGTGCACCCCGGGCTTGAGCGTTAAATTGTCCCTTTGAGCATTCCATTGTCCGGGATTGCTTGTTTCTCGGGCCGGATGGCTGGTACCTTCTGGGCTAACCGTGGGCTTAGCCTATGTAGGGTTCCCGAGGGGGCTGGGTCAAAGGCGGGCTGGTTCATTAAGAAGTTTTTATGATAGTGAGTGAAGGTGCGCCCGGGTTGCTGCCAAGATGGAACAGAGTGCCTTGGCCCGGGGTGAAAATTACGCAACTGAAGTCAGGATGCGCCGTCCGAGATCGGCAAAGTTGTCTGGGTTTCTCTTCTCGGTGGCAAGGCAGTGCAGAAGGATGACATGCACCCACGGCTCGGTCTGGGCCGTGGATTTGATATTTCCGCCTGAAAGAACTGGAAGATGCCTTGCAAGATTGTTCTTTGAACGTGAGGCCATGCTGCAGTCAGCCTTGGTCGGTATCGCCTTTGTGCATGAGCGGAAATATGTCTGGGTAAATCGTACTTTTGCCAAGTTGGCTGGAATTCCTGAAACTGAATTGATTGGCAAGCCGACCCTGAATCAGTTTGCGGATGAAGCAAGCTGGCAAGAATTCGGCCAGCGGGCTTACCCATCAATTGCCCGTGGCGAGCCGTTTTCATCTGAGTCACAAATACGCCATAGCGATGGCTCCTTGCTTTGGGTTGAAACATCGGGTTGCCCGGTTGATCCGGCGCAGCCAGAAAAAGGAACCATCTGGACATTTCTTGATATAAGCCGGCGCAAGCAGGCTGAACTCGATATCGGGCTGGCACTGGAGCAGCAAAGAGAACTCAATATCCTCAAATCCCGATTTGTTTCGATGACTTCATGAATTCCGACGCCATTGACGACTATTCTTTCATCCACCGAGTTGCTTCGCCATTATTCAGAAAAGCTCAACGAGGAAGATAAACAGGAGCTTTATGGCAGCGTTGAGGAGCTGCGTTGAACACATGACTCATATGCTCGACAATATTTTGTTGATTGGTGCGGCAGATGCGAATTTGTTGGGATTTTCACCAGCGCCCTAGAGCTCAGAAGTTTTTGCAGTGAATTGCTTACTGAGGCCGAAGGTGCGGTCAAGTCGGGGCGGGTGCGGCCAGAGGTGCAGGTGCATTTTGAAGTGGCCGCTGAAGAAATTTTGCTGGATAGAAAACTGTTGCGGCATATATTGGTCAATCTGCTGTCGAATGCGATTAAATATTCCCCGGATGGCGGGTTGTACGCTTTGAAGTGACTTCTACGCCGGGGGAAATCCACTTTGTGGTGGCAGATCAGGGGATCGGTATTCCCAAGGAGGATCTGGATCATCTGTTTGACTCATTCCACCGTGCGGCCAATGTCGGTGATATTCCGGGAACCGGTTTGGGTATGCCTATCGTCAGGAAATCTGCTGAGGCGCATGGCGGGACGGTGCGGGTTGAGAGTGAGTTGGGGCGAGGGTCGTGTTTTACGGTGAGCTTGCCGGTAGCGGGTTTGGGGCAGGATATTCAAGGAGACTTGGGATGAGCCGGGTGCTGATAGTTGAGGATGATCCGTCGATCCGCTCAAATCTCGAGCGTTTGCTGCGGATGGAAGATTTTGAGGTGATGACGGCAGGGCATGGCGGCGAAGCCATGGCGATTCTGGCTGACTGCAGTCCGGATATTGTCCTCAGTGATGTCACCATGCCGGTGATGGATGGCCACGCCTTGCTGGCTGCGATGCGGGCCGATCCTGAGCTGGCACAGATTCCGGTTATTTTGGGTGACGGCGCTGGCTGACCGGGCATCGCAACGACAGGGAATGAATATCGGGGCAGATGATTATCTGACCAAGCCGTTTCAGCGGGATGAGTTGCTGGCTGGCTGCTTGCGCGGGCGGCTTGAGCGGGTCAGTGGTATGCGCCACGAAAGGGAGCGACTGGCCGCAGAGGCACAGCGTCTGCGCCTGATTGATACGGTGACCGAGTTGCCCAACCGGGTGTGTCTGCTTGAGCGCCTGCCGCAGGCTCCAGCTGCCATGCAGCGGGCCGAGCGCGGCTTGGCGCTGATTGTTGTCGGGCTGGATGGCTTCGCCCGGATCAATGATTTCACTGGGTCACTCAATGGGAGATCAGTTCCTGCGGGCGGTGGCTGACCGATTGCAGTCGGAGGTTGATCGTCTGGGCTGTCCTGTCCGTTCAATAGCGTGGTACGTCTGGGGAGTGATCTGTTTGCGCTTGACGCTGGCCGAGGTTGGCGGCGGTGAGCAGGTGGATGATTTTGTTGTCCGTCTGCTGGCCGGGGTGGCGCAACCGATCACCATTCAGTCGCATGAAGTTTTTCTCGGGGCCAGTGCCGGGGTAGCAATATCGCCTGATGATGCGGTTTATAGCCATGTTTTGCTGGAGCATGCCGAAACCGCCCTGAATGATGCAAAAGAAATCCGGTGGCGGTCGCTTCTCATATTTTTCACCGGGAATGAACGCCGAGGCAACCGAGCGCCTGTTTCTTGATAATCAGCTACATCACGTTCTTGATCGTGGTGAGCTGGAGGTCTACTACCAGCCCCAACTGGCCGTCAGTAGCGGCCGGCTGATCGGGTTTGAGGCCTTGTTGCGCTGGAAACATCCTGACTTGGGCTGGGTCTCGCCGAGCGGTTTATTCCGGTGGCCGAGCAGAATAAGCTGATTGTGCCGATTGGTGCCTGGGTGCTGGAAATGGCTTGCCGGCAGGCAAAAGTGGCTTGATGCGGATTTAGCCCTTGCGGATTGCGGTGAATCTCTCCGCCGCACAGTTTGCCGATGATGATTTGTGTTATGCAGGTGAACGCGCGTTCTGGAAGCGACAGGTTTGCCTGCCGCCTGCCTCGAACTCGAAATTACTGAAGGTACGGCAATGCAGGGGCGGAGCGCACGATTGCCATCATGCATCGCCTCAAGGCTCTGGGTGTGAGGCTGGCGCTGGATGATTTTGGTACGGGATATTCAAGTCTGTCTTATTTGAAACGTTTTCCACTTGATGTCCTCAGGTCGATCAGTCATTTGTCCGCAAACATTACGACGGACCCCGGTGATGCTGCGATTACGCGCGCGGTTGTACTGCTCGCCCGCAGTTTTTCGATGGCAGTGATTGCCGAAGGGGTTGAAACCCAGGCTCATCTTGAATTATATCTCGCGCTTGGCTGTGATGAATATCAGGGCTTTTGTTCAGCCGGCCAGTGCCGGCGGTCGAGGCGCAGCGCATGCTGGTGCGCGATCAGGAGGAGGCAAAAAGTGGTTAATTTGATGCCGAATCCGGCCGGGCGACCCTGGCGCATATTGACTGTGGATGATCAGGATGCCATGCGGGCTGCGGTTCAGCGGGTGCTGACTTTCGAGAAAGTTCATGTAACCGTGGCCGCGAGTGGTTCGCGGGCACTTGAGTTGCTGGCCAGCGATGATTATGATCTGATGCTGCTTGATGTAAATATGCCCGATATGGATGGTTTTTCGGTGCTCGAACAACTGCGGAAAACTTCCCGGCTGGCTGATCTGGAGGTGATTATGGTGACCGGTATGGTTGATCAGCGCAGCGTCCTGAAAGGCAAGGAGCACGGGGTTAGCGAATATCTGGTCAAACCCTACAAGATCGTCGGTTTGCTGGCCCGGGATGGAACGCTGTTTGTTACGGCAGATCGGCGGCAAAGCAAGCGGTCTGAAACGGTTTTTGCCGTTTTGGCTGGTGCACCGTAGCATTTCCTGGATGAACTAAAAAACCTTAGTCAGGCACTAAAATAGCCGGCATATTTTTGGCACGCTGACCGGTGTCGGCGAAAATTACTTCAAAAGTGCCGTAAGCCCTGGCGGCTCACCGTACTTTCCGACACTAAGCGGAGGATAAATATGAATAAAGAAAATATTTCGCACTGGCGGGAGCTCATCCTGACAGCCGTGACCGAAGTGGGCATCAAGGTGCTGGCGGCGGTTGCCGTTTGGTGCTGATCGGCCGTTGGTTGATTGGTGTCGCAGTCGGCATGGTGCGTTCGTCCCTTGAGCGCCAGAAGCTTGATCCGACCGTCCTGCGTTATGTCGGGTCGATCGTTACGGTGACCTTGAATATCCTGCTGGTGATCGGCATTCTCGGCTATTTCGGCATCCAGACGACGACTTTTGCCGCCTTGATCGCAGCCGCCGGCGTTGCTATCGGGATGGCCTGGTCGGGGCTGCTGGCCCACTTTGCGGCCGGCGCATTCCTCGTGGTGCTGCGGCCGATGAAGGTCGGCGGCCGGCGCCTTCCTGGTTGTGTTGCGGCCGATGAAGGTTGGCGATTTCGTGACGGTGGGCGGCGTTACCCGGAACGGTCGCCGAACTCCGGACCTGTTCTGCCACCGTGATCAGCTACGCCGGATGTGCCCGTGCAGACGATCGTCGGCAACAACAAGGTATTCTAGCGACACGATCCAGAACTATTCGCAAAACGCCTACCGCCGCGTTGATCTCAAGTGCCAGCTTTCAGGGCGCGGCCGATCATCAGGACGGCGATTGGTCCTGCTGCGCTGAAAAGATCGCGACGAATTCCGATATGTTTTGCCGGAGACCCAAGGTCGATGTCGAAATCCTCGATTTCACGCTGGTCGGCCCGGTGCTGGCGGTGCGACCTTACTGCCATACCGACAACTACTGGCGGGTCTATTTCGGTAACAACAAGATGATGCGTGAAGCCCTGGCTGAAGCTGGTTTCTCCGGCGATGCGGCGCAGGAGATATGATCGGTGACTCAGGCTGCCTGAGTTCAGGTCAGGCCAGATCATCAGTCAGCGAACGTGAGTCAGCTGGCCGAGCCGAACATGGCGATATCGACTCCAGGAGCGGCTGTGTATCCGGGAGAATAATCCCTGACTGGCTGTGCGGCAAGGGTTGCGATCGCTGCTGCTAGCGGCAACTGGCGGAAGTGCCGCACGCTGACGGTAAGGCCGAATGGGATTTGTTGCGCAATGGCCTGGCTGGGCTTAGGCCGGAGCACTTCACAGGCGATCAGTCGCGAGGTTGCCGCTGTGGCCAGTTCCAAGACCCGCCCCGTTATCTGCCCACTGCTCGGCCATCACAAGGGTGCCTGCGGTCTATTTGCACACCGCCGGTCACCTGCGCAATGGTTTTTACATGCAGCGCGGACTCCGGTTGTTCTGCCGTGACATCGAAAACTTAGACGGCCGAGGTGCCCTGCCTAATGTGGTTTGGGGCAACCATGATGCTATTGACCAGCGAGTGGCCGGGGCTGGGCAGAAATCAGGCACTGACCGAATGGTTTTGCTGATTGGCGGCGCGACGGCCAGCCAATCGGGTGATCGGCAGGCTGCCTACAGCGCTTCGATCCCGGCCCGAATATCCTCCGCCCGGCTCTGAGCGGCGAGCAAATCTACCGGGCTCATTTTGCCAGTTGGCGAAAGACCATGCGCAGCCTCCAGGTTGCTCGACAAGCGTTCGCTCATTGCGAGCAGAAAAAATCCAGTACAGTGCATTGAACTATTTTCCTCAGTCAGCCGACCGCGAGCGGCGGCGAATTGGCTGTTGAGACCGCTGGCGGCGCATGGATTTTCTCTGTCGCCGCGATGATCTGCCCGACGATATAGCGAACGAGCGCCGCCCAGCGTTCCGGTTTGGTCAACTGAGGCGCAGTTGTCCGAACGAAGTCCAAGCCCTTACGAACATTGGCAATCATCGCTTTGATCTGAGTGCTGGCGGCATGGGTAATCGTCAACAGCAAGTGTGACTGGCCCGCATGCTGGGTCAGGCGAGCGATTCCCGCCAGCAGCAAGGGCCGCGAGGTGATTGCCTCCAGCCGGGTTTGCGGATGTGCCAAGCGCACATACCAACTCCACCAGTTGTAGATCAGCGCCACGGCGCGCGCCGACAGGTTGCAGCGCTCCAAATCTCGTGTGGTGTAGCCACCCCAGCCCCACTGGTTTTTCAACTCATCAAAGCCATTCTCGCAATCGGCGCGATCTCGGTACAGTTGTCCGATGGCATCAATGTCATAGTCGGCGTTGGTGACCAGCACCGTGTATTCCCAAAGCTTGACGGGTTGCAGCGGCTCAGCAAACTGCAAACTCTTCTGCCGCTTCTCGCGTTTGCCACTCTTTTGCTCAGCCACCAGAGAATCCTTGATCGCCCTGCGCAGCACGATGACGCGACGCGCGCGCGTCCAACTGGTCAGGGCGAGTTCGGCTTCCACGGCCTGGACTCCCTGACCCACGTCGCGCCAGTCGTGCCGTGACCACTGGCGCTCGATCAGTTGCTTGACGCCGGTCGTCTGCCGCAGCTTGAACAAATAGGGCTGCTCAATGGCTTCGAGCTTGGCCATGACGGGTTCGTTGCCGAAGGCATTGTCGCCGCGCACCAGTCGCGGACGTTGCGCGGTGGGCAATTCGATGAGGATCTGGATCAGGCGCGGCAGGCTGTACTTGGCGGCGGTGGCGGTACCTTCCTGCACTTCGGCGTCGAGCACCAGGCGGACGTTGGCAATCCAGTACGTGTGGATGGTATGGCTGGGGCGTCCGGGCTTTTGCGGGTTGTAGCCGATTTCTGCACCGGCCTGATGACCATAGAGTACTTTGACGGTGGTGTCGCAATCCAGTATCCAGCCCGTACCGAGGGCTTCACGGATGCTGTCCTTGAGGGCCGCATCCATCCAGGCGGTGCTACGCGCTACTTGGGCTGTGCGCTTGACTCGATCCTCGTCCGAGTGGGCATCCTCCACGCAGGGGGCCAGTTGCTTGAGCGCACGCCGCAGGCTTTCGTCGCTGATGATCCGCGTCATGCCGAGTATCTCGGGCGCCACACTATCTCCACGGAGTCCGGTGATGTGCGCATAGCGGCGCTGACCATCGAGAATCGAGAGCAGCCAGGTGCCCAGGACATCGCGTACTTCCGGAGCATTGTTGCTGGTGTAGCTCAGGGGACAGCCAGCGGCCCACCGTTCGAACAAGCCACTGACGTCAAGAAACTCGCCAAAGAAGGCCAACTGCCCCAGCGCACTGGCGCTGCCGTTCTCGTCCCAGCGCACTTGAAACCGACCGCCGGGGGTGCTGACACGAAGGTCGCCGCCTCGTTCGCTATGCTCGGCGAGCGCACTATCCACCGCCTTGACCATCGCCGTTTGCTCAAATGTCATTTCACCCATCGGGTGATCCTCCCTATCCGGTTCAAACCCTTGCCAGAGCAGAGTTTGCCCCAGTTTATGGGGACGCTACTGAGGAAAATAGGTTGAACGGGCAGGCCCGCTCGCCTAGCCGCGCCTTTTACATCCGTAATGACAGCCGCCGGTAATCGCTCGTACAGGTCGATGTAGGCGGCGCTCGATGCATGGGGTTTTTGGTGGCAAGCCCGGCCACCATCAACCGTGTAGCTCATGCCGACAGTGTTGGGCAGCTCGACCCATTCGAAGGCATCGATATAAACGCCGAGATACCAGCCATGCACGGCTTTCGGGTTCAGCCCGGCGAGCAGCGCAAAATTGCCGATCACCATCAGGCGCTGAATGTGGTGGGCGTAGGCGTGTTCGAGCGATTGGCCGATGGCCTGGGCCAGACAGCGCATTTTGGTTTCGCCGGTCCAGAACCATGACGGCGGCCGCTGGTGATCCAGAAATAATTCTTGCACCTCGTAACCAGGCATGGCCAGCAATACGCCCGCGCATATTCACGCCAGCGGGGTACCGGATGAAACGCGCCAGCTGCGGCCAGCGGCATTAGCCCGACTCGCCAGCACGGCAATGCAGCGGCCTCGCACGGATCGGCATCACCGGTAACAGCGCGAGGAGAGCAGCGAGTGGAAAAGTCGCCAGGCGCGATCGGGACATCACGTCCTCAAAATCACCAAATTCGGCAGCGCTTCGTCGATGAAATCCGTCAGGTTATTTAAAACCTCTGGCGGATTTAGTAGCCAGCGAAAATCATTGCGCATTCGCGGCTCGCCAAAAACTCACCACGCCGGCCTCAGCGATACTCTGCCAGAGCGCCGGATGGTCATTGATGCCGCGCCGATCAGCCGGTTTACTGCAACGAGCCAGACCGAGGTTTGCGGTTGACGTCGTGATCAAGGCCCCGCACCTGGCCGCCGAGCGGCTTGCGGGGTTAGCCATCAGCACGCCGTGGTGCATCCATCTGGCGGTGAAATTCTCCATCAACCATTGTTTGCGTTCGGCAAACAACTGCGCTTCGTCGCGGCAGCTGCGTGCGCCACGCTATCCGGCTTCATCCTGCCAGGGATGGCGAGCTGGCCTGGCGTAGTCGGCCAGTTGCCGGTCGAGCCGCCATTCGTCGGGCGCCTGATACTCGAAGGCGCTGGCCGAATAGTCGGTGATCAGTGCATCAGATTGTAGACAGCCAGCCCAGCGGTTGGCCAGGTCATCAATCGCCAAATCATCACGCCTGGGTAGTAGAGCGCTGTTGCTGGGCAGAAAGTCAGCGCATGCCAGCAGATAGCGATGATTTTTAAGATTGTGGTGCGGGACACAATAATCAGTTCCTGACAGACCTCCCTTCAAGCGCACATCTGAAACCGCATCGTCATCGGGCACCGAGAACCAGCTGTGTTCCCAGGTTGAACTGGTCATAAGGATGACGAAGTATATTCATGGTGTTTTTCTTCTGATTTTGCCGTTTCGGCACAGATTTTCGTAGCATTTCATTGCTTCCAGGTGCTTTCCCCAGTCTTCAGGCCTTTTATTTTTGCCGAAATGTAATGTTCGCTGCTTCAATCGTAACGGCCTCCTTCTCTGCGCGGCAGTGGGGTTATGACGTGTTGCTCCCACCAGTTGACGATGCTGAAATCATCCTCTTTCAGGAGCCAGCGCAGCCTGTCAAGTAACTCAGTGGCGGGTACGGTTTCGGGCGGTGGGGTTTTAACGAGAGGCGAGAGGGCGGTGACTGGTGGCTAGCGATTATTCGGCCGGTGTCAATCTCGCCTGGTGGTGCGTTGTCGAGGTTGAAGGCTGTACGAGAAAGAACTGCCAGCGATTCAATTTGACTGCTTGCCCCAAACCTCGCCACCCATCGTGTCGCGAGTTGCTGCCGGCTATCATGTAGAGGCCAATCTCCATTGCCGCCGTGGCGACGAGTCAGTGATGAATCAAGTTGATGAAAGAGGGTGAATAGCTGCCCGATTGCGTTTGGTCGATACCTATGCCTTGATCGGAGACGGTGGCGACGGAGGGCAATCCGACCATCATCCTTGGGTGTCCGGCTGACGGCAAGCGTGATTTTTCCGTGCTGGCTGAATTTGATTGCGTTGTCGATACCTACTGGGCCAGCACTTGCCCTATTCTTTGTTTGTCACCAAAGACCCAGCACTGAACTGTTGTCCTGATCATTGAGCAGTTCTGACGAGAGTTGCAGCGCGGCGGCATCGGTTTGCCGGCACGTTTTCGATAGATCTCGTTAACAAAGTCGTTCAGGTTAAAAGCGGTATTGGCTAATTGAAGATCGCCGGACTCAACTTTTGTCATCTCGAACATCATGTCAAAAATACCGAGCAGTTCCGAGGATGCATCCTGAATCCGTCCGATATGCGTTGTGTTGTTCAGGACTGGTGGTTTGCTGCCTGAGCAGATGGGCGTGGCTAACGATGGCATTTAACGGGGTGCGTAACTCGTGGCTCATGTTGGTCAGGAAAGCATTTTTCGCCACATTGGCTGATTCAGCGGCTTTCGGCATGATCCAGCGCAGCGTTGGTTTCGCCGAGTGTGATCCAGCGCTGGCGCAGCAGGTTGAGTAAAAACCAGCCGCTGATGGCGACCAGCAGCAAGGCGACAAGGTGGGTGATCAGGGATTCGCGTTTGGCGGGTGCAGCGGCAGCTTGAATCTCACCCAGCGGCAGGGGCTGCCGCTGATGCCGCCACGGATGTCTCCGACTTTGTAGCCTTGTTTCATGGCAGTACATACAGGCCTGAATGACCGGCTGTGGGGCCATGAAGCGTAATTGGCTGGGTTGGTTTGCTTGCTTGATGACTTCGATTTTCTCCTTTACTCCGTTTTCGAAGTCTTGCAGCGCAATACGCCCCAATCATCCGCCTTGTTGCCGGGGCGAATCGGCTGAGACTGGTAATGTGAAAGGGCTGAGACATTTTGCGACTCGGCCAGTTCTGACAGTAATCGAGTCATAAAGGCCGGGGTTGATCATGGTCAGTTGCTGGCCATCGGTCGTGGTGATGTCGCGGCGCGGATGATCGAGCGCCGGGTTGGGCTTCAGTTTTTCGGTGACCGCATAAACGCCGCCGTGCCGGGCATTCCAGGTGCGTGTCAGGACAACCATGCTGGAACATGTTGCGGCACCGCTGCTGGCAGTTTCAATCACATTCTCGTCGATGTCGTTGCGGTGATTGATGAGCGATAAACCGACGATCAGCGTCCAGACCAATAGTGGCAATAACCACCATTTACGATCGGCAATAAAAAGCGGAATTTCGTGGCGTGGCATCGGAAAAAATTAGTCAAGCGTTCATGATGGCCGTCAGCATACACCTTCGCACAGCAGAATGACATCCGACTGGTCTGGTCTCAGTGCCGCCCGGTTGACCACTGGCGGCGATAGTGGCCGGGGCCAAACCTGTCCATTCAAGGCAGGCGCGATAGAAGGCCGAGGGGTCGGCATAACCGAGATCAGCTGCAATCTGGCTAATTGGCGTCTGGCTTTTGGTCAGGCGGGCGAGGGCCAAATCGCGGCGTAAGGCGTCACTTGATGCCGCGCGCGCGAAAGCTCGTGCCTTCATCGCTCAGGCGGCGGTGGATGCTGCGCGGCGAAAGGTGGAGGCGGCGGCGATGTCGTCCAGACTGAGGGGTGGCGGGAGTGCGCTGCGGAGCAGGTCGCGGACCCGAATCACCATTTCCCGGTCGCGCCGGTAGAGCGTGGTGATTTTGCCGGGTGCGCCATCAAGAAAAGTGATTAGCGCAGCTTCGTCGCGACGGATTGGCAGGTCGAGCAGATTGGCGCTGAAACTGGCGAGCAGTGTGCCGACGCCGCCCGGTACGGTTGGAGCAAAGCGTGAGTCGGCAGTAAAAATAAGCGAATAGTCTCCAGTGGCGTGAGCGGGGCGGGGGTAGGGAAAAATCACGCTGTCCCATCCAGACCGATGCCTCGCCCGGCCAGCCAGCAGGCCAGACCGTGGATGAGGCGGCGAAGCCATTCGAGCGCCGGCGAACACCCGGCCAGGTGGTCATCCGGGCGTTCGGCCAGCCGCCGGGTTTCATGGATGATCAGTTCGGCATGGTTGTGGTGGCGGCGGATGCTGACGGCGAGATCGGGCAGGACGATGCGTAAAAAACGCCCGGCGCGGCTGAGTGCTTCGGCCAGCGTGGGGGCACTGATGCAGCTGCGGCAGAGAAACTCGAAACTGCCGGGGCGCATTGGCGCGAAAAAAGCGCCAAAAGCCTCGTCATCCAGAAACTTGCGGTTAAATCTGGTTGTAGAAGGCGCGGCGCCAGCGGGCAATCGAGATGCGCTGGGTGCTGTCTGAAATATCAATATCCAGCACTAATGAGGGGATGAGAGTGGGATCAATGTTCAGGGCTGATGCGAGTCCGGCAAGCCTGCACACCGTGAAAAACAGGAAAGCCCATGGCGGCACCGTTGGCTGGCTGGCGATTTATGATTTTTCCGGGAAGTTGTTCGGTCATTTTTCAGTTTTTTGGCTGTGCACCGTAGCACTCTATCATGCTGGCTTAATTTGCGGTTACGCAATTCGCAGTAACTGACAAGGCAATGGCGAAGCTACTGAAATCGCTCTATGATGATCATCATTCACTTTGATTTTACTGAGGCTGTTGCCATGATACGATCTCTCTCTCCGTAGCCAAGAAACTTTCCCCCTATAAAGCCCAAAAGAACAAACTGCGTTTATTACGCCCGCCTCTCTACGTTGTTTGATGGCCGTGACGCATCGATCAATATCTGCGGCGGATTATTCTAATCTATACCGGCGCTGAGGTGATTCACCTGGGGCACAACCGTTCGGTGCAGGAAATCGTCAATGCGGCTTTGCAGGAAGACGTGCAGGGCATCGCGATTACCTCCTATCAGGGTGGTCATGTCGAATTCTTCAAGTACATGATTGATCTGCTGAAAGCCAATGGCGGTGCCGACATCAAAGTATCGGCGTCGGATGAAGGTGATCGCCGGGTTCGATCAGGTACAGGAACGGATAGTCGAAGATCCGTGGGTCGTCGAGTTCGAGCACGAGGCCGTCGGGATTGACCTTCAGGGAGGTCAATCGCTGCAGGCGGAACGAGAAGTTCAGGTCACTGTCGGGGTAGTCGGTGGCCCACCGCTCGCTGCGTCCCCAGCCACCACGGCGGCCTCTCGACGAGTAGCGCGCACGCGCACGAACGTGTGAAGACGTCGGCTTGATGGTTCGAGTCGACATTCCAATCGGGGATCAGTCCGCGATGGATCCGTGCAGCTCCATCCTGCATGGAGGTTCCGGGCGCGGTTCTTCGCGAGCGGAACTTGCCGGCGAGGCCGGCGAGGCCGGCTACTGCGAACACCGCCAGTGCGCCACGGTTCACGGCCGGTGCTCCGAGTTGTCGGTCGCTCGCGCTGGCGCGGGCGCGCGCCCTTGCGGTCGATCGCGAGGAAAGTCGCGTAGGCCTCGCGATAGCGCAAGGTGCACTGCTGAGGCACTCGAGGATGTGGTGGCGGGCCAGTTCCCACTGCTCGCGTTGTGCGTGCCACTTGGCGAGCTTGATGATGGACGCCAGCCGGGTCGACCAGGTCGACCGCCAGCAGCGCTTCGTTGGCGACGATCAGGGCCTCGACATCGTGCAGTTGCTCGGCGGCGCGCGCCAGGGCTCGATGCGGGGCAATCGGAGAGGATCGATGCCGAGCGCGCGGCTTCGCTGGCGACCGCGACACGCGGGCCAGTCTTCGCGCTGTTGCGCCACGTCGATCCAGCGGAGCGCCGCAGCCAGCGCGCGCGAAGAATGCCGGCACAAGTGCTCGAGAGCGCTCTGTTCGGCCACCGCGTCGCCGAGCGCGCGGTGTGCACGCGAGGTGATCCACCACATCGCCTTCGGGGCGGTGATCGTCGGGGTACGACCGGCGGAAGTCCTCGGCGACGCGCAGTGCGTCGGCTCCGCGGTCGGCGTGTACCAAGGCTTCCGCGAGCTGCAGCTTGGCATCGAGATTGGCGGGGTGCTGGTCGCAGTAGTCGGCGAGGGCCTCGAGCGAGACGGGCGCCGCGAGCGCCGACGGCAGGAACTCCGGCGCCGGGCGCGAGGGCGCGCGCGGTCTGCTGCAAGGACTCCGCGAAGTCGGTCTCCAGCGTGGCGAAGTCTCCGGTGTGCTCGTCGAGCGACTCCTCGATCGGGCGATCGCGTGCCAGATCGTCGAGCACGGGCGAGCAAGGTCGAGAAACCGTGGCGTTCGACCAGAAACTCGACGACCATCGACGAGACGTAGTAGGCGAACTCGACGTGGGCCGGCGTCGGCGGTGACAAGAAGAGGTCGCTGAGGCCCGCGATCGGCGGTGCCTCGCCGTTCAGGATCAGATCCTGGAAGCGGGGATTGATCCACTGTCCCCAGCCCGGATCGGCGCGCACGCTCTTCCCACACCGAGATGCCTTCGCCCTCAACCAGCGCGGCATCTTGTTGCGGGTTTTGTGGAGCGTGACGACGTGGCCGAATTCGTGCCACAGTACGGGTTCCCAGCTTGTTGGGGGCGGCGCGGCGAGTGGCCGGCGACGTGGCCGTGATCACGTCGCCGGAAGCAGACGCCCAGATAACCCAACATACCCGGCAGGCCGAAGGTCCGGATCGCGAAGTCCTTCTGTTCGGGGAACAGGCTCGATCAGAACCGGATCGGTGAGGGTCACCTGGTACCGCGGACAGAACTCGTCGCGAGGAAACTCGGCGTCAGCAGGGCCATGGCGCGGCGTCCGTGGTTGTGGCTTCCTGGCGATCCATGCGCAGCACGATGCCCGGTTCGACCAGAGTGACGAAATTCTCGAGGACGCCGTGCGCGACACCGAGATTGTGCGCGATCACGTGGAAGGGATCCGCTTCGCGCACCTCGGCCGCCAGGCGCCAGCCTTCCGACTCCTGACCCAGGCGCAGGAGGATCCTGAGCGAGAAACTGGAGCTTCGCGTCGCGATGGTCGACGTCGAAGGCCAGCGCGCGGCGTTGTGCGGCAGCGCCGTCCGTGAAGCGGTACTTTGCCGACAGCAGCCGGCCGATCGTGTGATCGACATCTGCGGGTCGCTCGTCCATGAGGCGAGCGCGCGTTCGCGAAAGTCGGCCGGCGAGACTCAGTCGCGCCGCCGAGTTGGGCCGAAGTACCGTGCGCAGGGCCCACGCCTGCGCGTGCTGCGGATTGACCGCCAGCACTTCCGCGAGCAACTCCGCGGCGCGCGTAATCGTTCCCGATCGATCATGCGCTCGGCGGCCAGCAACAGACTCGGCGCGTGGCGGGGATTCAGTTCGAGAGCGCGGGTCGAGCTCCTGGTGCGCGCGCTCGCCGTCGCTGGGCGCGAACGCGGGCCTTCAGCTCGTGAACCCGCAGGATCCGCGTCCGCGGCCGGCAAGGCTCGGTGGCAGCGCCTCGGCGGCGAGCGCGTAGTCGTGCTTCTCGAGCGCCAGCTCGGCGATGGCTAGCTTGGCTTCAACCAGGTCCGGATCGTCGCGCTCGAAGCGCGGTCGAAGTAATGCTCGAGGACCAGCGCTGGATCTTCACCGCGGGCCAACAGGCAGCGGCCGAGCGTCACGAGGTGCGGAGGGTCGTCGTAGCGCCACAGCGCGCCGCGAGTTTGCGCGCGTCGATCTCCGACAGCATGCGCTCGCCGGCCCAGCGGTCGTCATTGCGGCGGTACTCCTCGCGCGCGATCCAGCGCAGGTGGGATCGAGCGCGCATGAATCTGTAGCGAGGTCTCCACGGTCGCACGCGCGGTCTCGTGGGCGCCGATCGCGAAGCTGAGAGCTTCCAGCAGCAGTCGGTACCTCCTCGCCGCGCTCGCCGTCCTTCAGCGCCCGCGCGATCGACTTCCAGGCACTCGCGGTAGGCGCCGCGAAACAGCAGCGCGCGCGAACTTGCCAGGATCTTCGGACCGCGGTCCCGAGCCCGGCGCCGCGAGCGCCAAGGACGACGGGCCCAACAGGAATGCGAACCCGGCGACGATCCGGACAACGTGGCGTAGTCCCGGCGCAGCAGCGTCGTTCGCGCGCTGCTGGCCGGGATACGACCACCCCAGCGGCTTGCGGGCTCAGTCAGCGTCGGTGGTGCGTGTTTGAGGGAACGGTGACTCAAGTCCAGCGGCCCGGCTGCTGGTGGGGTGAGTCAAGCTTATCGCTGCTGGAGCAGAGGCACGAGCGGTGGAGCGGGCCGGCGAGTTCAACGCCCGCTCGTTTCGCCGACCAGTTGCGGATCGCGCCTGGTCGCGACCAGTCCGATCAGACCCACATGCGCGATCGCCGCCGGGCCAGCGCCGGCATCGCCCCGGTCAACGCGTCCCACCACAGTGGCGCTGCCGTGTTTCGACGGCATCATCTCCGAAGCTCGAACTCGAGATTGCTGGAGAGATGTCGCCACACGCCGAGTCCGCTGCCGACGAGGGTACGCGGTCATCGCGACCTGGTCGGCGCGCAACGCGCGGTGCACCGGGCCAGCAGCGCGACGGTGGTTGCGCAGGTCCGATCCCCAGCACCGCCAGGGCAACAGCGCGGCAACCCTGCTGCTCCACGTGCTCGGCGCGAGCGTGCCGGTCGTCCTGAGCCCGACCAGGCCGAGGATCAAGCGTCAGCAGCGCCCGGGAGGCGCCAGGCCTCCCGGGCTGAAGCCTCCAAATCGCCGCTGCCATGAAGACATCGCGATCGAGACGAGCGACTTGCTTGTCCTTGACGTACTTGCCCATCTCCCGGCCGAACTGCGCGAGCGCCTGGATCGGGGCGATGCCGAACTCGGGCGCAATCTTCTTGCCGATGCCCGGGATCATCAGGATCGTGGCGTTGCTGGCGGTGTTGAGGTCGAGCGGGACCAAAGAGCTGGGCGTAGAGTTCCGCACGTTGCTCATCGGACAGGGTCTTCTTCAAGAACTCGTCGAGCTTGTCGATCCCGAGGAACGGATGTCCTCGATCAATCCGGTCACCAGCGCGTCGTCGACGGGGGAGCGCAGCGAGCCTTCCGCGTCGCCAGCTGGGGGATTGAGCAGCGCCGTGTTCTTTGCCGACCTGAGCGCCGACGTTCACCAGCGCCACCACCAGTGCGCTTGCGCAAAAGAGTCCGCCGCGGATCAAGACGAGCTCCTTCCGTTCCGAGTTGAGAGGCGCAATCCGGTCCGGCCACCGAGGGGTTTCGGGGCCGATCTTGTTTCAGGGCCCGTTGCGTCGGCTCCATTGTGCCCGAACCCGCCGGCTTGAGGGTGACCTCGAGGAACCAGTGCGGGGTTCAGGGCTGTGGGGCGTAGCAGCGGATCGGCGCGCTGAATCACGCGCGATCGCTCTCCTGATCGGATCCCGGACAGAGCTGCTCGATCTGGGCGGATTCGCTCGGTGTGGCGATCGCCGGCAAGGGAGAGTAGTCTCGCGGTGTGCCCAGGACTCTAAGGAGGAGAACGAGATGAAACGATGCTGGTCCGTGGCGTGCGTGGGAGCGCTCGCAGGGATCGTGGCCGCGCTCGCGTCGGCGGCGACGATCCCTGCAAGCGAGGACTACGATGTGTTGACCAAGGCCTACGAGGCCCAGATGGGTGCCTACCGCGCCAAGCGCGCGGAACTGGCCGAGACCGAGGCGTACAAGGAGGCACGCGCCGCGAATGACCGCGATGCGGTCGCCAAGCTGTTCGCGACGATCCCCGCGATCGACACCGCAGCCTGGAGCGAGAGGTTCTGGGCGGGTGCGCAGGACCACGCTGGCACCGATGCGGCGATCGAATACCTGACCTGGCTGGTGAGGCACGACACGTCCAAGGAGCGGATCGAGAGGGTCGCGACGATCGTCACGGCCCATGCCGACAGCGCCGCGGTGCTGCCGTTCGCCGAGAGCCTGGCCTATCTGACGCGCTCGCTCGGCGCCGAAGCGGCGGTGAACGCCTGCTCCGCGTTGATCGCGCGCAACGAGAACGCGGAAGTGCTGGCCAACGCCTACTTCAACCGTGCGACGATCGTCAAGCCGATCAGCGACGCCGCCAAGGCCGCCGCCGAGGACGTCCTCGCGAAGGTCGTGGAGTTGCTCCCCGATTCGATCCCGCGATGCGCGCCGAGGCACCGAAGTTCGAGCGCGAGCGGCTGCAGATCGGCTTGGTTGTGCCCGACATCGCCGGCGAAGACCTCGACGGCGTGAAGTTCGGCGCTGTCGGACTATCGCGGCAAGGTGGTGGTGATCGACTTCTGGGGCGACTGGTGAGGCCCTTGCCGGGCCATGTACCCGCACGAGCGGTCGCTCGTGAATCGTCTCAAGGATGAACCAGTCTACACCCTGATCGGGATCAACAGCGACAAAGACAGCGCACATGCTGCGCAAGCGCATGACCGAAGAGAACATCACCTGGCGCAGCTTCTGGAACGGTCCGCTCGGAACCGGCGGGCCGATCTCGGCACGCTGGATCGTCCCGATCCAGAACCCACATGGCCTGCTGCAGCGTTTTGGCGTACCGATTTGCGACACTCATTATGGTATTTTATGCCTACGCGCTCAAACCGCTGGGCTTTTGCTGCCAACCGCCATCACCGCAGGCGTGCTCAGCACAAATTGCGCCCCATGCGCAGCGCTGTCCTTTGCAGGATAGGCCTGTCCGCCGGGCTTTTCATCTTATTTAAATACGCGCTTAAGCTTGGCCTTTTCGCGCTACCCAGATGGTTGATGTAACATGGACTTATTGGCAAACTTAGCGCTGGCTTTCCGCTGCCTGTCGCCCTATACGCTTATGCTGGCTGTCATCGGCTGCTTTCGGGCACAATCATCGGCGCGCTGCCGGGCCTGGGCCGTCGAACGGCGTTGCGATTTTTGATCCATCACGTTTACGCTCGGCCTTGATGCCACAGCGGCCTTGGTGCTGATGACATCGGTCTATTACGGCGCGATGTATGGCGGGCGCATCAGCTCAATCTTGC
>JAXHOG010000077.1:0-16205 GCA_034519605.1 Marinagarivorans sp.
GCCCATAAAGCTTGCCGTTGCCTGCTTAATCGCTCAAGGCCATTTGTTGATTGAAGACCTGCCCGGTATGGGCAAAACCACCTTGGCGCAGTGTTTGGCCAAAGTGCTAGGTTTAGATTACGAGCGCGTGCAATTTACCAGCGACTTACTGCCCGCGGATATTTTGGGTGTGGCCGTGTTTGATAAAAACACCTCAGCATTTCAGTTTCATTCTGGCCCCGTATTTACCCAAGTTTTACTGGCCGATGAAATCAATCGCACTACGCCCAAAACTCAAAGCGCATTGTTAGAGGCGATGGAAGAAGGGCAGGTGACCATCGAAGGCCAAACACGGCCACTGCCCAAGCCCTTTTTTGTGATAGCGACTCAAAACCCCTTAACGCAATCGGGCACTTTTATGTTGCCTGAGTCCCAACTCGACCGTTTTTTAATGCGCATTAGTTTGGGTTACCCCAGTCATGCCGCCGAGCGTTTATTGATGCAGGGCGTTAACCCGCGCGCGCGCATTGGTGACTTAGCCGCGTTGATGGCAAGCCCACAGTTACTTGAGTTGCAAGGCGCGGTTAAGGCGATTCGCACGAGCGAGGCGCTGCTCGATTATTTGCAAAAACTGATCGCTTTTACGCGAACCAACGAGCGTTTTACCTATGGCTTATCGCCGCGTGGGGCTTTGGCTTGGCTTAATGCGGCTAAGGCTTGGGCCTTGTTGGCTGGGCGCGATTATGTGATTCCCGAAGATGTGCAAACGGTTGCACCCTCGGTAGTTGGCCATCGCGTGCGCGGTGGCGAGGTCACAACCCACGGCCCTGCCGATTTGGTTAGCTATTTATTGAAGTCTGTTGATGTTGTTGCTTAATCGCACTGTTTAAGCGACATGACTGAATAAAAAGGAGTCAAAACGATGAGTTGGCGAATAATCACGCAGCACATATTGCATGGTCAATGGTTGAGCCGCCTGGGTATTGGTCCTGCCTATGCCAGCGCCGAACCCCAGCGCGAGCCCAATGTTTGGCAAAAGCGTTTTTTTAAATGGATCGACAAACGTTCGCCCCTTGCTACCGAAGTCACGCTGACACGACATAACTTGTACACCTTTCCAACCACCATGGGCTTTATGTTTTTGGGTTTGGCGTTGTTGTTGTGGATGCTGGGAACTAACTACCAAAACAACTTAATTCTAGCGCTTAGCTATTTATTGATTAGCTTGTTAGTCGTGGCTATTTTGCACACCTACGCCAATTTGGCGGGCTTGAACCTTAAAGTGTTAGGTGCAAAGCCGGTTTTTGTGGGCGAGCAGGTGTACTTTTCGTTGGTGATTAAAGGGGGTCGCGGCAAAGGTTATAACAACCTAAATATCCGTTGGTGGCAGGGCAACAACACCAGTTTTGATGTTGCCGCCGTGGATGACCCTAACGGCCAAATTATTGAAATTGGGATGCTGACAGAGGCGCGTGGTTACTGTGTGCCCGGTAAATTACTGGTCGAAAGCACATTCCCGCTAGGTTTAATTCGCTGCTGGACATGGCTAAATATAGATGCGCGTGCGTTGGTTTTTCCTAACCCCGTAAAAGCCGCGATGCCACCACCCGCGCTTGCCGACGAGCATTGTGAGCACGGCATAGCATTGGTTGGTGGTGACGATTTTCATGGTTTAAAAGAATACCGCGCTGGCGACCCTATCAAGCATATTGCCTGGAAGCATTTTGCCCGCGATCAAGGTTTATATTCTAAGGAGTACGCCAGTAGTGCGGCCGCTGACACTTGGCTGGAGTGGCAAAGCTTTTTCCATTTAGAACCCGAGCAACGCCTAAACGCACTGTGTTATTGGGCGCTAGAGTTTGAGCGTTTGGGCGTGCCCTATGGTTTGCGTTTACCCGGTAAACAAATCCCACCCGCTTTAGGCGATAGCCATAGCCTGAGTGTTTTATCGTCATTGGCCCGTTTTGATGTTGGCTTAGGTCAATAATCTATGGATGCCGCCGCCGAAGCCTTTGAGCAACAAAAACTGATTCGCCACGAAAACCTTCTGTGGCTGATTGTTGCTCAAGGCGTCACCATTTTGCCCTTATTATTCCGTTTGCCTGTGTGGTTATGGTTGCTGTGGGTGGGCGTGATGATCTGGCGCTTACGCATACATTCCGGCAAAGCGAGTTACCCTAAAACTTGGATTAAATCACTGTTGGCAGCGGGGTGTTTGCTGGGCTTGGCGGTTTCCTATCGCGGCAGCATTGGCGTCGATCCTATGGTGGGTTTTTTGGTATGCGCCTTTGTCCTCAAACTGTTGGAATTGCAAAGCCGCAAAGATGGTTTATTGCTGTTGTTTATCGGATTTATTGCCGTTGCCGCGCAGTTTTTGTTTGCACAGGCGATTTATATGGCTCTGTATGCCAGTTTTGCCTGCGTCGTATTAATTACCGCTTGGCATACCATTTATTTAACCCGCCCGAGTAGCCATCGCCAAAAGCTTAAAACTGGCAGTCTTTTATTGCTGCACGCCTTCCCTTTAATGCTGATTTTATTTGTGGTTATGCCAAGACTTGGGCCTTTGTGGCAGGTGCCCATGGTACAGGGCGCCGCTCGCACCGGTTTTAGCGATAGCCTTGCGCCTGGCGATATTGGCCAGCTAGTTAAATCGGGTGGTACAGCGTTTAGAGTCACTTTTGAAGGGCAGGCGCCACCACCTGGCGAGTTATATTGGCGCGGTTTAGTGTTGGATACATTTGATGGCCGTCGTTGGACGCTCAACCCGCAGTGGAATACGCGCATAACAAAACCTCAAACCACCGGCGGCTTAGAGCACTTGACGGATTACACCCTGATCATGGAGCCGCATCAGTATCAATGGCTATTTGCTTTGGCCGAGCCTATTAGTGTTAAGGCCAATAAACCTCGGTTGCAAATTACTCAGGATGGCTTAGTTGCCGCACCAATGCCTATTCATAATCGGCTGCAATATTCGGTGTTGAGTGCATCACCTATGCAAATTAAATGGCCGGAGCTGAGTGCTTTTGAGCGCAAGCGCTGGTTGCAATTGCCTAGTTTGGGCAATCCTAAAACACAATACTTGGCAGAGCAGTGGCGCGCGCAGAGGTTGGACGATACACAGCTTGTTGCGCAGGCCTTGGCGCTGTTTAGGCAGGATTTTTTTTACACCCTAGCGCCACCGACGTTGGGGGCGGATGTTATTGATGAATTTTTGTTTGTCACTAAAACCGGTTTTTGTGAGCATTTTGCCAGCAGTTTTACTTACTTAATGCGCGCAGTAGATGTGCCTGCGCGTGTGGTGGTGGGCTATCAAGGTGGGCGCTTTAATTCACTCGAAAACTACTGGCGTGTAAGCCAAGCCGATGCCCACGCATGGGCTGAGGTTTGGTTGCAAGGGCAGGGCTGGGTGAGAGTTGATCCCACCCATGTGGTTGCTCCCAATCGCATTAGCCAAGGTATAGACAGCAGCCTAACCGAGGAGGAGCGCGAGCTAGTTGGTGCGGGTGAGTTTACGGCGCCGCAATGGTTAAGCCGATTGCGCAATCGTGCTGATGCAGCTGGCTTTGCTTGGAATCGCTGGGTGCTTAACTACAATCCCGAACGCCAAGGCGAGCTGTTAGCCAATCTTTTGGGGGGTATGGAGGTATGGCGCTTAGCGCTGGCGTTTATCGGCAGTTGTGCATTGTTGTTAGGTGTCTATGCATTGTTGCTCTTGCGGCGAGCAAGGTTTGCCACGAGTGAACTGCAAAAAGCCTTAAAAGTATTTGATAAAAACTGTGCAAAATACGGCCTTAAGCGCCAACCCGACGAAAGTTTAAGCGCCTTTGCGGCGCGCATACCAGCACAAGCTCCAGCCTTCACCGCCGCCGCGCAAAAACTCGCGAGCTTAGCCCAGCAAGCGCTTTATGCCGACGCGGCAGACTCACAAACATCGTTGCTTCAGGTACAACTGCTTAAAACGCTGCGAAATTTTCCAAAGTAAATTTCAAATCCCCCTTGGGTAAAGTGTCACCCCCTTTGAAAAAGGGGGTCGGCGCAGCCGGGGGGATTAGGTTTTTAGGTTAAAGGTTTACTAAAGCGCTAAACAGCCAGCGCCGCTTCTATATCTTTTTTAATAGCTAGCGGTTTAGTTGTGGGGCTGTAGCGTTTTAATACGCGGCCATCTTTGGCGACTAAAAACTTTGTAAAGTTCCACTTGATCGCCCGAGTACCAAAAATGCCGGTTTTTTGCTGCTTTAAAAATTGGTAAAGCGGAGCGGTGTTGGCGCCGTTAACGTCGATTTTATCGCACAGGGTAAATGTGGTTTGGTAGTTAAGTTCGCAAAAATCGCCAACGTCAGTAGCGTTCCCCGGCTCTTGTTGGCCAAATTGGTTACAGGGAAAAGCCATAACCTTAAGGCCTTGGGCGGCATAAACGCGGTGTAATTCTTCTAGCTCTTTGTATTGAGGTGTAAAGCTGCACTGGCTGGCGGTATTAACGATTAATAATACTTGCCCCTTGAGGCTTGCAAGATCCAACGCGTTGCCGTTGAGTGTAGTGACTGTAAAGTCGTATATAGAACCTGCCATAGTTGCCTCGATGTTCATCGTGTAAAAAAATCGCTACAGCCTGAGCCCAAAAACCAAAAGGCGCAACCCAGTGAGGTTGCGCCTTTTTTATTGCCGCTTAGATGTGTGGTTAGAGGTAACGGCTCCAGAGAATTTTGGTGGAGCTGGCAGTGCCTGGGGTTGTTTTACCGGGTCTGGAGGCGCCACCTGTTGGTTTGAACCCGGGAGGAAGATCTCGTAGATCAACGGTTGTTTTTGCGGTTAGTTTATGGTCGCTAGCTTGAACAGCTTGCCCCAAGGCCGAGATATAACCGTGGGCGGTTGAATCCCCTGCGCTGGTAAATAAATTACCCGCTTTGATTGCGCCATAAAAATTGGCTGATTCCCCCGTTGTAATATTGCCCCCCAAATACTCTGCTTTAGTGCAGGGTTTGATCGCGGCGTTACCACAGGTGCCAGCCAGCAGCGCGTAATTACCTATCTCTTGTGCGGCGGTAAAGTCGAAGGTCGTTGCTGTGCAAAATTGTGTTGGAATAACATTTGGGACTACCGTGTTTTTACATATGCCTTGGGGGGCATAGCTCTTGGATACGCCATTTTTTATTTGTTTGCCATCAAAACCGGCAAAGTTGGGGGCGTAAACAATCGTTGTGCCAGAGTTGGTTATGTTGCCGGTTGTTAAGAAAGTGTTGTAGTAGGTGCCCGAGCCAATGTTTAAATCGCCCTCAAAAAATGCAATGCCAGGCGCTAAAGAGATTCCGTTTAAATTCCACTTGGGTACGGATTTACCCAGAGTGGCGTCATACATGTTGCCATAGCTAATTAAAGCGTTGTATGCACCATGTCCAAGCCCTATTTTTGCTGTGCAGCCTGTAGGGATAGTTGCGGTGAGCGTTGTACACAGCCAATCATCATGACCACCATGACTGCGTAAATAATAGCCTTTACCATCGATGGCTATAGCGTTGTAATCCAACGCGGTGCCGCTGGAGTTTTTCACCCCTTTAACCACAACCCGTTTACGGCCTGCGCCATCAATAGAGAAAATATAGTTGGCGTATTGCTTAAAATCGTTCACATCCAATTTTTCGGACTCAAGGCTTACGCTAAGAGCTTTATCTATGGCGACATTATAGGCACCCGCTGTTTTTTGATCTTTGCCCGAGCTGTTGCCCACGCCAAATAGATCATTGTAAGTGCCGCTAGTATTGGGGATGAGGTCTCTTGCATATCGAGCAAAACCAGACAGCGTATTGGCATTACCTTTAAATGCTATATCACGTTCGGCATGCAGTTGCCCCATGTTTGCCGTGCCTTGAACGATGATGTCGTTATTGCTCTTAATTAATTGGCTCTTGGTGCCGACATTAATAAAAACCCCACCCGCCACGGCACTATTCGTTGGGTTAACCGCTGCAGCCCCAAATCTTGTGGTGACTTCGCTTTTAACGTCGGTAAGTCCGGCGGCATTTGTAGCTGGGGCTTCACAGTAGCTAAAGCCACCTTTGCCCGCTAAAGCGAATACACTTTTATAGGCGCAAGTACTGCTCCCGATACTGACAGAGCCATTTGCGCGTATTTCTTCACTGTCGCAGCTTTCGGTTCCATAACCCTGATTAGTAGTGTTTTGTACAAAAATATGACGTGTAGCTTGGATATTTTTAGGCATCGACGCGCCACTCACATAAACATCACAATTAGCATGCACTTTTTTAATGGGGCTGGTAGTGCCCGTTAGCGTAATGGATTTAGTTGAGCGTAAAACATCAAGGCCTAACATTGAGATGTTAGTGAAAGTGACATTGCCTATTACGTTGATTTCGTAGGGTGTTGTATCACCTGCATCCTTTAAAAATGCTATGCCGCCAGTCGACCGAAAGTCACCGACATAGCTAATGGCTGCTATATCGGGTTCGGTCACGGCGCTGGTGGCGGGTGTAACTTCGTAAATAACTTCTAGCAATGACGAGGCTTTGGCGAGGTTGTCGGTCGCGGTAATTTGTGCCGTGATGCGGTAACTATTACTGGCGGTCTTACCCGAGTTGGCGGTGAATTTTACGGTGGGTACAAAGCCAGAATAGCCCGATAGTGTCCACAGTGGTGTAGCCGACGTTATGGCTTCAACAGCCGCTGCATCAAGTGTTAATAAATGTTGGCGCACGGCCTCGGCGGCTGCCCAAGCACCCGCTTGCACATTGATCTGCGCACGCGCGGCTGTTTGGCGCTCTTGTGTGCTGCGAATAGCGTGCATAGCGCCCACCGAAATAGACACCAAGCCCACGCCCACCAATAAAACAACGAGCAGTGTTGCCATACCTTGCTGTTTAGACCGCGAGCTTGGCAGGTTGATAACATGGCGGTGTTTCAAATCTATTTTTTTAGGCTTCATAATATCCCGCTCTGTGTATGGCTTGTCGTTACTGTATGTGTCGAAGTTAGGTTAAGGGCCAGGGCTTGCACCGGTAGTATTGGATAAGCAAAAGGTATAAATAAAAGGCGTATTGGGCGTTGCTAGCGTTGTGTCATCGAGTGCTGCGCGCCGGGCGGCATTGTCTAGGGTAACGGTCAAGTGTTGATAGGTATTTACCGCGCTCATGCCATAGGGAAAGCAGCTTTTGCTTTCTAGCTTTAAGCCTACCTTAGGTAATTTTTGCCCCGTTTTAACTTTAATATCGGCGAGCACGCTTAATACATTGGACGGGTCAGTCCAAGTGAAGGACGACAGTTCACTGGACTCATTACAGGTGGTGGATTTGAGTAGCTGTAATTGGCGATGACTTGCGCTGATGTCTTTTATTCGGAGCCCTCGGCAAGTATCCAGGGGCGTTGCTGGGGTCGTGTCTTTGTAGCGCCAATACACATAGGTAGGATTGGCTCCCGCTTCTACCAGTACATGTGGGGGTGTTGTTGATTCATAACCAAAACCCGCCGCTTGGATTTCTAGTTGTAAGGTCAGCATGGCTGTGGCTATTTCGCCATCAATGGCGGCATCAATACGTGAGTCAATGGATGTATGGCTAAGGGTGCGATAAAGCACTAGGCTGGAAAGAATAGTGATCATCGAGAGAAGCATGCCGATCATTATGCTGATTAGCGACATACCACGTTGTTGGTAGTTTATGGCGCGCATAGTTTATTGCCCTCCCACTTTAACTAACGAGCCATCACTACTATTACCCACAGTTAAAACAATGGGCTGGGGGGCTTGCGTTACGGTTGCGACAACAGTGTTGCCTTGTTTTATGGTGACGGTGGTAGGTGTACAGTTTGTGGTGGTTACCGCCATGCCGTTGGCGGCACCGGGAACGTTAATCGTTTTATTGGCAGCGGTGTAAGTGGTGCTTTCGCTTGAGCCAGATCCTGAGCTTGCTGAGCCTGTAGTGGCTACACAGACGTTGCGCGACATAATCAAGGGGCGCAATTCGTTGACTACAACATTGGCAACGGCCGTATCATGCTGAGTGTTTAGCATGCGTGAGGTAACGTGCATTATGCCGCCGCCAAGAATGGCCATAATTAACACACCAATAAGCGACTCTATCAACATCCCGCCGTCTTGTTTTTTTGTTGTGGGGCAGGCCTTAGTTAAGGGTAAGTGTTTCATGGTCATTTCCCGAGTGAATAGTCAGTTCCAGTGACGCACTGCAAGCAGAGCAGGCGGTCGCTTGGGTTATTAATCCTTTATTGGTAAAACAAGCACAGGCCCACGTATTGGCACCGGTTTTAAGTGTGGTGTTTGTGGGGAGTTTACTGCTCCATAGCGTTGACGGCGGAGTGGTGCAGCTGAGCGTGGGTGTTGCGGTAGTGGGGGTCACAATAGTCAGGGTGTTGTTGCTATTGCATATCATGCTGGCTGGCTGGTTACTGCTACGGGCGGTGGGATTGCGAAGTGCTACTGCACGCGCTTGCCCTGTAGCCTGCTCCACAATCCCCATGGTTTCTGTAATTCGCGCACTGTCTATCCAGCTGTAGCTTAAGGGGGAAACTGCAACGGCTAAAATACCAATCAGTAGCACCACAATCATCAGCTCGACAAGTGTTACGCCTTGTTGATTAATGCGCAGTTTATTGATTAGCCGTTGCTTTAGGGTTAGTCGTTTCATAGCCAGCTACTACCGGTTGTGTATTTGCAGCCGCTAGTGGTGCGCGTATTTTTATTGTTGAGTGTGATGCTGCAACCCGACTGACGCCCCGAGCCTGTAGCCGTTAAGGTGTAAAGAATTGTCGCATCTGTTCCATCAACGGCGGTGGTGGAGTAGGTAAAGTTTGCAGCGGCAGGCGACCATGAGGAAAAAGCGGTTCGAATGGCGGTTAAGTTTGCAAGTGCTGCTGCAGGATACGCCAACGTCCGTTGATAACGGTTTTCAAAATTCAGGCTTAGCGATAAAAGATCCGACTGCGCAGTGCGAATTTCGCTTTTAATAATGTATTGCTGATAGGAAGGCACAGCAATGGCGGCCAGAATGGCGATCACGGCGACGACGACCATTAATTCGATCAAGGTAAAACCTTGATGCGTTTTACCCCGTGTGCGCTGCGAGTGGGAGGGGGTTATTACCGTGCTTACGTTCATATCTATATCCCAAGCTCTATGTGTTTTTAATCTTGCCTGCGGCCGCTTAGCTGCGCCTTTTAAATGGTCTGGTTTATCTGCGTACTAATGCCTATTTTTCTTTATCAAATGCCTAGTGCTCGTTTATCAAGTATCTAGTGCGCTTATTAAGTGATTAGCGGTTTTTTATTAAGTGATTTCAGTGGCGAATGTTCTTATCTGTAAATTTAGCTATAAAAATAGCGAGGCCAAACCTTCTTACGATGAATAGGCGCATCGCCCTGCTCAATGGCAAAGGCATCGATGGCAGGATGAACGTCGTGTGTTTTAGTTTTGCGCTATGCAGTGAGCTAAAAAAATGGCCGTTACAGGCACTGGCTTTTGCAGGCGATGAGATAAGAGGGGTGAATGGTTGTTGTTTAAGATAAGCGCGCTTGCCCTAATCAAGTTGAGGGCAGGTTCTTCGAGGGGAAGACGATAATGACTCTATTTGTGCAAGGATATTTAATTAAGGTTTTGTTATGTGTTGACCGAGTGTTTTAACAAAACCTCGCGCGCTAAATTTACCCGCGCAGCCAAGTAGTCGCTGCCACCTTTATCGGGATGTAATTTGGCGATAAGACGGCGATGGGCTTTGGTAATTTCGTCTTTATTGGGTAGGGCGTTAGTTTGTGTAGCGGTAAAACCTAAAATTTCTAAGGCTTCGGCCAGGCTAAGCTCGCTTGTTGATGGCGCGTTAGTCATGGCTTCGTCGTTATTACTATTATTGTGTGGCGTGTCAGTAAAGTGCGCAAAGCCTCGGCTACGCAAATAGGCATTCAGTAGGTAATAAGATTTTTTATCCTGCTGATTAAAAAAGCTTTGCAGTTTTTGCAGTTGCTCGGGGTCGAGCTGCGCGAGTGTCTGCCCTGCAAATTCACCTTTAATAATATCGCCCTGCATTTGCCCGTTATTGATGTTGACGCTAATCAGCAAGTAGTGACTTTTAAAGGTGGCATTACCGCCACTTTTAGCCAGCCATAAACGGTACGCGGGCAAACCAAAACGCCAACCGTATCTAAATACTGTTGCCGCAATGGCGGCTAAACCTGCCATCAAAGGCACACGACCGGTAAGTGCACCTGCAATAACGGCGATTACGACAACGCTGAGTGCGATGGTAATTAACCACTGTTTACGTTGTGCAGGCAGCGCTTTTTTGTATTTGTGCATAAAACTAAAAATGGCAATTAATACAATAAAGCCAAACAGCAGTTTGATAATCATTGTGCGCGCAGTGCTCGTGAGTGACTGGAGACGGTATTTAACGGCAATGCTTAGGGGTTGGCAAGGTTGAGGCTGGTCGTGTATTAGTTGGTGTGCGGTATAACCAGTAAATTGGCGTCTTCTAAGCAGGTTAAAAATTGTGTTTGATTGGGAGGGCAGCATTCAATCTGCATGCCCTTGATCATGTCGGCAAGTATCGGGGCTGCTGGAAATATAGCTCATGCGCTAAGGTCGAGCGTACAGCGTTTTGGGTGCGGCGATGGCGTATAAATCATGCGTGTAATCTGTGATGTTACGTGTATTACCGCATGGCTGACCAATCTATACTATCGCGAAAATTCGCAAGCATAAGCGCCTCGTTATTCGGGCGCTCCTTAATACTTTTGTCGCAAGGTATAACTATGACCCTCAATAAAATAATCTCCTCTGTAATGCTGGCCTCGGCGCTGGTTGGCTGTGTGAGTCAACCGATTGATACGTCTTCTAGCCGTGTCGCGGCAGTTTCAAGTGTGGCCGCTATCACTTCTAGCCTTGCGTCCAGCAGTTCTAGCCTTGCGCCTAGCAGTTCTAGCGTGGCTTTTAGTCGTTCAAGCGTGGCCATAAGCAGTTCGAGCCTTGCTATTAGCAGTTCCAGTATGGTGCCGGTGTTATCGACTTTTACGGTTGAAGAAAACCAAGCCGGCTTTTGCCAGTACGACGGCATGATAAGCACCGACCACACAGGCTTTGGTGGCGCGGGTTATACCGATTCGGCCAATGCTGCAGGCGCCGATATTAATTGGAGCATTAATGCTCAAACCGCTGGCAATTACACCTTGCGCTTGCGCTATAGCAACGGTGGCACTGCAACGCGTGCGGCCACAGTGAATGTGAACAATGTACGCGCCGCCACGACGACTTTTTTAACCGCCGCCCTTTGGACCGATTGGCAAACCTTGGATGTTTCTATCAGCCTTATGGCAGGTAAAAATAGCCTGCAATTAGTCGCCGATGACGCCGCAGGCCTTGCCAATATTGATGCAATCAGTGTGATTGGCCGCGCCGGTGTTAGCGCTGCCGCTTGCACCGAGCTACCCGCCGAAAACAGCGTGGGTTTTTACCCCGCGATAAATGCCAACAATATCAATCCCGATGTGCGTTTGCGTTTGAGCTTTGATGCGACGCCAACCATGGCGGGCACAGGCACGGTGCAAATTATGGATGCCAGCAACAACAGTGTTGTGGACACCATTAAAATTGGGGTTGAAAAAGACGAGCTAGGCGTGGCGGGTGCCAGCAATCTGCGCGTACTCAATACTAAAATGATCGTGCAACAAGGCAAAACCATCGAGATTACCCCGCACACCAACAAATTGGCCTACGGCAAAACCTACAACGTGGTGATTGCCAACAATGTGTTTAAAGGCGCAATTGCAGGCCAAACCTATAACGGTAATAGCGGCAGTAGCTGGCAATTTAAAACCAAAAGTACTGGCCCGAGCGCGACCACTGTAACGGTGGATGATGATGCCGCTGCCGATTTTTCATCGGTGCAAGGCGCGCTTAATTACATGATGAAAGACGTATCGGGCAGCGCCAATGGCGTTATTAATGTGCGTAAAGGCACCTATAACGAAGTGCTATTTTTGCGCAATAAAAGCAATCTACGCATTGTGGGCGAAGGCCGCGATAGCGTGACGATTAAAACCGATAACGCCGATTTCCTTAATCCAGGGTCGGGTAAAAGTGGCGCCGCTGGTAGTGCTGCAGCCGGCGGCCGTAGTTTGTTTTTAATTGAAGGTGGCGATTTAGTCAGTATCGAAAATCTTACGATTTTTAATACTCACACACGCTCGTCTGGCAGTACTGGGCACCAAGCCGAGACAGTTTACTTCAACAGCAGCAGCCGTTTGGTAGCCAAAAATGCCGCCTTTATTAGCGAGCAAGACACGTTGTTATTAAAAGGCTACAGCTGGTTTTATAACTCGTTGGTGGCGGGCAACGTCGACTTTATTTGGGGTTATGCCAATGCGGCGCTGTTTGAAAATAGTGAAATTCGTTCTTTAGGTGACTCTAATGGCGGCGGCTCGAGTACGTCGGGCGGTTATATTTTGCAAGCGCGTGTAGCCTCGACGGGCGATAACGGTTTTATCTTTTTAAATAGTTCGCTCACGCGCGCTAAAGGTCCAGCAGGCAATAGCATCCCCGATGGCAAAACCTATTTAGCGCGTTCAGGCTTTTCTAGCAGCGCCACTAACTACGATAATTTTGCCTTTATTAATTGCAAAATGGATAAACATATCGCGAGCCTAGGTTGGTTTGATGAATCCAGTAAAGGCAAAGTGATTAACCCCAGCGTGGGCACTGCCACCTACGGTTATCGCGAATATGGCAGCACCGATTTAGCGGGTAATGTATTAAATTTAAATAGCCGCCAAGGCGCTTATAAATTAAATAGCAGTGACTTTAATAAATACTACGCCAACCGCGCATTAATTTTTGCCAAATACAACAATGGCGCCGGTTGGAATCCGCAGCCTTAATCTAAAACAAAAAAACCCAGCTTTGGCTGGGTTTTTTTGTTTTTTTATCGTGAATAAAAATAGGCTTTTACGCAGAAAGTGAATTGCGACCCAAGCACCGTTTGGCTACATTAACTACGATAACCAACAATTTTGTTTTTAGGTTTTTCTTTTGATTAGCGCCTGTCCTGCTTTGTTGTTTCTGTGGTGCTGATCTTAAATGTCAAATGTAAGGCCTGACCCCGTCCCGGTTTTTAGCCGATTGCTGATTGGCTTTATCGAAACTGCGGCGAATAACTTTCCCATCGATAGCAATAACATCACCTAGACTACTTTCAAAATCCGCCACCCACTTTAAAAAGCAGGCTTTAAAAGCTTCGGGATTTAGGCGTGAAATAACACGTTGAAATGTATTTTTTGAAGGTATTCCGTTAGTTAATGGAATGTGTTTTTTCAAAAATTCTAACTTGCATTGAGCAAATGCTACAAAGTCCTCCCAACTTTCAATGCCGCAAATAGACCCGCAAAATACAATAAAAAGAATGTCGGGTAATGCGTGTAGTTTTTGACGATCAATACGAGGATCTTCAATGCTTGAAAAGTATTTAACGAGGTCGATGGGGTGGTCTTTAGTCGGCATTTTTAGGCGTTTTTGTGGTTAATTCGGTGCCGATTATAACTGCATGTCGTTAACTTCTTCTATCGTGCCTCTAAAATCATCGATTTAAGTGGGATTACCCTGGCGGCTATCCCTGTCATTGTGATTTAAATTGAGCGAGTCAAAAGGTTTTGTTCTTGAAGGCATAAACGCTGATATTTAAACCTATAGCTCTTATGGGGTGGCTAGCTGAGTAGTATTCCTTTAAACTCGCGACGCAAAAAAATGCTCAATTTATGGGAGTTGTATCAATGGAGATTCAAATGAATTTTTTACGTATTTTATTCGGTAGCTATTTATTGGCGTCACTCGCTGGTTGCGGCAGTGGTGGTGGCGGTGATGATCAACAAAAAACACAAAATACTAATGAAGGATTTAAGCAAATTAGTATTACCAGCCTGCGCAATCAAAAAACAAACTACAACGAAGGTGAGCAGGTTGTTATTTCTTTAGACACTCAAAACCCTAGCTCTGCAACAGTCACTTATGATTGGACGGTTTCTGCTGTTTCAGGCGGCGCCATTAATTTTACGGGGCAAAATAGCGATACCATTCGTTTTATTGCGCCGCAAGTCGAGGGCGACCTTGCGATAAGCATTACCGTTAAGCTGGGTTTGAATGGTGGCCAATTATTGGGTGGCAATAGCGAGTTCACTACCCTTTTTATTAAAGATAACAACCCTATGTATCTTGTTGGTGGTAATGCTTTTCGCAAGCCATTACCCTCCGTTAATGCGATTGATTTAACGGGTTTGGAGCCGAAGGGTACGTGGTTAATGACCGAATATAATCGCGATAATATTAATCTTGAAGGCGTTAACACGCCTATCACGCGCCACGCAGCCGATCGTTTTTTAATGTTTAGTGATCAAGATGCTAGCGGTAATTACACTATCAGCCAATGCGGTTCGGCGCTTGCTTTGCCTTTTACTCAGTTGGTCAATAGCACTGCACATTTATTGTTTAGAGATGAGTGTGTGGATGCAACCATTACGCAAAAATATTATCGCGATAACAACGATTTTATGGTCGAGCAATATTGTGATGATCAATTGGTGGGGGCCACGCACTACCAATATTTAACCGCTGGCCATCGCAATAATTTGGCGCGGTTAAGTATTAATTTTGATTCGCACGATACGTTAGAACAGCTCAGTAATGTCTGTATTGAGGCGAGACGTATTTTAGGGCGCGCGCAGGGTTATCAAGACATTAAACTATCCAGCCTTAGCATTGCGGCCAATTACCAAGAAAAACCTATCGAGCTGGCCTTTGATTTAAATGGTGCCCTTGGGTTCGGGACATATCATGTTGGATTTTTTGATTCAACCAAGGAGAATTCCATGATGCTTAGTTCGAGCCAGCTGGCATTTCTTAATCCGGAATCTATAGAAGATGGTCGTATTCAAGTCTCTAAAGCGAATGCTGATGGAAGCTTGGAGGGTGAGTTTGAAGGCGAATTTAAAAATGAAGATGGCGATTTAGAATCTCTTAACGGGACGTTTTTATTGGATCTTGAATTTTAGATTGTGGTCTTATTTTGCACTTAAATAATTACGGTATTTTGTTTTAGCAATAAAAAAAGCGCCAAGGCGCTTTTTTTATTGTTCATTATTCCCCACCATATTTTTTAGCTTTTCCAAAACTCCGCCTTCAAACCAATAATGCGATAAAGTTGATGATAGTTTTAGGGCGGAGGATTAAGAACGGGTCTTCGACCCGTATCCGGACTTTCAGCCCGTAAATCTAACCCACCAGCTTTAGCTGGGGTTGTTGAGTTTTTTCTGGATTATATTTTTTCCATGCCCACAGTGGTGGCTTTTTGTATTAATGTTCTATCGGCTTTGTCCAATCTTCTAAGCTCAAAAGATGTTGGACGTTATAGAATGCCTTGTCGTTAGTAATTAAAACGGTTTCAGCGGCAACAGAGTGAGCGGCTATTAACATATCCATGGCGCCAAGTGGCTTGCCTTCATTTTCGCAGGCCGTTCTCAAACTAGCATAAGCTGCCGCCGCGCCTGAATCCCACGGTAAACCAAGATATGGGTCCAGAACCTGGCTGCGATAAAATGACGTGATAAGCGTTGTCATTGATATTTACGATGATGGCGAAAATTGGATAAAATGCAACTCCCCTGCCGTTGGTCAATTTTACGCTATAAACGTTGATATGGCAGAGCCATACAATATTTATGGCGGTTTGCAAACAATGGCGTTTGGGTCGGTTCGAGCAATTTTGGAACATTTCTAAAGTTGTGTATCGAACGGAGAATATACGCTGAAGTCCATTATGGGCGGTGATGGAATGCAAATCGAAATTAGTGGGAGAGGTCATAATTTCATTTACCCGGAAATATCAATTTTGTAATTATTTTCGTATCAATAAAACACCGGAGAAAAAACAGATTATCAGCACCCCAAAGCACGTTTTGGGCGAAAAACGAAAACATTTTAATTGGCAAACGCCAATACAACTTTCTCGCGAAATCCAAGATGCTTTTGTATTTCGGTTCTCATAAAAACACCGTTCATTTTCGAATAAGGGTCTCAAGATTTTGAAACAATTTCGGACGATTTGACACAAGGCGGTAAAAAGGCGATGTTGCCACAGTTACTTCTCTTTGGCCTGCGAATTTCCAGAATCTAAATTTCAATTTGGTTTAATTTACACCGGAAGCGATGACAATATCGTAAC
>JAXHOG010000023.1:0-47356 GCA_034519605.1 Marinagarivorans sp.
GAACACAACCGGCGGCAAAAGAAGGCAGGGATTTAAGGTTGAAGTTTTATCGCCAATATAAACGCCCAAATAACGCGCCAGTAAATTGCCGATTAAAAGATTGTATTGACCAGCTTGCAAACTATCGTAGGCACCAATCGTAATAAAGCGGTGGATGTCAGACACATCGGGCTCGAGCTTAGGGTCAATGCCCAACACTTCGGCGCCGCGCGCCTCGCCAGCATAAGTGAGCAAGCCTTTAGTCATTACATAAGGCGCTAAACCACGAATACCCGGCACGCCTTGCAGCTCGGGATTATTCATTAAAGTGGTAATAAGCGCTGGCGCGTCGCTAACACCGCCCGCAGGCTCGATAAAACCATGCGGCACCGTGCGCAAGATGCGGTCTTTGAGTTCGCGATCAAAACCGTTCATCACCGAAAGCACCACAATTAGGGCAAAAACTCCCAGCGCCATTCCGATAAACGCAAATAGACTCACAAACGAAATAAACGCATTGCTGCGTTTAGCGCGTAAGTATCGAAGACCAATAGTTAAGGGCAGTGTATTTTTCATGCACGCATTAGACCCAATTAACCCAAACGCCACAAGCGCCGTTAAAAAATTCACTCGTCGCTTGATAAAGGCAAGGTTGTCGTGCACGGCCTATGCTCAAACGAATCCAGACAACAACAAAAAACTACCTACTTAAATATTCACAGGCCAACCTTATATGTCGACCACCCCTAGCGATCGTCGAGAATTTTTTCGCGTCGACGATGATGTGATTTTTGACGTGCAACCCGTCGATAGCGAAACCGCACATAAAAGCGACCCCAACGATTATGGCGATGGCCCGACATGGGAAATACTCGAAGCCCTAGCAGCTATAGACCACAAAACGCAACAAGCTGCCAGCAAGCTTTCACCAGAAAACTACACCTACTTAAACTTGCTTAACACTAAAGTCGACCTAATTGCGAGACATACAGTCTTCAGTCATTACCAACATCTGCCCAAAACACGTATTAGCCTTTGCGAAGACGGCATTGCCTTTAAAAATCCACGCATGCTTTACAAAGGTAGCTTTGTGCAAATGCGCATTATTTTTCTACCTCGCTTTGTTCCGATTATTACGTTTGCACAAATAATACGTTGCGAAAGCCGCGAAAATAGTTATAACGTTGCAGCCAAGTTTTTTCGGCTAGACACCCGTCAACAGCAATTAATTGCGCAAACCCTTATTAAGGCCCAACAGCAATCAACTTCTGGGCCTTAAGCTTAAAATATTAAGGAGCCACCATGAGTCTCACCCTTAAAAGTTTTTATCTTCTTGCGGCCATTGGTATCAATACAGGCCTATATAGCGCCTCCGCCACCAGCGATACAATAACCATTCCGCTTGGACAGCAAGGCGACTTTTGGAATGTCGAGCGCCCTGCCAAAGGCATGAGCCAAGCGCAAGTCGAAAGTAAATACGGTGAGCCGCTAGAAAAAAGCGCCGCCGTGGGCAAGCCGCCCATAACTACTTGGACCTATACCGAGTTTTACGTTTACTTTGAATACGATCACGTCATTCACAGCGTTGTCATCGCCAACCCAAAACAATAAAACACACCCCAGCAAAAATAAGAATGCCCTATTAAAATAGGGCATTCTTTAATGGCCACAAGCTCAAAAATCACTCATTGCGAAAATCAAAAAATTACGCCCCGGCAGAACGGGTCGCTGTAATAATGAAGTAAAAGCAATAAAGGTAAAAACAATAGACGTAAAAAAAGCCGATAGAACTAACTATCGGCTTTTTTAATTGGAGCGGGAAACGAGGCTCGAACTCGCGACCCCAACCTTGGCAAGGTTGTGCTCTACCACTGAGCTATTCCCGCATAATGTGGCGTCCCCAAGGGGATTCGAACCCCTGTTCTCGCCGTGAAAGGGCGATGTCCTAGGCCTCTAGACGATGGGGACTAAGGACGACACATTAACTCACTAGACACCGATTACAAAAAATAATCTTTTATAATTCAACTGCTTAGCATCACTTCAACAACGATTTTTGGCTTTCGCTATTCATCGTTACCGTCGAAGTGGTGCGCATTCTATGGATGGCACCCCACACTGTCAACAATATTTTAAAAAGTTTTTAAATACCCTCTAAGAATTCCAAAACCCAAAGCTAAAAACCCAGCACTCCCATCTACCCGCCGCGCGTCAGGTGTTAGTGTTGCAAGGCCGAAGGCTTCAACTACCCTTACTAAAACTCTTTGCAGAAACCGCCATGTCATCCGTCATTGTTATTGCCGTCATCATCATCGCTCTCGCCTCACTGGTGTCCTATGCGTTTATATCGCAAACACTCACGCACAAACGAGAGCAACAAGAGCGCATTATCAACTCACTGACCAGTAAAACACGCAGTTTCAAGTTTATGCTAAGTGGTTTTCCTCAAGGTTTTTTACCGCCCGAGCTCACGCTACTCATCCAAAAAAGCTTACTCGAAATCTACAGCCAACTCACCGAACTTGAGCCCGCCAACATTGGACATAGAGGCGAGATTCAAGCACTGAGTTTGCAAATGTCAGAAACACGGCGCCAAGCCACTCGACGCAGCAATATCCACCTAGAGAACCACCAACAAATCAGCGAGGTCAAGGCCTGCCTTGAAGAGCTGCATAAGTACATCTTTCAGCTCGAAGAAAAAAACCTCATTCAGCGCGAAAGCGCCGATGCACATCGCGCCAGTATCCGCGAACTTGTGGTTAGCATCACAGTAGATTCATACGCTATCGCAGGCAAACAAGCATTTGAAAGAGATAAGCCAAGACTTGCCCTGCACAGCTTCAATCTTGCTTTAAACCTTATGCAGCGCGAACGTAAACTTGGCAATTTTGACCAACGTATTATCGAACTTCAGCATCAATGCGCGGAACTCAGTACAAAAATTGCTGAGCAAACCGAAGGCGAAAATACGGCAGCGCCATCACTGGATACGGATACTCAAAGTAAACTCGAAAGCGAATGGGATAGCTTTGAACACTCGTCGCCCGACTGGAAAAAGAAACAGCTTTATGATTAATACTCACCTTTTAAGACCAACTTAAGGCCGCAGCCGATAAGGGGCGACGGGGTAATTGCTCATCAACCTTGTGCATAGGAGCGGTACGCAGGAGCGCATTAAAACAAATCGTCTCGCGGCACCTTATTTTGCTGGTTTACTCGTTGCCGACTCACTCAAAACGAGTGATGCCGAGTTAACGCAATAGCGCAACCTAGTAGGCTGGGGACCATCGGTAAACACATGCCCTAAATGACTCTGACAGCGACGACAAACAATCTCTGTACGGCGCATGCCGTGGGCCTCGTCAAAATACTCTTGCACACAACCGGGGTTGGCGGTTGCATAAAAGCTTGGCCAGCCAGAACCCGAATCATATTTATTAGCCGCATCAAATAAGGGCTCTGCACAGCACTTGCACACGAATACACCTTCGCCTTTAAAATCATTATATTGGCCAGTAAAAGCGCGCTCCGTACCCTTGTCGCGGCAAATAGTAAACTCCGCTGGCGAGAGCTTATCCCGCCAATACTCGTCGCAGCTTATTTGTGCGCCACCAGCTTGCAGATCATCGTTTTTTGAGTGGCTATCTGACATAATCCTGCATCTCTTTTTGGGGTTGAAAATGGGAGTTGTTAAGCTTTAAAAGCTGGGTTTGGCCGTTTTAGAAAAGCCCAAGCTGCACACAACCTTACCCTACTCTCACGTTAATCATCTGTAAGCATCCTAAGGTTACGGTAACCATGCAACGAATCAACAAATCACGCAAACTCGACGGTGTCTGCTACGACATTCGTGGGCCCGTCCTCGATCACGCTACTCGTCTTGAAGATGAAGGCCACCGCATTCTTAAACTTAATATCGGCAACCCAGCCCCTTTTGGATTTGACGCGCCCGACGAGATCATTGCCGACGTCATTCACAATATTCGTGGCGCCCAAGGTTATACCGCTTCAAAAGGCTTATTTTCCGCCCGCAAAGCCATTATGCAAGAGTGCCAAAAACTGCGCGTACCCAACGTGACGATTGATGACATTTTTTTAGGTAACGGCGCGAGCGAGCTCATAGTAATGGCCAACCAAGCATTACTTAATGATGGCGACGAAGTACTCGTACCCTCTCCCGATTACCCACTCTGGACCGCCGCCGTCAATCTCGCTGGCGGCAAAGCCGTTCATTACGTATGCGATGAGCAATCAGACTGGATGCCAGACATTGAGGATATCAAGAGTAAAGTGACCTCGCGCACGCGCGCAATTGTCGTCATCAACCCTAACAACCCGACTGGCGCGGTTTACAGCCAAGAAATGCTCGAAAGTATTGTGGCTGTAGCGCGCGAACACAATCTGGTTATTTTTGCCGACGAGATCTATAGCAAAATTCTTTACGATGACGCTGAATTTGTACCCATGGGACGTTTAGCCACCGACGTTTTGTGCATTAGTTTTAATGGTCTGTCAAAATCTTATCGCTTAGCAGGTTTCCGCTCGGGCTGGCTGATTGTGAGCGGCGCCAAACATCGCGCCAAAGAGTATATAAAAGGACTGGAAATGCTATCGTCGATGCGCCTGTGCGCAAATGTGCCAGCCATGTTTGCCGTGCAAACCGCGCTTGGCGGCTACCAGAGCATTAATGAGCTCATCATGCCTGGTGGGCGCCTACTGGAGCAACGCAACGCCGCTATGGACGCACTTCAGCAAATTCCAGGCGTGAGCTGCGTAAAACCCAAAGGGGCCATCTATCTTTTCCCTAAAATTGATTTGAACCTCTACCCGATTATTGATGATCAACAAATGATTTTGGACTTTTTATTAGAGAAAAAGGTACTACTTGTACAAGGCACCGCCTTTAACTGGAAAGAACCCGATCACTTACGCGTGGTATTTCTTCCCGTAAAGGAACAAATCACCAGCGCTATTAATGCATTTGGGGAATTTCTACAATCCTATAAATTCCGCTAAATCCATGCAGCGATAAATGCCACGCCAGCCTTTATCGCAGCTTACACCAAGGGCCAAGAATTATGCCTGACCTGCATATTGATGACTTTTACCGCGATACCGCCAAGGCGCTCATCCTGCTCTACAACGCCTTTCCTCGCAAAATAACGCTCTATGTCGAAGATATTTCCGGCCCCGATACGCCCGACGACTTTGGCCTGCATAGTAAGCGTCACGACGCAGCACTCAATACTTTGTTATGGCTAGGAAGCACCGATTATCTCAGCTACCAAACCCAAATAAGGAGCGAAGCGCTAGAAGAAGCCGTGCTGACTCATCGCACCTTTTTGCTTTTAAATAGCGACTTAAACAGCGGAGATTTCGATCATCAAGCGCCGCACGCAGGCACTGACCTGCTCATTAGTAAACTGCGCGAGCAATTGACTTCAGGAACCTCTAGCACGCTTGCCATATGCGTACGCACTATTATGGCTGCGTCTCGGCAACTGCTATAAATTGCAGCTGTCGAAGCTTTTGAATGCACAGCACTCATCTCCATTTAACCTAGAAACCTCAGTTGAGCGCCAAAAAGATGTGTAAGCCCTTGATGTGAATAGTGAATGTTAAAAATGCCGGGCAACCTTATTGGTTGTTCAAATTTTTAACCTTTGCTAGGCGCGTCAAGGGATTGCGCAGACTTTGGTGATTCAACGGCGGTTTCTAGGTTTAAGCGTTCTCAAGATAAGATAAGCCCTTACACTTAGCCACCAAAGCCCTTCAAGGCAAGGATATTCAGTGACCCGACTTATCCGTAATAGCCTATTACTCATAGCAATAATAGCGCCCACCAGCTGGGCAGAAACCTTGTTTAAGGCCACCTACAAAGGCACCTACTCGAATATCAACATCACCATGGTGCGCTCTCTTAGCGCAACAAACGAGGGGTATCAGCTTAGCTCAAAAGCAACCAGCTTTATGGCGCGCATACACGAAACAAGCGATTTTACGCAGCAGGGCATAACGCTTAAGCCCTCACATTATATCTACGAGCGCAAGATATTCGGTGCCAGCAAAAAGGAGGCCTTGAGTTTTGATTGGAACAAGCAACTTGCCATTTACAGCAAAGGCAAAAAAATAGAAGGTCAGCAAGAAATCTATTTACGGATGCTAGACCCGACACTATACCAACTCCAACTGCAACTAGATTTAGCGCGCGATGCCAAACAACCGTTTTACCACTACACATTTATAAGGCGCGGGCAAACCAAGACCTATCAATTCAAGCAGGTTGGCACTTCCGAACTAATACTCAACAAGACCCGCTATCCCGTAGTTATTTTTACGCGCGCACAAGAAAAAGAAAGTGAAACACTGATTTGGCTCATTCCTTCGCTCGATTACACAATTGGGAAAATTGAACGCACAGAAGACGACGGCAACCATTACCAGGTAGAGCTCACCGATTACGAGAGTCAGCCCAATCTCAAAAAAATTCTACATCCCAGCACGCCAGAAAAAGTCAAGTCAAGCAAACCCAACCCTTTAAAGTAGCGGGCAACGATATATCAGCACCCACAAAAAAGCCCGCCTTGACAACTAAAGGCGGGCTTTTTAAAAACGCTAAACAAGGAGCTTAGCGTTTTTTCTTATCGCTATAGGGCACCAAAGAAACGCCCGTAACATTTGCTGCATAAGCTGCATCCGCGATACCAACATAGGTTGCCGTGCTCGACAACTCATGCGCACGAACCACAACGCTTGACTCTGGATTTTCTGCTTTCTTTTGTGCAATATTTGAACGCACAGCACGTAAATCTACACGACGACCATCAATCGAAATTGAATCCTGAGCATCGACAACCACCAAAATACTCGGTGGACTATCAGGATTTGGCGGTGCGTCTACCTGATCTGGATCAGGTACGTTAACATTAATAGTTTGCTCTTTAACAAACGAGGCCGTTACGATAAAGAAAATCAACATAATGAAAACAACGTCCAACATGGGCGTTAAGTCAATTTCAGCCTTATCAGTTTCTTCTTGGCGATTACGCTTTCTACGACTCACAATACCGTCTCCACAGAAGCCTAGGTCAGCTTATTAGCTGAATTTTATTGTTAGCATCAACACTTCTGCTGACGCCTGTTTAATGAGGTTTATTTATATCAATCGCACACGGCAAGGCCAACAATAACCTGCACAATAGGCGCAGCTCTCCCGTCGGGCTGGCATTCTACAGCAAGTTAATCCTTGTGGGTAATTTTGATTAGGTAAAAACGTGACAGGAATTAGTCATTAGCATCACTCGGATGCACCAAGAAACGGGGCGACAACTTGACCACAGCATCACCGTTTTTATCCAGACTACACACAGCCTTAAAATTTAAAGGGTCGCCGCCAGGTGTCTTCGCATCAAAATCCCAGCGCGCAATTTGGTCGCCTACTATAGAGCCAGACTCCACCAACCAAACAAGGTCGTGCATCGATTGAATCTTCGTCAATAAGCGCTCATAACACGCCGGGGTTTTAGTCGGCTCAAATACCAAAGAAGTAAAGCTATTACCATCGATAACCTCGGCGTAGGTTTGACCATCCACCTGCAAGCACAAAAACCGAAAAATTGCACGTTCAGGCGTAGACTGAGATAAATCCAATGTACCGCGCTTCACCTCCAAACAGCGCGGTCGAGCTAAAGCGCTAGTGGCGGCTTTTAATAAAGCCAATGAATATTTGTTGTAGCTTGCGGGCAGCCATAGCCGAGTTTCGTCTAATGGCTTTTTGGCGAAGGACGTAAGAACATTACTTTGGCTCACCCGCTCATCAGCACTTATATCGCCAGCACGCAACAATCCCGCATAGAACATAAAAAATACCAGCGTATATCGACTCAACATAAACCTCACCCCACAATCCTTTAAAGTCGTGAACACAGCACTATTCACCTACAGCAAAAAACGTCAAAATCGCTTTGACAACGTCTATATTTTACTAATAGCACAAAAACAGAAACGCGAAGTCACAGAACTTGCTTGGCAAAGCGGTTTATGACAATACTGTGTTAAGCGCGATGTAACGTTAAAGAGCGCAACTACTACACTCATATAAAACACACAATAAAAACTAATAATTAAAGAGAGTTATATGTATTTTTTAGGCATCCGGAATGTCACCCATTGCGTTGTCGGCCTGATTCTACTGTGCCAAGCAATCACATCACATGCGGCCCTTGATTTAAACGGTTTAGCCGTGCACGAAGAGCTCGGCGAAGAGCAGTTTATCGCAGGGCTGTACTTAGAGAATTTAAGCTCAGAAAATAAAGTTGTGCTGCTCAGCGAGCAACGCAAGCGCATGGAAATCAAAATTCTAACTGACAAGATATTATCGCGACGCTTCAACCGCCTTTGGATTGAAGGCACTGCAATTAATGGCAGTACCGACGAAATTAAAGCCCAAGCGCAAAATCTCGCCGATTTTAGCAATATGCTTAAAATTAAAATGATCAAAAATGACACGCTAACAATTGAAAGAACATTTCGTCGAGGTGTTGAAGTGTCCCTCAATGGCGTACTTTTAGGCACCATCAACAACACCGCTTTTTTTGATTTGCTGTTAAGAACGTGGATTGGCCCCGTACCCATGTCGGCCAACCTTAAGGTTGGCATACTCAAAGCGGGCAGCATAGAACCTGGGTTACTTTCGCGCTTTGAAAATATCCGCACAACGCAAGAGCGCGTCACTCAAATTAAAGCCACTGTTGACAATCAATTTGCCGCCATACAAGCGGCATCATCCACAAGCTCTGAAGTAGCAAGTAGCCAAGCCAGCAGTTCGGTTGCCACAGAGCTAGCCGCGCAGTCAAGCAGTCAAGTATCGAGCAAAGCCGCAGAAGAGGTCAGCGTATCGAGCACACCAACCTCACAACTTATTAGTGATGCTGTTTTTGAAGAAGAGGAAGACAATTTTTCTTATACCGCCGCCGACTTACTCACTCGTCAGCTTTATGTTTCTAAACTTACACGCTGGACCAGCAGCTACATAAAGTACCCCAAAACATCATTGCGCCGTGGTGAGGAAGACTCTATTCGTGTCACTGTCACCATCAGCCGAAAAGGCGAAGTGCTAGATACTCAAATCACCGAAGAGAGTCAGTACAAACTACTCAACAAAGAAGCCATAAGAGCCATCCAAAAAGCAGCACCCTACCCAGAGATGCCAGATGTTATAGCGGGGGAAACGTTTGTTTTCACCATGCCTATAGTATTTGCACTGCAGTAGAAATACTTGCGCGGTAGCAGTAGCGAACAAGACAAAAACATAGGGCGGCGGCGCAATGAGCGCCGCAGAAAAAGCTAGTTTCCAGCCGCCCAAGCCTCACCTGCATTTTTGCGTAAACCAGCTAACGCAATAGAAACAGAATCGGCATAACGTAACGCGCCGACCTTATCCACCTCAACTTCAGCCTTAAGCACATCGGGGTGAGACATCACTATATCTAATATTTCAAAGGTCATACGCTCGAGCAATGCAAAGCGCTGATCCTCAATCAACGCGATAATGGCCTTGCAAATTGTTCTGTAATTAAGAGCGTTGTCGATAAGGTTACTTTCTACTGCGGCCTGCACTTGGCAATGGATGACAGCATTAATAATCACATCCTGTCGATTATTAATTTCTTCGGACTTAATGCCGATATAGGTTCGTAAGCGAAGATTTTTTATACGGATAATGGCGGGAATATTCATAGTAAAAGCCTAAAAATCAGCAAAAAATACATTAAGAGGCTAAAAATTCAGCGCGGGTAGTTGCGCTGCTTTTAAAAGTACCGCCAAGCGCAGTGGTTGTGGTGCTTGAGCTAGCATCCATTACCCCCCGCGCTTTAACACAGTAGTGCACCGCGTTAATGCTCACGGCCACATTTTCAGTGTCCAGCAAAGTCTGCAAAGCTACCAACAACTGTTGAGTCAGCCGTTCTTGCACCTGCGGCCGCTGCGCAAAAAAACGAACCAAACGGTTAATTTTAGATAAACCAATAATTTTATTCGCGGGTAAATAAGCAATACGAGCCAAGCCATCGATGGTGACAAAGTGGTGTTCGCAGGTGCTAGTGAGGCCAATATCGCGCACCATGATCATTTCGTCGGTGCGCATTTTGTTTTCGATGACGGTGATTTTGGGGAAGTTAGCGTAGTCCAAGCCACTAAAAATCTCATGCACATACATTTTGGCAATACGATCAGGCGTCGCGCAAAGGCTGTCATCGCTAAGATCCAAGCCCAAGGTCTCCATCGCTTGCGTAAACAGTACCGTAAGCCGCTTACGCTTTTCATCTGCACTCAAAGATGTTTCCTTAAGTGGTGTCTCCAAACCTCTGGAGACAAGAGCCTCGCGCACTTTTTTTGCTTCATCTAACATCGCTGACTTGCCTTCATAAATTTTAATGACTGCGCAGTATACGTATCCACAAGCCAATACGATGAGCGCATATAAAAAAATAGGCCTCATTTTAAAGACAACAGAGAAGAAAAAAAGGAAGTAACCATTCAGCATTCCGTCAATTTCACACAGAAAATGCAGTTGGGTGGTTGTTTTCGGGGCATTTAAGCGCCGGATCCAGCATGGATTCGTGGGGGGTTAGACTTTGCAGGAGCACAAAGTCCAGAGCGCTTGTATAGCGCCCATGGATGGCGGCCCAGAAAATAACCGCGCGACTTGCATTTTGGCTCGGTGCTGAATAGTTACAAAAGGAATTAAATAGATGGGTAGCGACTAGGCAGAGGGCAACCCAAAGCGCGCGGCTAACACTTACGCATAAAAAAAACAGACCCTTAGCTATTTAAATTCGTCGTCATCACCAAAATCAAAATCATCTAAATTAATCTCGCCAACCTTGCCTGCATTATTTTTTGCGGGTGCGCCATCCTCACTGTCATCAAGCTCATCAATGAGGTTGGATATAGCGTCATCCAGCTCATCTTCTGTAGCATCCAAAGCTTGTGCTTTCGATTCATCATCCTCTTGTTTGTTACTGAGCGGCTGAGATTCCGTCTCCTTATCAGCGTCAATAGAGAAAGCAGCGCTTTTAGTGTTGATGGACGAAAGGTCAAAATCAAAATTTTCGTCAATAGTGTCCCGTGTTTGCGGAGCTAATGACGGTGCGCGGAGCTCAGGCTCATCATCTTCGTCAAAATCAATATCAGGCTCCAAGTCCTCCATCGGCGGAATTTCGTCTTCCAAATCTTCCATCTCCATGACTGTCTGATCTAACTCCTCCTCGGCCACATCGACTGCCTCAAAAGGCTGCGGAGCTGATGCTCTTTCGTTTTCTGTCGTCTCAACTACAGCACTCTTATCGCCCCCTAACATTCTTTTAAATATCAAAATCCCGCCAATCATTAACACTAAATTACCTACCGCTAAAGCGGCATACAGCATCCAAGACGGAAGAGCAGATTTAGCTTCCGTGGGCACTGGCACGTTTTCAATGAGTGGCTCGAGCACAGCAGCAGGCTCTAGCTCGACAGGTTCTATTATTTCCAAGGCCTCACTAGAGGCACTTGATGATGCGGTTACAGCCAATAAACTTTCAAAATCAGCTCCCGGCGCGTAAGTAACCGAGGCTTCATCTAAAACATACTCAAACGAGCGTCCAGCATCATCAATACCTGTAATTTTTACCTGCAAACGGTATTGACCCTCTAAGGTAGGCTGTAAAACATACTGCCATTCATCTTGGGCGCCAAGTAGCAACGGCTGCACTAATTGGCGTCGATCAGGCCCAATCACCGTTACCGCCATTTGAGTGTTTTTAGTACTGATTTGTGGCGTGTTCTTATGTACCGAGAGCAGATATTCCAGCTGACTATTGGCGTTTTGGCGTTTTGACACACGCAACTCAAAGGGAACAGTAATGGCGACGGTATGAGCGAATCGTCGTTTAAAGGTTTTACCATCGACAACAACCTGTATTTGGTATTCGCCCGATTTTTTAAAGCCATCAATTTGTGCAGTAAATACGCCATTCGCAGGTGGTGTGCTTGTATCAAAAGTCTTTTGCCAGCTGGGCTTACCGTCTTTTGGCGTGCTAGTGGCAGTTATGCTTAATAGTTGTAAAAAATCTTTGCGGGTGACTAGGGTATCGGCCTCCTGCAGCGCTAATTGCAAATTGAGCAAACTATCAATAGCGGCATTCATGGGCAAAGGTTTAACCCGGAGGCTTAAATCGCTGACAACCGTAATTCGGCTGCCTTTTGCCAGCTCGCCCTCAACCTGCCACTCACCTTCGAGCGGCCGCGTGATGGTGACAAGATCAAAATTCTCGGTGTGATGCCATGCAACATCGGCCTGTTTTTGTCCCGCCTTTAACATCGACTCATCAGGACCAACAAGCGCCAAAATGTCGGCGGCATTATCGCGAAACATCAGCGCGGTAAATTCTTCTACCGACGAATCGACCAAAAAACGATTACCCGATAACGGCACTTGCTGCGCTGGTGCCGCAGCATCAAAGGCCGCTAAAAAAGCTGGCATTAATTCTTCCGCCATTTTAGCGACTGCCGCCTGGCCTCCTGTTGCCAAGGATAACTCACGCATTAAATGGGTGTCGGCGTTATCCGATAAGGCTACGGTATGCACAACAAAGCCTTGCTGCTTTAGTTTTGGCAGTACTTTATCGACGATACGGCGCCATTCTTTTTGGTTAACCTCGGGGTTTTTATCAATGTCCACCATGCCATCGGTCAATAAAATAATGTGTGACTTCTGATTAGCTTTAGCGGCCACGGCGGTCGCTTTTTCGAGCGCGCCACCAATATTGGTATAAAGCCCTACCGAATTAATATCCGCCGCTTTTTGACGAGCGTTATCGCGCCAAGCGTCATTCACATCAGCAAACGGTACCAACATATTCACATCACGGCCAAACGTCCAAACACCGGCGCGACTGCCCTCGGGCAATAAATCCATGAGCAGGTTAACTGCGGGTTGGCGAAGATTTTGAGGGTCATTGCGTTTCATGCTACCCGACACATCAATAACCAAACGCACATCGGCGGCTTCTGCAGCATAAGCGCGAGAGCAAGGCATTAACGCAGTAACAATAAGCAGAGCATCGAGTAAAAAATAAAAAGCTACTGAAAAAAACCGCACGCCAAAACTCCTCTTCATTAATAAGTTGCCGAGGGTTACTGATGTAATCCACCAACAGGCTTATTAGTTATAGCAGTTAAACGGTTATTTTAATGTTTGAGAGGGCAAGAGATAGGTGACACCCAAAAAGTGTCGCCGAGTTGAGCGCGAGCAGAAAAGTGCTAGTTAGGGCGCATGTCGTTTGAGCGTAGGCTCTCTTTTTACGTACTGCGTGTTTGTTTTTCGCGCGGGTGTAGGTGTTGGATTTTCAATCGGCGCGGGCCTGATAAAGACCCATATGATTTGAATAATAAGCGCCAACATCATAGAGGCAACCAGCGCAACCAATAAGGGCGCGCCCGCGCGCCAAAACTGAGCAGGCCCTTCAAAAAAACCATCACTACCCGCAATTAACCACGCTGGCGCCAGATAAGATAATTGAGGGTCAGCAGTCCAAGGCATTAACAATAAGCCCGCCATAGCACCCAATAAAATAGGCCGAAAAGGCTTAATTGGTAGTTTGCTAAGCATGTACCACCAACACCAATAACATACAATCACTGCGCAGCCATACGCTAACCAGCCGTTGATATATTCTGCCTGTGTAAACATCAAGATTTTCCAAATAAATAATTAATAATGCGGAGGGCGCTCGCTAGCACCGCTCGGCCCAACATTTTCGGCATGCTCGATAAGCTCGAGTAATTTTTCACGAAAAAAAAGAATTTGCCGCTTGGTCTCGATTAACTCCTTATCTTGTAAGGCAATATGGTCACTTAACTTCAGCATTGCATCATCTTGAAAACTTACGCGTAATTGCAATTCGGCAATCGCATTTTCCAATTCACGGGTCATTTTTTCACTCTCAATATTTAACGCGCTACAGGATCATTCACAATCCACCCAATGCAAAAGGTGATCCTGATAATCATTTTCAGCAATCCCCTTGGCGTGGCGTACTTTACAACTCACCGATAAACCTAAGCGATGCATTTTGGTTTTATCACCCGCTATTAAATGATGCCAATCGGCTAAAGACTTGCCTTCGGCCACACGTTTATAGGCACAACTACCCGGTAGCCAAGGCAGCATTTCAGAATAATTACTGGGCGTTAACTGTAAACACTCGGGCACCTTTTTAAAGCGATTAGCGTAATCACCGCATTCACAGGTTTTAGTATTTAATAAATTACACGCCAGCCGAGTGTAGTGGAATTCGCCAGTGTCCTCATCTTCGAGCTTGTGTAAACAACACAAACCACAACCATCACACAACTGTTCCCATTGTTCATCCGATAAATCATCTAATCCTGCCTGCCACCATTTAATGCCATAGCGGGTTACACTATCAGCCATAATTATTTCGCTATTTTGTGATTATGTTGATTAATAGCTGTCATGTAGTCGTCACTATTAACAGGCGGCAACTGCAAAAAATAGCCTTTTTCGTCAAGCGACGTTAAAACGTTTTGAATATTTTCTTTGCCCAATTTTCGCTCGGGGGTTAACAGCAAGCTAAATGCTAGCTCGGGGCGGCCAAACATCGCCAATAAAGCTTCGGGCACACAGGCTAAATCTTTGGCTTTAGGAACATATAAATACAAACCTTCGCGCTTCGCAGTACGATAAATATTACAAATAATTTTTTTAGTCATAAGTTAATAATCATTAAAAATAAATACCTATTCAGCACCGAGTCTAAATGCAGTTGCGCGGTTATTTTCTGGGCCGAGCAACTGCATTTTTGCGTGAAATTCGTAAGATGGTGAATAGTTACAAAAATAAATGGCTACATATAAATCACAAGCCACTAAAAAACTGATGTCGCCAACCTTGTGTGTGCTCGACAAACACCGCGATATCGTAGCTTTCATCAGCACAATAGCGCGCAATGGTGTGATAATCGTTTTTGCGCAATAATATTTCTGGTGATATTTTAAATTGCTCGGCCAGTGCGGAGACAACATCGCGCAGATTTTTAACATACTCACGCTGTTGTTTGGTTAGCGGTAACTGCGAAGGTTTTAATTCAATATCAGGAAGTTTTTCCTGCGTACAAATATCGATAATTTGTGCGCCGTATTTACGAATAGCGCCATCGTGTAAACCCACCAGCTTTAATTGCACCAGATTTTTTACGTCATTAAAAAAAATATCAAAAATTTGCGCATCTTTAATTAAACGGCTACGGGGCGTATTTTTGCTAATTGCTGTATGTTCACGCCATTCAAATAATGCTTTAGCTTTAGCCAACTGCAAAGGTTTTAATCGCCAGGTATTGTTGGATTTATTAAAACCACTGGCAGGATCTAAATTGGCAATGTAATTATCAAGCAGCGCTTGGCTTTCTTCGTACAACCAAGTTTCGCGGTTTAACGCAATTAATTGTTGCTCAAGTAACAAGGCTAACTCATACAGATAATCAACATCTAATGCCGCGTAATGTATCTGCGCAACCGTTAAAGGCCGCGCCAACCAATTGGATCGAGTTTCGCCTTTGGGCAAATCAACATTCAAACAGGCATTAACCAAATTTCCATAACCCACGCTCGCGCCCATACCTAATAAAGCGGCGGCCACTTGGGTATCAAATAATTGTTTAGGCAACACGCCAAGCAAAGTATTAAAAACATCTAAATCTTCCGAGCAAGCATGAAACGCTTTGATAACCGCAGGCGATTGCAACACCGCTGCCAAAGGTTGCCATTGTCGAATACACAAAGGATCAATTAAATAATTAGTATCGCCATCATTAATTTGAATAACCGCCGCGAGTGGATAATAAGTATCCACTCGCATAAACTCGGTATCTATCGCGATTAAACGTTTTTGCAATAATTGCGCGCACACGTTTTTTAAATGTTCATCATCAATAATATCGACAATTTTTTTGCGCAGTAAATGTTCGGCGTCGCTCACTTATAACTCCCTGCGGCTAGCTAAGGCATGCGCCAAAGTGCCACCATCGATGTATTCCAGCTCGCCGCCAAGAGGCACGCCGTGCGCAATACGCGTAACTTTTAAATGATTCTGTTTAGCCATTTCGGCAATGTAATGTGCAGTCGCCTCGCCTTCCATGGTGGGATTTGTGGCCAAAATAACTTCCTGCAAACCCGGCGTTGCCATTTTTTGTGCAAGTACATCAAGGCCTAATTCTTTAGGGCCAATGCCATCGAGCGGCGAAAGCTTACCCATTAATACAAAATATTTTCCCGAATAGGTGCCGGATTGCTCTAGCGCAAATACGTCGACTGGCATTTCAACGACACACAATAGTGCATCATCTCGGCGTGGGCTTTTACACAAACTGCATATCGATTCTTCGGTTAAAGTGCGGCACATTTGGCAGCGCCCTACTCGGTCGCAAGCTTGCTCTAAGGTTTTAGCCAAACGCCGTGCGCCCGCTTGATTGCGCTCCAATAATTGCAGCGCCATACGCTGCGCCGACTTTGGCCCTACGCCGGGCAATATGCGCAGCGCATCAATAAGTTCGCTAATTAAAGGGCTATACAAGGGCGTTTTCCTAAAGACTTAAACATTCAAAAACCGGACTAAAAAGGCATTTTAAAACCTGGCGGCATTTGCAGCCCACCGGCTAAATTACCCATTTTATTTTTGTTTTCTTCTTCAACACGACGAACACAATCGTTGACGGCGGCGGCCAATAAATCTTCGAGCATTTCTTTATCTTCACTCATTAACGCGGGGTCGATAACAACACTTTTTACGTCGTGGCGGCCGGTCATGGTGATTTTTACCAAGCCCGCACCTGCGCTGCCTTCAACCGTGAGATTTTTTAACTCCTCTTGCATTTTTGTCATGTTTTCTTGCATTTGCGACTGCATGCCTTGCAGTTGTTTCATCATATCGCCTAAACCAGTCATGCTATTTCCTCGTTGTGGTTTTTAATCCGCTGCCTACTTCAGTTACCTGCTTTTATTAGCGGGCTGAATGACCTGCACCGACTCGTCATGCAGGGTTGCGTTAAATTGATTTTTAATCTCGATCAGTAAGGGCTCGCTGTGCAGTCTTTGTTTAGCGCCATCCAAAGCGTGCAGACGTTTATTGTCACCATCCATGGCGGGCGTTAAAAAATGCTCGTCGAGCTTGGTGAGCTCAATATGGGCTTTTACGGTTTCGCCAAAGTAATCGCTGAGGAGATCGCTCAAGCGTAATCGGTGAGAGTCATCAAACAGCGAGCCTTTATTTTGATCCAATAAAAAATGCAGTTGATTACCATCGCGGCGCGCTAAAACACAGTTGGCAAGGGTACTGTGCAATACGCCTTTTACGTTTAACACCTCAAATATGTCCAACCAATGTTCGGGTTGGACATCAGCTAAAGCTGTGGGCGCGTGGCGTGCTAGCGAAGCAGTATAACTTTGCACTATGGGCGTAATTTTTGGCACGGGCGGCGCTATTTGTGCAGCGGTTTTTAAGCCTGCGAAGGTTGGCGCATCGAGCAGCGCCTCAAGGGACTTTTTTGGCGTTTCAATCGCCTCCACTGCACACTGATCTCCATCATTCGAATGCTCTGGAGCATCATCCCACGGCATTTGCTCGATAGGCGGCACATCAACAGGGGAAGAGAAGTGTGCAGCACTTATAGTGGTAGGCGTTTCTATTACTGGATTTTCTACTACAGAAACTTGCGTTAAAGAGGCGCTGATCATTGACCTATCAACGACCAATGTTTCAATAGTGGGTTTAGCGACAGCAGGCACCGGCTCAGCCACAGGCGATTGGGCAGTCGTGTTGGGAATAGCTACAGGAGCCTCAACTGCAAGCTTATGTGGCGGCGCCTGCGCAGTAAGTTCTGGAACGGGTGGCACTGGCGCAGCATCGTCTGGGCGGCGAATACGCTGTTGAGTCGGTACATCGACCACGCCTTGAGGCTTAAAAGCCAGCATACGCAAGAGCGTCATCTCAAGACCCGAGCGCGGATCGGGCGATAAATGTAAATCTCGGCGCCCCATTAACGCGATCTGATAAAACAGCTGCACATCTTCGGAGGGCAATAATGGGCACAATTCTAATAGGGTTTGGCGGTCACCGTAACTATTATCCAGCGCTTCAGGCATGGCTTGCGCAATCGCCAAACGGTGCAAAAAGGTTGTTAAATCGCCTAATGCGCCGTAGTAATCGGGCGCGTGCTCAGCAAATTCAGCTACCGCACGCAACAAAGCTTGGCCATCGTTTTCGATTAAAGCGCGCACCAGCTTTTCGATTAAACGGTGATCAATCGTTCCGAGCATCGCAATTACGTCGGCATCACTAACTTTGCCTGCACCATAGGCAATGGCTTGATCGGTGAGGCTAAGTGCATCGCGCATACTGCCATCAGCCGAGCGCGCCAACTGCCAAAGTGCAGGTTCTTCAAAGGGTAAAGCTTCTTGCTCCAAAACAAACTGCAAGTGCCCAACAATGCGCTCTGGCGACATGTTTTTGAGGTTGAACTGCAAGCAGCGGGACAAAATAGTAACAGGCAATTTTTGCGGATCGGTGGTGGCCAGCAAAAATTTCACATGTTCAGGCGGCTCCTCCAAGGTTTTAAGCAAGGCATTAAAACTGTGCGTCGACAACATGTGCACTTCGTCAATAAGATAGATTTTATAGCGGCCACGGGTAGGCGCATATTGAACATTGTCTAGAAGCTCTCGGGTATCTTCTACGCGTGTGCGTGAGGCGGCATCGACTTCGATCAGATCAATAAAACGCCCTTCGGCAATTTCAGTGCAAGACGAGCACTGACCACAAGGCTCGGAGGTTACCCCTTTTTCGCAATTCAAACATTTGGCAAGAATACGCGCAATGGTGGTTTTACCAACGCCGCGCGTACCAGTGAACAAATAGGCATGATGTAAACGGTTATGATCAAGAGCATTAATTAACGCTTTGAGCACATGCTCTTGGCCTACCATTTCGCGAAAAATGCGCGGTCGCCATTTACGTGCCAATACTTGATAGCTCACTCGGTCACCAGATAAACACTAGAAGGTTAAAATTAGGCTCGCGATTATAGCGGACTTGCTGGGTGGGTTATAGCGAAGCCATTGCGTCACAGCCATTTCACTGAATCACGCCAGCATTCACAAAAACAACGGCCCCTTGGCCACTGATGGAACCATTGGAAAATCAGGGTAGTCCACCGCGACAAAGTACAAGCCATTGGGTGGCGCTGTTGTGGCGGCTTGACTGCGCGATTGGGCAGCCAGCACTTCAACTATCCACGCTGGAGGCTTAGCGCCGCGTCCTACTTCAATCAATGTGCCGACAATATTGCGCACCATGTTGTATAAAAACGCGGTGGCTTTAATTTCCATCACTATAAACTCGCCTTGCTGACTAAAGCGAATATGCAGAATACGTCGCACCGGCGATGCGGCTTGGCAAAGGCGCGCGCGGAACGAGCTAAAGTCATGCTCGCCTACCAAATAATTGGCACCTTCTTGCATAGCCGCGATATCCAACACATGCGATGTCCAACTCACATTATTGCGCAGTAAAGCTGGACGAATCGGGCTGCTATAAAGCACATAACGATAAGTGCGCGCTCGTGCCGAAAAACGCGCATGAAATGACGAAGGCATGGCGCTGGCCCATTGAATACGAATATCGTCCGGCAATTTAGTATTGACGCCCTCGCGCCATGCCGATGGAGGCCTTACCACCAAGGTATCAAAATGAACAATTTGTTGTGTGCCATGCACGCCCGCATCAGTCCGACCGGCGCACACGAGGGTAATATCTTCACAGGCAATAATGCTCAATGCTTTTTCCAACTCGCCTTGCACGGTAATTTTTGCCGATTCTTGCCGCTGAAAACCTTGATAACAAGTGCCCACGTACTCGACCGCTAAAGCTACGCGCTGCATGTTTTCGGGCCATTGCGTGGGATCACGCACCTCGGCATTGCGACGGTATTGCCACATGAATCACACCTCCAAAAAACACCTAAAACTTAGACCTAGCCCTAAAAACACAAAGCCTAAAATGCAAAAAGCCCCGCGCCTACTGTGTGTAAGCGCGGGGCTTTAAATGACTTAATTAGCTTAATTCAGCAAATAACGCCTCTGCTTCGGCTTTTTGCGCGCCATTGCCTTCTTCACGAATTTCTTCAAGTGTATTTAGCGCCGATTCGGTATCACCCATATCAACAAACACTCGCAGCAGATCAATCTTAGTGGCCACTTCATCAGAATCACCGAGGAAGCCTGGCTCGCTATCATCATCAGAATCGAAGTCAGGCACGCCATTAGATGCTAACGCTGTTTTTTCAACCAACGCTTCGGGAGTGACTGAAATTTCAGCCTCGTCCAGATCCGTCTCATCCAAGTCAACTTCGGACATTAATTCGAGTGAAGCTAAATCTTCAGCCGCATCATCAACCTCAATTACATCGCCATCTAAGTGTCCAAAGTCACCATTAAAATCAGACGCTAGCTCGTCGAGTTCATGGTCAAGCGATTCAAGGTCGACATCCGATGCATCAAGACTATCAAAATCGGTGTCCCCCTCTTCACTCAATGCTTTAGCGGTATCGGTTTCAGTTGATGTTTCGGTTTCGAAGACTAAAGGTTCTGCGTTATCAGCAAGTGATTCTTCGGTATCGATAGTAAAAGCTTCATCCAGCTCTACATCATCTAATGACAAACTATCGCTGGACGATAAATCAAACCCTTCAAGGCTCTCATCATCACTATCCAAACTTAGCTCAGCCGAAAATTCTTCACTATCTTCTGAATCATCCTCGTCAAGACCCTCATCCAACAACAGGTCACTCTCTAGATCTAGATTGAAGCCATCCGCCTCATCCACTAAAGACAATTCAGCACTTGCAGTGCTCGAAGCATCACTTAAGTTAGATAAATCCAGTTCATCACTGTCTTCTTCAATTTCGCTTGCACGAATCTTGTCATCAATATCTATATCAAGCGTTAAAGCATCAGCAGCTGAAATTTCATCCTCAGCCGCATCAATGTCGAGATCACTACCCAGATCCAGACTCAAATCATCATCAAGTTCCAGCTCTAACTTTTCGTCAGTGTCATCAAGATCCAACGTGGCATCAAAATTATCGAGTGAAAGATCATCGATATTATCCAGCGCTAGCGCATCAAGTTCAGAGTCGATAGTTTTCGATGGGATATCATCTTCTGGCGCTTCCTCTAATGCTGCCGCCTCGATATCAGCCTCAGTAATTGCCTCAAAACGTAGAGTGGTATCTAGCTCATCAAAATCTTCTTCAACACCTTCAGTATCAGTACCATAAATCGAGTTACGTAAAGCTTCGGCTTGCGCCAATGCGGCAGAATCGACATCGAAATCACAAACATTAAGCTCTGCATCAAAAGCTTCAAGATTATTTTGCTTGGCAAAGACCTCAAGACGCTTTAATTGGATATCCGCAGGCTCGGCATCAACATCGTTTAATGATATTAAAGCTTGTCTGTATTCTGCTTGAGCAATAAGGTCATCAACCTGATTCATCGTCACAACAGACGTAGGGGTATCCGCCAGCAACATAGAACCCAGACTTTCTAAGGTAACATCGTCGTCTTTAGCGCTATATAAATCAGCAGGTGCATCTAGATCGGCTTCTGGAATTGCTATCGCAATACCGCTAGCTTGAGCTATAGGGTCTTCGGCATCCGTTACAAATTCTTCGTATTCAAAACCATCGTCCTCATCATTTTTACGACGAGCAAGAACAAAATAAGCCACGCCAGCAATAAGCAATAATAAAGCGCCGCCAATGTAAAGCGCATTAGCCATGAGAATATCAAGCAACGATGGCTTAGCTTTAGCGGCTGGGGGGGTCACTACAGGCTTATCGACAGCCGTTTCTTTGGGCTTTTCAACGGCAACCGTAGTTTCGGGGGTTTCACTTGCGGCACTAGCATCGCCACCAGTCACAGATTCCGCACCCTCTGCAGCACTATCATCAATGACCGCAGAAGACGTTTCAGCTAACGCACCCTCTGTACTTTCACCCTCCAGTTTTTGCTGCTCGGCAATGGCAATTTCCAACTTACGTAAATTGGTATTGGACACTTCCAAGAGTTTTTCCATGGTTTGAATTTGCTCATCCATGGTGGCGACACGACCTTTAAGATCGGCATTTTCTCGCTGAGTTGATGCCAATTCTTCCTGTGTACTTAACAGCTGAGTACGCACGGCATCTACATCTTGCTCGCCATCACCGCTGCCACTGCCAGATTTACTACCTGTCATATCGGTTGCGGTTGATAATTTAACGCGACCCTTCACTTGCGATGCGGCGGCAGTACGCTCCACACTACTGCGGCCAGCATCTATTTGAGCCTCGGGTGCAGAAGCCGCGTCACGATTGGTGGTTACCGGATCAAATTTGCTAACATCCTGCTCGTCTGGCAGACGCAGAACCGCACCTTTTTTAAGCAAATTCATATTGCCATTAATAAAAGCGTCTGGATTTAGGCGCTGAATCGCAAGCATGGTTTGCTGCATAGAGACATCATTGCCAGACCGAGATTGCGCAGCGATAGACCATAGCGTGTCGCTCGACGACACGGGGCCGTATGTATTACCGTCCATTGCAGAATCCTCAGCAACGCGTGCTGACGTATCAGGTCGCGCTTGGCGCTGCTGTACAGGCGACTGGGACCTAGCAGCTTGCACCGCGCGTACAGGCGCGTTAGAAAAAACGGGTAAATCCAGTAATACGGTGTATTCACGCAGTAACTTGCCACTCGGCCAATGGGTTTGAATAATGAAATTCAAGAAAGGCTCGACGATTGAGCGCGTAGAACTCACGTGAATAACAGGACCGTTAGGACCAGTCATATCCACAGCAAATTTAAGATCGTTAAGTAAAAACGGGCGATCTATACCTACACGACTAAAGTCCTCGGGCGTTCCAAGACCCACTAATATTTCTTGTGCCGTGAGCTCACGGACCTGAAGAAGTTGAATTTCGGCTTCTAAGGGCTGATTGAGCAAGGAGGTAACCTTAATTTCACCAAGTCCCAATGCAAGGCACAGCGGTGAAGCCAAATAAGAAAAAACGCCAAGTAATATAGCTTTCGTGCGTAAACCCATAGGATAACCCTTGTTGTTATGTTCGGGTGGCTAACCAGTTTGTGTCCCTGTACGCGAGGAAACGTGGATGTGACTGCTCACGCCGTAATGGAATAAGCCTGCCAGCACTGCTGACAACCGCCTAAGTATTCAGGATAAACTGCCTTTTTTCAACATTAAGTCCATTGCGACTATGTGTTGATGCCAAGTAAAGTCAACTTCTGTCAAATTATCGTTATTGTATCGACAGAATGATGGCCAGCATTGTACAGACTGATCAATGCGAGAGTATAGAAGCAAACTCGTAGGCGCCTAATGACACCCACGAATTTTTCCCACTTTATGACGACCAAAGCAAAAAACATGACGCCAATAGTAAATTTAACCTTTCTGAAGAATGTTAAGCATACGACGCAAGGGTTCAGCCGCGCCCCACAATAATTGATCGCCAACAGTAAACGCACTTAAGTACTCAGGCCCCATGTGCATTTTACGCAGACGCCCAACAGGAATACTCAAAGTACCGGTAACCTTTGTTGGCGTTAAATCCTGCATTGAAGCTTCACGTTCGTTTGGCACAACCTTAGACCATGGATTAGCGCTTGCAATTAAGCTTTCGATGTCGGCCATGGGCACGTCTTTTTTCAGTTTGATGGTTAAAGCTTGGCTGTGGCAACGCATGGCACCAATGCGCACACACAAACCATCAATATGCACAGGACTGTTACCGGTTTGCAGAATCTTGTTGGTTTCGGCACCGCCCTTCCACTCTTCTTTACTTTGACCTTTATCCCACGCTTTATCGATATAGGGCAGCAAGCTACCCGCTAAAGGCGCACCAAAGTTTGACGTTGGGAAATCACTGCTGCGCATGGTGGCGGCAACGGCGCTATCAATGTCTAAAATAGCACTTGCAGGATCAGCGAGTTTATCGACAACACTGGCGTGAATAACACCCATTTGACTGATCAGCTCACGCATATTTTGGGCGCCAGCGCCGCTCGCAGCTTGGTAGGTCATAGAAGTTGCCCACTCAACCAAACCCTCGTGGAATAAACCACCTAAGCCCATCAGCATTAAACTCACGGTGCAGTTACCGCCAATAAAGTTTTTAACGCCGTTTTCTAAACCTTGTTTGATTACACCCATATTCACAGGATCAAGCACGATGATGGCATCGTCTTTCATGCGTAGACTTGACGCCGCATCAATCCAATAGCCTTGCCAACCTGCATCACGCAATGGCTGGAAAACTTGCGTGGTGTAATCACCACCCTGACACGAAATAATCGCGTCCATTTCTTTGAGCACACCAATATCATTCGCATCTTGCAACGCCGGAACTTCTTTACCCACGTTAGGCGCTGCGCCACCGACATTAGAGGTGGTAAAAAATACTGGATCAATTGACGCAAAATCATTTTCTTCGCGCATACGGCCCATCAATACCGAGCCAACCATTCCACGCCAACCTACAAAACCTACTTTCATGTTATGTATCTCTTAAAAATGTTGAGTTTATAAATTAAAGCGCCGCAACCACTGCATCGCCCATGGTTTGGCAATTCACTTTTTCAAAGCCTGCAGAATAAATATCGGCAGTGCGCAAACCTTTATCCAGCACACGGCCTACGGCGGCTTCAATTGCATCAGCCGCTGCGGCTTGATTTAAGGAGTAACGCAGCATCATCGAAGCCGACAAAATTGTAGCCAAAGGGTTAGCAATACCTAAACCGGCAATATCAGGCGCACTGCCGTGAACAGGCTCATATAAACCAGCACCGGTTTGATTGAGCGAAGCCGATGGCAACATGCCAATGGAGCCCGTCAACATCGCCGCCGTATCGGACAAAATATCTCCAAACATATTGCCGGTTACCACAACATCAAACTGCTTAGGCGCACGCACCAATTGCATCGCGGCGTTATCGACATACATATGACTGAGCTCAACATCGGGATACTCAGGCGCAATGCGGTTCATCACTTCGCGCCACAGCACAGTCGCTTCAAGTACATTAGCTTTATCGACTGAACAGACTTTTTTGCCGCGTTTTTGCGCCATTTCAAAAGCGGTGCGGCCAATACGCTCGATTTCATGCTCGGCGTAAACATAGGTGTTGTAGCCTTGTTTTTCGCCATTGGCCAAAATGCGAATACCGCGTGGCTCACCAAAATAAATGCCGCCGGTAAGTTCGCGCACAATCAAAATATCCAAGCCAGCCACAATTTCAGGCTTGAGCGAAGACGCACCCGCTAACTGTGGGTATAAAATCGCAGGGCGCAAGTTGGCGTATAGCCCTAAATCTTTGCGGATTTTCAACAGGCCTTTTTCGGGGCGAAGCGCCGCCTCGTTGGCATCCCATTTTGGGCCGCCGACCGAACCCATTAAAATCGCATCGGCGCTGCGACATTTTTCGAGCGTGCTATCGGCAAAGGGCACACCATACTCATCCAACGCGGCACCGCCAATAAAATCGTGGTCGAATTCTAACTTCAAGCCAAACTTTGCATCGGCCGCTTTGAGCACTTTAAGTGCTTCAGTCACTATCTCTGGGCCAATACCATCGCCCGGTAATACAACTATTTTTGGCATTTTAAATTTCCTAAAACTTTCTATTAAAAAAGCGATTTATTGGCCGAAATTAAACAACCAAGGTGCGGTAAGTTTGCGAGCGTTTTCGTAGTTGTGAATCTTGTCGCTGTCTTGCAACGTCAAACCAATATCATCAAAACCATTCAGCAAACAATGCTTGCGAAAATCATCGACTTCAAAACCCAAACGCTCACCACTGGGTTTAATAACTACTTGCACATTTAAATCGATGGTCAAGCTGTAGCCTTCTTCGGCGTACATTTCTTGGAACAATTGCTCAACGTCCGCTTCCGATAACACAATCGGCAACATGCCATTTTTAAAGCAGTTATTAAAGAAAATATCCGCAAAGCTCGGGGCAATGATGGCGCGAAAACCGTACTCATCCAACGCCCAAGGCGCATGCTCGCGGCTTGATCCACAACCAAAGTTTTTGCGTGTTAGCAAAACACTCGCGTTTTTATAGCGCGCAAAATTGAGCGGAAACTCGGTATTCAAGGGGCGACCTTCGTTGGCTTTATCGGGCGCACCCTCGTCCAAATAACGCAGCTCGTCAAAGGCGTTAGGGCCAAAACCCGAGCGTTTGATCGACTTCAAAAACTGTTTAGGAATAATCAAATCGGTATCAACATTGGCGCGATCCATGGGTGCAACCAAACCTGTGTGTACAGTAAAAGCTTTCATTACGCGCCCTCCGCCATAAAACGACGAACATCAACAAAGTGGCCAGCAATACCGGCCGCCGCAGCCATCGCTGGGCTCACCAAATGGGTGCGACCACCGTAACCTTGGCGACCTTCAAAATTGCGGTTAGAGGTTGAGGCGCAATGTTCACCCTCTTCCAAGCGGTCGGCATTCATCGCCAAACACATACTGCAACCTGGCTCGCGCCATTCAAAACCTGCCGCCACAAAAATCTTGTCCAAGCCTTCGGCCTCGGCCGCCGCTTTAACCAAACCCGAACCCGGCACTACAATCGCCTCTTTAACGCTGGCTGCTTTTTGGCGACCTTTAACTACCGCTGCCGCTGCGCGCATGTCTTCTATGCGTGAATTGGTGCACGAGCCAATAAAGACGCGGTCGATGGCGATATCGCTAATCGCTTGATCAGCCTTTAAACCCATATAGTGCAGCGCGCGCTCGATACCGGTTTTTTTAACGGCATCGGTTTCGTTAGCCGGGTTGGGCACAATGCCGCCAATCGGCAATACCATCTCGGGCGAGGTGCCCCAGCTCACTTGCGGCTCAATGTCGGCGCCGTTCAATACAACGACCTCATCAAATACGGCGCCTTCATCGCTGTGTAAATCTGACCACTCGGCCACAGCCTGATCCCACTGCGCACCTTTAGGGGCAAAGGCTCGGCCCTTCACGTAGTCCAAGGTGACTTGATCCACGGCTACCATGCCTGCGCGCGCGCCGCCTTCAATCGCCATATTGCACACGGTCAAACGGCCTTCCATGGTCATGGCTTTAAAAACGTCGCCGCCAAATTCAATGGCGTAACCGGTGCCGCCGGCGGTGCCAATTTTGCCGATAATGGCCAACACCACGTCTTTGGGCGTAATGCCGGCGGCCAATTGACCATCGACACGCACCAACATGTTCTTCATTTTTTTAGCGACCAAACATTGGGTGGCCAATACGTGCTCAACTTCGCTGGTGCCAATACCAATCGACAAAGCACCCAACGCGCCGTTGGTTGAGGTGTGCGAATCGCCGCACACAATGGTCATACCAGGCAAACACGCGCCCGACTCTGGCCCCACCACATGCACAATGCCTTGGCGCTGGTCGTTGATTTTGAACTCCAAAATCCCGAATTCATCGCAGTTATCGTCCAGCGTTTGCACTTGGATTTTGGAGGTGGCATCGGCAATACCGGCCACACCGCTGGCGCGCTCGCGCGAGGTGGTTGGCACGTTGTGGTCGGGCGTGGCCACGACGCTATCGACACGCCAAGGCTTGCGAGCCGCTAAACGCAAACCCTCAAAGGCCTGCGGCGAAGTCACCTCGTGCACAATGTGGCGGTCGATGTAAATCAACGCCGAGCCATCGTCGCGCTGCGAAACGACATGCAAGTCCCACAATTTGTCGTAAAGGGTTTTAGTAGACATGATTTTTCCTTTAACACTATCAACTTTAAAAAAGTTAGCTATTCAGTGGTGCCACTAGGTAATAACAAAGGTGCTGGGAATAATTTTTTCTGACCCTTCTTGCGCCTGGAGCGCATGAGGAGCGCCCATGGATGGCTTGAGCGCGTCAGAAAAAAATATTGCCAGCGCCTTAACTAGCAGGCATTACGGCGTTCACCACTTAAATCGCACTTAAGCGCACGCCTTGTTGAAATTTTAACCGCTCGCCGTAAAATAACTCCAATTCATTATTTTTATAGATTCAATTCCCACAAGGAATACCCATGGACCGCGACAGCCTAAAATCTTTTGTTACTGTGAGTGAGTGCGGCTCGTTTTCGCGCGCGGCCGAATTGCTTTACATCACCCAACCAGCGGTGAGTAAACGCATTGCGGCGCTGGAGCAATTGCTAGACGCCAAACTCTTTGACCGTATAGGCAAGCGCGTGCAGCTCACCCATGCGGGCCGTATTTTATTGCCTAAAGCTTTACAGATTTTGGCGGATATCAACGAAGCCACCCGTGCCGTCACCGACTTAACCGGCGACGTGCGCGGCGATTTACATGTGGCCACCAGCCACCATATTGGCCTGCACAAATTGCCGCCCGTGCTGCGCGCCTTTGCCGCGCGTTATCCCAAGGTCAACTTACGCTTTGAGTTTTTAGATTCCGAAATCGCCTGCGAGCGGGTACTACAAGGCAAGTGCGAGCTGGCATTGGTCACTTTGCCGCCGCAAACATTGGCGCCTTTAATTGCGACACCACTGTGGCACGATCCACTGGTTTTTGTGACGGGCCTGCCCAGTGAAATCCCTACACAATGCAGCCTCGATGCGCTCAGCCGCTATCCTGCGATACTGCCCGACATGAATACCTACACTGGCCAACTGGTACAGCGTTTTTTTGAAGGTCGTGGTTTAACGCTTAACATCAGCATGGCCACCAACTTTCTAGAAACGATCAAAATGCTGTGCTCGGTGGGCTTAGGGTGGAGCGTGCTGCCCGCCAGCATGATTGATACGCAGATCAAAATTATCGATGTGCCCGCCACCTTGCTCACCCGCGACCTAGGTTTGATTTGCCACTGCGCACGCAGCCTCAGTCGCTCGGGGCAGGCTTTTGTCACATGTTTGAATGAAAACACGCTCAAAGCGCCTTAAGATTACTTTTTACACACAGACGATCCTAAGCATTTCTGCTATAACGGCACCCAATTATTGTTAAGGGGATAAACCATGAAAAAATTATTACTCTGTTCGCTCATCGGCTTTGCGAGCCCAAGCTATGCCGACTTTATTGGTATTTACGGCAAAGCTGGCGTGTGGAATGCTGGTTTTGAAGGTACGGTGTCAGGCATTAAAGACAAAATCAAACGCGAAGCTAATGGCCAAGAAATTCCAAATTTTGAAACACGCGGCCTCGATAATGACAATCAAATAACAGGCTGGGTAGCCTTTGAACACCCAATCCCCTTTTTACCGAATGTACGCTTGGGCTACACCGGTGTGGAATCCTCGGGTTGGAGCACAGAAAACATCAGCACCGATAAAATTACGGTGCCATACAATGGGGTAAATATCACTTACGACGGCAGCCAACCCATTTACACCACCATGCAGTTTGATGCGTTGGACGGCACCGTTTACTGGGAAATTTTAGACAACTGGGTCAATTTGGATTTAGGTCTCACTGTGCGCAAAATGGACGGGGATTTTAAAGAAACCATCGAAGAAACAGCGCTGCCCACACAACAATTTGGTGGTGCCGATGGTTGTGGTGGACTGGAACCCACCACCGTTATCTTGGGTGGGTTTATTTCATTACCTGGCTGTATTCGCCCACAAACTACTGCCGTGACCCCAATCGATATACTTCTGCCACTCATTTACGCCAAAGCACAATTCGACCTCCCCTTTACCGGCACCTACGTTGCAGCGACCGTCCAAGGGATTAGCGCCAGTGGCAATAGCATGGTCGATATTGATCTAGAAGCCGGGTATAACTTCAGCCTCACGGTAATGGATATTGGTGCATCAATTGGTTACCGCGAAGCTACGCTCAACGCTAAAGACCTCGACGACCTTTACGCCAAAGATGCCAAGCTTAGCGGTGTGTATGGCGCATTAAGTGTTCATTTTTAACGCGATTACACACTGAGCACCCATAAAAAAACGGCCCTAAATAGGGCCGTTTTTTTGTGCCGAAGGAAATCATAAGACCCCTTCACCCTAAAAACATCCCTTTCAAAAAATCTATACAATGATAATCATTATCGCTACCATTATCGAAACTCATTTTACCTGTGTGCTTTCGCAATGATATTTCGATTTATTCCATTCATCCTCACGCCATCAATTTTAGTCTTACCTCTCACAGCAACGGCCATAGAAAAACTCGGCGTAACGGTGATTGATGCCGAAAATGAGGCGATGTATACACGCAAAAACAGCGAGCTCAAAAAAATCGCGATCACTGAACAAGAGGTGGAGCGCTATGGCGATGCAACGGTGGGCGATGTATTGCGCCGCCTGCCGGGTATGAGTTTTACCGGCCCGGCCGGTGTGACTAAAGATGTGCGCGTGCGCGGTTTGGCTAAGGGCTACACCCAGTTTTTGATCAACGGTGAACCGGCGCCGAGTATTGCGCAGGACCGCCAGATGCAGGTAGATCGCCTGCCCGCCGATATGATCGAGCGCATTGAGATCATTCATAACCCCAGCGCCGAATACGATGCCGGCGGCATTGGCGGCACCATCAATATTGTATTGAAAAGCAAAGTTGAAGATCTCACCCGTTTGCGCGTGGCGGCTGGCCGTAATGGCGATTTGGATGTGGGTGATGTTATCGGCCAGTGGAGCCACAGTTTCGATTCAGTGGATGTGCTTTTATCGCTCTCACACACGCTGGGTGCGGAAGATATTCTGGAGCGGCGCGCCACTTACAACGGCGCCACCGGCGCGCTGAACAGTAGCGAGCACAAAACCAGACCCGTGGAAAAAACCGAAACTCTGTTTGCACCGCAAATAATCTGGCGCATTAACGATACCAGCCAACTGGTACTGGAGCCTTTTGTATCCCAGGGCGCTGAAGAGAAAAACGAAACGTCCACCGCCACCAATGCGACGGGTGCGGCGACCAAAAAAGCCAACGCATTCGAAGATAAAGACGACAAAATCCTGCGTTTTGCCAGCCGTTACGAAAGTAAAACCGACTGGGGTAAGTGGCATATCAAAGGCGGCACACAAGAGGGAAGCCAAGACAAAACCAAAACCACCACCGAGCGCACCGCCACTGATCTAGTCAACAAACGCGCGCAGGACGCAGAAGCGCTGGAAGAAACAATGAATTACGCCGGTGCAGGTATCAACCTCAAGCTCAAACAACACAACATCAAGTTCGGAGTCGAATACCGCGACTCCAGCTACAACAAAGAAAAAACGGTCAGCGAAGCCAAAAACGCTAGCGATCCGTTAGCGCCAAAAGCACCTGGCGCTAACGATATTTACAGCGTGGATGAAGGCAAAAGTATTGTTTATCTGCAGGATGAATGGCACCTGGCCGAGAAGCACTGGCTAACCGGCGGCCTGCGCTATGAAGGGATTGAACGCGACGCTGCTGACCGCACCGGCAGCATCAGCAGTAGCGATGACTCATCCACCAATCCTTCGCTGCATTACCGCTGGGCCTTTGCAGATGACATCAATGTGCGCGCGAGCGTCGCGCAGACTCTGCGTATGCCTAAATTTGATTTGATGAACCCGCTGGTGACAACCGCCACCGGCCCCAATCCGGGCAGCATCACTAATCCAGACAAAGCGGGCAATGCCACACTGCGCCCCGAAGAAGCGCTCGGGTTGGAATTTACGGTGGAAAAATACTTTAACAACAATACCGGCCTGCTCAGCTACACCCTTTATGACCGTGAAGTGAGCGACTACATCGAGAAAACCGCACGCCTTGAAGACGGCCGCTATGTAGAGCGCCCGTATAACGTGGGCGATGCCGAGTTCTGGGGCACGGAAGTGGAATATCGCCAGCAATTGTTGGGCGAGAGTAAACACAGCCTCAACCTCAATATCAGCCACAGCGAATTGCATGGTCGCGTATCCAACAGCAAAACGGGCATTGAAGGCGAAGTCAAAGATATGCCGCCACGCATCAGCAATATCGGCTTGGATTGGACTTATCTACCTACACGCCTCTCTGCTGGTTTCAGCGTTAACTACACGCCGGAATTTACCCGCACCGGGGCTAATGACGATGGTGTGGTCGACACCAAGACTCGCAATAGCGCGACCTTATTGGACATCTACGTCAGCACAGCGCTAGGCTCCTACGCCGAGCTGCGCCTGATTGCCAAAAATGTGCTGAGCATTGATAAAGACGAAACCACGGCAAAATACAAAGCCGATGGCAGCGTGAATACCCTTGAAGACAAAATTGAAGAGTCCGAACCCACTATTTCCCTGATTTTTGATGCGCGTTTTTAACTTAATAGCCCATTACACGAGAGCAAGATCACCATGAAACAATCCATGCGCAATTGGCATAACTGGGTCAGCATCGTCCTCGGCTTCCCGCTTTTACTGGTCGGTATTACGGCTTTTTTTATCGCCCACGAACATTCGTTGGGGACTAAAAAAATCGAAACGCCATTAAGTATGGTGCAGAAGGATGCACTGGAGCCTCGCGCCAGTGCGGTCTACAAGGGCCAACAATTTATCGGCACCAAAGCCGGTTTATTTGCTGTGACGAGTGGCGAAGCCAGCCCGGTAACCAATGGTGTGGATGACGAAATCCGCGATTTGCTGAGCACCGAACAGGGCTTATTGGTCGCAGGTAAAGAAGGTATTTGGCGCTACACCGGCAGTACCGAAACCATGAAGGCAGAACAGGTTTTTGAAGGCGATTGCTGGCAAATCGCCCAGACCAGCAGCGGTTTTAATGCGGCCTGTAAGGACATTGGTGTACTCGAAAGTGTCGATGGCCAGAGCTGGGTGGCGCAGACGTTAAGTTTCTCTCCTGCTGCCACTGCCTTGGTTAAAAACCAGGGTATGCCGCTCTCAAAGGTGATGATGGATATTCATACCGGCAAGATTTTCTTCGGCAAAGACTACGAATGGATCTGGATTGATTTACTCGGTTTTGCCTGTGTCGGTTTGGGCCTGACGGGTTTGGTGATGTGGATGCGCAATCGCCGCCAAAAGGCACTGGTGTAAACACGGCTATTCTCCCGCCCGGATTGTATCCGGGCATCGTTTTTTCTGGGCACCACCATGATCGGTATTGTTATCACCTATCTGCTGTTACTGATCTCGCTGGTGGTGAGCCTGATCAGTTTGGCGGCGCTGATTCGCGGTAGCTTTTATCGCCCCACCCCCAAATACCTGAATCTGGTTATCACCCGCCGCACCAACACCCAAAGTGAGTGGTTTACGCTGGTATTGCAGCGCGCTTGGTATGCACGCTGGCAACCTTTGCCGCGCTTTCGCGCCGGGCAATCCATTGCTATCACCCCCAACGGCAGCAAAACCAAACGCCGTTATTCGCTGGCGCGCTGGCACAAACTTCCGTTTAGCTATGAAGTGACTATCAAACGCGAACCCGCAAGGCAAAGTGTCCAACCCACTCTGGCTGGACGCGCAGCCCAGCACCCGTTTGCGCATTACCCCGCCGTCGGGCGAGTTTGTTCTCGCGGCAAAAGAATCACCGCTGGTATTTATCGCAGGTGGGGTTGGCATTACACCGCTTCTGGCGATGCTCGATGAGTATTTACCCAAGGTTAAGCGAGATATTCTGGTTCATTTGTTCTGGCAGGTACGCTATGAACACGAGTGGATTTACCAGCCGGATCTCGCCCAACTGCAGCAGCAATACCCGCAACTGAAAGTACATTTATTGGTCTCCCAACCCGAGCAGCCGAGCCAGTCGGCGCATCGGATTAATATCAACCTGCTGCGCGCCAAACTGGGTAATCTGCGCGATTACCACTACTCCCTCTGCGCTAGTGAAACACTGCTGGATAACTTGTGCAGCGCGCTGGAAACCAACAGCGTGGCACGCGATCAGATTCACTTTGAACGTTTTGCCATCGCCAGTGGCGGCGCGACGGGTGTCTGGTCACTGGATGTCAACGGCACTGCCATCACCTTTGACGGCCACAAAACCCTGCTCGATGCGCTCGAAGAAAACAACATCCCCATCAGCTCCGATTGCCGCACCGGCAGCTGCGGTGAATGTCAGATCACCGTCACTCAAGGCCAAACACGCAGTGTGATTACGCCCGAATTCGTCGCACCCACTGGGCGCATTTTGGCTTGCTGTTGTGTGCCGGAAAGTCATTTAACAATAAGACTTGGCTAAAAATGGTGCCGCAAACAGAGCGCGTAAACCGCGATCTAACGCAGCCTGCTATTGCATCGTCAACACACGATTAGCGGCGGCAATGGAATCGGCAATGCGTTCATCGTTTTGAGTATTCATCCAATAAAAACTCGCTTGATGCCAGCGCGTGGCAGCTTGGTAGCGGTAGTAGTCCACACGCTCAGGTCTACCACTGGTGTCCATTTCTTTTCTCATTAAATTCATCGACTGTAACGCGGCTTGTTGCCACGCTTCGGCGGCGGTTTTGGCATCGCCTTCACCGGCACTCGCCAAAGCCAAGTGCTCACGGCCTAAGTTGGTCAAACGTAAAACACGCATCGACAAAACCGAATAGGCTTTTTGCTCACGACTATTAACAGCCGCCTGCTCATACTTTTGCCACAGTTCGTTACCGTAATTATCTAGCCGATCAACTATTACTGTAAGTGCGGCGTGATATTTAAGCCACACCTGAACGGCCGCCGCATCACCCGCGATTTGGCGCGCGCCTTCGGCGGCTTGCCATTGGGTTGTAAATAAGCGCTCAACGTTTTCTTCCAGTAGTTTGATAATCTGCAGCGCATCGCCAAACGCGCCCTGTTTTTCGCGCTCGTTAATGCGCTGAAAATCATCGCTAATTGACCAATTCAACATCACCAACTGGCGCTTATCGCGCTGCAGAGTTTCGGCGGTAATGTTATCGAGTACAGGTTTGGACGCAGCAAAAGCAACTGGCTTGGCATTGGGGCCCTGCAATGTGCAGTATTGCGTTGGCACACCACCGTTGGCAGCGCATGCCGAATAAGTTTGCGCTTGTGCCTTTAAGCACTGCGCCTGCCATTGCGGCTGCGCAATCGCCTCGCAATCACAATCGACGGCGGGGCAGCTGTTGTTTGACTCAGCGGCACTCAACAAAGGCATAAAGAGTATCAACAGACACGCAAAACAGCGGGCAGCCCATGATGTTAAAGGTAAAAACATAAGAAATATCTCTTGAGTCACTTGCGGTGTATCGTCAATTTATTAGCAGTTGCTTAGGTATAGGCGAATTTTGCGAGTATACGCCAACAATTGGACGTTTTCTGCACAAGCAGACCTACGGCTCTATCAAAGATCGCTAACACGCTAGTGAACAGAGCTCATAACCTTATGGTGTGAGCTAAACAGCCAAAAAATGGCATGGCTGTAAAAAAGGCGGCAAAGGTTTTTAGGGTTAAACAATCACGCAACATGCCCAGGTACTATCGGCGTGATGGGCCCATTGCCGCCATTTTGGCCACGCTGCCGCAAGGCGTGGTCGAGCAGAACAATCGCCAGCATCGCTTCGGCAATCGGTGTAGCGCGAATACCCACACAAGGGTCGTGACGGCCAGTGGTAATAATGTCGCAGGCTTCGCCATTCACATCAACGCTACGGCCCGGTAAACGCAGGCTTGAGGTTGGTTTAAGCGCCATGTGCACAACAATATCTTGGCCGCTCGAAATCCCCCCCAAAACACCACCGGAATGATTGCTTAAAAAACCTTCCGGAGTTAACTCATCGCGGTGCTGGGTGCCCTTTTGCGCCACCGAGGCAAAACCATCGCCAATCTCAACACCCTTAACCGCGTTAATGCCCATCATGGCGTGGGCAATATCGGCGTCTAAACGGTCAAACACCGGCTCGCCCCAACCGGCGGGCACACCCTTGGCCACTACGGTAATTTTGGCACCGATGGAATCGCCTTCTTTACGCAGCGCATCCATATAAGCTTCCATTTCGGGTACTTTGGCCGCATCGGGACAAAAGAAGGGGTTGTTATTGATTTCGGCCCAATCTACATTTTCGATGCATATCGGCCCTAACTGGCTTAAATAACCCGCCACTTCAACCCCAAATTGCACTTTTAAGACTTTTTTAGCAATCGCACCGGCAGCAACACGCATAGCCGTTTCGCGCGCCGAAGAACGGCCACCGCCACGATAATCGCGGATGCCGTATTTGTGGTGGTAGGTGTAATCGGCGTGGGCAGGGCGAAATTGATCTTTTATTTTGCCGTAATCTTTAGAGCGCTGATCCATATTGCGAATCACCATACCAATCGGCGTACCGGTAGTTTTGCCTTCAAACACACCCGATAAAATCTCAACTTCGTCATCCTCACGGCGCTGCGTGGTATGGCGCGAAGTACCGGGCTTGCGGCGATCAAGGTCGCCTTGCAAATCGGCTTCGGTTAACGCAATGCCTGGCGGGCAGCCATCAACGATGGCGCCCAGCGCCAAGCCATGGCTCTCGCCAAAGGTAGTAACCGTGAATAATGTGCCAATGGTATTGCCGGACATAGCTGCAACCTTATTAAAATCGATCGTGAAAAACAAAAGGCCGCGATTATACGCAATTGCAGCCGCCCTTGGGATTGGAAGTAATAAGCAAAATCATGCCTCAATAAAAATAGTAGGTGCCACTATATACAACCAATACCCCCCCTTATTATTCGCGCCGCCCAACTGGGCCATCACAATTAACTCAAGGAATTATCCAATGCGTATCAAACAATCTTTATTAGCACTTGTAATCGCTACTACATCATTTGCCGCGCAAGCCGCAGAACCTGGCTTTGTTCTTGGCGCACACGTAGGTAAACCAATGGTGGATGTAGATATAGATAGAGCGAGTGTGAGCGCTGGCAGACTCTTAGGATTCAGTGCAGGTTATGATTTTGGCAACACTTTTTCGCTAGAGCTTGATATCGCTAAAGCGAGTGGTGATCTAAAAGCACCTAAGCTCTTCAATGGCTATTACGGCAACTACACAGCTGAAGCCAGGACCGACTACGATATCGATACCACCGCCCTTTATGGTGTTTTTCGCACCGAAGGCAAAGGCTACTTTTTAGCTAAGTTAGGCTTGCTTACAAGAGAAAGTATCCATTGGTGGCGTATCGGAAAGCGATAGTGGCTTAAGCTACGGTATTGGTGGCGGTTTTCGCTTTACCGATAATTTTGGTATTGAAGCGGCATACACCATTATTGAAGAAGATGTAAGCAATTTATCCATTGGTGGACGGTTTAAGTTTTAATTAAGCATGTGTCGCACAAGCGATTAATATGCGCGTTTAATCAAAAGGCCATTTATGGATAATAAATGGCCTTTTGTTCGTTAGCGTGTAACACGCCGCGAAAGTAATCCTATTGCTGTCTCACGGTTTACAGCCAGCCTCTTCGAGGCTGGCTTTTTTGTCCGCAGGCAAATGGCAGCTAAGGCTTTTAAACAACACCTTCCGTATTGAACCAAATAACCTCGCACAACCCTCTTGGGTTATAGACCCACTTCACCCGTGATGGATTGCACAAAAGCCATTAAAAAGCGCGGCGCAGCTATCATCTTAAAAAACCCAAAAGCCTAGGTTTGTCGCGAAGGATTAAAATGCGTTTTAGCACAAGCCGCTGACAAAGCCTTGGCAAAAACACAAAACCTTGGCAAAAACAGCTTGAAGAGCGGCCGTAAAAAATACACACCACCACACTGCATCAATACCGAGGAACCTCCATGGGTCGTTCACTATTTACCCCGTTGGCGATAACTGCGCTGGCCATTGCCGCGCTGAGTGGTTGCACCGCAAGCACCGAGAGCAGTAGCTCTAGCACTGCCAGTAATAGCTCACAAAACCAAACCAGCTCCAGCCCAAAAAGCAGTAGCTCAAGTGTTACAGCTGTTAGCTCAAGCCCGGCGGCGGTTAGTTCGAGCATGGCTACTGTTAATTCGAGCATGGCGGCGACCTCGTCGTCCGCAGGCGCACTCACCTTCCCCATCGGTAATGTTGACCGCGGCCATATTTATTACACCGATAACTACAAGGGCGATAAGCTTGGCTGCCTTGGCTGCCATGGCGCGAGTGGCGCAGGGCCGATAGCTAAAATTACGGCAGGCAAAAACAGTTACCAGCACAGCACTAGCGCCAAAGCAGTCTCCTTAGCGGAATATATTTATCAATACATGCCTAGCACTAGCACACCCGGCCGCTGCGACACCCAATGCGCCGCCGACATTGCCGCTTATATCGATTCGTGGAGCATCAACCACAGCGGCAATAACGATGCGCTGGTCTACAAAGGCACTATTTGTGACGACCGAGCCACCTACAGCGCGCGCCAACTCAAATTACTGACCCGCAGCGAATACCAAAACAGCGCCGAAGATCTCACTGGTATTAACATCAACATCAGCGACGATCTACCCGACGACTCGTACATTCACGGCTTTAATAACAATATTGGCGCAAGCGTTACTGAAGTCCACGCCGACAGTTATTTACTGGCCGCCGAGCGCATCGCCGCATGGTCAAAAGCGAACCAGTTTGCGGGTGTTATTAATTGCAGCAAGCTCACCCAAACCCAATGCGCCGATACCTTTATTGCCGGGTTTGCCAAAAAAGCCTTCCGCCGCCCACTCGACCGAGCCGAAAGCAACGCCATCAGCGCGTTATTTGATGGTGGCTTAACCGACAACAATCTCGATAACGGCATCGAAACCGCCATGACGGCGGTATTTTCGGCGCCTGGTTTTTTGTATCGCTCCGAGCAAGGTACACCCGTCTCTTCGGGCAAATACGATGGCAGTCAATACGGTTTTAAAGGCGCCAAAACCCTGCTTAAAGCGACCGATCTACAACATATTTTTGGTGAAGCGGGCGATCTCGACGGCGCGTGGAAAATCCGTTCGAAGGATCAACAACCGGCCAAACTCGAAAAACACCTCACCTACACCGGCAGCGGCACCTTGCTCAGCATCAAGGTAAAGGGCGGCATTGTGAACAACGTCATCCCTAAAATGACAATAGCCGTTAATAGCTTCAGTCACGTTATTGATGTTGACTGGGAAGATTACCGCACGATTAAAGTGTACTTCCCTGCGATTCAAGGCACCCACGGCACCCGTGTTGAACTAGACCTACGCAGTAAAAATTACGACCAAAGCTATTTAAGTGTGCACACCATCGAATACGGCGAAGCGACTTTAATGCCCAACGCACCTGATGCCGATGCCTACGCACTTACGCCTTATGAAATTGCCACTTATTTGGCCTACACCTACACCGGCTCTACGCCCGACAACACCTTGATGCTGGCCGCCGACAATGGCGAGCTTGCCACCGATGCGCAAATTGTGGCGCAAATCGGCCGCCTACTGGGCAGCCCACGCGCCAAACAACAGCTCGGCGATTTTGCGGCGCAATGGTTAGGCACCGACGAAACCCTCAACATCGCCAAAGACCCCGCCAAATACCCCGAATTAACCGCCAATATCCGCAGCGCCATGGCGCAAGAAGTGCGCGAATTATTTAGCCATGTGGTGCTTGACGATACTCAGCCCATCGAGCGCTTTTTTGATGCCGACTACACCTTTGTAAACAAAACACTGGCCGACTACTACGGTTTGAGCGGCGCCGCTGGCAACGGCTTTACCAAGGTAAATGGCGGCAAAAACCGTGGTGGCATCTTAACCACAGGTGCCTTTATGACCACCTATGGCAACAACGATGAAGCTTCGCCGATTCGTCGCGCCGCCAATGTGCGTGAGCGCTTGTTATGTCAGCACGTACCGCCGCCACCACCCGGTATTGTGATCGACCGCGAAGCGGCCGAAAAAGTACAAGCCGCCAAATGGGAAGCCGGTGAGCTGACCAACCGCGAGCGCTACCGAGGCCTCACTCAAGCCGAGTACTGCCAAGGTTGCCATCGCAGCATCATCAACCCACTGGGCTTTGGCATGGAAGATTTCGACACCATTGGCCGTCACCGAACCATCGACCGCAACGGCTTGACGATCGACGCCCAAGGCACATTGATTGGCACTAACAGCCTCTATGACGTTGACAGCGTAAGCTTTTACGGCGCCAAAGAACTCTCCCATGCTTTAGCGGGACTCGATAGCGCAAAAGAATGTTTTGCCCAACATCTGTTCCGTTTTGCAACCGGCACCGGCAGTGAGGTTATCGACCAAAATAACCCCAGTCTCGGACTCTTGAGTGAGCAAGAAAAAACCGATTACGCCTGCTCTGTGCGCGACATTACCGCCGCGATGGTTGCCGCCGACGGCAACCCCAAAGAAATCCTCAAACAATTGGGCGCGCTCAAGCTTGTGCGCTACCGCAAAGAAATGAACCGATAGGCTGACGGGATAAATACTATGAAAAAGACAACTTTTACCTCACCCAGCCGCCGATCATTCATCAAAGCGGCCGCTCGAATGGGCATTTCTGGCGCCGCCTTAAACGCGGGCCTTGGCAGCGCCAATTTACTGTGGGCGCGCGGGGCGCTCGCCGCCGATAGTGTTGCGCCCAAACGCTTTATTACCATCCATGTCACCAATGGCGCGCATCCCAACACATGGCATGCCAAAGGCACAGGCACCGATTTTGTGCTGCCCGAAGGTAGCTCACCATTAGGCATCAGCGGTATCCGCGAGCGCTGTGTGTTTATTGATGGTCTTGAAGGTAAAGGTGGCCACGGCCCTCATCACCAATGCATTTCTAACAACAAACCCAATTCGCTAGATATTTATGCCGCGAATAAAATCAGCGCCGATACGCCCTACAAATACTTGCACTTAACCGCCTCCTCACAGGGCTCTTTTTCCACCATCAACGGCAACTCCATCCCGTTTGAAAACAACCCCATTAAGGCCTACGACCGGCTCTTTCCCGAGCCCTTAGGTGGCGCCGAGCGCGATTGGAAAACCATTCGCCGGCAAGGGATTTTAGTGCGGACTTTTGAGTACGCGAGGAATCGGCGTGACAATCAATTACAAGGTAAAGCCACTCGGGCTAAGCGGACGGAATTCGATCGGGCTGCCGATAAACGGGTCAGGCATCTGAAACCTGTTACCGAATTGTAATAAGGCAATAAGCCTTTTACAAGTATTTACCACCAGTAAAAGATAGAGGGGTAATCCGGCTCTTCCGACTTAACAGGGGCGGGGCCTGGTTCTGGATGGCGCTCGCCGTGATTGGCGGGTGCAGGCCCACCGTACTCGGCGGCGTTGATTCTCGGGCGTCCGGAAGCCGAACGCGATCCGACCGATGTGTTTCACGATCCGGTTGTAGCCTTCGCTGCGGGCATTCGACAGCCCAGTCTCGATGGCGAGGATCATCGGCTCCTGCCACGCGGAGATCGTGTCGGCTAACTTGCCGATCTCGGGAACTGAGCACGCCGCGCAGAACGTATAGAACCGGTACAACGCATCGCGAATCTCGTAGGGCAGTCCACCACGTGCGGTGCAGGCCAACACATCTCGTAGGAGTTCCTTCGCGATCCAGGCTGCCGCGATGTCCCCGTTGGGGTCCGCGGTCGTCAGCCGCTCGAACAAGGTGTGGCGTTGCTCGTCGGTCAGCCGCTCCGCGGCGCGCAGCAGCCGGCGCCGGTTGATCCACTCCGGATCGCTCTTGTGGCCGCGGCGCCCACGGTAGGCCTGGGTGACCCGGCGACGCACCCGATCCACCATCTCGTTGGCTTTCTTCACCAGATGAAAGCGATCCACGATGAGCCGGGCATGGGGCAACGCCTCACGGGCGGCCTTGGCGTAAGCGCCCGACATGTCGATCGCCACGAACTCAATCCCGTCCCTCCAGCCCTGGTCACGCTGGGCCAGCCAGTCCGACACCGGCGCCGCGGAGCGGCCGTTGATCTGGACCAGCAGGCCGCCGGTCCCGGTGATGTCGACCAGGCCGCTGTCCCAGCGGTCCACCCACGCGCGGACCCCGGTCTGCGGGCAGGTCTCCCACTTGGCCTTGCCGCGCCGTGTCTCGTCGATCCCCAGTACCCGCACTGGTGCCGGTTCCCCGGCCAGCACCGGATCGGCGGTGGCGATCACCGCGTCGTGACAGGTGTTCCAGCTGCAGCCATACGCGGCGCCGACAGCGGTGACTGACCGGGCATCGTCAAGGACGGCCAACGCCATCTCCGCTTTGGCGCGTACCGTGATCCGGGCTCGCGGCGGGACCTGCGGTATCGACTCGGTGAACACCCTTCGGGCGCAGGAGATGTTGGTGCACAACCATTTCCGCTTCCGCCACACAATCTTCGGGATACCCGGTCCGATCTTGACGTCGCGGGGCCGGGTGCTCACCCATCCCTTCGATCGAGACGATCGGACTGTGCAGGCAGGGCATACCCCGACCCACTCCGTGGCGGTCAGGACAACGATGGTGCGGGTTCGGTCGACACCGGTCTGCACGGATTCCACGATGACACCGTCGAGTCCGAGCAGCAGGGAACCACTAGTCTGGGGCATGCTCGCGCCTTTGCTTCTGGATGCGTGAAGAACACCCAGTTGACAAGGGCGCGAGCCCTCACTCAGTCACCGACACGACCCGGGTCGGTCACACCAGACCCCCACCAAGTCGGAAGAGCCGGTAATCCCCGACTATTTTTTTGCCCGAATGATGTTATGTATGTGAGGAACGCAGCCGATGTATCAATGCACAAAAGGCCATCCACTCAAGGTGATAAACGGCTCCTGCCCTGAATGTAATCGGGAGCGGCAAAACAAACATCGCGACGTCAACCGTGCCGCCCGAGCGCTGTGGCGGGAGCTCGACGGCCGTGGCGTCCCGCTGGATGTTGAACGGCTCACGGAGGGCCACCGACTTGTCAGTGCCTTAGAGATGTCGCGCACCTCGCATTACCGAATGACTTAAACCACCCGACCATCAACCGAAAGAGCCGAATATTGAAAGAACTTGATGAGCTTGACGCCACCTTCCAGCGGTGGCTTGGCGATACCTACGACCTTGATTCCATCCACCTGGCGCTGATTACCGCCGCGATCGTGCAACTCGACGGCGACCTCCTATGGACGCTGATCGTGTCCGGCTCGGGCAACGCTAAAACCGAGACTGTCCAGGCACTCCGCGACTCGGAGGGTGTCCGCATGGTCAGCACGCTCTCGTCATCTGCGGCCCTGCTATCCGGTTCTCCTAAAAGGGAATCCGACGAGAACAGCACCGGGGACTGTTGGCGCAGATCGGCGCGAAGGGCGTCCTTGTCATCAAAGACGTCACCAGCATCCTGTCGATGCCGCACGGCCCGGGACGGCGTGCTCGCCTGCGTTGCGCGAAGTGTACGACGGTTATTGGAGTCGGGAGTCCGGCGCGAACGGCGGGCAGAACTTGGAATGGTCTGGCCGGATTGCGGTCGTCGGAGCCGTCACTACTGCATGGGATACCCACCACGCCGCCGTGGCGACCTTCGGTGATCGTTTCGTGCTGCTGCGCACCGATTCCGCCATGCGCGCCACCCGTCATGCGGCGGCGCGGCAGTCCGTGGAGAACATCGGATCGGAAGATCGGATGCGCACCGAGCTTGCGAAAGCCGCCAAGGACGTACTGGGGAACATCGGCGAAGCGCCGAATCTGTGCGACGACGAAACCAAAACGCTTCGGATGATGGCGGATCTGGCGTGCCGTGCCCGTGGCGCCGTGGAACGTGATTTCAAGGGTGAGCCGCTGTTCGCCCACGCGCCCGAGATGCCGACCAGGCTCGCCAAGCAGTTGGCGCAGATTGTGCGCGGTGGTGTGGCGATCGGACTGGCCCGCGAAGACGCGATGAGGTTGGCGCTGCGGTGCGCACTCGATTCCATTCCACCGCTGAGGCTCAAGCTGCTGCAGCATCTCGCGAAACTGACATCGTCGGCGCTCGTGGCCGAAGTGGTCAAGGTGGTGCAGCACCCGAGGAACACCGTGGATCGCGAACTGCAGTGTTTGCAGTTGTTGGGGCTGACGGAGATCTCTTACGAGGAGTACGCGAATCGTAAAGGCGAGCCGTCGGAGCGATGGCGCTACGGGCTATCCATGGAGGCGGGAGAAGACTACGGCGGGTATCTCCGAGATAGCACAATTTCCGGAAAAGTACGAAGTGAGAAAACTACTCATTCTACACAGACACACAGTTATGACTTTTCCGGAAAAAGTGAACAACTCGATAACGAGAACCTTTCACCCGAAGTTGAATCACTATTTGCATCTGAACCAGTAAAAGAAGAATGGCGCGCTCCGCGCGCGGCCAACCATGAAAGACCGGGAGTCCGAGCTCTGTGGCGATGCCGCCGTTTTAGTACGCCACGACTGCGCCCACACCCGAGTGGTAGGCCGCCCCAATTCCGCCGCGCCGCCCACACCCGAGAAGAAAGAACCGATGCCACATATCCGCGTGATCCAACCCGATCCGACCAGACAGCCGATCATCGTCACTCCACGCGCTGATGGTGGATGGTCGCTTTCCGCCGGCTCCGCCCGATTTCACCTCTCCAGCGAAGAGGCCGCACAACTGAACCGAATCATCACCAACGAGGAGAACTGAAATATGACCCGAAGCAACACCATCGGATTCCTCCGCACGCCAGGAGGCATCAAAATCATCGGCGGGAAGTTTTCGGTGCACCTCACCTTTGACGAAATCTACCGACTCAACACGTTCATTTCGACTGGGTCGCGCGCCTCATCGCGGCGGCTGGAGGAGAATTTCGAGCGGTCGGCTCTGCGCTCTGCGCCGCTGGCCGAGTTGGAGATTGAGATTGACCGTCGCGCCGGAATCCGTGATGCACGCCTGGAACGCGAAGAGCGCGAAGCCGCCCGTGAGGATGACGAGTGACCCGGCGACCATTCACCACCACCGCTCACGACGGCGGCTTGATCGTCACGGCCGGAAGCCGCAGTCTTCGGCTGTCTGCTGCGGAGGTGTCCGACCTTGCCGACGCCATCGCTGGACCCATCATCGAACGTGAAATCGCCCGCCTATGTGGGCTGGAAAGCTAAGGGAAGAAACTTGTTTGAAAGTATGGATGACCGATCTAAGTACGAAGCTTGAGGAACTACACAACCGGACACCGCAGGCCGTCGATATGGCTGCCGTCCTCAAGAGGTGCAGCCGTGGGGAACTGGAACACTTAAACGAAGTGGCCGACAACTTCTTTCAGCAGCACCAATCCTGGACTACGCGCTTTCGGATCTGCGTTACTCGTGATGGTCGACACCGCGGCCGCGATCCTAGAACGTGACCATGCACTGATGCTGGCGCAGTTCGATTGCCATCGCCGCCGAGAATCCGAAAGAGACTGGGTGGCAGGACATCGGCCCGTCCACGCTGCCGAAGTGGAGTGAAGATCCTGGCGAGGAAGCCGCCGCGGCAGGCTGGGAAAACGTAGGCGAAGTACTGGGTTTGAAAGAGCCCGACGACAACAACAACTAACTTCCTGCCGGGCACAGGCAGATGAAGCGGGCCATCGCGCCGCCCGCGGACACCCGATGGCACTTCGGTCACCGTCGAAATCCGGCGCGGCTCTCCGGCACCGAGAGACCTAACAACTATCCCTCTCATTCGGAGACATCTATATGCACGACAATTTGAAGCAGCTGCGCGCCCTTCGCGAATCCAAGGATCTGGCCCGCCGTGGCTTGCTGGCGCGCGTTGAGGCGCGCGGTGACACTGACCTCAGCGACGGCGAGGCCGCGAAATTCTCGGCCATTACCGAGGACATCAAGGATCTCGACGGGCAGATCCGCCACGCCGAGGCCGAGAACGTCCGCGCCGGCCGCGACAACCCCGAGGTGCAGGCGATCCTGCGCGCGACCACCGCGAAGGGTGACGATTGGGCGGCTCGGGCCTTCGAGTCGATCAAGCGCCTCGGCGGTGATGAGAAGCGGGCGTATGTGGCGAGCGGGTCCGTCGACGTTCCTCGGCTGATCAGTCCTTCGGTTACCGCCATCGGCGGCCGTCTCGGCTGATTGATTTGTTGGTGAATCGAAGTACGTTGGAATCTAACGCTTTCGAGTATTTTCGGCGGGCCGTTCGTGCCAGCAACGCTGACACGGTGGCCGACCTCGGCCTTAAGCCGACTTCGGTGTTCACCCTGGTCCCGGTCGTCGACGGGGCGCGGGTTGTGGCCCACATTTCCGAAAATATTCCGATCAGGTTAACTGGCGTTGCTAGCTTTGATGTTATCGAATGGCTTCGCTCGGAGATGTACCAGGGCGTCCTTGATGCCGTAGAAGCGCAGGTGATTGCGGGCGGTGGTTCGGGTGTTGACCGTCGCTGAGTATTGAAGATGATGCCGTCACTGGCGATGACGGTGTGATTGCCGGTGTTGGTCTGCGTGGTGACGGGTTGCTCGTCACCATGACGCGGTCCTCGTCATGGTGACGGTCGATGCGGGTATGCCGAGGCCGGCCCCCGGCGCGCTTGCGGGGGCGTGTAGTGGGGGTCGGTGTGGTGGGGCCAGGAGCCGGCCTCGGGTGTAGAGCCCGATCAGGGTCCAGGGCGGGTCGAGCAGGCCATATCGATGGCGGTCGAAGTAGGCGGCTGCGGACAAGATGGTCAACGCGTGATGCAGTGGGTTGCCGGTGTTGCGCAGCGTGGTGAAGGTGTCACGGGACAGTGCCAGCAGCGCTTTGGTGCCGTCTTGGTAGATGCGTTCCAAGTGTGCCGGAGGCAGCCGGCGCAGCCAGCGTCGCACCGTGGGCGCCGGCCGGTTGAGGAGAGCGGCGATGCGCCGGTGTCCGATTCCATTTGCTTTGTGCAGCAGTGCCATTCCGATCACTGCGGTGGTGTCGGCGTGGCGTGGTTGCAGCGCCGCGGGCATCACGACGTGTGTCGATGAGCATGACCGGCATCGGGTGCGGCGGGGTCGCACGGTCACTGTCGTGTCGTCGAGGTCGCGCACGGTGCGTCGCCGACCGTGTCCCCAGGCGGCCAGCCGGCCGGTGTGGCAGCGCGGGCAGCGTAGTTCGCCATCGGCGAGGAGTTGCTCGGCGAGTTCGGTGGTGCGCGCGACGATCACCGCGGGGCCAGTCCATGACACATCGGTCTTGCCTACCACCACAGACTGGGGGTAGGGGTCAGTTCGTGTTGGGCGACAGCCGGTTTGGGTGGCTTGCCGTCACTGATCGTGACGACCAACGGCCATCTTGCCGCGCCGACCTCTGGTGGCGGGTCGACAGCACGAACCGGCCGCATGGGCCGATCGTCGGCGTGGTGATGATGCAGACGACAAGGATCCTGCACAGCTGCCGTCGGCAAACTCGGTGACGAATACCGCCGTCGTGGTCGTCATACAGAGGGACGGTCAAC
>JAXHOG010000046.1:0-6843 GCA_034519605.1 Marinagarivorans sp.
GTTAAATATTTTTATGTTGCACCAAAGCAGCAACCCTTGAACCTAAATACTCAGCAGTCTGTAAATCAACTGGATTTTATTTTGTTTTGAATTTCTTCTGCAAACCGTTCACCTCGCTGACAACCTAAACGATTAAGACCACGGTGATTGTAACCAAACGCTGTGTCCAAGCCTACCTACCCATAACATGCCATGCTGACTTGCAAATAGCGATAGATACTGAAGCGTACTAAGATTGATCGCCGTTTAATGCTGAGCCACACGTAATGCCAGCAGCAAATTTTCCACCCCAACTTTTGTTTTGACCAATGTCTCCGGTTGCGTCTGCAAATGCTTTGAATTGTGCCGCCACACCACCCATATAAGTTGGAGAAGCGAAAATTACAGCTTCAGAATTTGTAATTTGATTAAGAATTTCAACATTTACAAACCGACCTTCATGAATTTCATAACCCTTTATTTCATGCAAATATACTTCGCAGCCAATTGACCTAATTCCAGTAATTGCTGCATAGGCCAACTGAGCAGTTATTCCATTATTTGAAAAGTAAATTACAGAAACTTTAGCCATATTTGATTTCTTTAGCTTATGTATTATTTAACGTTGAGCGCAGGGGCACGTTGTAAGTTGCGCATGTGCGATAAATTTCGCGCAGCGATTCGCAAAAGCGCGCAAGTCGAGTAGACCGGCGGAACTTCCCCGCCAGCCCCTCACAGAACCGTACGTGACACTCTCGCGTCATACGGCTCTTGTTATTCCAGTGAATAGCAATCGATTTACCTACTACTCACCGTGCATTGATTGTTGAATCCTACCTTGCGGTTGTTGTTTCAATCACTGCTGAATAACGCCGCCCCTTCGCTCCATTGCCATTACAGCAACTTCAACACTACTACGAGCGACTCCGCCACTGTGCGCTGCATTGATACTCTCACCTTACGGGGTCACCGCTTTCGGCTTCTCTCTTAACATCAGCACGACAGCTTCCCGAGTTCCTCACAAAAGCCTGATAAACGTTCACGCCTTCTTTACGCCGGTTGCCATCGAGTCAGTAAGCAGTTTTCTTCTCGATTTCTCTCAGCAGTTTTAAGGGCCACTGATTTTGACAACAGTTAGGGACATCACGACGCCTCATCGAAGGTTCACTTGCGTTCGTCTCCGTTTATCGTACCTGCCGAATTTAATTTCGACTTTTCTTCAACGCTCACGACAATGACTCTTTATCAATGCCGCTTGAAGTGGTTTGCATTCTCTTACTGCAAAGCGAATGCGGTGGGCCTACCACCATCTCTTGCGAAGTTACGTAAATAGTTTTATCGCTACGCGACTCCACCATTTACTCTCGGCACACCTTAAAAACTGTCCAGCACGCGAAGCGGGCGAGGCTGGAATGCTTGTTATATAATTTGCGATAAACATTCTAATGAGATTTCACCGCTACAAATTGCAGTAACAGCGCCGCTCATGATGACGCTAAAAATTTTGTTTAATTTCAATGTTTATGTTGCCTCCAGGCATGGAAACGACAATATCTTTTTCGCACAAACCAAGCTTCTCTTTGCTACCGCAGCTGAGGCGCAACTACTGCTACCAGAGGCTAAAGTATAACCAGCACCGCGCTCCCATATTTCAATTTTTATATTATTGCGATCTAAAATTTTCATAAACTGTACATTAGTTCTGTTGGGGAAATTAGAATGAATCTCTAATTGTGCGCCAATTTCACGAGCAAGACTTTCCGATGGATTTTCATTAATTACGATACAATGAGGATTACCAATTGTAGCCGCACTATATATTATATTTTTGCCATTAAGACTTAAGGTTTCTAACAATACATCCCTGCTTTCACCCAAGACGGGAATTTTAGCGCTTGAAAAGGAAACTATTCCCATGTCTACCTTGACTAATTTTCCGTTTTCAAGAACTTGCGCATTAACAATGCCGCCTTTTGTTTCAATTGAAAATGGAGCCTGAGATACCAAACCTAAATCCCAAAGATAACGACAAAAAATACGTATTCCATTTCCGCTTTTCTCAGCTTCACTTGTGTCAGGATTAAAAATTCTAAGACCAAAATCTGCTTTTCTTGATTTTAATGGGCCAACCAACAAACCATCTGATGCGGCGCCAAAATCTTTATGGCAAACGTTTTTTATAATTTCGCCAGACGGTTCGCCGACAAATTCATTGGGATTTATAACAATGTAGACATTCCCAAGTGCATGGTATTTATTAAATTTCAGAGCGAGATTCCTCTTTTTATATAACGCTTCAATCAGCCGACGCGTTTGCGGTCGGCTGTATTGACTTGTTAGCTTTTAAAAACACATTTTCAAATGGCTCGCCAGCAGCAATCTTATCGAGGTCATTGAAAAACTGTTCCGGACGTATAAAAGGTTGTACGGCAATGCGTGCTGCCTGATAGTTTTGCCTTATGTTATTCGAAAAAACTTTTACCGCTTTTCAGTTTTTTTACCGCAGTAACATCTTCAACAGGCAGGTCAATATTTTCAGGTAAAAACGGCTCTCTGTAATCGAGTGTAAGTGCGGCGCCCTCATCAAACCAAACAGGAATTTCCTTTAGAAAACGAAAGAAACCAACCCGATGCTGGATTTCGGCATGGAGCCACTCATGAGCGATTACATCAACGTTTTGCCCTTGAGGACCAATTATTATACACAGCTCGCCAAGGCATTCGATGCATCGAAGCTGTCTCATTTGCTCCCCAATTTGCAGCACCTTGAATGTCAGCAGTAATGACAAATCTCGGTTTCGATATCGGTTTACCATAAACATGACTAATTCGCTCTGAAGCCGAATCAATAAGTTCACTTATGATTTGGACTTGCGGTTCAGCAAAGTCACCCGCAAGAAATACCTCACTATTGAGCAGCTGGTAATTCATTGGCGGCAGTATATCGCAGGCAAGTGCATGTCTTTGAAATATCCCCCCGATAAGTACCAACGATGCAGCAATAATAAATACTACGATGCTAGATTTGCGCACAGGTCCCCCATGAAAGCTAACGTGAAGTTCAACCGCAGTTTGTAAGTAGCGCATGTGCGAAAAACTTCGCGCAGCGATTCGCTAAATGCGCTACTTACAAACTGTCGAGTGTAGCGAAGCGAAACGGTGTTGCAACGCCTTGTTATACGATTTATGACTCGTAGCTAAATGGCTTTGCAAATGTAAAGGCGGCTATGCTTGCCCCACCTATTTTGCAAAAGCTCTAGCTTTTCCTTTCCTTCTGTTACAGATGGAATGTGCCCCGCTGGAACCCACCAAAGTGCTTGGTGAGGCTTTGTCATTTTATTAAACCATGCATTGCGATCACGAATTAGTTCAACGTGAAGTGATTTGTAAACATAGTTTTTTAGTGAATCAATATTTTCCCAAACACTCATATTTACAAGTAATAATGGATCATCGAAAGCTTGTAGTGCAGTAGCGTCGCCTTCTTCAGTTTGTAGCCGCCAGACAAAACCGGGCGAATTATCTGCGAGTGCATTAATTTCAGCCAAACGATCAACAAACCCTTTCATTAAGGCAGAATCCATTGGGGCTTGCGCATGAGCTATATTAATTTGTGCCAAATGATACCGATTCATTTCATTCCTTGCTCTTCGTATAACACCGAGCTAAGCGGCAGATTTTAAGTTGTGGTTTTGTGGAATACTTTTGCGCAGCAAAACCACAAAACCGCGACTTAAAAGCTGTCCAGTGGAGCGAAGCGGAATGGTGCTGCAACGCCTTGTTAAGCATTTGCTGACTCATGAAACTTACTAAGATTAATGCAATAAAATTTTGTATTAGGTGTTGGATTGTTAAAATATGGTTCAATTTCATAAAAACCCATACTTTCGTAAAGCAATTTCGCATGTACTGTTGGAGGCACCGCGTCTAGCACCACTTTAGTAACCAAGATCAGTTAATTTTTTTAACAAATTGTTCATTAGCGCTACCCAAAGCAAAACCTTTGGTACCTGGGCGAACATACAACCGTTTTACCTCTGCCATTTCAGAGTTGATACCTTTGAACCCGACCCCACCAGCAACTTTTGAATTTACTATCGCGAATGTATATTTCCCATTGGGAAGTGTAAACAAAGATTCTATTTTCTCCATTTCTCCTTCAAAAGTCTTGGAAGTAAGAAAGATCTATATTCAACCAAGTAAATATATTCACGAATAAGTAAATTTAATTCTTTAGCATCACTGGGAAACTCAACATCTCTGATCATATCTTTGCACCTTTTTATTTTTGCCTAATGCCGAGTTCAGCGGCAGGTTTTAAGCTGGATTTTTTTCGTAAAATTGGCGAAGCCAATGCAAAAAAGGCATTCAAAAACTGTCCAACGCAGGCACGAAGTGCCGGAGTGGTGCTGCAACGACTTGTTAGAATTTTTTTTTGCATTCGCAATACAATTAACAATATTTCGATCCAGCCATCGTAAGAAATTTTGAGCTTTCTTTCTTTCAACGACGAAATTCCAGACTCGTTAAGTAAATTTATAACATAAGCAAATGCAATTTTTTCTTTATGATTTTCAATATAGTTCTGGATAGACTTTGAAGTTAGCGAATCTGTAAGCCCTTCGGAAAATTTCATGATACCAATCAACCGGCTTAATTCTCGTTCTTGCTCGAGCTCAGGCACGGTTGCAATTTTAACCATTGAAAATTCAAGTGCCAGAAATATAACAATTAAAATTCTTAGTACTTCATCTATATGCTCAATACTACAACCAAATTTTTTTAAGGCCAAAATAGAAGCCAATAGATTCGGTTGACTTAAATAAATTCTATCAACAACTTTTCCCTTCTCTTTCAGCGTCATTATTTCAAAAGCTTTAATAGCTTTTGTTAGAGATTCAAAATCTATTCGCATTAACTCAGTTCTCTGCTAAAAATTCATTCTACTGCCTAACGTTGCGTTCACCTGCGGATTGTAAGTAGCGCGTTGCGATAAACTTCGCGCAGCGATATTGCAAAAGCGCTACTTACAATGCGTCAGGTGCAATGCCTTGTTAGCATTATATGCCGTTAACCATTATTTGCCGATTTTGGGCTTCTATAACTTGCGCACAAATTTCGATTGGCAGCTCGATAATTTGTATTTCAACATTCAGGGCTTTAGCTGCGCCCGCGAGCCAAGAACGACCTGCCAACTTACGCGCTGCAGCTTCGTTAGAAAAACAAAGTATTTTTCTAACGTTACAACCTTTAAAAATTTCATAAAAATGCATTTTCAGAATATCTGATGCCAATTTGTCAGGTTGAGAACCTTTTAATTCTCCTATGCGAGCATAGATTTCACATACAACTTGTATGCTCCTCATCCAAGCCGTCTAGCTGAACCTTGATTCCGTCATTGAGAGGAACTTGAGCTGGCTTTAAGTTTAAACCAAGTTTTTGATTCAGAGCTTGAAGCATAAAAGGTTCTGCTAGTTGTTGCCATCAGAGCTTGATGAATGCACAATTTCTCCGTTATTTCATGTAGCCGAGCTAAGCGGCAGTTTTTAAGTTGTGGTTTTGTGGAATACTTTTGCGCAGCAAAACCACAAAACTGCGACTTAAAAACTGTCCAGCGCACGAAGTGCGCGGTGCTGGACTTGTTATAACAATGTTTACAATCAAACGATGTTTTTACTATATGCCCAGTAAATATTGTCTTTTTCCCAACCAAGGGATTTATATAATGATTGTGCGGTATTGTTTGTAATTGCTGTCGTCAATTCCATGCGCACAAAACCAGCTTCAGAAGCATATTTCTCAGTGCTTTCTAGAAGACCAGTAGCAACGCCTAAACCCCTAGCTTCAGACAAAGTATATAAGTCATTAAAAATGATGATTGGTGCGACGGCTAAAGAACAAAAAGTAGGGTATGACTGACAGAACCCTACCAATTCTTTGTCTTTTTTTCAGCTATAAAAATTATTGATTCTTTATTGGCCAAGCGATTCTTAATATATTCTTGGCATTTATCTATGTTGCTATCGTATCCGTAGAATTGTCGATATAAGTCAAAAAGTTGAGCTAATTGAAATAAATCATTTACAGTTGCTTGTCTTACTTCGAATTCCATGATTTCTTCTCTTGTTATAACGTTGCGTTCACCTGCGGATTGTAAGTAGCGCGTTGCGATAGACTTCGCGCAGCGATATTGCAAAAGCGCTACTTACAATGCGTCAGGTGCAATGCTTTGTTATTAATTTTTAACGCAGCAATTTTCCGGTGTATAGGTCTTCGACTGAAAAGATCATTGTATAGTCGTCCCAGTTTAGATTGCCGTCTTCGATTTTAAAGTTAAGAAAACCTGATTCAGATTTATAACGCTCGTAGTCAGGATGCCCGGCCGAAAAAATAAATGGCGCAAAGTCTATGGTACGGCTCTCTCCGTCAGAAAACTCAACTTCAAGAATATGAGATTTGATATGCCTTGCACTTTTAACGGATAAAGCTGACATTTTTCACCTTTTGGGTAATGATTTTTGGTGCTATAGATTTTTTCTTAACAAAATAATCAACCCATTTCTCTACAATTTCGCTGGCATATGCATGAACAAACTCCTCAAATTCTTTTCGTTTATTGGGCTCCAAGCCTGAACCTTTGTCTTTTAGTACAATTTTGGTAATTCTGCCGTTAAATAAGTGAATTTCAGCTTTTGATTCACGGCCTGCGTGTTTTCCATGTATGTGGATTGGCTCATGTTCGTTGCTATAGAAAAATAAAACGATTCCTAAATATTCATAAAGCTTTGGCACTTACAAACCCCTTTAGTTAATGATGATGTATGTTGCATGGATTTCATAACGAATGAAAAGCAATACGTAACT
>JAXHOG010000048.1:0-6799 GCA_034519605.1 Marinagarivorans sp.
CAACGTTGTTCACGTTTTAACCTTGACTAGGCGCGTCAAGGGCTTGCGCAGACGTTGGTGATTCAACTGGGGTTTTTAGGATCAACTGGGGTTTTTAGGATCAACTCACATCACCCCCAGCAGCCCGTTATCGCCGCATAAATAGCGAGCAATCCATTTGTCGTCGCATGGGTAATAATCGGGGCAATAATAGAAGGGTGACGCAAGCGCACTAAAACATAGGCACCACCGCTACCGCACCCGCAATCCAGGCACCGTGCAAGGCGCCAAAAGCAACAGCCGATATCACCGCCGCCAGCCAAACAAAGGGTAATTTTCCCGTGATATAGGCTTCACTACGACTCAACTGGCAGAGTAAATAACCGCGAAAGGCAAGCTCTTCGGCAATGGGCACCGTTACTATCGCGCCCAGATAACGGAATACCAACCAGACCACGGCCCAGACAGGGCTAAGCTCGGCAAGACCAGCGCTAAAAGTCGCATCGGCCTCAGGCGTTGCACCTAACAACAGCACCCACACAACGGCCACCAAAACACCCATACATAAAGATTCCAACCACAGCTTTTTATCGCCCAAACTGGCTTTAAGCTCTGGCCCTACCAGCAACGACCAACCCCAAGCCAAAGCCGCCAAAACGGCAATCACCCGCAAGGGGTAGAGGTGATCCTAACCGGCATTGAATGCCGAGGTGACTAGCATAACGGCCAGCAAAGCCACCATCGGCAGCAGCGTCGCTATTGCTTGATTCATGTGCACCGGTGCGGGCCTGTTCTCGGTTGTAGTTTTATCACTGGATGTATTGAGGAATGTTTTGAGTGCCTGTCCCCGATCAGGTCTCTTAACGGGTAGATATAAACCATTTTAATCAGCATGCATTGCACAATCGATATGTATATATTTATGGCCGCGAACAAGAACTGCGCAGCGCCCTTTCTAATCTGGTGATAAACGCCATTAATTACACGCCAAAAGACGGGGCGATTTTAATTGATTGCCAACAAAATAAGAGCGGCACAATTATTACCGTCAGCGATAACGGCGACGGCATAGATCCCAAACATATCCCACGTTTAACCGAGCGTTTTTACCGCGTAGACCCCAGCCGCTCCGTAACCTCCGGCGGCACAGGTCTCGGGCTTGCCATCGTCAAACATGTTTTATTACGCCACAATGGCGAGCTGCGCATTAATAGTCAAATCGGTCGCGGCAGCGAATTTAAATGCTATTTCCCGCCTGCGCGTACGGCGAGTAAGCCGAGAGATAATGAAGAATAACCACAAAAAATTAAGGCCACAAAATAAAAAACCTCGCATCGCGAGGTTTTTGGCTGGGTGATATTACGGAAGCGAGAGAGCTGGTTTAAGCTTTTGTAGGTTGGGCTTTAGCCCATCTTTTTGTGAATTTTCCAAATTTAATTAACGAGAGTAGGCACTCGCTTTAGTTATGAGCGCCTGCTCTGCTTTTCCTATAACACAAAAAACTCCGCCGCATACAGCGGGAAACCATGTGGTAATAAGGCGTATCGCTAAGGGATACAAGCTGACTGCGGGGTTGGGTCATGGTTTTTTAGTGTTGGCTATTTTCTTTAGGTATAGCAACCACTGGTTATCTGGCCATGTATTTTGTCGGCGGCGTTAGTGTTTTTTGTTCTGGATGTTGACGCTGGCAGGTGTGTTGGATATAAGGCTTTGGTTTTTGAGGGGTGCCTGTCCTCGGTTTCCTCGATTTTGTATACGATCCTGGTTTTGAGGGGTGCCTGTCCTCGGTTTCCTCGGGTAGTTTTGTATACGATCCTAACGGTCGCCTGTTCCAGAGCACCATTGGCGGCACAGTTACCCAGTATCTCTACGATGGTGATGCTTTAATTGCCGAGTACAACGGCAGCGGAACCCTGCAACGTCGTTACGTGCATGGGGACGAGGTGGATGAGCCTTTGGTGCAATACAACGGCACTGTAATTGGCGCAAGCTACCGCCGCTATTTACATAAAGATCATCAAGGCAGCATTATTGCGCATAGCGATTCATCGGGAAGCGTGTTCTCAACTAACGGTACTCTGGCTTACGACAATTATGGTATTGCGGCGACAAAAAATAATTCGGTGGTAGGCGCTTTTGGTTATACCGGGCAGGTGTATTTTCCAGCACTTGGGTTGAATTATTACAAGGCGCGGTTTTATCATCCGAAGCTTGGAAGGTTCTTGCAAACGGATCCCATTGGCTACAAAGATGATATGGATTTATATTCTTACGTTGGAAATGATCCAATTAATAAAACAGATCCCACAGGCACCACATGCACTACAAATGATAAAGGTAAGGCGGATTGCAAAGTTGATGATCCAGGCAAGCTTTCTAGCAAGGAAGTAAAAATTGTGAATGCTGCCTATACAAAAGGTGTAAATCGTTTACTCGCTAATCCAGATCGGACTTCAAAAATAACAGTCAATGGTAAATCCATGACGGTTACAGCTGGTGCCCAAGCCAAAGCATTGATGGGCGCAACAGTTAGAGGTGGCACCGGAAACCATGCGCGTGCTTCAACTGCTAATGGCACATTAAACCCGACTAAAACACAAAGTGGTGGCTCAGAAATAACTATCAATCGAGTCGGGATAAGTCAGCCTGCTATGGCAAGTGGAAACGCTGACGATAACTTAAGCAGAACCTTTATTCATGAGTCGCTTCATATGGCACCAGAAGAAAGTGTTATGCAAGATCAATGGAATGCTGACCCCAAGCAATTTAATAAAGATCATCATGATCCTTATAATTCAGCCGCTCGGGATCTTTTCAGTCAATAGGAACTAACGAATGAAATTAATTAAATTTGTATTGGTGGCACTGATGTTATTGGGTTGTGCAGGCCAAAGAAAATCGCACCCAGCAGGCCTTGAAGATATTGTTTATCGAAAAAAAAATACTAATGTGCTAGATGTTTATAATTTGACTAAGTTGTACTTCAGCAATGAGGATATTGAATACTTACGTAAACGAAATTTTAAGTATGGCGAGTTTGGTGGTCAGATAAAAAATTGTTCCAATGATGAGTACTACTGTTTGATTGGGGGATAGGGGTTGTGATACCCAAAAAATTTATAGGTCAAAAGGAATGGCAATTTGCTGACGAGAAGTGCCAATCTGAATCCCCTTTATCAGATCAACAACCTGCAATAATTACTTGTAGCTCTAAGCAGTGGTCTAACCGATTTGTGTATTCGGCAGCTCAGGGGATAACATCTTATGTAACTTCGGCAGAGCCTGAATTTGAACATGAGCTGGTCGATGAAAAAGGGTTGTTTGCGAATCCTGCTAGGGATCAATAGGGTCAGACTCCATTGATTTATTTACGCGGATGCGGATTATCAGTTTTACCTCGACAAGCTTAAGCTGGCCTGCGACAAACACGGCTGCGACCTTCATGCTTACGTGTTAATGACCAACCATGTACACCTGCTAATCACACCGCAAAAAGAAGAAAGCCTAGCCAAAGCCCTGCAAATGATTGGGCGCTACTACGTTCAATACTTTAATTTTACCTATCAACGTACCGGCACTTTATTCGAGGGTCGCTACAAAGCCACTCTCATAGACAGCGAACATTACTTATTAAGTTGCTACCGCTACATAGAGCTAAACCCAGTGCGTGCCACCATGGTTGCACACCCAAGCGAATACCCTTGGTCTAGCTATGCCCTAAATGCATTGGGCACGAATGATGAGCGGGCGCTATTGGTACCGCACAATGAATATGTATTTGTAGTGGTCAACAAAAACCGGACAATTTTATAGGCGGATAATTATCTTAGGCCGCGTTATGTTGTTGGTTGATGATAGCTTGCCGTTTTTCAGCGGCTATAGGTGGCAAGCCGTTGTTGTGTTTGTGGGGGCGTCGGGCGTTGTAATAATAATCAATATAGTGGTTCACATCCGCCTCGGCATCCTCAAACGTTTCATAGCCTAAACGTGGCATACGCTCGGTTTTAAACGATCTAAAAAATCGTTCCATGGGTGCATTATCCCAACAATTACCTCGGCGGCTCATGCTTTGTTGAACACGATTATTTTTTAGCGTGTCACGAAAAATATGGCTACTGTATTGGCACCCCTGGTCTGAATGAAAAACCAAATTTTGTGGTTTTCCGCGCGCCTCAAAAGCACGATTAAAAGCTTTAAGCGTTAATTCGCTGTCGGGGTTTTTCGAGAGCGCGTGACCCACTATTCGACGCGACATTAAATCCATCACAACCGCTAAATAACACCAGCCCAGCTGTGTCCAAATATACGTAACATCGCCACACCACCAGCGATTTATGGCTGTCACATTGAATCGGCGCTGTAATAAATTGGGGCATACTAATGATTCTTTACCTCCCTTGGGGTAGCTGTGTTTAGGCGGTTGCCTTGATTGTAATTCTTCTTCTTGCATAATTTTACGGACTAAATATCGGGTGCTATGTATCTTGTCATTTTTAAGCATGCTGCATAATGTTCGCTGCCCCGCAGAGCCTTCACTTTCAATAAATAGCGCTTTAATTTTTTCTCGTAATACGGGGTATTTATCGACCGGCGTTATTATTTTTTGCTGACTGTCGTAATAGGTGCTGGCGGCAATTCCATACAATCGAAATAATTTAGTTAACGGGTATTGCTCTTTTAACGTCGTGACTACTTGTTTTTTTCTTCGACATCGATGCGAAAAGAGCTGTGGCCTTTTTTAGGATTTCATTGTCCTCTTCAAGGTCGAGAATTTTGGCTTTAAGCTGCTGAATTTCTCGCTGTTCTTCGGTGATGGCGCGGGCGCCGACCGGCGTAATACCGGCCAATTCGCCTTCCAGCTGCTTGACCCAGCGACGCAAAGCGCTTTCGCTAATACCGCGTGCTTCGCAGGCTTTGGGGTAGCTGTAGTCTTTGAGGCTGATCAGCTCGGCGGCTTCTCGTTTGAACTCGGGGCTAAATGTAGGTCTGGTCATGTGATACTCCTATGGGGGTAGAATACCACCTATCAATTTGTCCGAGATTAGTAGACCACAACAATTGAAGTGGCTATGGCGCGGGATTTGATTGGGTAGAAAAACATTCCCCCTTTATGGGGGAGTGTTTTTTATTTGCAGTGTCTAAATGTAGAGCTTTCATTATTTAACAAGTTTGCAAAATCGCTAGTAGTCGTTATTGGGTGTGAATATCCACTTGGCGGTGTTGAGCAAGCTGTCTTTGAGTTTCCATCCCCGTCATTGGTTGGCATACAGGTTGAGTTCAGGCTGGGAGGCATCTCATATTTTGATGTCCAAGATGCCGTATAGATTGAAGCACCTTCATTATCCAGAACTGCGCACAACACGCTACTAAAGCATCCGGAAATACAATCTTTAGGCTCGCCATATTCAATAACAATTACATCAGCGGAATGCCCCTGTGAAGTAATTGATGCTGATTCATAGCAATTTACTTTACTGTTTTTCGGAATCAATCTTTCTACAACTACGTTAACGCTTTCTGGGGCATTTGATTTTTGATATGAAAAACCATCGCAATTTGAATCAATGAATTCATCATCCTTTGAGCAGCCGTTAAGGGTTGAAATGGCAAGAGCGGATATTATAAAAACGAATTTAAAAGACATTAGTGCTTTCCCGTAAATCTAATTAGCTACACGTCCAAACCTCAAGAAGAAACATTCCCTGCTGAGGATACTCTCCGATAACTTTATATGCTTTTTGCCCTAATGTACATCCAGGAACCGGTAGGAAAAATTCTGGATTTATTGGGGCAATAACGGTCCCAGTTTTCTTCCAGAAAGCATTTGGCATACTTGGTTCACTGAATGCCAATTTGTTTTTAGATGTTTTAATATCTGTAACAATATTAATTGTGGCTGAATCAATTACTGCCTCCATGACTTCGTATGGAGCAGCTCCAGGATGCGCCCCAGAATACAAAGCTGCAATGCCTGCGACTAAAGGGGAGGCCATTGAGGTTCCAGATAAAACAACAGATCCAGAATTGCTGTTAAATGCTGCTCCAGTGATATTTGTCCCTGGGGCGGAAATGCTGACGCACGGACCGTAGTTGCTAAATGATGATCTTGTGTCTGAATTATCTGTCGCCCCGACGTTTATTGCCCCAGAGGATTTATATCTTTGAAGGGGGTACGTTGGAAGCCAACAATCATTGATATTGTCATTTCCTGCTCCCGTCACAATCACGTGCCCGTCAAGTATTGTATTGTCCATAGCATGGCGTATTGAGTACGAGTTTGAACTGAAAGAGAAGTTAGTGATTGAATGTGTAGGTGCGTTAGCAACTATCCAGTCAAAGGCTTCTACAATATCTGATGTTTGAGCAGTGCCAGTACAATTGGCGGTTACACGTATGCTGTTTAGTAACCGTCTAACTAACCACACCTAGCTTAACCATCCAAGGCAATAAATCCTTCACATCCTCGCCCACTTTTCGCTTCGGCAATTCCGTTAATAAATACTCAATATAGTGGCGCGGCTCCAGGCCATTAACTTTTGCGCTTTCAATGATCGAATATAAATTAGCGCTCGCATTAGCACCGCTGGTGGTGGCGCTAAATAACCAATTTTTACGGCCAATCACAAACGGCTTAATGGCGCGCTCGGCGCGATTATTATCGATTGATAGCTGTCCATCTTGTGTGTATGCGATTAATTTAGACCACTGATTGAGCGTATAATTTACTGCTTTACCAATGGCTGAATTGGGCACGACGTGGCTGACCGTTTTATCGAGCCACTGTTTAAATTCATTGAGTAACGGCACCGATAGGAGCAAC
>JAXHOG010000110.1:0-32711 GCA_034519605.1 Marinagarivorans sp.
GCGGACGTGTTACTTAGACTTTTTCGATTGAAATATCAGGATTTAAAAAGCTCAGGTTAAGCGGTGCGCGCTAGGCTCACCTAGGATCGGCGCATTAATGATCAAGACGCCGACAGATCTCGGCAACTTTAGAGCGCACTCGGGCGGCAATATCGACGCTTTCTGCCTTCGGTCATCAAGGCAACCAAACTGCTGCCAATCACGGCGCCATCGGCGCATTGGCTGGCTGCTTTAGCGCTGGCGCCATCTTTAATGCCGAAACCGACCATTACAGGCAGTTTTGTGGTGGCGCGAATCTCGGCCACTTTGGCCTCTACCGATACCGTATCTCCGAAATTACCGGCTCCGGTCACGCCTTTAAGCGATACGTAGCCAGCCAAACCCGATGCCATCGCGGTGATATGCGCGATGCGCGCAGTTGCCGTTGTGGGCGCAATCAAAAAGATGTTCTCGATACCCGCCGCTTTTAGCTCAACATCAAAATCGGCAGATTCTTCGGGTGGTAAATCCACCGTTAATACGCCATCAACGCCAGCCACAGCGGCTTTTTGCGCAAAAGTCTCATAGCCCATGCGCTCAATCGGGTTGGCATAACCCATTAATACTACCGGCGTGATGCTGTTGGTTTTGCGGAACTCGGCCACTAACGCCATGGTGCTGGCGAGGCTAATGCCATGTGCTAAGGCACGTTCGTGACCGCGCGCAATGGTCGGGCCTTCGGCCATAGGATCAGAAAATGGTACGCCCAATTCAAGAATATCGGCACCGTTTGCCACCATAGAATGCATAGTCACAAGGGTTACATCTGGCGCTGGATCGCCGTTAACAATGTAAGTCACCAAGGCTTTGCGGCCTTCGGTATTAAGCGAATGAAGAGTTGTAGTGATTCGATTCATGTTAAACCTTGATTCGTCAATTTCAGCGACCGTAAGAATGTCTTTATCGCCACGTCCAGAAAGGTTGACGATAATGATGTCGTCTTTATCCAGCTGTTTAGCGAGGTTTCGGCAAAGCCGACACGGCGTGGGTCAGTTCAAGCGCCGGCGAAATGACCTCTGCAAAGGTTAAGGTACGGAAGCCGTTCATGGGCTCGTCGTCGTTGATCGGTACGTAGTTAACGCGACCCACATCTTTTAACCATGCGTGCTCTGGGCCTACGCCGGGGTAGTCGAGGCCCGCCGAGATTGAATGGGTTTCGATGATCTGACCGTTTTCGTCTTCCATTAAATAGGTGAGACCACCGTGTAGTACACCAACTGGGCACCATCGACTAAGGGCGCGGTATGTTTACCGGTTTCTACGCCCAAACCGCCGGCTTGAGCACCGTACACTTAGCCACATCTTTGTCAGTTAAAGGGATGGGGCAACGCGAATGCACAGCGTTAGAATTTACCGCCCACACACGCCACTAAAGCGTTAGGTAAACGGCCAGTTTGTGCCAAGCATTGGGCGCGCGCTTCGCGGCCAATAATGCGCGGAAATCACGTACAGTTTTTGGATAAGGTTGCGGACAAGCATTGGTGCCAATAATGTAGAAGGTATTATAGGCATTGATTAGGCAGTCCGCGCATGGCTTCGTTCATCGCATCTTTAAGGTTTGGAAACCCAGACTCTACGGGTACAACCGTCGCACCTAAAAGTTTCCTTACGGTGGACGTTGAGCGACTGACGCTTTACGTCTTCCGAGCCGCCGCCCGCCGCGCATTCCAAGCCCAAGCGCGCGGCCACGGTAAGCCGTTGCTACGCGCGTGCTGACCTGCGCCAGTTTCGGCGATCACGCGTTTTGCCGAATGCTTTGGCGGTAATGCTTGGCTGTCGGTGGGAATGCGCGTGCGTTGCCAGCACCACCGTCGTGGGCCAGTTCTTCCAGCGTGCGATACAACAGCGCCGCCACTACTCTTTGAGCCAGCATTCGGGGAAGGGGAGCGGCGGAGGTCGGCCAGCGCAACGCGTCATATAATGGATCAAAGATAACCAGCAAAGCTTCCAGGCTGCATTCTTCAGGCACTCGGGCATTTCGTTAAGGCTGGCGTCGACGACACGGATCGATATCGCGGCCCCAAAACGACTTTTAAACTGACCGAAGTGGCCATGGCATCAGGCAGACTATTAAGATACCATGTGGCGCCGAATGGAGATTTATCTTGCGATGATGTCGTCATCCGGAGGTCTCTCACTTTTTTAACAAAATTAGGGATATAAATGGAGCTGTGTAGATTCAACCAAAGGGCCTATCAGGGCTGTTTTGCTTGCGCATAATAAAATCGCTGAGTAACGCTAGATCTTTAATCACGTGCGTGGCCTCTACCCCACCACTAGCGTCTACGCCGTAAGGGATACCTCGCACGAGCTTTGCAATATTGCTCGGCGTTAAACGAAAAGCCAAAACCAAAGGTGCGTTGATATTGTGAGGGATCGCCGCCCGGTCAGAGATCTCGCCAGTACCGCCAGGAACCGCCCTTGCGGTAAGCATCCAATAAAATACCGCGCGCATCGGTGTAACTGTTGGCCAACGCTGCAATATCAACGCTGGGTTTCATACGCAACGCCTTTAGATATGGACGCCCGCTCGCGCTACAAAATTCGGGGCTTTCATTACCGTGAAACAGCACCATATCCAGGGCACGGCCGCCAAAACGCGGTTTAAATACTCGGGCGCTGGATCAACAATCAAGCCCACCACCGTCACAAACAGGCCTGCCGCACGGGCAATGTCAGCAGCCAGCTCAAGGCTCTCTACATACCTTGGGCTAGGCGGATAAAATACCAAACCGAGTGCGTCGGCACCCGCTGCCACCGCGTGCTGTGCATCATTAACGCTGGTAATTCCGCAAAGTTTGACCCGCACACACCTCGCTGCTGCTTTACATTTTCATTCAAAAATGCAAAGCCAAACACAAACCAACAAAAATGGCCGGAATATTACCAGAGATGGCCCCTAAGGAAGGGAGTAGAAGCCGCACATGGCGGCCAATCGTATTGTTATGTGGGCACGCTCGATTTAAGCCACGCCCGTGTTCTGCCACCCCAAAAACAGAGCGATCGCCACCGCATAACGCAAGCCTTTGCCGATGGCCACCAGCACTAAAAACGGCACAATATGGACACGCATAACCCCCGCAATAAAGGTTAACGCGTCGCCACCCACCGGCAACCACGCCAGCAATAACGTCCAATAACCATACCGCTGAAACCACTTTTGGCTGCGCTCAAGCTTGTGCGCTTTAAAAGGAAACCAACGCCGATGCTCAAAATGGCGCAAGTACAAACCCATCACCCAATTGACTAGCGCACCCAAGGTATTACCCAAGGTTGCTACAGCCCATAAGCTCACAGGATTAAAATCTTTAGCCAGCAAAACCGTCAGCGTCAGCTCCGGAATAAAACGGCAACAACGTAGCGGCGCCAAGCGCGCTGATAAACAACAGGAGATAACTCACGTAAGCTGTGCTCCACCCTCTCCCACCGTGGCCGGTTGGCCGCCGTTAACGCCAACGGCGGCAACCAATTCGCTGCAGTGTGGTGTGGCATAAAACGCTCCGATAAACAGTGACGCTGAAATCACAAACGGGTTTGAGCTTGACAGGCTTGATCAGTAAGGCACAGTTTTGGAGGTTATCGCACATGCTTGCGTCGTGATTATCAGCACAACGGCAAAATAAGTGCTTGACCCCAACAAATAGACCTGTAGCCTAGTCTGCTCGTGAACCTAAATACCGCAGTTAAAAACCTCTGATACACTAAAACCCCAACAAAAACAGCAGGTTGCCATGAAAACCCCACAAGTTTCCAGTCACCCAAAAGGTGAGCCATCATCGACGCCCACAACGGCCAGCCTGCAGCCCACCAGCGTAGACACTTACGACGGTAAAATTCATATCGAATGGGCGCCGGATTCACCCGTGACCCCAATGGGGCAGCTTCCTTTTTTTATTCAATTTTTAAAAATAAGTTCACGTTTTGATGATTGGGTAAATAGCTGTCCATTAACCTACGCCAGCAATAATGCACCCAGTAAAACCGATGTACTGGGCTCGCTATTATTATCGATATTATCTGGCCACAAACGCTACGCGCATATTGCGACACTCACCAATGACAATGTTAATCCGCCGTTATTGGGCATGAAAAAAGTGATTAGCGATGACTCTGCAAGGCGCGCCATTAAAAAAATGGATGCAGAAAAAGGTGTTGAATGGTTGCAAAATAATTTATTCGATTGCTGCGAACCCCTTTTTAATACGCCTTGGATTTTAGATATTGATACTACCGTTAAGCCACTCTTCGGACATCAAGAAAGTGCGGAGGTTGGCTACAATCCTCAAAAACCTGGGCGTCCTTCGCACACTTACCACACCTACATGATGGCGAATTTACGCTTGATTTTAGAGGTGGAAGTAAAAGCCGGAAATCAATCCCACTCCAATTACAGTCTGCCCGAATTAATGCAGTTACTGCAAAAAATGCCCACCGAACATCGCCCCGTTTTCGTTCGGGGTGATATTGGTTTTGGCACCGACAATGTGATGCGCGATCTGGAAAGTATCGGACAGTCTTATTTGTTTAAACTCAAAAAAACGCCAAATGTACTGAAATTACTGCATAAACATCATGCTTTAGGCTGCTGGAAGAAAATACATAAAGGATGGGAAGGTAAAGAAGATCACCTACAACTGCAAGGTTGGGATAATCCCCGCCGCGTGATTATTTTTCGGCGACAATTAAAACCGAGCACAATAGTCGGTATCGAAAAAACTCAGCAAGATTATCAACAGCTCTCATTTATTGATGAGCCAGAAGATATTAAATTATTCGAATATTCTGTTTTGGTGACAGATCGTGAAGACGAATTAGTCGCTGTCTTTCAGCATTATCGCGACCGAGCTGATTGTGAAAATAACTTTGATGAATTAAAAAATCAGTGGGGCTGGAGCGGATTTACGACCCGTGATGTAGCGAGCTGTCGCTTAATGTCACGCATTATTGCGCTCATTTATAATTGGTGGACATTGTATGTGCGTTTAGCGATTCCCGATTTGCATCACGAAGCGATAACAAGCCGGCCATTATTATTAAGTAGCATCGGGCGTTTAACGACACACAGTTCAAAAAGAATGATCACGCTCACGAGCTTGCATAGCCACACCCACAAATTGGCGCAAGCGTACCAACGACTGGGCATGATTTTTGGTGAGTTAAAAGCGATTGCTCCGCAGTTAAAACCGCAGGAGGCATGGCGACATTTATTGGGAATCATCGCCGAATTTTTTAAGCAAAAAACAACGCCAAAAACCCCTCTCAATATTGTGGCGTTATTAACCTGATCCAAAGTGATATTCGGGGTGTGGTTTTACGCTAATGATGGAAATTGGCGGGCTGGACTGCGGTTTTTAGGATCACCTACAAGCCATCTCGGCTTTGTGCTCCGGCAAAGCCTACCCCCACGCATCCATGCTGGAGCCGGCGCTTAAATGCCCTGAAAAAAAACGCCCAACTGCATTCTCTGTATGAAATTGACGGAATGCTGAATGGTTACGATTACCCTAAAAACCTCAGCAACAAAAACAACAAAAGCGGGAAGGCCCGCTTTTGTTTAGGGTAATACCGTTGGGTTATTGACGATCAATAAAAGCCAGCAACTCTTGGGTTTTTTGCTCCATCAGTGAACGATTCGTCTTGCTTTCAACATTTAAACGCAACAACGGCTCAGTGCTTGAGCCACGCAAGTTAAAGCGCCAATCGTCAAAGGCTACCGACAAGCCATCGACATGCTCAACACATACCGCGCCCTCAGCATAAAGTGCCTCTGCCGCCTTAATCACAGCAGTGGTATCTTTTACGGTTCGGTTAATTTCGCCGCTACACGGGAAAGCGTCAATACGTTCGCCAATGAGTGTCGAAAATTTAACGCTTTGTAAACTGAGCATTTCGGTAATCAATAGCCACGGGATAGTACCGTTATCGCAGTAAGCAAAATCACGAAAATAATGATGCGCGCTCATTTCACCACCGTAAACGGCATCTTCTAAGCGCATACGCTCCTTAATAAAAGCATGGCCAGTTTTACTTTCAACCGCGCGACCGCCCGATGCCGCGACAATATCCACGGTATTCCAGGTTAAACGTGGATCGTGAACAATAGAAGCGCCGGGATTTTTACGCAAAAAAGATTGCGCTAACAGACCAACGAGGTAATAACCTTCCATGAAGTTACCTTGCTCATCAAAAAAGAAGCAGCGATCAAAATCGCCGTCCCATGCGATACCCAAGTCGGCACCATGTAATTTAACGGCATCGGCGGTACTGCCTTGGTTTTCGGGTAAGAGCGGATTGGGAATACCGTTAGGGAAGCTACCGTCAGGCGTGTGGTGAATTTTAATAAACTCAAAGGGCAGGTATTTTTCGATGGCATCCACCACCATGCCTGCGCCACCATTGCCCGCATTGACAACAATCTTAAGTGGCTTTAAGGCTTTCACATCAACATAACCCAGCAGATGCTGGATGTAGTCGGCACGCATATCTTTAGGTGTCACAGTACCTTTAATAGCGGGTTTAAATTCGCCCGCTTCGGCCATGGACTTAATAGCGTTTAAGCCACTATCACCCGAGATTGGCTGCGAGCCCTTGCGGACCAACTTCATACCGTTATAGTCCATAGGATTGTGGCTGGCGGTCACGCAAATGCCGCCATCAACACCTAGTTCAAAGGTCGCAAAATAAACTTCTTCCGTACCACACTGGCCAATATGAATAACATTGGTGCCTGCGTCGGTAATGCCGTCAACCAACGCATCGGTTAACGAGGCGCTGGTTAAACGAATATCATGCCCAACCACAACCGTCTTAGCACCCAAAAAATCGGCAAAAGCGCGGCCAACACGATAGGCCACATCCTCGTTAAGCTGATCGGGAACGCGGCCGCGAATATCGTAGGCTTTAAAACAAGAGATATTCATACTCACTTTTTTGGGTTCTCTTTTTGGTAAATATTTTCGTAGACGTAGTTAGTCGCGGTCACAAATCCATCTACGCTACCGCAGTCAAATCGGTTGCCTTTGAATTTATAACCCAATACGCAACCCTGCTTAGCTTGCGTCAAGAGTGCATCGGTCAATTGAACTTCGCCATTTTTCCCGGGTGGTGTTTTTTCTAGAATTTCGAAAATATCGGGCGTTAATATGTAACGTCCGATGATCGCCAAATTACTTGGTGCATCTTCTTTAGAGGGCTTTTCGATCATATCGGTAACTTGGTAAAGGCCCTCTTTAATTGTCTCGCCCGCAATCACACCAAACTTATGAATTTGGTCGTCGGGCACTTCTTGAATAGCCACAATGCTGCAACGGAACTGTTTGAAGAGCGACACCATCTGCGCCAACACGCCATCTTCATCCTCGTTGGTCACGCACAAGTCATCCGATAACACTACCGCAAAAGGCTCATCGCCAATCAAACGACGACCGTTCAAAATGGCATCACCCAAACCACGCATTTCGCGCTGGCGCGTAAATGAAAACAAGCCTTTGGCCATTACACTGCGAATAGATGACAAATATTCTTCTTTGTCAGAACCAGCAATTTGATGCTCTAACTCATAGCTCACATCAAAATGATCAGCAATAGAACGCTTGCCTCGACCAGTAACAAAACCTATATCAGTTAGGCCTGCCCCCAACGCCTCTTCTACACCGTACTGAACCAGCGGCTTGTTAACGATGGGTAACATTTCTTTAGGCATAGATTTAGTGGCTGGAAGAAAGCGCGTACCATAGCCAGCAACGGGGAATAAGCATTTTTTAATCATGGAATATCCTTAATGACAAGTAAGAATGAAAACGAAAAGCAGCCGAATATAGCACAAGACCAATAACGATTGTATGCAATTAAAGCCTCTGTAAATAGCCCGAAAAGGCTTTAGGCTGGACAACTTCGGCTTTGACGTTAGAATGGCAACCCTTTATTTGACGCTATTACAGCAGCAAGTCCTTGCCATTGATTGATCAACTCGCTTACGCACAAATACCGTGCGCAAGAAAATAAGCCTTAACAACATACCCGAGCTTTCTATGCACAATTTTGAACCAAAACCCTCTTATACGCGTGACGAACTGATTGCATGCGGAAACGGTGAGCTGTTTGGCCCCGGAAATGCGCAACTTCCCGTACCCAACATGCTAATGCTCGACCGCATTGTAAAAATTAGCTCAACCGAGGGTGAGTTTGGAAAAGGTGAAATCATCGCCGAACTCGATATCAACCCCGACCTGTGGTTTTTTGGCTGCCATTTCCCCGGCGACCCAGTCATGCCCGGCTGCCTAGGTCTTGATGCCATGTGGCAGTTAGTTGGTTTCTTCTTGGCATGGAAAGGTAATATCGGACGAGGGCGCGCACTGGGCTCGGGCGAAGTAAAATTCACCGGTCAAATTCTACCTACCGCGAAAAAAGTCACCTACCGCATCACGCTCAAGCGCGTAATCGAACGCAAACTGGTTATGGGCATTGCCGATGGCTCGGTTGAAGTAGACGGTAAAGAGATTTATACCGCTAAAGATCTGCGTGTTGGACTCTTCACCAACACAGATTCGTTTTAAGCGAATCCACACTTAAAGTGACATTCATTGTGGCGGTCTAAGACCGCCACAAAACATTAAAAACCACCATATCTAGGCAATACCGCCTAGCAAAAAGAGATTGAGGTCGCCATGAAACGCGTTGTGATCACCGGCATGGGTATCGTGTCTTGCATCGGTAACGAACTAAGCACTGTACTAACAGCGTTGAAAGAAGGTAAATCGGGTATTCGTTTTAACGAAAGCTATGCCGAGCATGGCTTTCGCAGCCAAGTATCTGGCTCTGTCAATATTGACCTTGCCGACTTTATCGACCGCAAACAACTGCGTTTTATGGGCGATGCTGCAGGCTTTTCATACATTGCTATGCAGCAAGCCATCACCCACTCAGGCTTAACCGAAAGCGAAGTATCCAACGAGCGCAGCGGTATCATCGTGGGTTCGGGCGGCGCATCAACCCGCAGCGTTGTTGAGGCCGCCGACATTATTCGCGACAAAGGCGTGAAACGCGCAGGCCCTTACCGTGTAACACAAACGATGGCCAGCACCACCAGCGCATGCTTAGCAACACCTTTTAAAATTAAAGGCGTCAACTACTCAATATCTTCGGCTTGCGCGACCAGTGCACACTGTATCGGCAACGCCATGGAACTGATTCAACTTGGCAAACAAGACGTAGTGTTTGCTGGCGGTGGAGAAGAAGAACATTGGTCACTCACGGGTTTATTTGATGCCATGGGCGCGCTTTCTACCAAGTACAACAGCACCCCCGAAAAAGCATCACGCCCCTACGACGCAGACCGCGACGGTTTTGTTATAGGCGGTGGCGGCGGCTGTGTAGTGGTTGAATCACTCGACCACGCGCTAGCACGCGGCGCGACAATTTATGCCGAATTGGTAGGCTACGGCGCAACTAGCGACGGCTACGATATGGTTGCCCCAAGTGGCGAAGGTGCTGCGCGCTGCATGCGTATGGCCATGACAGGAAGTTCATTGCCTATCGATTACATAAACTCGCATGGCACCAGCACCCCCGTCGGCGACGTTGCCGAGCTGGGCGCCGTAAGAGCAGTCTTTGGCGACAACGCTCCGCCAACAGCGTCAACCAAATCATTAACCGGACACTCACTCGGCGCCACAGGCGTTCAAGAAGCTATATACAGCCTATTAATGATGCAGCACGGTTTTATCAGCGCATCAGCTAACATCGGCACGCTGGATGAAAAGGCCGTTGGCATGTCTATTGTGCAAGAGCGCCGCGACGCAACACTCAACAGCGTTATGTCCAACAGCTTTGGTTTTGGTGGCACCAATGCCACCTTAATATTTAACCGCTTTAACGGTTAGACCGTGAAAACGCCGGGTTAAACAAGCGCACATAAAAAAGGCGCCACCCCATTAGGGCGGCGCCTTTTGTCGTAGAGTTTTTATCTCAATTCCGAATTCAATCTCCTCACTAAAAACTTCAGAAATTAACCAGATACAACAGGCTTAAGACTGTAAGGCAATAACCTCATCCAACAAACTCACTAACTGCGACAATTTAGCTGAGCTTAACTTGTTATCTAGCGCGTCATAATTAACCTGCACTTTAGGCTGAACTTTTTGATGAAGGCGCTTACCCTTAGCGCTTAACGAGATCACTAATTCACGCTGATCTCCAGGTGAAACCTTACGTACAAGAATTCCATCGCTTTCTAAACGGTTCAGAATACGCGATAAACTAGGGCCTAAAATGGCACTTTGCGATGCCAATGTTTGCGCATTTAGCTCGCCGTTAATGAACGTGGTACGAATTACGCGCCACTGCTGCTCAGTGAGATCAAAACCACCGAGTGTTTGACGTACAGCATAAACCGACGCCTCACGCGCTTTTTGCAACAAAATAGGTAAGCTTTCAAAATCAATTTTCATAAAATTTATACACCGGCTAGGGAATCTAAAGAGATTAAATATTAACCAATTGTTGATTTAGGCGCCACAGTAACCCGTAACATATTCGGCAATTTCAAACAAAAAACCCTACTTTTGCATTAACATCCGACGAATGACACATTGATTAGCGCGATAAATAATCACCAAGAAGTCAAAAAAGCATTAGGGGCATTAAATACTTATAAGATCGACTGAAAAGCCGTCAAACGATCAAGCTCCGTAGCTCCGCCCAAACCTTGCTTAGGGAAACGCTCGGTAAAAAGGTTTTGCTCGCCGTGTAACGCAAGGTAATTGAGTACAACCGTTTCAACGAGTAAATTCACATTGTTTGCCGCAGGGCTTGAGGTTGTCTCGACATCGCCACTGGCACGCATAAAACCGATCTGCTGATGCTGTGCCTGAGTTTTCCCTGCAGTATCGAGTAGCACAGGTTTGGTGGTCGGGTTGTAAACTAAGAAAAAAGCACTCGCAGTTTGTTGATTGTCTCCCGTCCAAACACCTTTACCACGACCATTGACGCTGTCGTCGGTCATGCCATTGCTAAAGACCGAGCCATCGCTAAATACATACATCATCACAGGCTTGCCTTTGCGGGCCGCATATTCGAGCACCGCGCCCATGCAACGCCCTGCTCTTAAGTCGCGCTGCTCACCTGTAGAGCGATCGCCAGTGTGATAGTCATAACCGCCCAAAGTAATAGTTCCGGCGCCGGCATAGGCACCCGGCTTACCATCGGATTGTAGTGGCCCATCAAGGACTAACTTCATCACCGAAGCAGTTTTACGGAATTCACCATCGACCATATCGGCTGCCGAAAAAATACCGCTATCGCCTACAATATCGGGGTCCGATAGCGGGCTTAAATCAATGCCACCAAACTGCGAAACAATATCGGCACTCTTAGCATAACTGCAACGCACATGCTGCTTAATCACGTCATCGCGCGCGCGCAACGTATCCACAGCATTCAGCTTTTGATGACTAATGCGATACATCGCTTCCATCACGGCCACCGTATCGCCCTTGCTCAGCAAACCCACCAAGCCGCCCGTATCGACAAGACCGGTGACATCGGTAGGCCTATCAACTTTGGTTGGGCGTGCAGCGGGGTCAATCATGCTGACAGGCGACATAGAATTACCACCCGATACACTGCTCGATGAACCACAAAGTGGCAGTAACGCCCCCGCCGCACCGGCTTTATAAATACCGTACATGGGATTATGGGGGTTATTACCGGTATCGTTTTCGCTGCGTGCAGCCACTACGGCGCCATTAATCTTGCCACGTGTCGCGATGGAGGTTTTTTCTAAAATACCGCGCAAAAAACCACTGTCTGAATGAAAAGCTAAGCCGAGCTCTTCGTTGATAAAATCGTGGGTTGCGGTAACGAGGTTAATCACCGAAGGCGTCATATCGGCAGGCAAACCTTGTTTTGAATAACCGCCCGCACTTAAAAAATCTTTTTGGCCGCCAGGGCCGCCCACCAGTACATTGGAGCCCGCAATATTGGCACCACCAGCCAAATCAAAACAAATAAACGGTATTTTATTCGCGCCGCCATATTCCAATTGGCAGCTGACGCCGTTATTACCCATCACCACATCGGGCGAAAGCGCAGCCATCGCAGGGCTTGATAACCAAGATGCGCCCATCACCGTAGCCGCACCCTGCGCAAAACCCTGCGCGATAAAATCGCGACGGGTACGAGGCTTATGGTGGTCGGGGTGTGCCAGCGGTTGATCAAGATTAAACGTTGGTTTTTTCATAGTGTTTGTCTCCTATTTCGTCCGCTATTGCACAAGCATCGCGGCGCTGCCTAACGCAGCGGCACACACAGCCGTACTCGCGCTCACCGTGGTATTGGCGGGGCAGTTATTGCCGCACGCGGTCATCCGATCGATCAAACTATTGAGCTCAGCAGTCATATCCGTCGTGCCGGGGCCAGAGCTTACATTGTGGTTATCCGATGTTGTCACGACTAACGCGTTTAACAGTCCGCCAATCAAGCGAGCGCGGCCACCACTATCAAAGGCGCTTGCAGGCGTGGCGCCAAACGCAAACCCCGAAAACTTACTGCTGCGCAAGGTTGTGTCGTTCATTAATGCATTGCAGTAGGCCACCGCTAATTGCGTTACACCCATGTGGTGAGCGGGTAAAAATCCTTCAATATTTTCATCAACCGGTAATTGCTGCTGCACTTTTTCGTACACATCACGCACGGCCGGTAGATTACTCGCAACGCCTGTCATTGAGGCCAAATTGGCATTAACTTCGGCAAAGGTTTTAATGCCAACGTCCGCTGGGATTTCAGCATCAGGCCTATCATCTGGCTCGGACAAAGGCAAAACAGGAGCGACCGGTCGGTCATAACGCTCACTGGACAGCACATCAAAAGTCAAAAAGAATTCATCTTCCTCCTTGCCTTGCTCGACGGGGACAAGCGCACCTAAAGGAGATAACAAGAGCCCCTCGCCTGCCACATAATTAGCGGCCGATATCGTCATATTTAGCTTAGAAAAGCCCTGCCCAGTGGGCGCTTCGCGACCGTTAACGCCAATGCGCATGCCTTTCAAATCAATATTCTGTAAGGGTATTGGCGCTGGCGCGTCGGCCAGTTTTTCGGGGTCGGTATTTAAGACATAAAAGAAAGGTAAAGAGAATAAATAGCTATAACTATCAAAGGGCGCCACCTCAAAGACCACGTAAGCATCGTTCCCCTCTGCCACGCTACCAGCAGCCAAGCGATCGGTAACGCGAAACATCAGCAAGAATTTTTCGCCAACGCCCGCGTTGTAATTCGCCTGTACATCCTCAGGTGATAAAGCACGGTTGTGGATGGCTAAAAAGCGCATAGTACCCAACCAAGGGTACATGCCCGAGGTTTCGGAGCCTAAAATCAACGCAAATGAATCATCCCAATTCGACAAACTGCTTTCACCTGAGGTGTCGCGGTTATCTTCTGCAGCCAATTTACCATTCACATAAATACGCTTGCCCGACAAAATATTAAAGGTAACAACAACATGCTGAAGTGTGGCCTGCAAAACCTCATCGGCATTAGGCGTCGATAACATTGGCCTGCCGTCGGGATCGGTTTCGCTGGTACGGTTTAAAAAGTTGTAGTTATACATCGTCTGACCCAGCGTTAAATTGCGGGTATTATTACTACCGGAATAGCTCACGATGCGCGCGGGACCTTCTTGTGTAACGTTCGCGGGCGCAACCCAGGTTTCCACTGAATATTCACCGGTTAAACTCATTAATTTATGCAATTTTTTACTGGCAACCGTAGTGCCCTGTGCGCGACCGCCATTAAAACGCACACCCCACACACCGCCCTCCAGCCAGCTCGCACTGCCACTCAAATGTAAATCGAGCGCAGGATCTTGACCCGAAGTATCGTAGGTCATATCACCGCTACCGGTTTTGAACTCGTATTTGGCAATCAGGTTGGTATCAATCCGCCCGCCGGAACTCGCAACCACACCATCAGCGCCCAGAACAACCGCATTACTCACCACCAACGCAGGATTAACCTCGACTGGCGCTGATTTAGCTGCCAAGGCGGCAATGGCATCCTCCATAGCTTTTGCATCGCTGGCACAGTTGCCGCTCCAACAGTTATGCGACTCTTCACGTAAACGCACCACAATGCGTGATGTTTTCGGCGAGGATAAATTGATTTTACTTTTAACAGCGGTATAAGCAGCCTCAACATCGCTGCTTGCAAAATAAGGCTGTTGCGGCGTGCGACCATTAGCAGAATGGCAATCGACGCAAAAAGGGCGTAGGTAGGGCGTATAAATCAGCGTTTCAAAATCGCTAACCGCAGGAAAAGGCAAACTACCACCCACGGTTTTAACCGCTGGTGGGGTTAATACAACCACATTACCGGTGACGCCCGCCGCATTCGCCCAAGCCTCAATCCATGTAGTGAGCGTATCGGCACACACCGAGCTTTCGGCACGCCAACAGTTATGGCCACTGGCAACCTTGCTGACTATGCGCGATAGCGATGGGGTTTGCAGATCCACAAAGGGGGTCACTTCGGTGTAAGCAGCATCAATGCTATCGCGGCGCACAAATTGTGGTGATTGCCCACCCTCAACATGGCATGCACCGCAGCGCTCTTCTAAGGCTAAATTACTCCAAACATTGACCAGATAGCGCTGCACATCCGCCGATGCCGCATTGGGTCCCTTGTATTGAATACCGCCACCATCATCAATAACCAGCGGCGGCGCATTGGTTTGGTTTTCCGGCTCGCTATTTTGACTACACGCGCTGATTAAACTCGCGCTAATCACAAGTACTACGATGTTAATTAATACGCTGGGTATGCGCCGTTTTTTGCAAAGTTGAATCATGGTTATTCTCCCATGCAATAAATAGCGGCATCGGCAAACAACTCTTTAGCGTTGTAGCTTTGCCGTTTAAAGTCACTCACCATGTTGGCAAGCTGCTGCCTATCGGCACTGTTGGCGGGCTCTCTAAAGCACATCGCCTTAAATACTTTGGTGGCTTGGCAGCTGGCAAAGGCTTCGCTGTATGCCAGCTCTTTAGCCATACTTTTAGCGCCAACACCCGCACCCGATAACGCAGCATCCCAACCTAAATTGGCATTCACGCCTTCGCGCCAGTAGTTATCCCAATGATCATCTGGGGTAATAAAACCGGGTAGAAAAGTCGCGCTATTAAAGTGGTACTTAGCTTGTACACGGGTGCCAGTCTCGGCATCCAGCATGCCATCGGCGTTGTACTGCAACTGACCATTCTCACCCGTCAAATCGTTATCCGCATCGTAACTGTAATTGTAATAAGCAAAGGCCTGCGCCAATGGATCCATGCCGGTATGGCAGCCCATACAGCCATTTAAAAAGGCGCGCGAGTCGCCACCGGGCGAGCGTGAAACATCCTGCCGAATGCGATCAGGCGACAAAGTAACATCGTGTAATTGTTCAAGATCGAGGCAAAGATGATTTAACAAAGTGAAGCGCAGCTGCGCGCGATTAGTACCGGCAATAAAAAACGCCTTGGATGCAGCACGACTGGTAATCACGCCCGCCGTGGCCTCGGCGGGAATGCCTTGCTGAGTTGTTTTAACTAAGGTTGTTTTAAGCGGTAAGGCTCGACGACTAATCTCTTCATAATGGGCGTTACTATTAACGGCGTAGGCAGGCGTAACGCCATTACCTACATATAAAATATTCTCAAATAACAGGCCCCTAAAATCGCCCTCATCACGAACTAGGCCTACGACAGTGGCCGTGTAATCATTGAGAGGGACAAACACCGTACGGTCACGATTTGTCCAAGGCGCCGCCCAGCTGACCAAAGTGACATCGTAAAAAGCATTATTTTCCATCGCTAAATAGGCCGCCGTTTTGGCATCGCCCGCCGTAATAGACTCCGCCATATCGGTCAATACCGTCGTTGCAGGGCTTGGTGGCACGCCCGTTAAACGTTCATGTAAACGCTTGGCTTGTTCAAGTGATCCGGCCATAGCGACTTGCGTGCAAAGCCCCTCTGTACAAATCCAAAGCGCGATAACAGAGGTTATTCGCCACCCAAAAAACGCAAGCTGCGTCGTAATCGATATCATAAAATTCACCCACGCGCACTCATCAGCAACTCTTTAATCATCAGTTTAATCATCAGTCACTCTATTAAGGTATAGAACACAACAAGAGTAAGTTATAGAAGACAAGAGCAGGTTCTATTCCAAGCAATAGCCCACTTAAGGTACGGCGCGCCAAAACAAGACCAAACTCACCCTAAAGCAGACCAGCTCACAAAAGGGCTGAAAATTTGCAAGGAGATAACCATCACCAATAATTGTTAACAGTTACACTAGAGAAAGTTTTAGCAGAACAACTGATAACGGCAACAATTGGCTTGCCGCCAGACCAGCGCGAGCAGCACAAAAACGTCGATAACTGACGAGAAAGGCAAAGTAACCTACACATTAGTGAGAATTTCATGCTTTTTAACCGCAACTTCGTTATCCACTTCGTATTATGGCTAGCTGCCCCCGCTATGCTCGCGGGCTGCGACGTAGCTGGTAACGAAGGACTTGGGAAATCGCAACAGCCCGACCCCGTCACAGTTGACTTTCCCGTAGTCTTTATCGCGCGCGCCATCCCATTGGATGAAGAGGGCTGTATAGATCAAGGCGAAGCCTGCACACCGCCCTACCTCGAGCTCGACATCTTAGATCCGGCTGCCTTTCACCCCGGAGCCAAACTTATTTTTAAAGACCGAGCTAGCACAGCCGCTCCTGAGATAAACCTCACTCAAAATTTATTTTCCGATGTACCGAGCGATGAGGACGATGACAATAGCGCGCTCACTGCTGCGCTTTACGACATCAAAGATCTTCAACCATCGCCTGACGGCAGCAAAATGCTCTTTGCTCTACGCGCGCCCGAAGACCCTGATGCCGATGATGACGAACAACCCAAGTGGAACCTTTGGGAGCTTGATGTGGCTACACACTCCATCAAGCCCTTAATGGATTCGTTTGTAGCCGAGCAAGGGCAAGACGTTAGCCCCCGTTATCTACCCGATGGCCGCATTGTTTTTTCATCCAACCGCCAAAAACGTACCAAAGCCATTTTGCTGGATGAAGGTAAACCACAATATTCTGGACTCGATGAAGATCTGGAAAGCGAAGCTTACAACCTGCACACGCTCACACCAGAAACCGGTGAAATCACTCAGCTCACCTTCAACCCGAGTCACGATCTGCAACCCACAGTGCTCAGTGATGGGCGCATCAGCTTTTTGCGCTGGGATAATACCTCGGGCAAAAATCAGCTGAGCTTTTATGTGGTCAACGCCGATGGCACGCAGCTCGAGCGCTTTTATGGCTACAACACGCAAACACAAGGCGAAGACAATCTAGAAGTTACTTTTTGGAATGCGCGAGAAGTTAAAGAGGGTCAACTATTAGTCAATCTGCGTAAACGCGAGAGCCGTAATTGGGGCGGCGATATCGTCACTATCAATACCGCTGAATTTACCGACAACACTCAAGTAAACCCACAAAACCCAGGTTCAGGTGAAGCGCAAAAATCGATTTCGCCAATCCCCATCAACATTACCGAAGCGACTGAAACCAAAGCATTTTCCCTTGGTGGCTTTTACAACAGCGCCTATCCCATGAATGATGGCACCGATAGACTTATTGTAAGCTGGAGTCCCTGCCGCATTCTGGCGACCGATGACCATCAAGTTTACCCCTGTACCGATACTTTTTTAGCTATGCCGGATGCCGAGGTAGCCAATCCCAGTTTTGGCCTTTGGATTTTAAATACCAAAGAAAGTACACAATTGCCGCTAAAACCCCCAAGCGAAACCGAAATTTACACCGAGGCCGTTGTTCTCTCACCCCAAACTTTTCCCCGCTCGCCCATTCGCAACATCGATTCAGAGCTTGCTAGCGAAGGTGTTGGCATTTTAAATATTCGCAATGTGTACGATCTTGACGGCAGCTTACCGGCCCACCTCAGCCCGCGTCCCCACCAAGCACCGCCAGAGGCACGACCCGCACGCTTTATTCGCTTAGTTAAAACCGTACCTATTCCAGATGATGATATTTTGGATTTTGATCGCTCGGCCTTTGGTATTAGTCGCGGGCAATTGATGCGCGACATTTTAGGTTATGTGCCCATTGAGGCTGATGGATCTGCCCAATTCAAAGTGCCCGCCAACGTGCCTTTTATGATCAACTTAGTCGACGCCAAGGGAAAACGCTTACCCAATGCTCGACATAACAATTGGATCAGCATTCAAAATGGCGAAACACGTGATTGTGTTGGCTGCCACCGCACCAGTACCATCAACAACCCCAATACCCTGCCTCATGGCCGCAGCGATGCCGAAGCACCCAGCGCTTATGCAGGCGCTCCGCTAGGCAATATTGCACTCACCGATGCATTCGGCACGCCACTACCCGCTCCCGTCGACAGGCAAACCATGGCCGAGCACTTTGCCGATAATTTTGGCGCTCGCACACCCACCATCGATATGCTTTGGCAAGACCCCTGGTCGCCGCAAAGCAACGCGCATCTTGCGCTAAGCTATGCCGCTATAGCACCGAACGACAGCACCACATTGCCGCCCTACTATCCAGACAATCTCTGCCAAACACCTACTGAAGACATACTTTGGCAAAAGCCTTCGAGCTGCCAAAGTACTAGTGACGCCTTAGCTCCGCCTTCGTGGACAAGCATTTGCCGCATCACCATCAATTATATCGAGCATATTCAGCCGTTGTGGGAGCGCAACCGCAGGCGTTGCGATAGCACCGACCCAGCAAAAGTTATTGAGGATAAAACCTGCACCAGTTGCCACACCAAAGAACGTACCGATGAGATAACAGGCTTAAAACTGGCTCCTGCTGGCAATTTATTTTTGACGGGAGAGGCGGCGGATCAAGCGGATTACTCTGGCGATAACACTGCACAAACTGCTAATTTCGTCACGTCTTATGCACAACTCTTTTTCCCTCGCTGGGATTGGGAGATTGATGCCAACGGCGAACTCGCTAAAAAATTAGAGTCAAGATTGGTTGATGTCACCAGCCTTGATGACGCGGGTAATGAAATTACGACTCAAGAGCTAAGATTGCTCCCAAAAGAAGTAAACAGGTTAATGACGGCCAGTGGCGCCATTAACCAACGTGCATTCTTCGATTTAGTGGAAGGCAACGACCCCATTCATGCGGGCAGTTTGTCAGACAGCGAACTACGCCTCATTGCGGAGTGGCTAGACCTAGGCGCGCAGTACTACAATAACCCCTTTGTCGCTCCACTCGATGACTGATCTCTTCAGCTAATCCTATTGACAAGCGATTTCTTTTGGCAAGCATGCCTTTTGAAAAAGCCACTCACAACTTAACACCCTACAATTTAAGAAGTATTAATGAGCTTTCGACTCACATCATTTGGCACCGGCCTACTTGTTTTGCTCATGTGCTTTGGCATTAACGCCAAAGCCGAGCCACTGCCTGCGCACTGGCAAAACAGCGAACAAATACTCACCGTTACCGCACCTTATATCGACTTACGTTTGTTCGCGGGGCGTGGTTATCCTATTTTCCACATCATTGAAAAAGGCGAAAAACTGTACCTACTTAAGCGCCACAACGAATGGTTTAAAGTAGAAACGACAAATGGCAAAGTCGGCTGGGTTAACCGTCGAGAGATGAACAACACCAAAAATGAACAAGATATAGCGCTCGACTTCAGCAACAACGGCTGGCGCGACAAGCATAAAAACCGCTTCGAAATAGGGTTAACCGCCGGATCACTAGAAGGTGCTATCGCCTTCAGCCCTTTTATTACCTACCACTTAACCGCCAATATCTCAACCGAGCTAGCTTACACTCAAGCCTATGGAAACTTCTCCACACTGAAGATTGGTGCCATCAGCTTAACGCACCAACCCTTTCCAAAGTGGCGCGTATCGCCCTACTTTCGGCTAGGTTCAGGCATTATTCAGACCCAGCCCAACACAATACTCGTGCAGTCAGAAGATAGAGAAGATCCTATTTTGACCGTCGGCGGAGGCATTATGTTAAATGTCTCTCACCGTTTGATGTTGCGGATGGAATATGACAGCCACACGATTATGACTACACGCGATGTCAACGAGGAGGTATCAGAATGGAAAGCTGGATTCGGCGTTTTATTCTAATCGCCCTAATCAACGGAACTACTTTGAGCGCAGCAAGTTTTGCTCAAGGAACTGATGAAGGCCAATTATTAAATGATGTGGTGCAGCCTGATATTACGCGCCGCGAAATGGACGAAGGCCTTATCGACTCCGAAGATTTTGAGTTTGGATTTTATGCAGGCGTTTTAAGTTTTGAAGATTTTGGCAGTAACGACGTTTACGGCATCAGACTCGCCTATCACGTCACCGAAGACTGGTTTGTTGAAGCCAACTATGGTTTCTCTAAGCTGCAGCACACCAGCTACGAAGTATTAAGCGGCTCGGCACCTTTGTTATCTGACGATCAAAGGAACCTGAGTTATTACAATTTGAATCTTGGCTACAACCTGCTGCCGGGCGAAGTGTACATAGGCAAACGTGCATTTAACTCCAGCTTTTACATCATTATTGGCGCTGGCAATACGCTATTTGCCGATAACGACTACTTTACTTACAACTTTGGCGGCGGCTTGCGACTGTTTATTAACGACTGGATAGCCGTACACTGGGATGTAAGAAACCATATAATGGCGCACGCCTTATTTGGCGAAGAAAAAGAGATTCAAAATTTAGAGACCCATATGGGACTCACATTGTTTTTCTAAAAACGTTGTTCATATTTTTTACTCGCCAGGAGATTTACCCATGAAAAAAGTGCTTTTCTCTTTTGCAGCAGTCTTACTAGCTTTTTCAGCTCACGCCGCCGATGTTTCAGGTCCAGCACCTGACATCACCCTAAAATCAACCAAAGGCGATAACGTTCGGTTAGCCGACCTTAAAGGCAAAGTTGTTATGGTTAACTTCTGGGCTTCATGGTGTGGTCCATGTCGTCAAGAAATGCCCTTGCTCGAAAAAATGCACAACGATTACAAAGATGCAGGCTTTGTACTGCTTGGCGTAAACGTTGATGCCGAAGCCGCTGATCGTGATAAGTTTTTGTCCGAAACCACCGTCACCTTCCCAGTGCTAGATGACAGTGCCAACGTTGCAACCGAAGCTTTCGGCGTAGAAGCCATGCCTTCGTCTTACTTTATCGACAAAAGCGGCAAATTGACCTACCTTCACAAAGGCTACAAGCCCGGTGAAGAAGCCGATTACATTGCGCAAGTGAAAAAACTCCTCGCTGAGTAATCTTAAGATGACGTTTTAATGCCTAAAACACTACTAACTGCTGCACTTATAATGACTCTAACTGGCTGTAACACCATCAAGCCTTGGGTCAAACCTTATCAACGGGGCTACCTCGCAGACGAAGTTATGTCGTTTGAAAAAGATCCCGTAGCGACCCGCTACATCAATCACGTTCATGAAGCTCGTGAGGCATCGCGCGGTGCAGAAGGGAGTGCAGGAGGTGGTTGTGGCTGCAACTAAAAAAGATATTTATTTGGCGTCATTGGTGCCGCAAGCTACCGCACTATTTTTTTTAATGACCGCTGCTTGCTGCCCAAGCTTTGCTGGCACGCTCCCCAAAGAACGTGCCGACTTGCTTTACCATAGCTATTCCGGTGGAGACATTGAAATTACCGGCCCATCGCTACTCGTGCGAAAAAACTTTAAAGAAAAAGTCTCTGTTTTTGCTAATTACTATGTTGACCAAGTTTCTAGTGCCTCTATTGACGTAGTAACCTCGGGCGCCAGTCGCTACAGCGAAAAGCGGACCGAATACAGCCTTGGCGCCGAATACATCTACGATAAAGCCACATTATCGGTTAACGGCACCCAATCGAAAGAAAACGACTACGACGCAAAAACGCTTAGTTTTGATGTTAGTCAAGAATTTTTTGGGGACATGACTACCCTCTCACTGGGTTACTCTCATGGTGATGACCTAGTCAGTAAAAATGAAAACCTCCAAAATGACCAAATACCTTTTGAAGCTGATCTTTCACGCAAGCGCTATCGCGTGGGATTGAATCAAGTTATTACTCAATATTGGATGATGGGTCTCAGCGCCGAAACTGTCGCAGATCAAGGTTTTTTAAATAATCCCTATCGTAGTGTTCGCTATAAAACGAGCGAAACAACTGCTGCAACGCAAGCGGAACGCTACCCCAATACCCGCAATAGTGATGCCATAGCCCTGCGCTCTATTTATTACTTACCATATCGCGCCTCAATTCGCGCCGAGTACCGTAATTTTTCCGATAGCTGGGGCATAAAAGCTAACAAATTTGAGTTGCGCTATCTGCACCCGTACAACAAAAATTGGACCTTTCAAGCCAATGCCCACCGATACAGCCAAGGGCAAGCCGATTTTTATTCCGATCTTTTTGATTACGTCGATTTCCAAACCTATTTAGCCCGCGACAAAGAAATGAGCCAATATGGCTCAACCTCTATAGGTTTTGGAGTGTTTTATGAACCGCAAAAGCCATGGCTATCGGCGTTTGATCGCACCACGATTAACCTACAGTTTGATCACATGATGTTCGACTACAAAAACTTTCGCGATGCACGCATAAAAGACCTTGCTCCAGGCGAAGAGCCGCTTTACAAATTCAACGCCAATGTGGTGCGCTTTTTTATCTCTGCATTTTATTAACCTCGACCAAGGTTAATAAATGAATTCATGCCGCGAAAGTAACCCGCAGCATTAGGATGGCGACAACCACAAACAACAGTGCGCCTACGAGCACATCAGGTAGGTTTTATGATCCCCTGCAATGTTTGAACACTCAACCCAACCATAATACTCACAATTGCTCGTGGACAATAATCACTCCGTCCCGTAAAATCTGCCGCCGGCTTGAGGCCTTGAGGCGCGCAATCATAGTCTTGTTCAGTCGCCAATAATGAATCTCGAAGCGAGGTGGAGCGCAAGTTTCACCTCGCTTTTTTACAGCCTAAATTTCCGCAATCGCTCACGAGGCCTACACCTCGCTAGCTCCGCGCGCACCGATTGCTGCAGGAAAAAAGGCTAACAAACGAATACTTTTTAAATTTAAAGCGGCTAACAATAGCCATCACCTGGAGGATCTCAAGTTGACAACCCGGGCCTTAACCCCTGCCATTCTCGTATTAGAAGACGGCAGCGTATTCCGTGGCACCGCCTTTGGTGCACAAGGCATTTCTGTTGGCGAAGTGGTATTTAATACCGCAATGACTGGCTACCAAGAAATACTGACCGATCCCTCTTACGCCGAGCAGATAGTCACCCTAACCTACCCACATATTGGCAACGTTGGCACCAATAGCGAAGACGAAGAATGCCCCAAAATTTGGGCAAAAGGTCTTGTTATTCGCGATCTAGCGTTGGTGGCGAGCAACTTCCGTAGCGAAGGCGACCTCGATTCCTACCTGAAAAAACACAACATCCTTGGCATTGCCGATATTGATACTCGCCGTCTTACCCGCATTTTGCGCGATAAAGGTGCGCAGAATGGCTGTATTATGGCTGGCGACATCAACGAAGCCACCGCCCTAGCAGCCGCGAAAAACTTCGCCGGCCTAAAAGGCATGGATCTTGCCAAAGTCGTATCAACCGATAAAACCTACACATGGGATGCGGGCAGCTGGCAGCTAGGTAAAGGTTTTGGCAGCTTGCCCGAAGGCGAACGCTTTAAAGTTGTTGCTTACGACTTTGGCGTAAAAGCCAACATTTTGCGCATGCTGGTTGATCGCGGTTGCGAACTCACTGTTGTGCCTGCACAAACACCCGCTAGCGAAGTGCTCGCGATGAATCCTGATGGTGTGTTTTTATCGAACGGCCCCGGCGATCCCGAGCCTTGCACCTACGCCATTGAAGCGATTAAAACCTTTTTAGCCGCCGACTTACCGATTTTTGGTATTTGTTTGGGACACCAATTATTAGCGCTGGCTACCGGTGCAAAAACCTTAAAAATGAAGTTTGGCCACCACGGTGCCAACCATCCGGTACAAAACGTGGCGACGGGCGAAGTTTTAATCACCAGCCAAAACCACGGTTTTGCCGCGGATGAGGCAACCCTGCCCAGCAACGTCAAGGTCACGCACAAGTCTTTGTTTGATGGCTCGCTGCAAGGCATTGAGTTAATCGATAAGCCCGCCTTTAGCTTTCAAGGTCACCCAGAAGCAAGCCCAGGCCCGCACGAAGCCGAAGCCTTGTTTGGCCATTTTATTGAGCTCATGCGCGCAGCAAAATAATTCACCACGCCGTTTAACTTTACTCGCCGCTAAGCTCTAGCGGCGAATATCCAGCCGGAACGCAGATACCACCATGCCAAAACGTACCGACATAAAAAGCATCCTCATTATTGGCGCAGGCCCCATCGTTATTGGCCAAGCGTGTGAATTTGACTACTCAGGCGCCCAAGCCTGTAAAGCCCTGCGCGAAGAAGGTTATCGCGTGATTTTGGTAAACTCGAACCCCGCCACAATCATGACCGACCCCGCCATGGCCGATGCCACCTATATCGAGCCCATCACGTGGCAAACCGTAGAGCGCATCATCGAAAAAGAACGTCCCGATGCAATTCTGCCCACTATGGGTGGCCAAACTGCACTCAACTGCGCACTGGCACTGCACGCTAACGGCGTGCTCGACAAATACAATGTCGAGCTGATCGGCGCTACCCAAGACGCCATCGACAAAGCCGAAGACCGCAGCCGTTTTGATAAAGCCATGAAAAAAATTGGCCTCGATACCGCGCGTGCTTACATTGTGCACAACATGCAAGAAGCGCTTGAAGTACCCAAAGAATTTGGCTTCCCCTGCATTATTCGCCCCTCGTTCACCATGGGTGGTTCGGGCGGCGGCATTGCTTACAACTGGGAAGAATTTGAAGAAATCTGTACCCGTGGCCTCGACCTTTCACCCACTAACGAGCTTCTTATTGATGAATCATTGCTCGGTTGGAAAGAGTACGAGATGGAAGTGGTGCGCGACAAAAACGACAACTGCATCATCGTTTGTTCGATAGAAAACTTCGACCCCATGGGCGTACACACCGGCGACTCCATCACCGTGGCGCCCGCGCAAACGCTCACCGACAAAGAATACCAAATCATGCGTAACGCCTCGCTGGCGGTACTGCGTGAAATCGGCGTAGAAACCGGCGGCTCCAACGTGCAGTTTGCTGTTAACCCCGAAGATGGCCGCATGGTCGTGATTGAGATGAACCCACGGGTTTCGCGCTCGTCCGCCTTAGCCTCCAAAGCAACAGGCTTCCCGATTGCAAAAATCGCCGCCAAATTAGCGGTCGGTTTTACCCTCGACGAATTGCAAAACGACATCACTGGCGGCGCCACACCGGCCTCGTTTGAGCCTTCGATTGACTACGTCGTGACCAAAATCCCGCGCTTCACCTTCGAAAAATTCGGCAGTGCCGATGCGCGTTTAACTACACAAATGAAGTCGGTTGGCGAAGTCATGGCTATTGGCCGTAACTTCCAAGAATCACTACAAAAAGCGTTGCGCGGCCTAGAAGTAGGCGCTTGCGGCTTAAATCCGCGCGTTGATCTCAACGACGAAACTGCTCTCCAAGAAATTCGCCAAGACTTAGCCACACCTGGCGCGCACCGTATTTGGTACGTTGGCGATGCGTTCCGTGCCGGCATGAGCGCTGAAGAAGTCTTCAACATGTCGAAAATCGATCCTTGGTTCCTCGCGCAAATCGAAGAACTCATCCTGATCGAAAAAGATTTAAGCTCCAAGCCCATCAGCACCATAGACGCTGCCGCCATGTTCCAACTTAAGCGCAAAGGCTTTGCTGATAAACGCTTGGGCCAGCTTTTAGCTGTTAGCGAAAAAGCCGTACGCGATCATCGCCACAAACTCGGAATTCATCCCGTCTACAAGCGCGTTGATACCTGTGCAGCTGAATTCTCAACATCGACCGCCTACATGTACTCCACTTACGACGAAGAGTGCGAATCACAGCCCTCGAACCGTGAAAAAATCATGGTACTCGGCGGCGGCCCCAACCGTATTGGCCAAGGCATCGAGTTTGATTACTGCTGTGTACACGCCGCTTTAGCCGCGCGCGACGACGGTTACGAGACCATCATGGTCAACTGTAACCCCGAAACAGTTTCAACCGATTACGACACCTCCGACCGCCTCTACTTTGAGCCAGTCACCTTAGAAGATGTGCTCGAAATTGTACGCAAAGAAAAACCCAAAGGCGTGATTGTGCAGTTTGGCGGCCAAACACCGCTTAAAATTGCCCGCGCATTAGAAGCCGAAGGCGTACCCATTATTGGCACCAGCCCAGAAGCCATCGACCGCGCCGAAGATCGCGAGCGCTTCCAGCAAATGATCGAGCGCTTAGGTTTATTACAACCCTCAAACGCCATTGTTCGCTCGACTGAAGAAGCGATTAGCGCGGCCAAAGCCAAAGTAGGCTACCCCTTAGTTGTGCGCCCTTCGTATGTACTCGGTGGCCGCGCGATGGAAATTGTTCACACCGAACAAGAACTCCGTCGCTACATGCGCGAAGCCGTGCAAGTATCAGAAGACGCGCCAGTATTGCTCGACCGATTTTTAAACAATGCCATCGAAGTAGATATTGATGCGGTGTCCGACGGCACTCACGTAGTCATCGGCGGCATCATGCAGCACATCGAACAATGTGGTGTTCACTCCGGCGACTCAGCTTGCTCGCTGCCGCCCTACTCGCTTGCCGAAAACGTGCAAAACGAAATGCGCGAGCAAGTGCGCAAAATGGCATTGGAGCTTGGCGTTATTGGCTTGATGAACGCTCAACTGGCCTACCAAGACGGTGAAATTTACATTATTGAAGTGAACCCACGCGGCTCGCGCACTGTCCCATTTGTCTCAAAATGCATTGGGGTTTCGCTCGCTAAAATCGCGGCGCGCTGCCAAACCGGCACCTCACTCGCAGAGCAAGGTTTTACACAAGAAATTATCCCTAAATATTTCAGCGTGAAAGAAGCAGTATTCCCGTTCAACAAATTCCCAGCGGTTGACCCCATTTTAGGCCCCGAAATGAAATCAACGGGCGAAGTTATGGGTATAGGCGCGACCTTTGCCGAAGCTTACGCCAAAGCGCAAGAAGGTTCGGGCTCTAAGTTGCCAACGTCAGGCAAAGCCTTTGTGAGCGTGCGCGACTTCGATAAAAGCGGCATTGTGATTGTGGCCAAAGAGCTCGTTAACCAAGGTTTTGAGCTGGTGGCTACACGCGGCACCGCCGCCACACTGCAAGCGGCGGGCATTAATGTTGAGATTGTGAATAAAGTGACCGAAGGTCGCCCGCACATTGTCGACATGATCAAAAACAAAGAAATCGCCTTAGTGATCAATACCACCGAAGGCGAACAAGCGATTAAAGACTCTGCCGCGATTCGCCGCAGCGCCGAAAACAATCGCGTTTACTACAACACCACATTGGCTGCGGCCGATGCCACTTGCATGGCGCTACGCTTTGGCAGCGATCAAACCGTTCGCCGCTTGCAGGATTTGCACGAGGAACTTAAAAAATGTCACTAGTAAAAGTGCCAATGACCGTAGAAGGCGCCCACGCCCTGCGCACCGAGTTAGAACGCCTTAAAAAGGTTGATCGTCCACGCATTGTTAAAGCGATTGCCGAAGCACGCGAGCACGGCGACCTTAAAGAAAACGCCGAATACCACGCCGCCCGCGAGCAGCAAGGTTTTTGCGAAGGCCGCATTCAAGATATCGAAGCCAAGCTTTCGAACGCGCAGATCATTGACGTTAAAGCGATGCCCGAAAACGGCAAGGTCATTTTTGGCAGCACAGTCGATATTATTAACGTCGAAACCGACCAAGCTGTGACTTACAAAATTGTGGGCGAAGACGAAGCCGATATTAAACAAGGCAAAATCTCTGTAGGTTCGCCTTTTGCGCGCGCGCTGATCGGTAAAGACGTTGGCGATGTGGCTATAGTCAAAGCGCCCGGCGGCGACATCGAATACGAAATTGATGCGGTAAGACACACTTAACAGTCACTCACCAACAACAAACTGGGCTTGAACAGAAGATAAGTATTACTAACTTTTACCCCCCACCTGTGACAATTTGTCACAGGTTTTTTGCCTGTCTAAAGCCCTACAATGCGCGCCTTTCTCGCTGGCTACTGTTGCTTGCTGGCTTATTGTTAAACGCATTGTTAGGGGCCGCCATGTTTAAATCACTTTTTCTAAAATCACCCGCTCGCATAATTATCGCCCTCCCTGCCCTGCTGTTATTAACGGCATGCGGCAGCGGTGGTGATAAAACATCAAAAACATCGGTGCCAGTACCTGCCGAACCCACGCCTTTTAGCCTCAACTTTAAAGCCATTGCGGGCGATTTTGAGGTGGATTGTGATAACGCCATCGACGGCCTTGGCCCCAATGGCGATTATTCGGTAGGCGTTGCCGATTTACGTTTTTTTATCAGTAACCTGCAATTGTTTGATGCCGAGGGTAAAAAAATAGCTATCGCGCTTGATGCTAACGCTTTCCAATTAAATCATCCTAAAGGCGCCGTCGCGCTGATTGATTTTACCGGCAACGATTCTGGTTTTTGCAAAGCAGGGCAAGAAGGCACCGCGCGCACCAATACTAAAATTACCGGCACGCTGAATGCTGCAACCAACAATAACGCTATTAATAAAGTCACCTTTGATGTGGGCGTTGCCCAACCGGTAATGCAAGCGGTTATTGCCGCCACCGATGTAATGACCGACGCGCCCTCGCCTCTTGGCGAGTTGCAATGGTCGTGGGCCAGTGGTTATCGCCATTTTGTGGTGAATTTTGTCGCCATGGATGCCACCCACAACGACATTACCGTCAATAGCGGCTTCCATATTGGCAGTACCAACTGCGCTAGCACCGCCAACCCTTCCAAAGCCTTAACCGATAAAGCCGAGTGCGGCCGTTTGAATACGCCCAAGGTGGAATTAAATAATTTTAATCCGGCCACTCAAACCGTCACTGTTGATTTAAAGGCAGTCTTTGCCAACGTGCAAGACAGCGACTTTTTAAAGGCAACCTGGACAGCCATTGAAAATGGCGACGTCAGTAACTGCATAGATGCCCGCCGTAAAAACGACAACACCAGCTGCGTAACCGACCAACAATTGGGTTTGCAATGCCACTCGGGTAGTATGCAGGCCGCTTGTGCATCGCTATTTCCTAACTTTGGTTTAACGCTAGAAAACGGCAGCGCCGATGCCAGTAAAAATACTGTGTTTGGGATGAAATAAAATTGAAACTCGCCGCTTTAATAAGCGGCTTTTTTACGCTGTAGAGCTAAAAAATGAAAAAAACATCAGCCATTGCGCTTTTAATCATTGCCTGCGCAATTATTTGTGGCTGTATGGATCAATCGGAAACCCGTGTAGAAACTACCGCGACCGAACAAGATTTACGCACCTTATTAAAAGTGCCGCCACATTTTGCACTGCCGCCTATTCCGGCTTACAACATACCCACCGCCGCTAAAATCGACCTAGGCCGCCATCTTTTTTACGACAAACAATTATCTGGCAACGGCACACAAAGCTGTGCCGATTGCCATTTACAATCGCTCGCTTTTAGTGATGGTTTAAAAACACCCACCGGTTCCACCGGCCAAATATTAGCGCGCAATAGCCAAGGTCTCGGTAATGCGGCTTATCACGCTACGCTCACTTGGGCCAATAATGGTTTTATTGATTTAGAGCAGCAATTACAAGTGCCCATTCGCGCCGATAACCCCATCGAATTAGGCGTGACCGAAACCACGATTGATGACGTTTTATTGCGTTTTAATACCAGCCCTCTCTATATCGAAAAATTCGACAAAGCCTTTCCCGAGGCGAATAACGACATTAATAAAAACATTAATAACGGCGTAAGCATTAACCAAATTATTCATGCGCTCGCGAGTTTTTGCCGCACACTCACATCGGGTAACAGCGCCTACGATGATTATTTACAGGGTGATAAAAACGCACTCACCGAACAACAAAAATTAGGCCTGCAATTATTTAATGGCGAAAAATTTGAATGTTTTCACTGCCATGCGGGCATTAATTTTAGTAGCTCTTACCGCGACAACAATAGCCAGCCAGCAACCCAGACCTACCCGTTTTTTAATAATGGTTTATACAACATCAGCTTAAATGGCAGCGCGGGCAATTACCCCGCAATCGACCAAGGCTTATTTGACCTTAGCCAAAACCCGGCCGATAAAGGCTTATTTAGGCCACAAAGTTTACGCAACGTCGCTCTTACCGCGCCCTATATGCACGATGGCAGCATTGCCACTTTGCGCGAAGTGTTAGAACACTACGCCCGTGGTGGCCGTAAGATAAATGCTGGGCCAAATACGGGCGACGGCAAATTAAACCCCTATAAATCGGGTTTTATTCAAGGTTTTGATGCCACCCCCGAAGAGCTTGATGCCGTTGAAGCTTTTTTAGAATCTTTAACGGATTACCCATTAATTACCGATCCGGATCTTGCCGATCCTTTTGAAATGTAAAAACCGCCGCGAACCCTGTCCTATGCCCTTACCCCACATTAATTCCACCGCCCTCTGCATTTTATGGTTTGTATTACTATCGTGTAACGCGCACGCGCACGACAGCCAACAAACGCTCGCCGCCACTTTTATTAAGGCCACACCCAGCCACATTTCGCTGCAGCTGGTCGGGCAGGACGGCGCGCATGACACGGTGGCATTCTGAAGTGGTGCCGTCGGCGACGACGCTGCTGGTCGAACCGAGTGCGCGCGACCGCGGCGCAACTTCGCCACCCGGCAGCCATCGCTGCGTCTGGCGCTCGTCGAAGCGGCGATTCCCAGCCGCTGCCCGGCGTCAATGGGTCTGGCGAACATCGTCTCCTGATCGTCGCTGGCACGGCGGCTGGCGGCGCGGCCTGGGTCGGCGTGCTGCGGGTGGTCGCCGGCAGCCTGGCCGGTTTCTCGCCCGGTTTCTTCCTGGCGGGCGTCGGCGCGCCACTGGCCAGTCTGGCGGTACTCTGCCGAGCAGGTGCGCTGCAGGCGAATTCGTGGCACTGGCGTACCGGCCCCGTTCGGCGGCCCGCTCGGTCTACCGCGGCGTTCGCCTTCGGCGCGCAACTTCTGCTGGCGCACCTGCCGGCGTGCGCGGCGGCCTGCTGTTCGATCGCGCGGTGTTCTTCGGTGCCGCGCTGCTGTTCGGCGTCCTCGGCGGCATCGGCCAGCGCGCGGCAGGTGGGAAAACCTGATGAACACGCCCCCGTTGCATCGCCCACCATTCTTGTCGCGCTGACCGGCGCCTCCGGCGCATGCCGTACGGCCTTGCGGCTGATCAGGGCTCTGTCGGCGCCGGCCTGCAGTGCTGGCTGGTCTATTCGCGGTGGCGGTCATGGCCGGCGAGAACGAATCTGCTGCCGGTCGAGTAAGCAGGCCGCACGCAGCGAACTGTCCAGCGCTTCAATGCCCCGCCGGCCAGCTCATTGTCGTGCAGGCTGAACGCACCGCGCGCAAGGGTCGAACCCGCGGCGATGGTGGTGTGTCCGTGCTCGATGGGCACCCCTGGCGGCGATCGCCCGGCCTGGCATCGAGCCTGATCGAGCGCGCTGCCGCCGACGTGGTGATGAAGGAACGCCGGCCACTCATCCTGGGTGCCGCGTGGAAACACCATTCTCCACGCCTGGAGAACATGCTGAGCCTGTCGCGCAATGGCGCGTTCATCCTGCCGCCGTCGACCCGGCTTCTATCATCAGCCTCGGGACATCGACGGTACCTGGTCCGATTTCGTCGTTGCGCGAATTCTCGACGGTGCGCGTACACCGCGCGACCTCGTGCGCTGGGGCGACGCGCCGACGGTAAAGCGCCGGGCGCTGTCGCAACCTGGAAAGCCGACAAGCTGCCGGGCAAGGCCGGTCATCCCCACCTCGGCGGCCGGGCATCAACGCGGAGCGCGCGCAAGCTGGACAGCCAGACGCTGGATGGCGACATCACCCTGATCGGCTGGATGGCCGCCTCGGCGAAGGCGCGCAGACGCTGGACCGGACCTTCACCTATCTGACCCGCGCATATCCAGCGAAGATCCAGCAGGTCGAGATGTCGGACGTCGAGTTCGGGTGGCTCGATCGGCATACGGACGCTGCTCGACGGCGCGCGCAGCCTATGACTTCGCGCGGCGGCCGGCTGGTGCTGTTCGGCGCGCTGGCCTCCATGGTGCAGCGAGCGCAGCGAAACCGCCGGCGTCGACCAGTTGCTGACCTTGTGCACCGACCTCGACACCGCGCGCGCGGCGCTAGAGCGCCTGAGCCCGCTCCCGCGGCCTGCCGGGGCTGGGCAGAGGCATAGCGCGAAAGCCCGGCGCAGCCTGCGACTGATCAACGACAGCGGCGCGATTTCGGCCGGCAGAGCCTGGCTGCGCACACTGGGCGACAGTTTCAGAACTGGGCAGCGAACTTACGTTCCGGCTCGACCGCAGCGTGTCGGAGCTGGTTGCCAATATCGTCAGCTACGCCTTCGAAGACGAACACGCGGCGCTCGATCTCATTCTCGAACCGCAGTCGGTCAAGCTGGTCATTTTGCCGATGACGGCTGCGAGTAGCAATACG
>JAXHOG010000043.1:0-6663 GCA_034519605.1 Marinagarivorans sp.
AGAAGTTACGTATTGCTCATTGGTTTTGAAGGTAGCGTCGAGTTTGACTTCGTAACGATCTTCTACCGTGATTTCACGCACCGACCACTCAACATTCACAAGGTTATTCATGAGGAATACTTCCTCACTGTTAGTCACCCCGGTTTTACCCAAATACGGCCGGTGATGCTGGTGTGATCAAATGCGCTGGCACGGTAGCTGTAGCGCCCCTGCAGGGATATTCTCAAAAGTGACTTCCGCCTTTTACATCCGGAATTCAGGCTGAAAACTTCGCTCAGTACATTTTCATTTTGCAGCTGAATAGTGGCGCATATTTACACCTCGGATGATTTGGTTGTTTTTATCCATGGTCGCGGTGTAAATATCGGAAACATGGAAGAACGCTTTGCCTTTACCTGACTGCGTTACCTTGATAAATATCGGTAAGCTGTAGGTGGCAAGGTTGTCGCCTTTGATATTCAGCTTGAACTCGTAATCGCCCTCTGCAGTGCCCGCTGTGGTTTTGCGATAATTTGCACACCACGCTCATCACCTACTGCTATATCGCCTAATTGGGATTCTGTATTCAGCATTATCCACGCGGGGAGCTGGCTAGGCATCTTTGGTGGCCAGCTCAACTTTCGCATTGCGCAATATATCCAATCCTTTATTGGTGACGACAAGATCTTCGATGACTTGTTTATCCAGACCTACACCCGTATCGATATAGGTCGGTTTGCGGGGTAGACCGCAGGTGCTGCCTGAGACAAGGTGTAACGCAGATTAATGATTCCCAGCGCATTAGTAACAGTATGCATATCCGCCTCTACCTGGTAGCTTATTAACCCTGCTATCAGACGCCGTATTATCACCACCTGAAGTTAAAGGTGATGTTGGCACCTGCATTGGGACCAATACTGGCGATGGCGTTATAGGTGAGGGTTACACCTTGCGGTAGTTGCGCAGTTTCATTTTGGCCACTGGCCAGCTGTACCAAGCGCACATTCGTTAGCGTAGAGTCATACCCGCAGAAATTCGCACCGGCATTTTCTGCACATAATCGAATCAATGGGGTCAGACTCCATTGATTTAAACTTTCAAATTCAAATAGGCTGCTGATTTTCTATCGCCACCACGTGCTCGCGGTGCTGTAACCCTTCCAGTTTTTGCTTCAATCTTTGCTTTAAATCTATCGCTACCCAACACCCAAGATTTATTGGTGGATTCGCGAATATCTTCCAGCGTTTTTTCGCTGATGCGCGTTTTGAATAGCGCACGGTAAGCGGCTTGGCGTGTACTGGTATCCGCACCCAATAATACATATTCATTGTGCGGTACCAATAGCGCCCGCTCATCATTCGTGCCCAATGCATTTAGGGCATAGCTAGACCAAGGGTATTCGCTTGGGTGTGCAACCATGGCGGCGCGCACTGGGTTTAGCTCTATGTAGCGGTAACAACTTAACAAGTAATGTTCGCTGTCTATGAGAGTGGCTTTGTAGCGACCCTCGAATAAAGTGCCGGTACGTTGATAGGTAAAATTAAAGTATTGAACGTAGTAGCGCCCAATCATTTGCAGGGCTTTGGCTAGGCTTTCTTCTTTTTGCGGTGTGATTAGCAGGTGTACATGGTTGGTCATTAACACGTAAGCATGAAGGTCGCAGCCGTGTTTGTCGCAGGCCAGCTTAAGCTTGTCGAGGTAAAACTGATAATCCGCATCCGCGTAAAAAATAGCTTCGCGATTGTTGCCGCGCACAATCACATGCTGCGGCTGGCCGGGGATTACAAAACGAGGAAGACGCGCCATAAAAAAGCCTCACGAAGTGGGTGAGGCTTAGGGTAAATCAATTAATCCGCTAAATCAATGGAGTCTGACCCTATTGATCGACCCTATTGATCTCTCTATTGATCTTCATTTTTTTCGTTAACGAAAATAGCCAACATAAAAAAGCCAGCACATTTCTGGGCTGGCTTTCGGGTGGGCACTTGCAATTTAAAAAAGATAAAGTCATTCAACTTGATCGATCAAAATTAAATCCCTCCGTCCCCTTTATTACATCGTTGGGCCTGGTATTTTTGCGAGGTAAGGTCAAGCAGTGGAATTCATGAAATTCCGCCTTTTGAGGAACCGTGCACTTCGCTAAGCTTGCGTATTTACTGGCTTTGTAGGATGGGTGGCCATGTTTTTATTGCTATTGAAAAGCCTCCTTAAATTGACGACCTTCCTTACTTACCCACCCACGCCATAAAGTTGCGATAAGAACAACTCCGCCAAACGAAATTAAAATACCAGTGGCTGTCGCAGAACTTTCTAATATCACTAGCTTTTCACCTAACCACGCCGGAAAAAAACACAGGAATTAACATTGCTGCAAAAAATCCAAGCCATATCAAAAGGGCTATAGAGCTAATTACTTTAGATAAATTTCGATGCAGATAAGCTGCTACAACAAAATAAATACGCATCCATAAATAGCATGCATAAGAATAAATCGAAATGCCCAAGATAAATAAAAGTATATTCATTTTGTGTTACCGCTCGCTAAGTGTATTTAACGGTTTTTAAGCTCATCTGGTCGAGGTGGTGGTGGCGGTGCTTCTGGTGATGCAAGCTTTTCTGCGGTGCCAATAAATGCACCTTCAACAGCCGCACCAGCTGTTAAGCCAGCTACTGTCGGTGTACCAGCCGCTTGAAGAGTATTTCCTACGACGCCTTGAAAATCAATGGAGTCTGACCCCATTGATCGCTCGAATAAAGTGCCGGTACGTTGATAGGTAAAATTAAAATATTGAACGTAGTAGCGCCCAATCATTTGTAAGGCTTTGGCTAGGCTTTCTTCTTTTTGCGGTGTGATTAGCAGGTGTACATGGTTGGTCATTAACACGTAAGCATGAAGGTCGCAGCCGTGTTTGTCGCAGGCCAGCTTAAGCTTGTCGAGGTAAAACTGATAATCCGCATCCGCGTAAAAAATAGCTTCGCGATTGTTGCCGCGCACAATCACATGCTGCGGCTGGCCGGGGATTACAAAACGAGGAAGACGCGCCATAAAAAAGCCTCACGATGTTGGTGAGGCTTAGGGTAAATCAATTAAAGCATGAAATCAATGGAGTCTGACCCTATTGATCGTCAGAAACCGTACCCGATCACAGCACTTTGTGGCGTTTCCGAAATAATCCGAAGATAGTGGCATTACAAAATACCTTGCTAAAAGAGATTAATGATCAGCTGGCAGAAAAAAGCTTATACATTAAAGCAGGCACCATCAGCATTGTGGATGCGAGCGTAATCAAGGCACAGCGTAACCGTCCGAACAAAGATAAAGATGGTAATAACACGCAAGATCCAGAGGCAAATTACAGTGTAAAAGTCGCATCAGATGGAAAACTCAATACCACTTACGGTTACAAAGCGCATGTGAATGTTGATGAGGATGGTTTTGTAAAAGCGATGAATTTGACGGCGGGTAACGTACATGACTCGCAAGTATTTGAAGAGTTGCTCAGTGGGGACGAGGCTTGTGTTTATGCAGACAGCGCGTATGCGAGCGGAAACACAGACGAGTGGTTAGCGGAAAGGGGCATCGAAAATGGCGTATTGGGTCGCGCGTATCGAAATAAAAAATTAACGGATAAAGAAAAGCAGCGCAATCGAATGTTGTCGAGAACACGTTATATTGTTGAGCGTTTTTTCGGAATCGCGAAATTACATTATGGTATGGCGAAGGCGCGTTATCTGGGTCTTGCTAGAAATAAAATGCGAGTGGCGATGATATGTATGGCAAGTAACCTGAAAAGAGGGTTGTCGTTACAGCGAGAAATTGAGCAGATGCAGGAGAGTTGTACCTAAAAAATGGAAATGGGTAAGGGAATACTGTAATTGCGTTATTTTTTAAGGTTTTTGGGGGCGGATTTTTTGAAAAAAATCTAAAAATCACTATTTTTTTAACGGCCACCTTTAATTGGAAAATTAAAGGTGGGTCGTGCAAAGGTCTCATTAAGAGATATATACAAACTGCTATCCTGCTCTAGAGCATTTCCCCCACCCATTTTTTTCGTTAACGAAAATAGCCAGCATAAAAAAGCCCAGCACATTTCTGTACTGGGCGAGCTTTTTACTTTAAAAATAAGAAGGATTAAAAATCAATGGAGTCTGACCCCATTGATCGCTTGACCCCATTAGATCGTTCTGAATCTAAGAACGCTAAAAACTGGGCAGATGAATAGTTTAACGGGCTATTTATCCTGCCTACAACTAAAAATAGCAAAGAAAAAAACAAAGCCCAGCACATTTCTGTGCTGGGCTGAGAGAGCTTTTTACTTTAAAAAAGAGAAAGATTAAAAATCAATGGAGTCGGCCCATTGCTGATTCACTAGAGCAACCGCACCAAGGTCACCCAAACCGATGCACTGGGCAACATCAAAGTATCACCACCTGGGTATTCGATAATCGCAACCGATTAACTAAAAGAAACCCAAGCCAACGGCGCTGTACTCAGCTACCAATACGACACCAACGGCAACCGCACCCAAGTGAAAGTAGTACACGGTAGCAACACCCAAACCACGGATTACAGCTACGATGCGCTAAACCGTTTAGCCAGCGTTACCGCCAGCGAAGGCACCACCAGCTATGGTTACGATGCCGTGGGCAACCGCACCAGCGTCAGCTACCCCAATGGCACCAGTCAGGTGTACCGCTACAACAGCCTAAACCAACTCACCAAACTGGAAACCTACGGGAAAAATGGCGCCCTTGTAGAACAATACGACTACACCCTAAACGCCACTGGCCAACGCACTAACATTAGCGAACTTGATGGCCGCACCAGCAATTACAGCTACGATGCGCTCAAGCGTTTAACGGGTGAAACCATTGCCGACTCAACCAACGGCAACCGCACAACCAGCTACACCTACGATAAAGTCGGCAACCGTTTAACGGAAACCGTCAACAGCGTTACCACTAACTACGCTTACGACAACAACGACCGAGTCACCAGTGCAGGCTCAATCACCTACACCTACGATGCCAATGGCAACACGCTCACCAGCACCGAAGGCGGCCAAGCGAGTAGCTACCAGTACAACGGTAAAAACCAACTCGCCACACTCACCAACAACCAAGGTGTTACGCAATACAGTTACAACGCGGATGGCATTCGCAACGCGCAAAGCAGCGGCAGCGCTACTACACAATATGTAATAGACAGCAACCGCGACTATGCTCAAGTAATTAGTGAAACTATCGGCACCAGCAAAATTAAGCTACACCTACGGTGATGACCTCATCAGCCAAAGCAACAACGGCCAAACGTCTTACTACCATTACGATGGTTTAGGCAGTACACGGCAATTAAGTAACGCCGCAGGCACCATAACCGACAGCTATGATTACCAAGCCTTTGGCAAACTGCTGAACCAAACCGGCAACACAGCAAACAATTACCTGTTCACCGGCGAGCAGTTTGATAAAAACTTGGATCAGTATTATTTACGGGCGCGGTATTACAATCAGAATGTGGGGAGGTTTACGCAGCAGGATACTTATGCGGGGAGTGGTAGTGATCCGATTACGTTGCATAAATATTTGTATGCGAATGCGGATGGTGTAAATAACATTGATCCTAGCGGGAATATGACGCTTGCAGGGGCGATGCAGGGGATATCAATTTCATTCTCTATGAGAGGCGCAGCATTAGGTGCTATTCGCTTAGGGTCGAAGGTTGCTGGGGTCGGAGTAGCAGGCTTAGGAATAAATGCCCAACTTGAATATTTACTAGGCTTTCCTCTAGCAACAATGAAGGCTCAAAACGAAATCAACAGGGAAGCCATGTATCTGGCTGCAACCAATGTCAAAGTCAATTCAGGTGAGAAGCCTATTGGTCATCACTCGATACCGGTATATATGTGCGGTGCAGCAGAAGCAAGTCGCCAACAGTTAGTTCCACTAAAGCCAAGTGTTCATGTTCCACTTCATTCAGCGATGGTTACTTATAGTGCTGCAATAAATTCAGCGTATAAAAATGTATTTACAGGAACGAATAAAATATTTAGTTACTCTAATAAAGAACCTTTGCAGTTGCTTGCTGAGACACCGCAAGGAAGGGCTGTAATTTCTAAGCACTTAGATTTGTTTTATAGTTTTGGATGGTATGAATTGGGTGCACCGTATTTTAGGGGAATTTTTGAACAAGAACAGGTGAAATATATTGGTGGGGTGACGTCTCTACCTAGCTGTCAAAAGCCCTAGGGGATTGGATTTTTAATTTAGTTATTAAATATTAGGTGAAACTATGATTGATCTCCCATACCGACAAAAATTTGATGTTCTGCCCGAGGTAGGCATACAAGAATTGGTTGACTATTTTAATTTAGAGTTGAGCTTGGAGGGCGGAAGTACATACTCTGAAGATGACTTCTGAATACATAGGCATTTTTGAATTAGACGGGTTCGAAAGAATGTGTTGGACTGTTCGAGGTATGGAGTTATGCGCAATTGTAAGGCCCTTTGAAGATTCTTACATCATTGAAATGGACTTGAACCCAGCGTAAAAATAGCTTTGCGCATCACTTATAAAGCCTTTAGAAAACTGTTAAACAAAACTGGCGCAACAGAGAACAGCTACCTGTTCACCGGTGAGCAGTTTGATAAAAACTTGGATCAAGCACAACTGAACGAAGCACA
>JAXHOG010000018.1:0-4403 GCA_034519605.1 Marinagarivorans sp.
CAGTTACGTATTGCTCTTTCAGATTTAATAACAACAAATGATCGTCGCTGGCTTACCGCGTACACCTGTGAACTTGGGTGTCTTACTTCTTCCCATTCCCAATTTTTTACGCATAAAAGGCGGTGTCGATTTTCATCGAAGTGGCCAATACGTGACACCACTGCGCGTGACTTTAAGCTCTTTAACATGGCCGCATCACACACATTAATGTTGCCCGTAGCTCGCTGGTGCACCCCGGTATTGCCTAATAAAGGTGTGCGCGTGTGCGTGCTCCATCTTCTACTTTGCCGGTATTTACGCCGCCTTTATAGGGCGAAACCACTTCAGCCATCCATGCAGGCTTGCATGGCGCAGATAGGTATCGATCTCGGTCACAGATTTTACAATCGGCGCCTTCTTGGCGCAGCGATGCCGCTTTTTCAGACCCCTTGCCTACATCGCCGTAACCAATCACCAGCGCTTTTTTGCCCGGCAAGCAAATGGTCGGTGCCGCGTTTGATCGCATCGTTCAAGGCTATGACGGCAGCCGTATTTGTTGTCGTTTTTAGTTTTGGTCACGGCATCGTTTACGTTGATGGCGGGCACTTTTAATTGGCTCTTTCTTCAGCGCGTATCCAATCAGCGGTGTACGCCGGTGGTGGTTTCTTCCGAAATACCGTGAATGGCATCGAGCATGGCGGGGTATTTTTCGTGCACGATTTGAGTTAAATCGCCGCCGTCATCCAAAATAATATTGGCGTCCCAAGGCTTGCCGTTGGCTAAAACAGTTTGCTCGATACACCACCAAAATTCGTCTTCGGTTTCGCCTTTCCACGCAAAAACGGGTACGCCTGCAGCGGCTACAGCGGCGGCGGCGTGGTCTTGGGTTGAGAAAATATTACAGCTCGACCAGCGTACTTCGGCACCGAGGGCCACTAAGGTTTCGATCAACACGGCGGTTTGAATCGTCATGTGGATACAGCCCATAATTTTGGCGCCTTTTAACGGCTGCTCGCTGCTGTAGCGTGTACGCAGTGCCATTAATGCGGGCATTTCACCTTCGGCGATTTGAATCTCGCGGCGGCCGTACGCGGCTAATTCGTTAAAGTGAGCTTGGTCTTTGGCGGCAACTTTAAAATCTGCAAAGTGGTTGTTGGCAACAATAGTCATGGTGATTCCTTGAATGAAAGAGTGCTTAAATTAAAGAGTGTTTAAATTAAAGAGCGGCTTTTAATAGATCGGCTTTATCGGTAGCTTCCCACGTAAATTCGGGTAATTCACGGCCAAAGTGACCATAAGCGGCGGTTTTGCGGTAGATGGGGCGTTTTAAATCGAGCATTTCGATTAAGCCGCGTGGGCGTAAATCGAAGTTCTCGCGCACTAAGGCGACAATATCGTTATCGCTTAATTTGCCGGTGCCAAAGGTGTTAATGGAGATGGACGTAGGCTCGGCAACACCAATCGCATAACTCACTTGAATTTCGCATTTGTCGGCAAGGCCTGCGGCCACGATATTTTTAGCCACGTAACGGCCCGCATAAGCGGCAGAACGGTCGACTTTTGAGGGATCTTTACCGCTAAACGCACCGCCACCGTGGCGCGCCATGCCGCCGTAAGTATCGACAATAATTTTTCGGCCGGTTAAACCACAATCGCCCACGGGGCCGCCGATAATAAATTGGCCAGTAGGGTTGATGTGATATTGAGTGCCTTTGTGCAGCCACTCGTTGGGCAGTACATCTTTAATGAGCTCTTCCATGACCGCTTCGCGAATAGTCGCTTGCGAGACATCGGGCGAATGCTGGGTCGACAGCACAACGGCATCAATCGCTACCGGTACGCCGTTTTCGTAACGCAAAGTCACTTGGCTTTTGGCATCGGGGCGCAACCATTTTAATTGGCCGGTTTTGCGTAAGTAGGCTTGTTTTTCGACTAAGCGGTGCGCGTAAAAAATCGGCGCGGGCATTAATACGCTGGTTTCGTTGGTGGCGTAACCAAACATTAAGCCTTGGTCGCCGGCACCTAGGTCTTTGTTATTGGCTTCGTCTACGCCCATGGCGATGTCGGCGCTTTGTTTACCGATGGCGTTTAAGACCGCGCAGGAGGCGCCATCAAAACCGACATCGCTACTGTTGTAGCCAATGTCCAAAATTACTTGGCGTACAAGGTCTTCAAGATCCACGTAGGTATTGGTGCGCACTTCGCCCGCGATCACGGCCATACCGGTTTTTACGAGTGTTTCTACCGCCACGCGGGCATTTTTATCTTCGCTGATAATTGCGTCTAATACGGCATCCGAAATTTGATCCGCCATTTTGTCTGGGTGACCTTCAGAGACCGACTCTGAAGTAAATACACTGTATTCGGCCATAAATAATCCTCAGGCTGGGTGAGTTAAAGGGTGTTTAAAAATGAGTTGAAGGGTGTTTACATCGTTAAAGATTGTTTAAAAAACTGCTGTATTTGAATTTGGAAACCATTGCGCAGTGCAAAATACGTGCTCTGACCTAATAACAGACCACTACTTTTTGCCCAGCTTTGTAAATCGTCGGGCTCGAAGCCTAACCAAATATCGCCACAGGCATCGCGCGCCCAGGTTTGTTGGTGGCTGCATAGCTCGGTAATAAATAACACGCCGCCCTCGGCCAGCGTTTTACTCACATCGGCTAATACTTGCGCGGGTGACGGCGTGTGGTGCAACACCATATTAATAATCGCGCAGTCGACGTTGTTGAGTGCCGCCAGTGCGCGAGTATCGCCTTGGCTCAAGCTTATATTGGTGAGATGACAAACAGCCTGCTGTGCTTTGGCAAGCATGGTGGGGCTGGTATCAAACGCGTGAACTTGCGTAAAACGCTGGGCCAAAATGGGTAAAAACTCACCCTCGCCGGGGCCAATCTCTAGCGCCAGCGCATTGTTGGGCGTTTGGGTGAGCGTGAGTAATTCGGCCACTTGGTTGCCGTACACGTCAAAGCTCGCGATTAAATCTTGCTGGGCTTTAAATTTGTGGGCGTTCTCGATAAAAAATTGGTGCGATGTTTGAGTGCGTTCGTGCCAAATATTGGCGAGTGCTTGCTCTATCGCTGGGTTTTGAGGCAGGGCATCAATTTGCGTAAAAATCGCATTTTTGGCTACCGCTAAGGCATCGCTTGGGTCGATGGGCGCACGCCGGTAAAAAATCGAATTGCCCTCGCGACGAGTGCTCACTAAGCCCGCCGTCGCGAGCACTTTAAGGTGGTGACTAATGCCGGACTGCTTCATCCCAAACGCTTGAGCTAATTCGAGCACACCGTAGGAGTCGGTTGCCAATGCTTGCAAAACACTCAGGCGTAAGTCGTCGCCTGCGGCTTTAAGGAGCGCGGCAAGATCTTGAGTGGCCGATGAAATGAGTGGGGTGACGTTTAACATGGGCTGCAGTTTAGCAGTGCCGCCAACCTATATCAAAAGTTTTTGATATAGGTTGGCTTGGTGCGGTTTAAATAACGGATGTTACGCACCCCGCCGCCCATTTTTCTGCCCTGCACACCTAAAAAAAGGGTTCAGTAGGGTGTTACCTTTAGATCGCAAATTGGCTGGTATGCCTGACAATCGCTATACTGCGCGATTTTTTAGGGGGAGTTATGAAGGTAGAAAAAAATACGGTTGTTTCTATTAATTATCATTTATCAGAAGCGGGTGGCGCTTTACTCGAGCGCAGCGATGAGGGTATTCCGATGGCCTATTTACATGGTCACGAAAATATTTTGCCCGCACTTGAAGCGGCACTAGAGGGTAAGGCTGTAGGCGAAAAGGTATTGGTAACATTGCCGCCTGAGCAGGCTTACGGTGCGGTACAAGAAGGTGCCCAAGCCAAGGTGCCGGTTAAACATTTAGTGGGTAAGTACAAGCGCTTGTTGCCTGGCATGTTAGTAAGGGTCAATACCGCACAAGGCCCGCGCGATGCGCGCATCATTAAAGCGGGTAAATTTATGGTTGATATCGATACCAATCATCCTTTTGCCGGTAAAACCTTAGTGTTCGATGTGACTATTCAAGATGTACGTGCTGCCAGTGCAGAAGAAACTGCCCACGGCCATGCCCATGGTGCGGGTGGACATCACCACTAATTAATCCTTAAGTAAGCGGCTGTTTCGTGCGTGATTTGGGTTTCAACCTATGATCTTCGATGCCTGCAGTGCCTGTTCGGGCGTATTAATATTAAAAAAATCGAGCGACGCGTTATCGCTCGGGAAATCAACGGGCATGGCGTTGATCTTTAGCAGTGTTGTTTTTAGGGCAAATTGCCCAGAGTTATAAGCTTGCTCGAGCGCATCGAGCGCATCAATTGACCACACGCTATGCGCAAAGTGTGGTCGTCCTTCAACCGAGACGTAGGCAGCTTGGCAATTTTGATGGCGATCAATAGCGTAGTGCAATCGTTCAAT
>JAXHOG010000056.1:0-9011 GCA_034519605.1 Marinagarivorans sp.
TTATTACTTCGTTCAGTTACGTGCTCATTAATTACACGCTGCAAGCGTTTAATATTGATAGCGCCAAATTGGAGGAGGTCTCGCCTACGGCGCAACAAATTGTTAATTTGCCAATTACGAGACCATAAAGCCCTATTTGTTTTAAGTTTTCGGCAAGGGAAGCCGGTGGCGCAGCCGCCTCAAAAGCAAAACCAACCAACAAAAACGGACAGTCACTCAAAAACGCCTCGTCATCCCCGAGCGCTTTTGTCGGGGATCCAGTTTTTTATTCGCGTTAATAAATTCTACAGCCGCGCACAAATAAGCTAACAATACTGGCTTCCCGCCTGCGCGGGAATGACGTAATGGCTGATGCGGGAATGGCTGCGTAATTTTATGATTTGACGCGAGCTTGTAGATAACTAAACCCCACCTTCCCCAATATCACCCAGCCTCGCAATAATACCTTGATGGGGTTTCGCGTGGGTTCCATGCCGACTACGCCGTATATAACGGGCTCGACTTCCTCTTCGTAAGTGCCGAAAAATCTATCCCAAATAATTAACATGCCACCAAAGTTTTTATCGATATATTGCGGATTAATGCCGTGGTGTACGCGGTGATGGGAGGGCGTGTTAAAAATGTATTCCAGCCAGCCCAATTTACCCACGTAATTGTTGTGCATAAAAAATATTGTTGGTAGCGTCTTGGCAATTTAAGCTGCCAGTCCATTAAGACGCCCATTACAGAGCAGGGAATTGGTTATGCACTATTTTATGGCCGAGTTACAACAGTGTTTTAAGTTGATGCTGCACTATCACCAAACGCTGGGTATTGCCGTATTGGCGACGCTGTTGATGATTGTTGTGCAATCGCCAACGCTGCAGTTAATTGAACAGGCTCATTACGAGAGTTTAGTTTTTTACGGCCTTGTTCCTATCGCTCTATTGGCGCTACTTTACCGCGTACCTTTTTCGCAATTGCAGTTGGGTTTTGGCGATATAAAATTTTGGTTACCCGCCAGCACACTTTATTTATTGGTGGCTGTGCCAGTGGTTGTTTTAGGCGCACAGGCTACGGCTATAAATGGTTATTACCAAAAGCAAACCGTAGATTGGGCCAATTATATTTTTACTACCGGCGTATATATGTTGGGCTGGGAATATTTTTATCGAGGTTTTTTGTTGGCCGGTTTGCGCAAGCACCTTAAAGAAGGCGCGATTATTGTGCAGATGATTCCCTTTACTTTATTACACCTCGGCAAACCCGACGCCGAAACTATCACCTGTATATTTTCGGGTTTGGTCTGGGGATATATTTGTTATCGCGCAAAAACTTTTTGGCCTGCTTTTATTATGCATTTAATTGTGAATATTACCGCCGTAGCGGCAGTTAATGGGGGTTTAGTTTTTTAGGTGAAAACAGCGCCAATTTCCCGCTCCTGCTGGGAGGAAAAAACCACTGCTAATGCGAGAAAATTAACATCTCTACTGCTCCAAGGTTTTGATAAATTTATCTGGGTTAATTTTTATATCGTCTTCACCGATTTGATCAAAGGGGTTTTCAAGATGCTCTTGAATAGTATCTAGGCCCGTGAAAATCATAGAAAATAAAATGGGCGTAAGTAAGCCTATCCATACGTCTTGGTTTTCGGCGAGCATGGCAAAGTCAGGGCCGAGTGCAATCCGCGCAATAAAAAATTAGGCATTTTACGTTTTTCTTTTTTTATACTGTCGCGCTCGGCTTTGGGTTATCGTCGCCGTTGCAATCATCCATTTGTTACATACCGCTATGTGCGCATTGTACATTGCTGATATTTTTGCCCCTTTTATGACTGATCTTTTCCAAGCTACCGCACAAAATGAATACCAACGCGCTGCCGCACACTTAAAAGGCAGTAAAGATGCGAGCGCGGCGCTGACAAAATCCTATGCACGCTACGAGGTTCTTATCGCCAAAAGTTTTGACGAATCCTCGCAAAAACCCGCCTGCCAAGCGGGTTGTGGTTTTTGTTGTTATTACAAAGTCGAGGCCCGCGCGCACGAGGTTTTAGTGGTTAAGGATTACATTCGCAAACACTTTAATACCGAAAAAATCGCCGCCGTTACGCAAGCGCTAGAAAGCAATGCGGCGCTTATTCGCACATTCACGCCCGAGCAGCATCTCACCACCAATTTAAAATGCGCACTGCTGGACGATAACCAGTGCAGCATTTACCCCGCGCGCCCATTTCGCTGTCGCAATTTTCATTCAACCGATGTAAGCGCCTGCGAAGCTTCTTTTAATGATCCCGTCAGCATGACGATTTCGACAGGCATGATTGAGCCGGTAGCGGTAACCGCCGATGGCCATACCCAAGGTTTTGAAGCAGCCGCCGAGCAAACTGGCCGCGATAATCGTATTTACGATTTTACGACCGCACTGCTAGAGACCCTCACTAGCGAGCAACCGCTCAGACGCTACCAGCGTGGTAAACAAACATTTCAGCAGGCGCTAGTGGTGGAATAATGCTTGCTGGAATCATCGGAAGGGTGCGGTGTTGCACTGCAAGTATTGAAATCAATCCGCGCCTGTCCATAAACCCAGCAGAGACAAATATGCGAAGAACACTATGACTATCGATTTTGGTTTTAACGCCCTGCAGCAGGCCTACGCCGCTGACACCCTCACCCCCGAGCAGGTGATGAGGGACATCCGCATCCGCGCGAGCCAAGGCGTCGATTACAACATTTGGCTGCATCTTTTAACCGAGGCAGAGCAAGCGCCATACATTGAAGCGCTCGCACAAAAAAGCCCCGTCAGTCATCCACTTTGGGGCATTCCGTTTGCGATTAAAGACAATATTGATCTCGCCAATATTCCCACCACCGCCGGTTGCGCCGAGTTTGCCTACACGCCCACACAATCCGCCCACGTGGTGCAGCAATTAATCAATGCGGGCGCCATTCCCGTGGGTAAAACCGCGCTCGACCAATTTGCCACTGGCCTTAATGGCACCCGCTCACCCATTGGCGCCTGCCACAACAGTTTTAACCGCGACTATATCAGTGGCGGCTCTAGCTCGGGATCTTCGGTCGCGCTGGCGTTGGGCTTGTGCAGCTTTAGTTTGGGCACCGATACCGCAGGCTCTGGCCGTGTGCCCGCCTGTTTTAACAACCTTGTGGGTCTAAAACCCAGCCGAGGCTTGTTATCGAACACTGGCCTTGTGCCCGCCTGCCGCAGCCTCGATTGCATCAGTATTTTTGCGTTTAATAGCGACGACGCCAATACCGCGCTCGCCGCCGCCGAAGGCTTCGACCCGCGCGATGCCTACAGTCGCGTTAACCCCTACAACAATAAAGCGCGCCACTACGGCCAACGCACGGGGCCGCTCACCATCGGCATTATTCCGCCTGCGCAGCTACAGTTTTTTGGTGATGCCGACTACCAACAGGCCTATAACGACACCCTCAAAACCCTCAGCGATAACGGCATCAATTTGGTCGAAATCGACTACGCGCCCTTTGCCGAAGCCGCGCGTTTGCTGTACGAAGGCCCGTGGGTGGCCGAGCGTTATTTAGCCACTCAACCTTTAATTGATGAACGACCCGAAGTCATCTTCCCCGTGGTGCGAAACATCATCGCTCCAGGCAGTAAACCCTTAGCCACCGATTTATTCAAAGCCCAATACCGCTTGAATGGCCTAAAACGCGCCTGCCAAACACAAATATCGCGCGTCGATTGTTTGCTCACACCCACCGCAGGCCGCCACTTTACGATAGAAGAAATGCTCGCCGAACCCATCAAGCGCAACAGCGAGCTGGGCTATTACACCAACTACATGAACTTGGCCGACCTCGCCTCCATCGCCGTGCCCACCCAACTCACACCCGCCGGTATGCCCTTTGGTATTACGTTGGTTAGCCATGCTTTTAGCGACCGTGCCTTGCTGTCCATCGCCAACCGCTTCCAGCAGATATTCCCGCTCAATAAAGGCACGCTGCCTTATGCGGCCACGCCCGAAGCCAAAACCCCAACGCTCAACCCCACCAGCGTGGACGTGGTTGTGTGCGGCGCGCATTTGGAGGGTTTACCGCTTAATTGGCAACTTACCGAGCGCGGCGCCACCCTAAAAACCCGCACCCAAACCGCATCCAACTATCGCCTTTATGCTTTGGCTGGCGGGCCACCGTTACGTCCTGCTTTATTGCTCGATAAAACTCAAGGCGCGGCGATAGAAGTGGAAGTCTGGACGCTACCGCTCACCGAATTCGGCAGCTTCGTCGCCAACATTCCTGCACCGCTCGGCATAGGTAAAGTAACCCTTGCCGATGGCAGTTGTGTGAGTGGATTTATTTGTGAGAGTTATGGCGTTGAGGGTGCGGTGGAGATTACGCACTTGGGCGGATGGAGGGCTTATTTGGCGAGTGTGTAGTTTTTTGGGTTTTTAAATTTTGGCTTTTAAATTTTGAAGATGCAAAAGCGCCATTACTGGGCGCTTTTTTGTTTTTGGGGGATGCAGAGCTTGGTTAGATAGCCTAGGTGGTGGAACTTATAAGGCCTTATGGTTTTAAGCCTGCTAAAACAATATTATTGATGGTACCATCTAGCGCACTATTAATCGCACTCAAGGGCTAGCCATGCATACCATAACGGCAAACGATCTAAAAACAAAAGGCGTTTCGATTGTCGAAGCGCATCTACAAAATGACGAAGAATTGATAATTTCTGTTCGCGGACAGGATAAGTACGTGATCATGGATTTGGCCAAATACGCCAAATTACGCGAATATGAATTAACCATCGCACTGCAAGAAGCCAAAGCGGATGTTGCAGCAGGTAATTACAGCACTGGCACCGTAGCGGAACACATGCAGCAGGTGCTGAATGACCTATAAGCTCATATATCCACAAAGCTATTTACGCCGCGCCAACAAGTTTTTAAAAAAACATCCCGAAATTCATAATCAATACCAAAAAACTTTAGAGCTACTGGAAATAAACCCTCAGCACCCTTCACTGCGATTACACAATTTACAAGGTCGCCTGCAAGGCATGTCGTCGGTCTCGATTAATATGAGTTACCGCATTGTGTTGCAAATGGTGATACGTGAGAACGATATTATTTTGGTGGATATCGGGGATCATGATCGGGTTTATTGAGTTTAAATTAATTGAGCGTTTTGCGGGCTGCGGAGGGGTTATTTGGCGAGTGTGTAAAGAAGGGGCATAAGGCTTTAGCATTTGCCTATACATTTAAAAAGCGCCGCGCCTGAGGAATACTCAGCAGGCGGGCGCTTTTTATTTTTTTGAGATTGAATTTTTAATAAGTCGTAGGTGACACGGGGCAAGTTGGGTTGGCGACAAGGCTTGGGCCCCTCCAAAAAGCTAACCCCAAGGATTAATCAACTCAACGCCGCAATCCGCAAAATCCTTAGTATTACGAGTGGCCAGTTTTGCACCGCGCGACAAGGTAAAGGCCGCTATCATTGCATCGAATTGGCTAATAGGGTGGCCCGCACGTTTGCGTGATGCACAGATAGACGCAAACGCATCCGCTGCCGAAGCATCAAAACTCAGCACCTGCCCCACTAAATCCTGATCAAATATAGCTTGTGCGGCCAACCATAAATCGTTTTTGCGCTGCCCATCGGCCATTAATTGAATACCGTAAAATAACTCGCCCCGCGTGACCGTTGTGGTAAATAGCGCGGCGCTGGACTGGCTTGCTAGCCACGCCATAACAGCCTCGGCAGGCACTGCTCTCAAAGCTTCCGACAACACATGGGTATCTAGCACTATCATGCATCAAACCCTACTGGCTCACGCATTGCCTCGCGTGCGGGCAACTCCAGCTCTACACCACCCAATGGCGCTATACGCGCACGAATAGCATCCACCAAAGACACCGGCCGAGCCGACTCTTGCGATAAGGCCGCGCGCAAAATATCTCTGGCTTCGTCTTCCATCGAGCGCCCATGCTGGGCGGCCTGAATGCGCAGGCGCATTTTAAGTTGATCGTCGAGATTGCGAATCGTCATTGTGGCCATAATAGTCTCCGGTTTTAAAAAAACTAACTATTGGCCATTGACTGCGCATTAGCCAATGAAGAATATGCAGTCAGTGACTAATAGAGTGAGGGATTAGGGCACTAGGGTGTTGGCGATTGGAATGTCAAATGCAAGACCAGACCCCAATATTCCGCTCACAAAAGTTGTAAAAGATATGAGCCCTGAACCCAACACGCGCTAATCTTTAATTCGACGTAATAACCTTGTAGCGCAAACAATCACACTCATTGCGCGTAAAAATATCTTATTGATAGGGTTTCAGATGAGTTCTTTGAATCGTTTACAACAACGTATCGCCAATAAAACAGCCGTAATTGGTATCTACGGTCTGGGCTATGTTGGCCTACCCTTGGCACTGCGCTTTAGCGATGTGGGCATCAAGGTTATTGGCTTTGATATCGACCCCGGCAAAATTACCGCGCTCAATAACGGCAAAAGCTACATAGAGCGACTCAGTGCCGCAGAGATTCAAACAGCACAACAACAAGGCTTTGTGGCTACCAGCGATTTTGCTCGCACAACAGACTTAGACGCACTGATTATTTGTGTACCCACACCGCTAAACCTACAGCGCGAACCCGATTTAAGCTTTATCTTAAACACCCTCAATGCCCTATTGCCGTACTTTAAAGAAGGCCAGCTGCTCAGCTTAGAAAGCACCACATGGCCCGGGACTACCGAAGAAATTCTGGCCCCCGCGCTCAAAAATAAAGGCTTTATTCCAGGCGAAAACTGCGCATTAGTTTTTTCGCCCGAACGCGAAGACCCAGGCAATCCAAACTACAGCACCAAAGACATCCCCAAAATAATTGGCGGTATGACCGAAAGCTGCTTAAACCTCGGTGTTGCTCTATACCAGCATGCCATTCACACCATGGTGCCAGTCAGCACTCCGCGCGCGGCAGAAATGACTAAGCTGCTCGAAAACATCCACCGCGCCGTCAATATTGGCTTAGTGAATGAAATGAAAATTGTGGCCGACAAAATGGGCATTAATATCCATGAAGTCATCGATGCTGCCGCCACCAAGCCTTTTGGTTTTGTGGCCTACAAACCTGGGCCTGGCTTAGGTGGGCACTGCATTCCCATCGACCCCTTTTACCTCACTTGGAAAGCGCGCGAATACGGCATCAATACGCGCTTTATTGAATTGGCCGGCGAAATAAACCACGACATGCCGCGCTGGGTCGTGCAAAAAATCGCGGATGCTCTGAACAACAAAGAAAAAGCCATTAAAGGCAGCAAAATCTTAATTTTGGGCTTGAGCTACAAAAAAAACATCGACGACACTCGCGAATCACCTGCTGTAGAAATTATGTCGCTGCTTGAGGGGAAAGGCGCAAATATCGCTTACGCCGACCCTCACGTACCCGTTTTCCCGCGTAAAAGAGACTATTTTTTCGAGCTTTCATCGGTAGAGTTAACCGCACAAAATATTCAACAATACGACTGCATAGTGATAGCAACAGATCATGATGCTTTTGATTACCCGTTACTCTTAGAGCATAGCCAAATGATTGTGGATACTCGTGGACGGCTATTAGGGCACAGCAAAGTCGTAGCGGCTTAAGACAATACACATGGGAGCCACTAAAAAGTAAAGATGGACGCACAAGAGTTACAGCAAATTCTCGCGAATGGCGAAGACAGCAAACACCAGTTTAAGCGTGAAATAAAACACATCGATAGCCTCACGGCAGAGCTTGCAGCTTTTGCAAATAATGGCGGCGGGCGACTTTTTATTGGCGTTCAGGATAACGGACAAATCAGCGGCCTCAATGCAGAGCAAGTACGCCAATTCAACCAACAGCTCAGCAATGCTGCGACCAACAACGTACGTCCGCCGCTCCATCCACTCACCGAAAATATCCCAACACCAAAAGGTATCGTCATTGTTGTGGCTGTACCAGACGGCTTAAATAAGCCTTACATGGATTTACAAGGCCGCGTCTGGGTAAAAAATGGCTCGGATAAACGCCACGTAACCTCGCGTGAAGAAATGCAGCGAATGTTCCTCAATGCGGGACTGATTCGTGCCGATATAGTGCCTGTCACCGACAGCACTATAGATGACCTAGACGAAAAAGCCTTTAACCAGTATTTTCAAAAGCGCTATAGCTCCGAGGACACACCAGCCAATCTTGCACAACTATTAACCAGCATGGGCTTGGCTAGAGCATGAGCTTACACTTGTTCCAATTATCAGCAACGTTACTTTAGCCCGCGAAAATGCACGCGGCGCCCGAAATGCAATCTCCACCGACCTTTACGAAGCCATCAACAAATATTATCATCTGGTAACCAACTATCCAACAGAAACCTTTTTAACCACAGGTCTTTACGAATTCACGCAAATGATTGCTGACCAGACATCAATTGTGAGCAGCAAAATCTATGGCTCTTTACTGCACGATGAAGAGTGGGCCATTATTCTGATTGGAATGTACATTGAAAGGGTGATTCAGATAATCAGAATAATAAATGCGAAACTGCACGATATTTACAAAATTGAACTGACCGGACATCCTGTAAACGAAATGAGTTTTGAATGGACAAACCTTTTGCGCTGCCTTGAATCGTTCGACATGAACAGAAAGTTTTACCGCACCATTCCAGACCGCGAGCAAGTGCTTGAGTTTATCATGCTAAATCCACATTGCCCGCGTTCAATCAGTTATTCGTTAAACGGAATCAGAAGATACGAACAAAAAATCAGCCGGAACGAGCATCACGATTTGAATACCATCAGCTTTAAAATAGGTAAAATTTACGAACAATACCGGTATCTTTCGTTTTCCGAATATAAAGATGATATTTACGGATTATTAAACAGCACAAATGAGAAGATTTTGGAAATAGGAGAAGAGCTTGAAAAGAAATACCTTTCGTTTTGATGGAAGAATTTTATATTGAATATTATATCGAAAATAAATATGAGGCGCCGGTACGAAAGGCAAACTTTCAGATTCACTTAATACATGT
>JAXHOG010000047.1:0-6846 GCA_034519605.1 Marinagarivorans sp.
GTGTACTTCGTTCAGTTGCATGTTGCTATCAATGTCTCGCAGCTGTACTTCCCGCCGATCGGGCGGGTCGCCGCCGCCTTCTCCACCATGGCCGTCACCTCGGCACGGCGCGCGCCTTCGAGCGGCATGCAGCATGCGAACACGCTCAGAGCCGCGGCCGCAGTCTGCTCGGAGAGCTTGATCGACTGGACGAAGGTCGTGTTCGGCATCGAGATGCAGGAGCGGCATGAACCAGCGGTAGATGCGGCGGGCTTCCATCCAGTCGCCACGGTCGGCGGCCGGCCGCGACGGGCGCCACGCGATTCGGCCGGGAAGGCGCTGGTGAGGCCGGAGACCCAGCCCTTCGGCGCCGAGCATCAGGCCAGCCGAGGCGCCCTTGCGTCGTCGAGGCCGGCATGAAGATGTCGTAGCGGTCACCAGAAGGCGTTGAGCAGGTCGGTGAAGAGCGGCGCGGATCGGGCGCGCTTTCCTTGACGGCCTTGATGTTCTTCACGCCGTCGAAGGGCTTCCAGCACTTCCAGGCACCGATGTTGACGCAGGTAGGCCGGCGGGTTGTTGTAGAGCATGATCGGCAGGCCGGTCGCTTCGGCCACGCCGTCTTGAAATGGGCGACCAGCTCATGCGGCTCAGGCACGTAGACCATGGCCGGCAGGAGCATCCAGGCCGTCGGCGCCGATCTCTGCCGCGTCGCGGGCGTAGGCCGCGGCGCGGCGGGTGTCGGAATTCCGAGCACGCCGGTGACGATCGGGCACGGCGGCCATTCCACGACCTCGACGGCGGCCTTCAAGGATGGTGCGCTTCTCTTCCGGATCGAGGCGAGTTGTTCTCGCCGCAGGTGCCCATGACGATCAGGCCGTTGACGCCGTCGTTGCTTATCGCCTTAGCGCTTGGCAGCAACATTAGCGCCATTTGGTTGGCCGGTATTTTTGTATTTTTTACGGCCTTTAACTTATTAGAAGCGACGCTACCCTCGTGGTTGAGCAAACAAGCACCCGCTGGCAGTAAAGGTACAGCAATGGGCATTTATTCAACCTGCCAATTTTTAGGGGCTTCGGCGGGTGGTTTTTTGGGTGGCTACATTGCGCAACATCTTGGTGTTACCGAAGTGTTTTGGCTGGGCGTTATAGCCACAACGGTATGGCTGGGTATTAGCTTTTTTATGCTTGCACCGCCGCCGTTAAAATCCCTGTGTTTACCCTGTAAAAATGCCGTATCTGGCGCCGAATTAATGACCGAGGTCGCAGGCGTGGTAGAGTGCGCATGGGTCGCCGAGCAACAACTACTATATTTAAAAGTGAGTGACGGCTTTGCACAGCAACAACTTGACGACTATTTAAACGCTAAAATTTGATGACTATTTAACATCTAAAGTCTAAAACCTGAAATATAAAAGCTAAGAGGATTTCACCGTGGCCAAAGGCATAAACAAAGTAATTCTGGTCGGCAACCTAGGGCAAGATCCCGAAGTGCGCTACACCCAATCTGGCGCAGCCATTACCAACATCAGTATCGCCACCACCGATAGCTGGACAGATAAAACCAGCGGGCAAAAAGTTGACCGCACCGAATGGCACCGCGTAGTATTTTTTAATCGCCTTGCCGAAATCGCGGGCGAATACCTACGCAAAGGTAGCCAAGTTTACGTTGAGGGCGCATTGCGTACCCGCAAATGGCAAGACCAGCAAGGCCAAGATCGTTACACCACCGAGATTGTTGGCGATCAAATGCAAATGTTAGGTAGCCGTAACGATGGCGCTGGCGGCAGCAATGCCAATGCCGACGGCGGCGGCAGTTACAGCAACGGCCCCGATTACGAAAACGCCTCGCAAGACAGTTATGCGCCAGCGCCACAACGCCAACCGCAACACTCACAACAACCGGCGCAGCAGCCTCGCCAAAACTCGGCGCCCGCCTATAACGCACCGCAACAATCCGCGCCCAATTACAACAGCGCACCACGCCCCGCCCCCGTCCCAAGGCCGGCACCTGCGCCAGCACCGAATTTAGATAGTTTTGATGACGATATTCCTTTTTAAACCACTAAAACGTTAATCAAGAAAGTGCAGAGGTTGCGTGCTGAAATGACTGCATGAGCATCACCCTAAAAACCTCAGTTGAACGCCAAAAAAATGTGTAAGCCCTTGATGTGAACAGTGAATGTTAAAAATGCCGGGCAACCTTATGGGTTGTTCAAATTTTTAACCTTTGCTAGGCACGTCAAGGGATTGCGCAGACTTTGGTGATTCAACGGCTGTTTCTAGGCTCAACTGCGGTTTCCAAGTTGAGGCTAGGTGTCGCGTTAGCGACTGGAATCCGCGTGTTAAATAGTTACCAACTATCGACAGTTAGTAGGGTCGGTTAGGGTTGCACCCACTTTACCTACCAGCATGCCTTTTACCTTAGAGGCGTCAACCAAGAGGCTTTTATATTCGTAGGGGGGTTCAAATGCGCTGCCGCCATTGCCTTCTTTGTCGCCGCTGGTACCCTCATAAATATTGACGCCACGAATTTCAGATTTACCGCCATTACGCTTGTGAACCGGATGAGTGACCCCGATGAAGTGGTTGTTTTCAACCAATACTCGACATTCTACGCCAGCGGAGATAGTGTTTGATGAAGCCATTCCATCCTTAGTGTAGAGATTGTTCACAACATGAATATCACCGAAACGGCAGCGGGGTTGACGTTGCTCAACACCCCTAAAATGGTTGAACATTAAGGTGATATTTAACTTTCCTCGGCTACCAAACTCATTGTCTGCGGACGCAACAAGGTTAGAAAAATTATGTCCCGACGCAATGGTGTAGCCAAAGATATTCCATGTGAAAGTGACGTTGTCTGCACCCTTTACAACGTCGGCATTACCGTCTTGGCCATTCCAAAATTCATTGTGGTCGATCCAGATATTTTTTGAATCACCTTCAATGGTCAAATTATCCCACGCCTGATCAGAGTTAGAGCCTGGACCCTTGATCACAATATTGCGAACGATGACGTTGGAAGCGTTATTAATGCTTATAGGCGCTTTTAATTGGGTGCCAGGGCGAATACCCATAATCGTTTTGTTCGAGCCAACCACCAATCGGTCACCGCTTCTACCAGACCAGCCACCACCAACAGTGCCATCGATATGGATAACACGCGGAGAGCTATCTGACGCGTACTTCTGTAAGTCGGCAAAGTTTTTCACTACCACAGGTTGCGCGTTACCGCCGCCCGTCACGTCGAAGGGTTTGCTGGTGCGACCCACTCGAGTGGCCCAGCCCATCGCTTTACATTGCCCCGCAACAGCACCGCTCGATGAAATTGAGCTCGATGACGAAGGTGAAGAGGAGGCGGTTGCGATACTCGAACTAGAGGATGCTACTGCGCAGTTAGCCGGAGCAACGCCCACCCCAGTCACTTTCAACGAGTCAATATTGGCTAGCCCGCCATCGGTGGTAGATGTAAGTTTAATGCTATTAGAGCCTTGAACAAGATCGACAGTGACAGCCTCAGTATTCCAGCTAGCCCAGCCACCAGTATCATTTAACGAGATTGTCTGCACACCGCTGCTACCGTTGTTAACACTCAGGTTGCCTGAGCGAGACCCGCTGCCGTTAGCAAAGCGTAATTCCAAGGTGGCGGGGCCACTTTCCGTTGCGTTGACCTGCCAAGTGACCGATTTGTTTGTTGAATTGTCGGTGTTGGCGAAACCTGCACCGTCAAAACCCATATTGTTGCTGTCTATGGTTCCATCGACGCCACAAAATCCCGATTGATTCTCTTGGATTATGATCGTTTTTGTAAGGCTGCTAGACACTGAACTTACTGCCGCTGAGCTTGAGACAGCAGACGACACTGGCGCGGCGCTTGATGATGAAATGAGCGCCCTGCTTGAAGAAGAAACTGAGACTGAAGACACCGATGCTTCGCTGGATGACGCTACTGGGGCGCCTTCGCAAGCGCTCAATAACGCCACTGAACTGGCGAGTATTATGCCGCTTACTATGCGTTGTCTCGAAAGCGAGGTTTGGTTATTTATCATCCGGTAAAATCTCCGTAGATGCTTTAAGTGAATAGGAAAATCCAGTAGAACGGCAGGCACTCATTAAACCTAGAAACCTCATTTGAGCGCCAAAAAGATGTGTAAGCCCTTGATGTGAACAGTGAATGTTAAAAATGCCGGGCAACCTTATGGGTTGTTCAAATTTTTAACGTTTGCTAAGCACATCAAGGGATTGCGCAGACTTTGGTGATTCAACGGCGGTTTCTAGGTTGATAGCAATGCGATCAAGCGTCACAGTAAATCATCGGCGTTATAAATTGTGTGATCATTATCCCACGGGGTTTTAACCAACAGCAGGAACAGCAGCAGCAACAGCATAAAACAGCAGCAGGACAGGCACCCATCAAAGGGGAAAACCTAAAAAAAACGTAACTATTCAGCACCGAGCCCAAATGCAGTCGCGCGGTTATTTTCTGGGCCGCTCAAGCCATCCATGGGCGCTATACAAGCGCTCCCGGCGCTTAAATGCCCTGAAATCAACCACCCAACTGCATTTTTACGTGAATTCGCCTGATTTAATTCGATAGCTGAATAGTTACAAAAAAACAAAATTGGTAACTATTCAGCACCGAGCCCAAATGCAGTCGCGCGGTTATTTTCTGGGCCGCTAGGTTTACAGGGATGTAAATCATTAAGGTAATGCAGGAGTAATTACCTACAATCCATCTCGACTTTGCTGCTCCTGCAAAGTCTACTCGCATATCCTATGCAGGTCAACTCCACGCATCCGTGCTGGGGCATGGGCGCTTAAATGCCCCGAAAACAACCACCCAACTGCATTTTCTGTGTGGAATTAACGGAGTGCTGACTAGTTACCAAAATTGTTGGTTATCCAATGGACTTGAAGTATTAGAGGCAGAACGCCGATATTGAGTGTATAGATCACAACATAAGGATGAGCCCACATAAAAACCTGTTAATCGCTGTTTTTTATGTAGGCTGGCACTATTTTTTTAAAAACGTTTTTCTTTTGTTATTCAATAGCAACGCGGCGGTGTGAGGTTGCAGGGGCTTTGGGTGACGTTTTTTCGGGGGTCTAGCCTTGCCCCTAAAAACCTCAGTTGAGCGCTGTGTTTATGCTACGAAAATCCACAGCGTGTCAGCTATTTTTTACTCTTCTGGCATTAATCCAATTTCGCGAATTAAAGTTGCCGTGGGTTCAACGGTATTCATGCTGTAAAAATGCAAACCCGGCGCGTCGTTTTCTAATAATACTTGGCACAATTCACTGGCCATTTCTATGCCAAAGGCTTTAATACTTTCGGCATCATCACCATAAGCTTCTAAACGCTTACGCATCCAGCGGGGAATTTCGGCGCCGCAGTTATTGCTAAAGCGCGCGAGGTTTTGGTAATTGGTGATGGGCATAATGCCGGGGTAAATGGGCGCATCTATACCTGCAGCTAAACACGCGTCTAAAAAATAAAAATAGGCATCGGGATTATAAAAATATTGAGTAATGGCCGAATTCGCGCCTGCATCAAATTTCATTTTTAAGAAATGAATATCACTGTCGTAGCTTTTGGCTTCGGGGTGCGTTTCGGGGTAGGCCGCCACCTCTAAATGAAAATGATCACCGGTATGTTTGCGAATAAATTCGACCAATTGGTTGGCGTACACCATTTGGCTGGCGCCGCCCATGCCCGATGGCATGTCGCCACGCAAGGCAACAATGCGATTAATGCCCATGGTTTTGTATTCGTTTAACAGGGCGATCATGGATTCATCATTGTCGCCGCCAAAGGATAAATGCGGTGCAACGGCGCTGCCAGCTTGGGTTAAGGTTTTTACTATGCCTTTGGTATTGTCGCGCGTGGAGCCGCCCGCACCATAAGTGACGGAAAAAAACGAGGGCTCGAATTTGGCGAGTTCGTTATGGACGTTAATTAATTTTTCGCGGCCAATGTCGGTTTTTGGCGGAAAAAATTCAAAGCTAATACGCAGGTTGTCGGTATCGTTCATGGCATCCTCGTGGGATCAATAAACGCCGAGGAATCGGCGTTATAAATTTTAAAAATTTAGCCAATCCGTTTTTCGGTAATGCTGAAAAGTTTCGGAAAAGCTGTGCGGTTTGAAATTTCAGACCGTAGGAGGCATCGTGGTAGGGATACCACTTATTAGAGCAATGCAGGAGCAATTGCCGGTGGATGCCGACTCGAGCTTACATGGATGTATTCACAGCGCGTCAGAAATTTCAAACTGCATAGCGCAAACACATTAATATTTGTAACTATCCGGCTTGTACGGGCCTTCAATCGGCACACCAATATATTTGGCTTGCGTATTGGTGAGTTGCGTAAGTACGCCGCCAAAACCTTCAACCATGGCCTTGGCCACTTCTTCGTCGAGTTTTTTGGGTAATACTTTAACGTATAAATTATTCGCTTTTTCGCTGGCGGGTAAGTCGGCGAATTTGGCTTCGTACAAATACATTTGCGCTAAAACTTGGTTGGCAAAACTGCCGTCCATAATACGGCTGGGGTGGCCGGTGGCGTTGCCTAAATTAACCAAGCGGCCTTCGGACAATAACAACAAATGATCGTCGCTGGCTTTATCGCGGTACACCTTGTGAACTTGGGGTTTTACTTCTTCCCATTCCCAATTTTTACGCATAAAGGCGGTGTCGATTTCGTTATCGAAGTGGCCAATATTGCACACCACTGCGCGTGACTTTAAGCCTTTTAACATGGCCGCATCACACACATTAATGTTGCCCGTGGTGGTCACGAGTAAATCGGTATTGCCTAATAAAAGGGTGTCTATATCTTCTACTTTGCCGGTATTTACGCCGCCTTTAT
>JAXHOG010000104.1:0-10737 GCA_034519605.1 Marinagarivorans sp.
CATAGGCCTATTCACCCCGCACGCGCTCAGCGGCTGAGCGCGGCTTTAAGCCGGGCCCTGCAGCAATAGCCGATTACATCCGCCAGTGGCTCGTTGTTGGAGCCAGCTGGCTGGCAATTAGGCTTGAGCAGATGTCGCGGCGAACCTACCTGCGCAGCGCAGCGAAGCCCAACAGCCTGACAAGGCTCTTGCGGCACGCGCTGGGGACATAACCTAAATCGACGGCCACCAGCGCCAGAGATAAAACCCCGCAACCAGCGCCATCAGCAACCACAAGCTCACCAACGTCGCCACACCGGGGCGCAGCAGCAAACTCTTGTGCGGCCGCGTCGGGTGGTAATACACCGGTACCCGCCCCGCAGCGTCCACCTTGACCCGCGCTGGCAGCAAACCTGCGGCACCGCGCAAGATGCCCGACGCCGAGACCTGCCACACCGACAACTCGCGGCCCTGATACGCCCGACCAGCAACCTCATAGCCATACAGCGCATCCGGCACATAGGCCTGATCCGCCGGATTAAGCGCCGGCCCGGCAAACTCGCGCACGCCCAACCGCAACAACTGCCCTCGGGTGCAGGGCCAACGGCGCACGCGCAGCACATGCCAAAGCGTCCCCAGCAGCACGACCAACACATACAGCGTTGCCCAAAAGTGCAGGCCCTGCAGCTCCTTATCCAGCGCCAGATCCAACATGCCCTGTAGATAATCCAACATGATCGCGAACGCTCCAATGTCCAGACCACGACACTCTAGCCGCCCAAGGCAAGCACATCCGCGATATGCCGCCCGCAGCCCTATAACCCGGCGAACAACCGACAACGGCCCGTATATCGCCTGACACTGAATACATCGAAGTTAATCCGCAGACGCCACAGCGGAATCTGCAACAGCCTCAGCCGCCAACTTCAAGCGGTCCGCCTTACTGATGTACTTATCCTTTTTCGGCGGTGCCAACTTGGCACTGGCTTTTTTCGCATGCGCGGTTAATAGCTGCTTAATTTTCTTGCGACGATTCATAGTTACCTACCCAGCCCTGAAAACACATAAAACATACCGTCTAGCATACCCGCCCAGCCCCCCAACTCGCCCGCCTATTGCGCGATCAGAAACTTACACCTCGGGAGAAAAGTGCTTAATGGCAAGTTGCTTGGCAGTGATGTTACATGACATGAAACCAACTCCTTTTGGCGACACAAATAACGACAGTAACTAACTGGCGACTCGATGTTACGGTTCAGCGCGGTGCCGGGCAATGCTTTTCCGCAGGCGCCTAGCGTTTGGTTAAGGGGCTGGCTTTAGCAAGTCCCAGAGAGCGCAGCGAACGATTTGAACCGCTAGTTAGGTGTTTTGTACTCGGTCTTCGTAGTGGTGCCATATACGAAGAATAAGGACACTCTCGGTATGAACCGCATACCGGATTACGTATTTTCCAAAAATGGCATCACGAATGGCTTTAGGATCTGGGGCTAATTCAACTGCACGGCCCATTGTTGGGAATAGGCGAAGATTCTCTATGCACGCAATGAGTTCTGTTGCTACACGTGCGGCAGCAAGTGGGTCTTGCGCAGCAATAAACTCTCGGAGGCGAACCAAATCTGCAACGGACTCTTCTGAGTAGACTAGCTTCATTGGCCTGCCTTTGGTGGAGGCAGTTCATTGGTGGCACCCCAGCTTTGGAGCCAGGTGGCTACTGCGTCGCCGGAGACGACCCTGCCTTGCGCAACGGACTCCATTGCTTGCAGCGTTTCCTGCCACCGGCTCTGCTCCAGCGCCTGGCGTTCAAAAAACTCTTTAAGTGCTTGATTAATAAGCCAACTTTTTCTTCGATGAAGCTTTTCGGCCATAGCTCCAAGATTTTCTTCGAGTTCAGGTTGTAGCCGGACGGTTGTAACGCTCATCTGGGTGCCCTCCATACGTTTGCATGCAATGTATTACACGGTATTCGTGAGGACAAGGAGGCGTTGACGCGCGGTAGGCAAAAGCACCTAACGTTTGGTTAAGGGGCGTGCTTTAGCACGTCCCAGTGAGCGCAGCGAACGATTTGAACCAATTGTTAGACGTTCGGATGTACGCATAATTAAAAGCACCGCCTTCCCGCTTGTAACGCGTTACGCGATGAACCTAGCGCAACGCGATAAATTTAATGTTTGCAATGTAGCTGACTGCCTGCGGTTTTAACTGTGCCCCGACAGTGGCGGCGATAACTCAGTAAACACAAATTTCGAAACTGTGTGAAGCCTAAAGCAGTGGAGCAATGTTGCTGATGTACGCGGTGCAAAAAACCATTAAGCGGAACGCGATTGGCTAACGGTTAAGCTAAGGGGCCGGCTTCGCCGGTCCCAGTGAGCGAAGCGAACGATTTAAGCGCATTGTTAGGCTTTCTGTCGGACGCGATAGTAATGCCGGCGCAAATAGAAAAGGCCGACACCGCAAAACTTGAAGGTGAACTGAGTAAGTTATTTGTGATGTTACATGACATGAAACCAACTCCTTTTGGTGGCACAAATAACGGCAGTAACTAACTGGCGACTCGATGTTACGGTTCGGCGCGGTGTCGGGCAATGCTTTTCCGCAGGCGCCTAACGTTTAGGTTAGGGGCTTGCTTTAGCAAGTCCCAGAGAGCGAAGCGAACGATTTGAACCGTTTGTTAGGAGCGGCGAACCAAGGCTTTGGGTTGGGGGAATTCATGGCTTTTCCTGTTTTGGAATATTCTGAGCTATGCGCCACAAGACACCGCTTGGATCAAAGAGCGTGAAGTCGCGCATTGCCCACGGACGAACTTCCGGTTCACCGATCTTGACATTGAATTGTTCTGCAACCCCTTTTGCCTTGGCATACCAGTCGTCAACGTTCTCAACAAGCAAGTGCATCTGGAAGTTGTCGGCGTGTTCCCGGACAAAAAAGTCTTGAAGTAGAAAGCTCGATTCACCGCAATGGAAGTATGCGATGTCACCAAATAGCGAAGCTCGTGTGAAGCCGAGAGCTTGATAGAATTCCATCGATAGCTCGAAGTCCTGCGCCGGAACGAAGGCTTTAATTTCGACGGTAACGAGATTTGGTGAGTTCATGTTGATAGAGCCCTAACGGTTAAGCTAAGGGGCCGGCTTCGCCGGTCCCAGCGAACGAAGTGAGCGACTTGAGAGCATTGTTAGGCTTTCTGTCGGACGCGATAGTAATGCCGGCGCAAATAGAAAAGGCCGACACCGCAAAACTTGAAGGTGAACTGAGTAAGTTATTTGTGATGTTGCATGACATGAAACCAACTCCTTTTGGTGGCACAAATAACGGCAGTAACTAACTGGCGACTCGATGTTACGGTTCGGCGCGGTGTCGGGCAATGCTTTTCCGCAGGCGCCTAACGTTTGGTTAAGGGGCGGGCTTTAGCCCGTCCCAGTGAGCGCAGCGAACGATTTGAACCAGTTGTTAGGCGCGACTAGGAGTAAGCAGCTTTAGCCCAGCAATGCCTGCAACAATTAGGATAAAACAGAAGATCCGCAATGCAGACCTATCCTCTCCGAGAAATGTTATACCGTAGATAGCTGTACCAACTGCACCAATGCCGACCCATACCGCATATGCGGTACCAAGAGGAATTGTGCGAACAGACAATGAAAGTAAGTACATGCTTGCGAAAATGAATGTGAAGCAGAACAGGCTTGGATAGAGCTTAGTGAACCCATCTGTTCTCGGCATGGCTGCTGCGTAGATGATTTCACATAGACCGGCAGCAATAAGAAAAATCCAACTCATATAAATCACCATGCTCTGGAAGATCGGGCTTCATAGCGCCTAACGTTTGGGTTAGGGGCTTGCTTTAGCAAGTCCCAGTGAGCGAAGCGAACGATTTGAACCGATTGTTAGAACGCGGTAACGTTGGTACTCATATGTTGAAGCCTATTTCTCAGACAACGCAAAACCGGCATTGCCCGGCGCAACCACTGAGACAAATATGAAAGGTACGGGGCCAGAGTTCATTGCACCATGCACTTGCCCAGGTTTTGCTATGGCAATATCTCCAGCTTTAATACGAGTGACTATGCCGTCACCTTGATAATACTCGGCCTCACCTGAGATAACCGTCCAAGTATCTTGACCGTGAGGATGGACATGAGCGGCTATTTCTTGTCCTGGATGGGCATGCCAAACAACAACTGCAGAGTCGTTGGTTTCCAGAACCACCGAGCGAATCGGTTCGCCGTTAGACGGACGGATATATTCTGCAACCGAAAAAATCCTTGATTCTATTTTCATGTTCATACCCTATTTTAAAATGATTGGGCGTGTAATCAAAACGCAATAGTGGCTGAGAGTTCTAACGTTTGGTTAAGGGGCGGGCTTTAGCCCGTCCCAGCGAGCGCAGCGAACGATTTGAACCATTTGTTAGACGCTCGGATGTACGCATAATTTAAAGCACCGCTTTCCCGCTTGAAACGCGTTACGCGATGAACCTGGCGCAACACGATAAATTTAATGTTTGCAATGTAGCTGACTGCCTACGGTTTTGACTATGCCCCGACAGCGGCGGCGATAACTCAGTAACCACAAATTTCGAAACCGTGTGAAGCCTAAAGCAGTGGAGCAATGTTGCTGATGTACGCGGTGCAAAAAACCATTAAGCGGAACGCGATTGGCTAACGTTTGGTTAAGGGGCGTGCTTTAGCACGTCCCAGTGAGAGCGCAGCGAACGATTTGAACCAATTGTTAGACGTTCGGATGTACGCATAATTAAAAGCACCGCCTTCCCGCTTGTAACGCGTTACGCGATGAATCTGGCGCAACACGATAAATTTAATGTTTGCAATGTAGCTGACTGACTGTGGTTTTACCTATGCCCCGACAGTGGCGGCGATGGTTCATTAAACGCAAATTTTGAAACTGTGTGAAGCCTAAAGCAGTGGAGCAATGTTGCTGATGTACGCGGTGCAAAAAACCATTAAGCGGAACGCGATTGGCTAACGTTTGGTTAAGGGGCGGGCTTTAGCCCGTCCCAGATGAGCGCAGCGAACGGTTTGAACCACTTGTTAGGCTGTGCCGAAATTGAGAGTGCCGAACACAGGTAAAGCCCTGTGTGTCATGACTCTACCCATACTGTTTCATTTGGATGGTGTTCTTTGATGGTATCGATTGCGCATAGAATTGCTTCTTTATCGTTAGGCTCAATGACATAGTTGAAGTCCGAGAAGGCTACGCCTGACTGTCTGAGTGCTGCGAGTTCTGCCTTAGAGAATATTCCTGCTGATAACCAGAGCAAACAACTTAAATCGTTGCCAATGCTTTGGTAGCTTTCATAACCTTTAAGAGTGAGTGCCAGGAATATCATGAAAGAGCCTAACGGTTAAGCTAAGGGGCCGGCTTCGCCGGTCCCAGCGAACGAAGTGAGCGACTTGAGAGCATTGTTAGGCTTTCTGTCGGACGCAATAGTAATGCCGGCGCAAATAGAAAAGGCCGACACCGCAAAACTTGAAGGTGAACTGAGTAAGTTATTTGTGATGTTGCATGACATGAAACCAACTCCTTTTGGTGGCACAAATAACGGCAGTAACTAACTGACGACTCGATGTTACGGTTCGGCGCGGTGTCGGGCAATGCTTTTCCGCAGGCGCCTAACGTTTGAGTTAAGGGGCGTGCTTTAGCACGTCCCAGAGAGCGCAGCGAACGATTTGAACCAATTGTTAGACGTTCGGATGTACGCATAATTAAAAGCACCGCCTTCCCGTTGTAACGCGTTACGCGATGAATCTGGCGCAACACGATAAATTTAATGTTTGCAATGTAGCTGACTGACTGTGGTTTTACCTATGCCCCGACAGTGGCGGCGATGGTTCATTAAACGCAAATTTTGAAACTGTGTGAAGCCTAAAGCAGTGGAGCAATGTTGCTGATGTACGCGGTGCAAAAAACCATTAAGCGGAACGCGATTGGCTAACGGTTAAGCTAAGGGGCCGGCTTCGCCGGTCCCAGCGAACGAAGTGAGCGATTTGAGCGCATTGTTAGGCTTTCTGTCGGACGCAATAGTAATGCCGGCGCAAATAGAAAAGGCCGACACCGCAAAACTTGAAGGTGAACTGAGTAAGTTATTTGTGATGTTGCATGACATGAAACCAACTCCTTTTGGTGGCACAAATAACGGCAGTAACTAACTGACGACTCGATGTTACGGTTCGGCGCGGTGTCGGGCAATGCTTTTCCGCAGGCGCCTAACGTTTGGTTAAGGGGCGTGCTTTAGCACGTCCCAGTGAGCGCAGCGAACGATTTGAACCAATTGTTAGACGTTCGGATGTACGCATAATTAAAAGTACCGCCTTCCCGCTTGTAACGCGTTACGCGATGAACCTGGCGCAACACGATAAATTTAATGTTTGCAATGTAGCTGACTGCCTACGGTTTTGACTATGCCCCGACAGTGGCGGCGATGGCTCAGTAAACACAAATTTCGAAACCGTGTGAAACCTAAAGCAGTGGAGCAATGTTGCTGATGTACGCGGTGCAAAAACCATTAAGCGGAACGCGATTGGCTAACGGTTAAGCTAAGGCCGGCTTCGCCGGTCCTAGTGAGCGAAGCGAACGATTTAAGCGCATTGTTAGGCTTTTTGTCGGACGCGATAGTAATGCCGACGCAAATAAGAAAAGGCCGACAGCTCAGAACTTAAAGGTGAACTGAGTAAGTTATTTGTGATGTTACATAACATGAAGCCAACTCCTTTTGGTGGCACAAATAACGGCAGTAACTAACTCGGCGACTCGATGTTACGGTTCGGCGCGGTATCGGGCAATGCTTTTCCGCAGGCGCCTAACGTTTGGTTAAGGGGCGTGCTTTAGCACGTCCCAGAGAGCGAAGCGAACGATTTGAACCAATTGTTAGACGTTCGGATGTACGCATAATTGAAAGCACCGCATTCCTGCCTGTAACGCGTTACGCAATGAACCTAGCGCAGCACGATAAATTTAATGTTTGCAATGTAGCTGACTGCTTGCGGTTTTGACTATGCCCCGACAGTGCGGCGGCGATAACTCAGTAACCACAAATTTTGAAACTGTGAGAAGCCTAAAGCAGTGGAGCGATGTTGCTGATGTACGCGGTGCAAAAAACCATTAAGCGGAACGCGATTGGCTAACGTTTGGTTAAGGGGCGGGCTTTAGCCCGTCCCAGTGAGCGCAGCGAGCGTTTTGAACCACTTGTTAGGCACGGACTTGAGCCGAGCACTGCAAGTTGTTGCACCACGATAGCCAACAGTGCTTTTGCTTTAAATGGCTTTTTCATGCTGTTGTGCTGTTTCATGTGCTTTTTCTGCTTGGCGATTTTGGAGCGCCTCAGCGCCAGCGCGATGCCATGGCTGGCGTGCCGGATATTGCTGAGCCAGGATTTTTTGCCCCGCCCGCGATTTCAAATACGCCAAATTCCCTTCATAAGAAGCACGCGGTTTTGAACTATTGATTCCGCGATTTTCCATGCGCCCGCATTCCTTTGCTTTGTATGCCTAACGTTTGGTTAAGGGGCGGGCTTTAGCCAAGTCCCAGAGAGCGAAGCGAACGATTTGAACCGTTTGTTAGGAGCGGCGAACCAAGGCTTTGGGTTGGGGGAATTCATGGCTTTTCCTGTTTTGGAATATTCTGAGCTATGCGCCACAAGACACCGCTTGGATCAAAGAGCGTGAAGTCGCGCATTGCCCACGGACGAACTTCCGGTTCACCGATCTTGACATTGAATTGTTCTGCAACCCCTTTTGCCTTGGCATACCAGTCGTCAACGTTCTCAACAAGCAAGTGCATCTGGAAGTTGTCGGCGTGTTCCCGGACAAAAAAGTCTTGAAGTAGAAAGCTCGATTCACCGCAATGGAAGTATGCGATGTCACCAAATAGCGAAGCTCGTGTGAAGCCGAGAGCTTGATAGAATTCCATCGATAGCTCGAAGTCCTGCGCCGGAACGAAGGCTTTAATTTCGACGGTAACGAGATTTGGTGAGTTCATGTTGATAGAGCCCTAACGATTAAGCTAAGGGGCGGGCTTTAGCCCGTCCCAGCGAACGAAGTGAGCGATTTGAGCGCATAGTTAGGAGCCAATAGCATGAGTTTCGTCTGTGATGCTTTTTATGCGTGGCGGTTGCAGGAGCTGAGTGCAACACGGTTATTGGATTGAAGTCGGGGCATCATGCCGCATAGCCATGGCTGCTTGCATCACCTCGCCCATGACCTCGATAGGACATTTGAAGTCGAAGCGCTTACGCGGACGCATGTTCAGTTGCAGTGCGATGGCATCCAGCTCTTCCTGGCTGTGTACCGACAGGTCTGTGCCCTTGGGCAGGTACTGACGGATCAGGCCGTTGATATTTTCGTTGCTGCCTCGCTGCCAGGGGCTGTGGGGGTCGCAGAAGAAGATCGCCACACCGGTTCTCTGGGTGATCTCGGCGTGCCGCGCCATCTCCCGCCCCTGGTCGTAGGTCATGCTCTTACGCATCGCCAGCGGCATGCCATTAAGCGCTGCGCTGAAGCCCTCCATCGCCGAGGTCGCCGTCGCGTCGTTCATTTTCACCAGCATCAAGTAGCCACTGGTGCGCTCCACCAACGTGCCTACAGACGAGGCGTTAGCCTTACCCTTGATCAGGTCGCCTTCCCAATGCCCCGGCATCAGCCGGTCTTCGATCTCTGGCGGGCGCACATGAATGCTGACCATCTCAGTGATCTGGCCGCGCCGATCCACGCCACCAGAGCGCGGTCTGCGCGTCGTCTTGCTTTGGCGCAGGCAGATGATCAGCTCCTTGCGCAGCTCGCCGACCGGCAGCGCATAGATCGCGTTGTAGATCGTCTCGCGACAGACGTAGGCATCTCTGAGGCTGGGAATATTCATGCTGCGCAGCTTGCCGGCAATCTGCTCGGGAGACAAACGCTCACGCAGCATATGGGCCACCAACTCAAAGCGCTCGCCCCCGGCAACAGCTTACGCATCGGTCGGCAAACCTGGCGACGGACCTGCATCTGTTGTTGAGCTACACGGGCCGAGTAACCGCCGCGGACATCTCGGTTGCGGCGCACCTCTCGACTGATGGTCGATGGAGATCTCTTGATCAGACGAGCAATCCTGCGCAGGCTGAAGCCTTGGGCATGACCGATTTGAATGGTGGCGCGCTCTTCAACGCTGAGTTCGGTATAAGACATAGGGGCAGCACCGTACCGGAAAGGTCAGGTGTTGCACTCAATTTTTGCCGCCGCCCGTTGTTAGAAGAGTGACGCAGATTATGAATAATGGTATTTCAATTGATGTTGCAAGAATGGCAAACCGATGAAAGTTACCGTCGACAGCAAAACTTAAAAGGCGACCTCCAGCAAGGCCACCAAGGAAAACTGTCTCTAACAGAAGAGCAGGGCGAATATATTCTTTGTAGAAAGCGCCAGTGAGTAACAATCCACCTATTCCGCAGTATAGGCCCATAATTGCACGGAAAATATGCATTTCATTACTTTGAATTGATAGGCCAACGATGCCTTCAAGAATAGCTTTAGGGGCGATGCCGTAGAGAAGTCCGATAGAAATAACTGATAAGCCAGATACAAGTAAGAATTGCTGAATTCCTTTCATGCGACATTGTTCCTTGTTTTGGTTCCTAACTATAAGTAGACGACACAAACGGCGTAATGCTTTTACGCCACTTTGTGTCCGATAACGTTCCTTGTCCACACCCAACTCCTTGTCTACGCTGAAAATCGCACGGGGAAACGCGACGCTATTCAGGAAGGGAAAACGACATGGACGACAAGCCAAAACTGCTTGATCAGGTACGCGAGCAGATTCGCTTGCGACACTATTCGATTCGCACCGAAGCTGTCTATCTCGAATGGGTAAAGCGTTTTATCCGCTTCCATAAATACCGCCACCCACTGGAAATGGGCGCGGCAGAGGTTGAGGCATTTTTAAGTGATCTGGCCGTGCGTCGTGATGTTTCTGCATCGACCCAAAACCAGGCACTTTCAGCCATTCTGTTTTTATACAAAAAAGTCTTGTTAATCGACTTGCCGTGGCTCGATGGTGTTATTCGTGCACGTCGACCACAGCGCTTGCCAGTGGTGTTGACCCAGGACGAAGTTACCCGTGTCCTCGCGCAATTAGATGGCACCCTGTGGCTGGTAGCGAGCCTGTTGTATGGCTCGGGTATGCGCTTGATGGAGGCCTTACGTTTGCGGGTCAAGGACGTTGAGTTCTCCCGCTTCGAGATTTTGATTCGCGACGGCAAAGGCCAGAAGGACCGCATCACGCTGTTGCCGCAAAAACTTGCCGCGCCCCTGCAATTGCACCTGACGCGCGTGCAGGCATTGCACAAGCAGGATCTGCTTGAGGGTTTTGGCCGGGCCAACTTGCCTTACGCGTTGGCGCGCAAATACCCGAACGCTGCAGCCGACTGGGGTTGGCAGTTTGTTTTCCCATCAGCCAATCGCTCTACCGACCCACGCTCAGGTGGCATATTTCGCCATCATGTCCATGAAAAAACCATTCAACGCGCGGTACGCAATGCGGTGCGCCGGGTTGGGCTGAGCAAGCCAGCCACGCCCCACACCCTGCGTCACTCCTTTGCCACCCACTTGCTGGAAAGCGGCCAGTGACATTCGCACGGTGCAGGAGTTGCTCGGCCATGCGGATGTGAAGACCACGCAGATTTACACCCATGTGCTCAACCGTGGCGGGTTGGGGTGATCAGTCCGCGTGGACCGGGCCTGAAGTTCGCGGGGTATGGCTGTGTTGATGCCG
>JAXHOG010000019.1:0-11206 GCA_034519605.1 Marinagarivorans sp.
GCCAAGCGATTGTCCGTAACTTTGACAAGCACTAGCTCATCAAATACAGCATCAATTGTAAAATAATTGTTCACATTAAATTTTAAGTGCATGTCGTTAGCTCCAAGATAAAAAATATAAAAAGGAGCTGAACAGCCCCGCAAGCAGGGAGAGTCAACTCCCAGGCGGGTTAATTAATTAAGTAAGGTCGGCGTAAATAACGCTACTGCATAAGACCTTCGAGCAGTAAGGATCAGTGATAGACGACACTGGGCGTTGAGCCTTGAGTATAGCAAAACTAAATCAGCGGTAAACGCTGCGACCGATAGAATATTTGACCGGGCTTTTTTACAATTTCTTCAGAACCCATATTCCAATATTCTTCGTTAAGGTTCCTTGGTTCCGTCAATCTCTAAGGCGGCCTTGTCGAACGTATAAACAGGGCCAAGATTAACATTGTTTAATTGGCCGTATTTTTTAGCTTTGTTCACGATCAACGCATCAGAAAAATCCGCCTGTTTTTGTTTGCCGCCAACTCTAATTGATTTTGCTTTCGCATAGTCTTTCAAAGCGCACCACACTACCTGCTCATCTTCAAAAATAATTAAAGGTTCAGCAAAAAGCGAGTGCAATAAATTAACGATAACGTCCTTTTCCAATTGATACTTCTTACCTTTGAGTGTCCATAACGCTTCCACTAGAACAACATCAGTGATTAGTATTGTTTTACTGCCCAGAAATAACTTGTTTGCCTTTGCGGCCTGAGATGGGTCATCTTGCAACAAGTAGCGAAGCAACACATTGGTGTCAATCGCAATCATGAATTCAAAACACTTTTCAGTGAGTCTTCATCTGTCATGCTCTTATCCACAAGCGCACCCTTCAGAAAGCCTTTGGCAGAACCTGCGGTTTTTTTAACAATGGAAATAATGCCCTGCCGATCAACAAAGGTTGACACCTCATCACCCGAATCAATGCCAGCCAAAACACACAGGTCAATGGGTAATGTAATTTGCCGTTTTGAACTTACTTTTGACATAGAAACCTCTTTACCAACTGATTTACAGTAAAGATAACAAAGTCTTTACATTGTTGCAATAAGTAAAGCCATTCATAAAAAATCCTGAAAATTAGGATTCAACAAACAAAACAACCCCTTTGCAGGGGTTGTATAAAGCCTACCCAATCAAATCCCGCGCCATAGCCACTTCAATGCTATCGCCGGTTTGATTCAGTGAGTCGAGACCACAATCAGGAATATCCCCCGACGTAGACTGACTAACAGCAATCTTTTCTGCCATTAAAGCCAAGCAGTTGGATTGAGCGGAATTGTTGTAACCTAAAAACGTAACATGTACATCTTCGGTTTGCCCTATTCGCCAAGAGCGTCTTGCCGCTTGCATCACTGTGTATACGTTGTAGCCCGTTTGCATAAAAACAATGTCAGGGAACTCCAACAAATCCAATCCTGTTTTAACTAACTCAGGATTGCAAATTAACACATCAATGCCCTTATCCACTTGCTCGGCTACCCAGTCTTCCCGTGCCGTTGTTGCTATTTGAGCGCGCAATACGGCGGTGCGAATACCTCGTGCCTGGAGAAAGTTTTTAAGGCGTTGACACGTATCGCGTTTACCGGTGTAGCTGGTATAAACAAGTACGCGCCGGCCAGCTTCTTTTTGTTTTACGCAGTAATCCAACAGCCATTGTTCCTTTGGCATTAACTCATCATCGCTAAATAAAGATGGGGTAAATGCTAAGGTTGCTCTGCTGCGTGGATGCACCACATTTTCCGGCAAAAAACACGTATCAGGCCAAGCCAATAAGGTATTTAACACCACACCCAATAAGCTCTTGTCGCCACGACGTAATGCACTGCGCATTTCGGCCGATAAATTTTGGCTTAGGGCGCTATAAAGCTCGCGCTGCTTTGCCTCCATTTCTATATCAACATAATGCTCGTTGTAGGGCGGTAATACTTTTTGGCCAATATCCTTTAACTTCAAAAAAACAGTAAAAGGTAAAACACACTGAGCAATTCCCGAAGGCCCAAACCCTGGCCCTTTGGTAGTACTCACGGCGGTTTTCTTGCCGCGCGATGTTTTGTGGTTATCGCCTTCGCGCACGCTCATGATCTCTTTAAGCACACCGTGATCGCGCATAAAGGCCAACGACGCTTGTGCCATAGAGCCATTCATGGTGTTGCAACGGTATCCCATCTCAATCATTCGGCTGGGCATAATTCGCCACAGCAAAAAGAAAAGATCGGACGCATAGCCACCCATCAACGTGCCCGTCAGTAATAACACTTTTTTGGCTTTACTGGCCAAAACCCCCATCGCCTGCCCCTGCGCACTGCCTTCATTTTTGTATTCGTGACCTTCATCGACGATCAATAAATCCAAAAAATCACGCGGTAAATAGCGCTTCACAAACTCGGTCGGCTGGTAGCCGCCCTGCCCAAAACTAAACTCCATGTTGGCCAAGGCTTTTTCCATTCGACTCGCCTGCCTGTCGGAGAACACCAACTCGCCTTCGTTATCCATGAGGTTTACAAACTCATAAATATTGTCGGCCAGCATTCCTTCCAGCATATCCGCACCAAACGTCCCAATCAGCTTTTCAGCGGTTTTGGGGCCTATGGTGGGCAGTTGGCATAACGCCTTTTTAACAATGTCGCCTTTATCGTGTTGCTTTGCCCTAGAACGCATCAGCGTCCACAAGTTAGCCGCACACTTCCTGCATTTGAGGCGGTTTGTTTGAGATTGAACATAAGAAACGGCTGCCAATTCACCACCCTCGTCCAATACCCATTCCCCACAGTGCGGGCAAGCGGCGTAATCACTCGATACCGCCACGCGCTTTGCCATGGGGTGCATGTCCGTGGCATCGAGCTTCATTAGCCGCCGGTGACGACGAATCGCCACCGCATGACGCCAGTGATAACCCAAGCGCATACGCACACGCCCAATCACAAAGAACTCAGGTACTTGCGACGAATCCACTTGAAGCAGTTGCCGTATTTTCAACAACTTAACCAGTGTGTCCGGCCCATTGAGCACCCAAACCCGCGCTTTGGGTATTGTCTCCATAATTTCCCGACGCCATTTATAAACCAAATGAGGCGGGCTAATAATCATGGTATTGCGATACCCTTCAGCACCCGCTACGGCCGCCAAACAAATGGCCATCATGGTTTTTCCGGTACCCATTTCGGCATTTAAAATGCCCGCCTTCTCGCCCACATCAAACAATAATGCCGATAATGCTTGAACGGCATCGGCTTGAGCGGGGAAAGGTTTTCGCATTAAGCCTTGCATACACTCTGCACGGCTTACTACAGGATTGCCCGCATACACCGGCGGATTATCTCGCTCGGCGGCTTGCAATAAATCCACACCAAATTCCTCAATAAAAGACGCAAGAGGGATTATCGTAGGATCGTTTTCGGTGTCATCTAAAAGTAACTCGTCATCACCGGCTATATCATCGGTTATGGCCCCCAGGGATTCGGCAAAATTTTGGGGTGCAGAGTTTTGTTCAAGGTGCATATTCATGGTTTTTCTCCAAAAAGAATAATGCACCGACAGGTCTACCCCAACGGGGATTTTCCCGCCGGGGCTGGTTAGTTAAGTAAAGCGATGGCCAAAGCCACATCATCTCTCACGCTACGGATGATTTTAAAAAGCACAACACGGTGCCTTTTCTCAATCTTCAAACGGGCTAAGCGCCATTAATGGTTGAGAAAAGACCCCGAAGGGTCACGATTAAAGTAAGGCTATTTGCGGCCCACGCGAAGCTACTCTTGGTGCTTCATGAATAACGGGTGTCGCATCAAGCGTCAAAATCCGACGCTTAACAAGATCGGATACCAGCGCGTTAAACTCCTCATTATCCATAAAGATTTTAAAGGCTTGGGTATTCAAACCACGTAAAGGTGTCATCCAATTCCGCTCAAAAAACAGCGGTATTAAAATACTTTGCCAATGATCCATCAGTGGAATGTGACTCAGCTCTTTAACCGCTTGCCACACTCTCGCCTCATCTACATCGGCTTCACCCGGCATCGCAAAAACAAACGTATTACCGGCGAGCCTATCGGCCTGCACCAGCGCCTTATTAAAAATAAAGCAGTGGCAAATTTCACCCACAATACTGTGCGAAGGTGTTTTTGCCGTCTGCTTGCTCATCTCTTTGTTGTCTGCCGTGGATACGCGTACTTCGGCGCCGGTCGCGGGGTTTCTGATCGTGAAATGGCGCAAGCCATTTTCGTCGTCACGCAATTCAATTCGCGCAAAAAATTGCTGAATTGTCGTTTCGCTACCCCACAAGCTGGTAAACAACCAACGCTCGCCATCCACTAAAAACGCATCAACAAATAAATCACTGCCAGCCTCAAGAATTTTATGGGGCAATTCCATACAAACACCTTTTTAAATTAAAGAAAAAATTAAAAAAGGCCTCCCCATTGGGGGGGAAGCCCAATGGGAAGAGGAAAACTACAGCTTATTTAATGGTAAATATGTCACCAAAAAATTCACTGCCCTCCGTAAAATCAATGCCGCGAATCGTCGGTACAAAGGTATCGGTATCAATAGTGCGGGTTTCAGTAATGACACCCACCTCATTCATAACCGTCTCTACCTTGCGCTTTTTCTGCTTGTAGGTAGAGCCTTTGACCAACATTTTTCGACCGGATTGGCCATGCACAACACCTGAAAATTGACCCGCTGCCAGCAGCAGAGAAAGATGCCAAGGTGACAACTTTCTAACAGGTCGGCGCTTAATATTCTGTGTTTGTAAAAACAACGAATTAAATTGATTCCACAAACACGGGTACTTCTTTGAGACTTCGACAATCTGTTCGGCGGTTGGCCTTACAGTGCGCAACTCACACGGCTTTAACGCATCACCGGGTGAGCACACAGGGATCTCAAACGTGCCGTAATCCTCGCCAGTAATAACACCAACCTTATCTCTATCTTCACCAATTTCTAGCAAAGCATTCACAAGGTCGGTATGCGATGAACTATCAACACGCTTGCGATACCCCATAATAATGACCTGTTTAAATCGGTCATCAGCGGCTTTAAAAACGCGAATCCCTTCCAAACTACGCGCCAGCTTTTTAGATAAAGCCAAGTCCAGCACGTAATTGGGAATGATATAAATCAACAAACCACCGAAGGCTAAGGTTGGCAATGTTCGCTCAAGAAAATACTTTTCATGTCGATCACGGCCATGGCCTTTTTTTTCACCTAACTCGGCTTGATTAGAGACTCGATCACCATAGGGCGGGTTAAGCCAAAGCACTTGGAATTGCGCGCTTTTAACCACGCAATCCTGAATGTCGCTATGCACCACATGATTAAGCAGTTGTTTAGCGTGTTGAGCGCGTTCGGCATCGTATTCAATGCCGTAGCTCTCCACGCTATACCCCTCCTCTCTCAATGCCAGCGCGCACTCCGCCAAGGCTGCGCCCTCACCACAACACGGATCAAAAACTCTGACCGTGCCAACTTCGCCAGGGCGAAGGCATTCTAAAATTCCCTCAATGGAATTATCGTCAGTCGGAAAATAGCCATTTTTTATAAAGTTACGCGCTAAACGAGCAAACATTAAAGCCATGGTTACACCCCTTCCAACATCCAAGTTTGGGTCGATGCCTGAAAGCGATAGCCAATGCTTTTCAGGTGGTCTTTTTGCGTCCTAAACACAGCGCGGTCGATGGTGGGATCGAGCTTGACCGATGCCGCTAATGGCCATAACTCACCAAACAACTTAGCCATTTCGCCCGACAAACCATTACCCGACGAACCATTACCCGACAAACCATTGTCAGCGTGAGCTTGTGGCTCATCATCGACAACAGGAATTGCGGGGATACATAAAGGCTCGGCCACCGGCGAAGAATCAATCACCTCAGCAATATGAGGTGGTTGTACAACTTCATCTTCCATAGCGTCGCGTTCAAGTGTTTCTGGCTCAGCCGGTAACGCATCATCATTTAACAGAATCGCATTAAGCTTTGCCCGAACCTCAACGACCAACCGGCCAGACGCGAGATAAGAATTCGGCCCAATAGTCTCGATGAAAAAAGTGCCCGTATAGGAACCTTCGTAAAACTCATCAATGGTCGAATCTTTAACGGTAAAAGTACCCAAAGAGCATTGCAGAGTACCCACGTTGAACTCGCCAAAACGACCGGCGAGAGTGCGGATATTGATAGTGCCAGGGATAGAAATCATAAGGTCTCTCCAAAGTTGAGGGGAGAAACCCCCATTGGGAGTTTTCCCAATGGGTGATATAGAAAAGTAAGAAGGGGCTTTCGCCTACCGCTTTAATGCCTTCGAGAGCGGTAAACAAGCAGCATGGCTGAATGTTTGTAAAAAATAGCGGTTTTGGGTGTGGAAATCAAGCTAGCCCGCGTGATCATATTGTTTACAAAATAATGAATTACGCAGTAATTATTGTGCAATGCCGCTATCACTATTAGGGGGCCAGTGGAGGAACCCTCGAAAATGACGAGTGTCGATCAACGATAACGATTGGCTCCAACATCGGTAAAACTATTTATGGGGGTCCTGTGGAAGAACCGACAAGCCTGTAAAGTTTATGGGGTATTTCGCCCCTATCTCCCTGCTTGTACTCAACCCCGCAATCATCAGCGTCTGCCACTACCCTGTGCTTTCCCAAGTCGGCATAGGGCTGGGGGATGTAAAACTCATACGGGCTGGCATGACCGGTTTGTCCGAAATGGAGCAGTTTCGGTCATGCCTGTAGGAAGTGTACGAAAGTAGGCGAAATGAGTTTCGGATACAAGTTATAATTCGTACTTACCTTTCGGACAGAATTACTATGGCTCGCGTTTTTGCTTATTGTCGCGTTTCTACGGTTGATCAGACGACGGAAAATCAGCGGCTGGAAATTCAGTCTGCTGGATTCTCTATTGAAGAGCGACGATTGATTGAAGAAAACATTAGTGGTTCAGTGGCGGCAAGGGAACGCCCGGGCTTTATCAAGCTTATTGACCGGATGGAGTCTGGCGATCTACTGGTAGTGACAAAGCTTGATCGGCTTGGTAGAAATGCGATAGACGTTCGTGCAACTGTAGAGCAGTTCGCTAGCTCAGGTGTGCGCGTACACTGCCTTGCGCTTGGTGGCGTTGATCTAACCAGCCCCGCTGGCAAGATGACAATGCAGGTCATCGCGGCGGTGGCTGAATTTGAACGTGATCTTCTCATTGAGCGCACACACTCGGGAATTCTTCGCGCCAAAGCAGCTGGCAAACAGTTTGGCAGACCACCAACGCTCACGACGAAAACCCGTGCCGAAGTTTTTAAGAGGTTAGATGCCGGTGTCAGCGTGGCCGAGATAGCCCGCGAGTTCAAAACGACTCGGCAAACAATTTTACGGGCGAGAGACGCACGGTTGAAACAGACCTTCCGAGATCAATAAAATGTACTTACACTTTGAAAAAGGGCGATCAATTCAATGTATTTTGACTGGGACGACAATAAAAACAGAGCAAACATCAAGGCGCGTGGTATAGATTTTGCGGATGCAGCGGAAGTCTTTTTCGACGATCACGCCATATCCTTCGAAGACACTACCGAGACCTATAACGATGGTCAGCGCATGCGGATTATCGGGAAAAGTAGAACCTTAAACAACGTGCTATTTGTGGTGTATGCTGAAATAGAAAAGGATAATTTGATCCGCATTATTTCAGCGCGATTAGCAGAAAAACCTGAGATTAAGCTTTATATGCATAGGTGACAATATGGCTAGGTTTACAGCAGAAGAAATCAAAAACCGCAAAGGTTGCAGTAAAAGCGATCTTGAACGACTCCAAAATATGACTGAAGATGAAATTCATCAAGCGGCATTAGATGACCCTGATGCACAACCTTTGACGGAAGAACAATTAAAGCAATTCACGCGAGTAAAACACAGAGGTGGCGGAATTTATGGGCATGACAAGACTAAGAGTACTAAGCAAAGAGCAAGCAAGTAAACTTAAAGGTCGAACTGACTGGAAAAGACTTGAGAGAATGACCGAGGCTGAAATACACCGCGCCGCCTTGTCTGATCCAGATGCACCGCCGTTGACTCCTTATCAACTAACGCGGTTTAGACCTTTTATTTTGCTGCGTAAAAAACTTCGCCTGTAAAAATGGCATTGTATGAGCTTTCAAAAGCCCATAAACGATCCGATCAGTATGTTGAGACGACCTCACCATCCTAAGTGTTTACGAAACAATTCAGTTTGCGATTTAAATCATTGTTGCAATACCCTCAAAAACCAAAGTGCTGTAAAAAGCTATAGAGCACGCCGCTGGCCAGCATCTTAGTACACGGCATTTAATTCTACACCCCGCGTTTTATTGCCGAAAAATCAACTTAGTGTATACTAAATGTATCAACATAGATGATACATTAAAGGTGTAAGCATGAGCCAAATTGTTCAGGCAAAAATCCAAAAGTGGGGGAATGGGCTTGCGCTGCGTGTAGCTGGGCTCATCCGTGACATACCTCAATTTGAACAGGATGCCGCCGTCGAAGTGGAGGTGTTCAAAGATGGGTTTACGGTGAGAAAATCCAAGCCAAAGAAACAAGGCTTCACCTTTCCAATCAAAGAAAAGGATCTCCTAAAAGGCATAACCCCTAACCTTGCCCACGCCGACTCTTTGGCCGAAGTCCGATTGAAGGATATTGAATCTTGAGTAAGAGCTACACGCCAGAACGCAATGACATTATTTGGTTGGACTTTGAGCCAACTAAAGGCAAAGAAATTGGAAAGTTTCGGCCAGCACTCGTACTAAGTAGTTTGGAATACAACAAGAAAACCGGCCTTCTGATTTGCTGCCCCATTAGCTCAAGCGTTCGTGGCGGCCCTACTGAAGTAGCCATAGATAACTTGGACACCCCGTCTGTTGCAGCGGCAAGCATTATACAAACACTGTCGTGGAAAGACCGCAAAGCAACATTTATTGCCAAAGCAAATAATGGGGTAATGGATGATGTGTTGATGCGGCTTATACCGCTAATAGGTGCAGATAAACTGATTGAAAATATTGTCAATAAAAACCAATAATCACCTTTAAACGTTACAAAATATTTTCAAGTTAGGTGTAAATCATGAATAAAACGAATAAGCCTAAAACGATTGCTGATATTCAGCTTGATCAATTCCTCCGAGAGCTAGATACCGAAGAAGGACGCAAACGTATTGGTGATGATGCATTTAAAGAAGCCAAAGCGGCTCACGATGCTTGGTTCGGTACCAAAGTACAAGAAGCTCTGGCCGATCCTATGTCGGCAGTGCCACACGACAAAGTGATGGATGACGTTCAAGCACTGATCGATAAGAAACGCCGTGCTTGAAGTTTAACGATTGGAATCTGGCAGAGCAGCACCTGCCTCTCAACAAGATCAACCCACTGGAGTAGTGACTATGCGTCGAGTAACCGATGTTGTGACCAAGCCTGAATACACACTTGCCGTAACGTTTGATGACGGTCTCTATGGTGAGGTATGCCTGGCAGATCGTCTATTTGGGCCAATGTTCGAGCCACTGAAAGACCCAGCCTTTTTTGCCCAAGCGCGAGTAGATGAATTTGGTGCGGTATGCTGGCCAAATGATGCTGATTTAGCTCCAGACGCTTTGTATCGCAATATTGCTGCGCGCTAGCATGACGCCACACATACACTGATTGCACCAAAATGATAGCAATGCTATCATTTTTCGTATTGATGACTTTGGGGGTATAGATGGCAAACTTGGTAGTACGAAATGTCGATGATGACGTTGTAATGGCATTGAAAGCGAGGGCTGGGCTAGCTGGAACAAGCGCTGAAGCTGAGCATCGTAAAATACTTGAGAGCGCACTACTGCAACCAAAAAAGCGCAGTTTAATTGATGTTTTAAGGTTGATCCCCTCAGTAGGGGAAGATTCAGATTTTGAACGAAGGCAGGATAGTGATACCTCAAATGTATTTGATTGATACTAATGTCATTAGCGAGCTTCGTAAGAAATCAAAAATGAATCCCGGTGTTAAAGCTTTTTTTAAGCAAGCCGAGCTTGACCAAAGTGAACTTTACCTAAGCGCTATCACTCTAGGCGAGCTGCGTAGAGGTGTGGAGCTAATTAGGCATCGGGGCGATATAACGCAGGCGTCACTTATAGAAAAGTGGCTCAACACCATGCTTGAAGAGTTTGAACAAAACATACTTCCGTTTGGTAGAGAAGAGGCGCAAGTATGGGGCAAGTTAAGATCCCCCCACCCGGAGAACGCCCTGGATAAGCAAATCGCGGCCACAGCGATAATTTATGGCATGGGAGTCGTTACGCGAAATAGGGATGATTTTGTAGGCACGGGGGTTACTGTTATCAACCCATTTACATAAATGCTGTGAGCTTATATGGGCTGAATGCAATACCTATTAACGATGCTAAATGAGGTTAGGGAGCACCTTACCCACACACTTACCCCCAGAAAATGGGGATAAGTTGGCGCCAAAGGCCGCATGGCAATGCCCATGCTGGCGTAGAATATTGGCGTAAGCTGTAAAATAAACAAAGACAACATCGGCCAACGCCGAATGACACTGAAAGGAAAGCCGCGATGAAGATGAAGCAGGCAAAGTTAGAAGAAACCAACAACGAAAATCGGGAAGCCGTAAAACGCACTTGTTAACGCCGCGCCCATGGCGCAGGTGCTCTATGGCTCCATCACCATCAGCTATTCTCTGTAATGCTGGCTACCTTGCTGTTTGTAACGGGCATTGCGGGTATTTTTCTCCGAACCTCATCGCTATCTGCTCTGTGTCGATTGAGCTAATGCTGCTTGCTGTGAATATCAATTTCGTCGCGTTTTCCGTCAAGCTGGGTGATTTGGGCGGGCAGGTGTTCACCGTGTTCGTGCTTACCGTGGCAGCGGCCGGGGGCGGCGATTGGGCTGGCCATTCTTGGTGGTGTATTTCCGTAATCGCGGCACGATTCGATGTTGAAGATATTCTTCTCGTTTGAAGGGTTGATGCGCCAAGCTTTCGCTGAATGAAGTGATTGTTGCTTGCATGTTTTCTGCCTTTGCTTGGCGCGGTGGTGACTGCGGCCTGTTGGTGAGCAGTATTGGCGATACGCGCGCGCAGTTGGCCACCTGCATTCCCATGGTGCTCAGCGCCGTGCTGGCCACCGTTATTTTTCGCGCAGCAATACGTAAC
>JAXHOG010000075.1:0-15840 GCA_034519605.1 Marinagarivorans sp.
ATGCTTTTCTTTTCATGTATTGCTAATAAAAAGCGCAGCAGCTCTTCGGTTTCATTACGAGCTGTTTGCTTGGTTGCGCCTATGGCTTGCTCTAAAAAGCTGAATTCACTGGTTTGCGCTTCGGCTTGCTGGCTGTCTAATTGTTCTTCAGTTGACATGTTAATTATTCCTTGTCCTTGTTAAGGCCCAGTTCGCCAGATAAAGAAGAGAGTGCATTGGTGTTACTTAATACATCTTCCAATATCGATTCAAGCTCTTCTGAACGGTCGGCTTTGGTGAGTAAATCACGCAGTTTATTGCGAGTTTCCATGAGCTTTTTTAAGGGCTCAAGCTGCTCAACAATTTTGTGCGGCTCAAAATCATCCATGCTATTAAAGTCAAGATTTACGGACATTTCGCTGCCGTCACCTTCTAGGGTATTTTCAACTTTCATACGCAGCTGAGGATTAATTTTTGACAAGACGTCGTTAAAATTATCGCGATCTATTTGCGAAAAATTGCGTTCTTTCAGGGTTTTTTTATTCTCTGAGTTGTCGCCGGAATAATCACCCATTACGCCCATCACAAAGGGGATTTCTTTTTCAACGATTGTCCCGTTGGTCTCCAAATCGTAAGTGATGTGTACACGAGGCTTTCTAATACGCTTCAGTTTGTCATGGCTGCTATCGGACATAATCCCTAATCCTCTCTGGCTAGGTGGTTTAATTACCTTCGTTGCTGTTAGCAGTCACCCCAGTGAGTTCACTGAAGTGCTTGCGCGACGAAGAATCGGGTATTAACTCGAAAATTAAATCTTCGAGAGGCATCTTGCCCCATTTTACGGCTTTTTCAAGCGCGTAAGAAACGGGCGAGTGAGGTTCGGTCTTGCGAAAAAAGTGTGCTATTTCTAATAGCGTTTCGAAAGCCGCTTCACGGGATAATAACGCATTGTTGATGCCACTGAGGACATTGCTGGCGCTAGTTTTTTTCGTGGGAGCTTCACCTGAGGTATTTACTCGGTCTATATCAACGCCTTCTTCTTGCAGGATATCATCCTCAGGAACAAGAAGTTTGTGGGCTGCGATATGCCGCACGGCGGCTTGGCACTCTTCTACTATGGACACAATAGCTCTTGTTGACGGCGCCTCGCTGCCTTTGCATAAGTTATCTAGCTGTTGTTCTATATAGCAGCAGCGCTCGACGATAATAATCATGTCGTCGATTAAATTAATAAAAAATTCGTTACTGCTTTCGTTTACAGATTGCTCAATAGTGGCAAGTGTGAAACCTGTGTTTTGTATTTTTAATTCGCGCGCAGCGTCGTTTTCCGTGCGCTCAATATCCAATGCTTGCTGATATTGGTAGTAGGCAAACGGCCCTGGGGTGTAACCCTCCGTTAAGGGTGCGCGTCGAATGGGTGCTAACAATACGCCATCGTTTGAGGTGCCGTTAAGTCCAGCAAAAGGTCCTACTCGGGTATCGATACCATCCTCGTCCGGCATGGGATATAGGTGATCCCAAAAGTGCTCAAGCAATCCCGCGATTAATACCAGTGAGTCACGTAAGCCTTGAAACCCGTAGAGTCTGACCATGGCTTCTGTTAACCATGTCGCGACTTCTAAATCTTTACTTTCTTGGGCGATAACCTTGGGCGCAAGCGTTAATATTTTTCGCCAATGTTCATCGGCTTCATTGCCGCCTTCATTGTAAAGGTTGTTTTTTTCGGCATCGCGCGCCGCCGTGCGCGCCATTTTTATCGATTGATAGCTGGATAGCGGAGATGGGTTAAAGCGGAGATTTTGTCCTGTTGGAAATTCTTCGGTTATGGGATTAAGAAGATCCTGCATATTGAGAATTGCTGTTGATGCCATTGAACGCGGTTCCTTTTGAGTCTATTTCTATTGGTCGCCATATGCGTAGGTTGCTCTTCGCGCAGTTTACAACCTAAGTTACCCTCCTTGTCGCTCGCAAGATGTAATTCCTTCTTCATGTTTGCACGCTAATACTGACAACAAATTAATGTTGCCGCATCATAAACTAATAAAACACTTTGAAAAAGTAGTTAGGTATGCAATGTGGGTGTCCCATATCCTTGGTATTGCTCGGCGGCTTGATTCGCGTGATAGAATCACCGAATTCTTAGATCGGTTGGTTAATGCCTTATAAAGTGCGAAAATCGCGTAGTTAACAATTAACGACATGCTCGCTAAATGGGTTGGTTAGGGTTTATTGCAAATGGCTCTTCACGTCACACAAATAAAAACGCCTAGGGGCATTGCTCTGCCTCAGAATAATCGTATTTTTGATCATCGAGGCGGGACACTGGGACGCGCCGATAATAATACTTGGGTGCTCCCCGACCCCGATAGATTTCTTTCTTCCTGCCATTGTGAAATTGTTTGCGTCGATAATCTTTTTTATCTTGAAGATAAAAGCACCAATGGCACCTTTGTAAATGATGGCTTAGAACCGATTGGTCGAGGTATTCGTCATCAGTTACGCGATGGCGATTTGTTTGATATAGGCGATTATCGTTTTTCGGTTAAATTAGCCCCGCAATCATTGGGTGCGGTGACTTCACCTTTTGATTTGGCGCCGGCGTATGCCAAGTTTACAACGCCGTTTAATGCGTCATCGAATACGGATTTTTTGGGCGCAACGGAAAATGATGCCGATAATTTATTTGAGCAATCCTCACAAGACCCCTTGGCACTATGGGATAAAAAGCCTCAATCGCTAAGCTCTTCTTCGTTTAATGATGCTGCATATCCTTCGGCGCATATAGAATCTAATGCATTGCTTGATAGCTTTGTGGGGCTGGGAAGCGTAACCCGCGACAATGACTTTCAGGCAATGGACGTTTCAGCCAGCATGGATCAAGCGGTATCTTGGCCGTCTGTAGGTGCTGAAAATTTCATTCCAGAAGATTGGGCAGGGGGCACAAGCAAGCAAGCAAGCTTACAAATACCTGCGCCGAAACTGAAAGATCCTTTTGTTGATAATTCACTAAGCCCATTTTCGCTTTCGGCTATTGGGGCTGCTGACGCTAGATTAAAAATATCTCAGCCCCATAGAGAATTAGATGCACCTCAAGCCAATGTAAGTATGTCTCTGGAAGAACTTATTTTTAATACCGGAGTACCGCTCGACAAATCAAACCCATTTCAGGCTTCGGGCGCAAAACAAAATTTTAATCCGTCGTCCGCGCCTGTAGCGATTCCTGATGCCATTGCTATAACCCCAGCTACCGCCGTAAAGCCTCAACTACAGGCGCAAAATGCTCAAGTCTCGCAGCCTATTAATAATCATGATCAAATTCTTATAGAAGCACTTGGGCTAGATGCTTCTCGTTTGTCTACTGCCGATATTAACGAAATTAGCCGCCTTAGCGGTTTACTGATCCGAGAAATTGTTGGCGGTATGCTGGGTGTCTTACGTTCGCGAGCCAATATTAAAAACGAATTTCGTATGAATGTTACGACGATTCAATCGGTGGAAAATAACCCGCTTAAATTTTCTGTGAGTGTTGATGATGCGCTGGAATGTTTATTTATTAAAAAATCTAAGGCTTATCAAAAACCTGTAGATGCTTTTCGTGAAGGTTTTCAAGAAATTGCAGAGCATCAGTTAGCGATGATCGCGGGTATAAGGCAAGGCTTTGAGGCCATGATGGAGCGTTTTGATCCGGAACAGCTTGAGAAAAAATTTAATCGACAGACAAAAACAAGTGTTATTCCCGGTATGCAAAAAGCCAAAAACTGGAGTGGTTATACGGATTATTATCAAGGCTTAACCGGCAATATGGAGCGTTCATTCCAACATTTATTTGGAAGTGATTTTGTATCCGCTTATGAAGATCAATTGCGTCGCTTAATGGCGGCACGAAAACGAGGAGAATTAAATGATGATGTATAAATGCAATAGCCACGCAACTTTGGCTGTATTCACACTAAAGGTAATTTTGTTGAGCTTTTTTTCGCTCGGTTTAATCAGTTGTTCATCATCAAAAAGTCGTGTGGGTGGCGTGCTCAATTTGGACACCGATTTAAAGCTGACGATGATTATGAGTACTGACATTAATCCTGATGATCAAAATCGGCCGTCGCCAGTGTTTGTTCGTTTTTATCAGCTCAAATCCTCAGCGGGCTTTGAAAAAGCAGATTTCATTGATATTTATGAGCGAGACAAAGAGGTTTTTGGTGGCGACATCATCAATAAACAAACCTTAAAACCTTTAGCGCCTGGAGAAACGCGTATCGAGCGTTTAGTGCTAGAGCCCGGCACTAAGGCTATTGCGATTTATGCAGAGTTTTCTCAGTACGTGGATTCTGGTTATAAAGTTGTTTTTCCTGTGACCCAAAATAACGTCATTAGAAATATGGAAACTCTGCAAATTAGTGGGCGAACCTTAACGCTGTTAAAAAAATAAAATTGGGCTGCGGCCTAAGGAATTAACGAGAAATCTATGTCTCTTGATAGTAAAGTTATTTGGTCTGAGGGAATGCTGCTGAATCCTCAGCATTTTCAACAGCAAGATCGATTTTTTGAAAGTTATATAAACCGTAAATGCAGTGCGCAAGGTAAAAATACTTGGGGTTTACAGCATATAGAGATAGATCAACAATTACTGAAATTGGGTAAAATCTCGGTACATCGCGGTGGCGGTATTTTCCCTGACGGAACACCCTTTAGTTTTCCTGAAATCGACGATGCCCCTGATGTTATTGATGTGCTGGTAGGTTTGCACAATGTGGTTGTGTATTTAGGTGTCCCTGTGCGTCGCCTAGGTGCAGTGGATGTATTAGCCAAAAACAATACGCAGAATCTGGCGCGTTATTATCCGATGGAAATTCCTGTACGCGATGTTACGCAGGAAGCTGGGGAAGATCATCCGCTGGGCGTTGCCAAATTGCGCTTGCGCCTATTGCTGGATACTGATGATTTAAGTGGTTACGCCTGCATTGGTATTGTCCGAATTGCCGAGACGCGAGAAGACAAAAATATTCTTATTGATGATAATTATTTACCCAGCTGTTTGGATGTGCATGCAGTTCCTCGCTTGTCGGGTTTTTTACATGAATTAGTGGGGTTATTGCATCACCGTGGCGAATCTATCGCGGGCAGGCTTGCCGATGGTCGCCGAGGCGGCACGGCTGAAATCGCGGATTATATGCTGCTGCAATTAGTGAATCGTGCAGGGCCTTTTATGGCGCATTTAACGACTCTGGACGGCCTTCATCCATCACAGTTGTATGGGGAGTTATTGCAGTTAGCGGGTGAGTTATCGACCTTTGTCGCTAAAACAAAACGACCGCCGCAATTCCCTCAATATTTACACGATAATTTGCAGCAAACCTTTTCACTTGCAATAACTACTTTGCGTGAATATTTATCGATGGTGTATGAGCAAACGGCAATTTCTTTACAGTTACTGGATAAAAATTACGGTATTCGCGTTTCTGAAATTACCGACCGCAGCTTGCTCAGCACAGCTATCTTTATTTTGGCGGTACGTGCTGATGTTAAAGATGATGTCATTAGGATTCGCTTACCTGCGCAAATGAAAATTGGGCCAGTAGAGCGTATTCGCGAGCTGGTGAATGCGGCTATGCCCGGCATTCAAATTCGTCCATTACCGGTCGCGCCACGTCAAATCCCCTTTCGCTCGGGTTATACCTATTTTGAATTGGATCAGCGCAGCGAATTTTGGAAAGAGCTTAATCAATCGGGTGGATTTGCGTTGCACTTAGGTGGCGACTTCCCCGGCATTGAAATGGAATTTTGGGCGATAAGGCAATAACTCACATAAAATCTGCTGCTTTTTAACATTGCAGGAGAACAGGGAAACACTATGACTGGTAATGATTCGGATAAAACAGTTTTTAAACAGCCCATGCCGGGCGGTGATCGAACCGGTATGCGTAAAGCACCTAATCCGCGTGAGCCAGTAATGTCGCCGGCACCGCAGGCTGATGCATATGTACGTCAGTCTGCACTGCCACTTAATCGGCCGTTTATTCCCGATGTCAATGTGGCGCAATTTAAAGCCGAGCATTCGGTTAATCCTTTAGTGAATGCGGCAGCAACGCTGATTGCTGTATTTACCAAAACACGCAGCACGGCACGCCACAGTGATGTGGGTGGACTACACCAGCGTTTAGTGGCCGAGATTAAAAACTTCGAGTCGCGCTTGCGTGATTTAAATTTAAAACAAGAGCAGCTGTTATCTGCCCGTTATTTAATGTGTTCGGTATTGGACGAGGCGGTGCTTAATACCCCGTGGGGCTCCGAAAGCGCTTGGGCGCAGCGCACTTTATTGAGTGTTTTTCATGGTGAAACGTCGGGTGGTGAAAAATCGTTTCTCATTCTTGAACGGCTAAAGCAAACACCTTCAGAAAATCTCGATTTACTTGAACTGTTTTATATTTGCATCAGCTTGGGGTTTGAGGGGCGCTATAGATTGATGAGTCGAGGACGCGAAGGTATTGAGCAAGTGCGTGAAGAGATATTTTCTATTGTGCGCCGTTATCGCGGGGATTATGAACGCTCCTTGTCGCCATCCTGGGTAGGTTTGGGGCATCAGCGTAACCCTTTAACAGAATATGTGCCTCTTTGGTTTGTTATCGCATTAATGCTTGCGGTTTTATTTTTTAGTTATTCTGGTCTTCGGTATTGGCTTTATTCTTCGTCTACGCCAGTAGTACAAGAAATTTCTGAGTTGTTAGATAAAAGCAAGCCTACGCGTTAAATAATCTACTCGTTAAATAATTTACCCACCCATAAAATAACGGATTGGCCACTGACTTTATCGCGGGCCATGGACTTAATTGGTAATTAGGCTTTATGAAAACAATGGTGCGTTTTTTTACCAACCGATTGGTGATTTCGCTGATTGGATTAATGCTGATAGCAATGCTTGTTTGGTTTGCTGGCCCACAAATTAAATTTGGCGATAACAACACGGCCCCTTTGGCCGAGGCGGGTTTTCGCTTATTTATTATTATGGCAATTGTGCTGTTGTGGGTTGTAATTGCATTGTGCAAACAACTTCTTATTAACAAGAATAATAAAAGTCTTGTTAATGATTTACAGGACAGTAAGCAATACGCACAGCAAGATATGGCTTCCGAGCAAGCGGCCGATGAGGTTGCACAACTTAGTGATCGTTTTCAGTCGGCGCTCGGTACCTTAAATAAGCTTAAATTTCAGGGGCGTGGGCGAAAAAAAGCGCTTTATCAATTACCTTGGTACATCATTGTAGGGCCGCCAGGTTCGGGAAAAACAACCGTGCTGGTAAATTCGGGGTTGGAGTTTCCTCTCGCTGATCAATTTGGCGCAGGTGCCGTGCAAGGTGTAGGCGGAACACGTAATTGCGATTGGTGGTTTACCAACGAGGCTGTATTAATCGATACCGCTGGGCGCTATACCACGCAAGACAGTCATAAAGTTGTGGATAGTTCGGCGTGGGAAGGTTTTTTAACCTTACTAAAGCGTAATCGCCGTCGTCGCCCAATTAACGGCGCAATCGTTGCCATTAGCCTGCAAGATTTATTAATGCAAACCGACGAAGAGCGATCCCTGCATGCTAAAACAATTCGCACGCGTTTGGATGAATTGATGACTAAATTGGAAATTCGTTTTCCGGTTTATTTATTATTTACTAAATCGGATTTAGTGCATGGATTTAGTGAGTTTTTTGAAGATTTAGGTAAAGAAGAGCGTGAGCAGGTTTGGGGTGTATCTTTGCCCAATGCCGCTAAGCCAACACAGAGCCCTGATTTTTCTTACCTCAGTAGTGAGCTGAAGAAACTGTCGCAGCGATTAAATGATCGTGTTTTGGGGCGTATGCATCAAGAGCGTGATCCTCAGCGCTGTGGCGCCATTGAAGGTTTTCCGTTGCAAATGGATAATCTATTTCAAATTGCCGAATCCTTTATTAATCGCACCTTTGCGCAAAATCGTTTTGAGTTTCAACCCTATTTACGTGGTGTGTATTTTTCTAGTGGAACGCAAGACGGAACCCCAATTGATCGTTTAATGACGTCGGTATCGGCAAACTTTGGTTTTGCCCGCGAAGTTGCAGCTCCCGCTTCGGGCCGAGGAAAAAGCTATTTTATTTCGCGTTTATTTCGCGAAGTTATTTTCCCCGAATCGGAATTGGTGGGGGCCAATCGTGGTTATGAGCGCCTTATTCGTTTTTCACAATCTGCAGCTTATATCACGGCGGCGGCGGTGACTCTCGGTGTGGTGTTATTGTGGAGTGGCAGCGTTACTCGCAATAATCTTTATATGGCCGAGGTTAAAAACAATATTAAAACCTTTAAAGATGCAGCAAGTCAGTCGGCAATACCTACTGATGTGAATCGTGTTTTAGTGGCTTTAAATGCGCTTTATTCGGCGAGTAGTGTTTACGATCAGCAAGCTCATCCATGGCTCAATGGCATGGGTTTATACGATGGTCGTGTTAATCAAAATGCCGATCAGCTATATCAGCAAGCATTGCAAGAACAGTTTTTGCCGCCGCTATTAAAGACTATGGAACGAGTTATTCAGCAGGGTGATCCGGCAGGTGATCTTTATTCGACGTTTCGTCTGTATATGATGTTTCAGGTGGTTGATCAAATGAATAAACCCATGCTGCAGACGTGGTTTGAAAACCATTGGGATCAGCAGTTGGCGCAGGATAAAAAAACGGCAAGTGAGCTCAAACAGCACTTGGCGGCACTCTTTGAGTTAGATATTTCTTCGGTAACTTTAAACGCTTTATTGGTCGAGCAAACTCGATCGCAATTGTTGCGAGTCCCGATTGCGCAGCGTATTTATAGCCGCATTAAAGCCGACCCACAGTATAACCAGCGTGTAGATGTGCTCAATTGGTATGGCGAGACGGTGCGCAATAATTTTAAACAGGGTGTTAACACTCAAAATGTATTTAATATCCCTGTTTTATTTACGCTGCAAGGCTATAAAAATTTAGATCTTTCACCCAGCTCGCCGCTATTTGCGAATGTGGCCGATGAGCAGTGGGTGTTGGCTGATGCTGATTCTAGTAGCCAAGTATTAATTAATCGTGATGTCGATAGTATTAGTGCGCAAGTGCGTGATTTTTATTTAGCCGATTACAGCAATACATGGGCAAGTATTCATAGTGCGCTGGTGGTTAATGATTTTTCCAGCCTACAAGAATTAAATCGCGCATTAACAGCGTTTGTCGATCCCGTTTATTCTCCCATAATCGCAATTTTGGAAACGGCGAAAACAAATACTCAACTAACTCCCCCCGTATTGGATATGGCCGCTGATAAGGTTCAGGGTGGAGGCAAAGTTGATAAAGCCTTAGATTATCTGGCCGCTAAAGCCGAGGGAACATCGGTTGATAAACGGTTTGCCGATTTACATGCGCTGGTTCAGTCGTCGTCACGCGGAATGCCGCCGGTATCGAGCGTATTGCTGCAGATAGAGGCGTTGCGCGCGTTTGTACAGGATATTGCGCTTGCGCCAGATACCGAGCAGCGTGCATTTGAAATTGCCAAAGCACGTTATCAATCCAATGCAAACAGTCCGGTTTCTACATTACGTGCCTACGCAAAAACCACACCCGAGCCGCTACAGCGCTGGTTAACCAGTCTTGCGGATGAGTCGTGGAAAATAATTTCGCAATCGGCGCATAGCTATGTGGGTAAAGAATGGCGCGCGCGTGTTTATCAGCCTTATGTACAAGCGCTGGCGGGCCGATATCCGCTTAATCCCACGGCTACGGATGAATTGGCGGTGCTGGATTTTAGTGGTTTCTTTAAGCCTCAGGGCACGCTGGATCAATTCACGACAGAATTCCTTGATCCCTTTATTGATAAACGTGGTAATTGGATTGGCCGCAGCGTGGATGGTTTTAGTTTAGGTATTCCTTCCTCGGCATTAGCGCAGTTGCAGCGTGCCGCGAGTATCCGAGCGGTTTTCTTTCGACAAAATCCAGAAACGCCCAGCATTACCTTAGAGCTCCGCCCTTATTTTATGAATAAAGACGATGCCTTATTTACGCTGGACTTGGGTGATCAAAGACTAACTTATAATCACGGCCCTAAATTTTGGAAATCAATTACCTGGTCTGGCGATAATGAAGCGCGTCGATTGCGTTTAATTTTTGAGGATTTAAAAGGCGGGCAATTTGATCGTTCATTTATGGGCCCTTGGGCTTGGTTCCGCTTAATGGATGCCGCACACATCCAATCAACGCCTCAATCCAATGTTTTTTTAATTACCTTTAAACATGATTCAGCGAGCCCGGCGAGTGACGAAAATGCACGTAAAATCGTTTTTGAGGGCAGGGTGAATAGTATTCACAATCCTTTTAAAAATGAATTACTTAACGCTTTCCGTTGTCCGGAGTCTCTTTAATATGAGAAAAGTTAATGACCTGGGGCTATTTGGAAAATTACCTGCACATGGTGATTTTATTTATCGCGATCTTCCCAGTCATTTTATTAGCGCGTGGGATGCATGGCTGCAAGGCTTTATTGCTAGTTCACAACAACAACTTGGCGAAGCTTGGTTAGATACTTATTTAACTAGCCCTATTTGGCGATTTGTTATTTCGGATGGCGTTGTTGATGGTCATGCTTGGCTGGGAATAATGCTGCCGAGCGTTGACCGCGTTGGTCGCTATTTCCCTTTTTCTATAGTGGCCAAAGCACCTGCTAGCCTTAATCCTTTTTTAGCGATTGAGCAATATGCGTGGTTCGAGGCCATAGAACAGTTGGCGTTATCGGCATTGTCGGGCACCACGCAATTGGATGATTTGGCACAGCACATAAAAAGCCAGCCACTTATATTACCGCCTGCTATTGCGCGCCATGCAATCTCTGCCGAAGCTCTCGGGACCGTTGTTGACTTTAGTCGCGACGCCCCCGATTTAGGCATGGCATACCCCCACTTAATGGATAATCATTGCCGACAAAATTATTCCAATTATTCGCTTTGGTCTACCGCAAACGGCTCAGAAAAAATAAATCCTTGTTTGTTTTACTCGCGTGGATTACCTAGCTTTCGAGCATCTGCTGCGCTGTTGGATGGCCAGTGGTCACAATGGGGCTGGCATCAACCGATACAGGCATTGTTGTAATTTTTATTGGGTGGGCAAGTCGCGCAGGGCTTTTAATCGATGTGGGTTGTGTTCGAACCATCGTGATAAAGGTTAAAAATTCAACACCAAACAAAATGAAAAATACTTTTCACTATTCCGATTCAGCGCCGAGCCTAAATGCAGTCGCTCGGTTATTTTCTGGTTAAGTTTTTTCTTGCGGCTAATGCATCATTGATGCTTTTAATAAGTATTTGTTTGTTGCGCAAGCTGCAATTTATCTGTCGGTGAAAGATGTAAAGAAATTCGACGCGGTTTTTCGGTGGCTCCATAGATTGTTCGGCTAGTTAAAATACGTTAAGATCCTTTCGCTAGCGAGATATGCTCGTAAAGCTTTTTACGCAGGCAATTAGCGTGGTGGTGTGAGCGTAAATTGGTTGTTTAATTTGAAAAGTAAATTTTAAAATTTTAACTTAAATTAAGGAGCAATAAGAATGGCTATTTACATCGAATATGAAGGTATTAAGGGAAACACGACTGCTGACGGTTACGCCAGCCATATCACCGTTAGCTCGCTGCAGTTCGGTGTTGGTCGTGGTATTTCTATGGAAGCCGGTAATCTCGCGAACCGTGAAGCAACTCGTCCTAGTATCAGTGAAATCACTTTCACTAAACAGGCCGATATTTCTACAACGTCTTTGTTTAAAGAAGCTGTTACCGGTTCAGCAGGCAAAAAAGTTGTAATTAAGTTTGTACAGACTGGCTCGGACAAATTAGTTGAATACATGACTTACACTTTAGAAAACTGCTTGGTTAGCGGATACTCAGTATCATCAAGCGGAGACAGTGATCCAACTGAATCTATTTCTCTTAGCTTCGCTAAAATCATGGTTAACTACAGTGATTACGATAAGAGCAATAAGTCTGCAACGCCACAACGTGTGGGTTATGACTTGGCTACAGCTAAACCGCTTTAATTTTAAAATACACCCCATGCCTTTATGGGGTGTATTCTCCTCTCTTTATGCGCAAGTCACGCGCAAGCTCCTCTTGATAGGGATGATGACGCTGTCTTCGACATGCATATTAAGGTTGCAATGACATGAGTCAGCTCACTCAAGATAATCGCCTACTGTCGATTTCAGACTTCGCCATTAAAAAAGATATTTTCCTTTTAACGGGTTTTTCCGGTACAGAAAGTATTTCTGACTTATTTAGCTTTAGCATCAATGTGCTTTCAGAAAATCTTGACGTTGATCCGAATCTTATTGTTGGTAAAGCGGCGACTATTACTATTAAAAGCAGTGTGGCGCGTAAGTTTCATGGCTTTGTTAAAGAATTCTATTTTGGCGAAATCAAGTCTAATAATTTACGTGAGTACCGTTTGCAGATAGTGCCTTGGCTATGGTTTTTATCTCAAACCAACGATCATCGTATTTTTCAAGAAAAAACGACTAAAGAAATTGTCACGCAAACGTTTAAAGATTTAGGTTTTTCGGATTTTGACTTTCGTGCTGCTGGCGGTAAAAAACGCGAATATTGTGTACAGCACAACGAAAGCGATTTGAATTTTGTATCTCGCCTGTTAGAAGAAGATGGCATAGCGTATTTCTTTGAGCATTCTGAGGGTAAGCACCAATTAATATTGGTCGATCAGCCTAATGCTTATAGTGAGGTTGCCGAGACTGAGCTTGAGTATTCTAAAGGCAATGCTCCGCACGCCCAAATTACTCGCTGGGAGCATAAGCATAATTTTAAAAAAGGAAAATGGACCCTTAATGATTACAATTTTAAGGAGCCCAAAAAAAATCTCATCGCCACAATTAAAACCAGCAGTCGCTTTGCTAATAATGGCGAATTCGAACATTACGAGTACCCTGGATATTATGACCCATCATTGGGGGGCGAGCTTGTTAAGGTTGCTCTAGAGTCTGAAGAGGCTGATCGCAATACGGTTTTAGGGGGTAGTAATTGCACCAGTTTTTATGCTGGAGGGCGTTTTAAATTAGCCAAGCACGATACCGCCTCGCAAAAGGGTAATTATATTTTGGCGGGCGTTACTCACTATGCTGAAGATAAAAGTTATTTTTCTGGTGAGTCAGGTAGCTCCTCCTACAGTAATTCCTTTATTGGATTTCCAGCGGATACCCCTTTTAGACCCAAACGAATTCATGCAAAACCCGTTATGCGTGGCCCACAATCGGCTGTTGTTGTTGGTCCTGCAGGCGAAGAAATTTATATTGATGAGCATTGCCGTGTAAAAGTGCAATTCATTTGGGATCGCGAAGGTAAAAACGACGATAACAGCTCGTGCTTTATCCGTGTGATGCAAGCTTGGGCGGGTAATCAGTGGGGATCTAGTTTTATCCCAAGAATTGGCCATGAGGTTATTGTCACCTTTTTAGATGGTGATCCCGATCGCCCCTTAATCACGGGCTCTGTTTATAACGCGTGGAATAAACCGACTTATCCCTCAAAAACACAAAGCGGTATTAAAACTCGATCGTCCAAGGGTGGTTCGGCGCAAAACTTTAATGAATTACGTTTTGAAGATAAAAAAGGTGATGAGCAAGTCTATATTCATGCCGAAAAAAATTACGACACCATGGTGGAAAACGATCAAACCTTAACGGTTGATAATGATCGTACGAAAACCATCAAGCACGATGAAAATTCATCGATAGGTAATGACCGCAATAAATCGGTTGGTAATAATCAAACCGAATCGATAGGAAAAAATAAAACCATAGATGTTGGTTCGGACCACGCCGAAACTATTGGTAAAAATATGTCTTTGAGCGTGGGCAAAAACATCACGATTGATATTGCCGAAAACCATACCGAAACCATTGGCAAAAATATGACCATTGGTATATCGAAAGATTTACGTGAAACCGTTGAGGGCAAGTACACCGAAACCGTCACCAAAGAATATGCCTTAAAAGCCAAAACAATTACGCTAACGGCAGATGATCAAATCACCCTTAAAACGGGCTCGGCTTCTATTACGATGAAAAAAAATGGTGATATTACAATCTCGGGGGCCAATATCAATGTTAAAGGCTCTGGTAATGTCGTTGTTAAAGGCAGCAAAATCACTAACAACTAATTTTTTTATTAAATAAGCCCATGGAAAAAGAATCGATTTTAGAGTCTGCCTCGAATACTGATGAAGCCAACAACCTATTGGCCGAGCTAGGTGCTGGTGACATTTTAATTGGGCGATTAGAGTCTATTGATGAGGAGGGCGGCGCCATGGTTAGCGTGCCCCAACTACCATCTTTTAAGCAGCGCATAGCCTTAACCACGGTGGCCATTTTGCGCCAGCACATCGGGCGTCAAGTTGCTCTAATGTTTACTCAGGGCACAAACTCAAAACCCATTATTATGGGTTTGATCCATTCTCCCCTGCAAAGCGTTTTGGAAAATATTCTTGAAAACTCCTGTAATGCTAATGCCAATACGGATGAAGTTGTTTTTGCCGAGCCCTTAAGCGCAAAGCAGTCTAAATCACCACAATCTTCTGATGGCTTTCCGTTGGCTAATGGCGGAGTTTATATTGATGGTAAAAGTGTTGTTCTGGAAGGGCAAGACGAAGTCGTATTACGCTGCGGCGAGGCCAGTATTACCCTTAACAAAAATGGCAAAATTTCCATTCGCGGTAAATACATTTTAAATAGAGCCTCAGACGTTAATCGAATTTTAGGTGCCTCTGTACAAGTTAATTAAATGTACATCATATTTGGCTGTATAAAGCATGTTACAACTCAAAAACAATACGCCATTTAAAGCTGCCTTTGCGCTTTATCCCGACATTAACGGGATAGACACTTTGTATGTTATGGCTAAAGCAACTTTTGTAATTGGCCCGCAATGGACGCTAGCGCAAGAGCAAATACCTATTTTTGAAGCCGATGAATACTGTGATGAGCCCGGCCTCTCTAGCCTTAAAAATATCGGTGAATACCATATCGGTAAACCTTCCACAGATATTTTAATGTACGGATTGGCGTGCTCGCTGGAGCAGCGGCCTGTGCGCCAAATGGATGTGGGTTTACGAGTGGGCAATCTGCAAAAGCACATTCGTGTCTTTGGCGACCGCTGCTGGAATCATCAGCAAATTAGCCAGCCCAATCCCTTTGTGAATATGCCATTGGTGTATGAGCGTGCCTACGGCGGGCAAGATATTGACCGGCAGATAGTGCGTGCGACAGAGCTACGCAACCCCGTTGGAAAAGGTTTTTTGGGCGAAAAAACGGCAGCCGACATTGAAGGTTTGGCGCTACCCAATATAGAGGCGCCAAGCCAGTTGATTGGCCATTGGCGCGATTGCCCAACGCCTATAGCTTTTGGGCCAATAGCGCCACACTGGAGCCCAAGGGTTAATATGGGCGGTACTTATGACCAACAGTGGCAAGAGCAGCGGGCGCCTTATTTGCCCGACGACTTTAATCCTCGTTTTTTAAATGCCGCACCGGTTGATCAAATTTATCCTGCCTTTATGCAAGGCGGCGAACCCGTGCATATTATTGGCATGCATCCCGCTGGCGAATTTAAATTTAATGTGCCTTACGTTAATGTTGTTAACAAAATAAAATTAAAAGGCGAGGTGGTTTCTTCCCCTTTTAAAATGGAAACGCTGGCGCTTTATCCCAATCAGCAGCAAATAACCATGACGTGGCGCGCCGCTTTAAACTGCGATAAAAAAATGTTGGCGATTGAAGAAATCGCTTTAAATTTAATGCGCTAAAAATAATGGTATAGCTATGGCCCAAACAACATTT
>JAXHOG010000036.1:0-5780 GCA_034519605.1 Marinagarivorans sp.
ATTACGTATTGCTATGTCAAAAAAACAAACGTGGATTGTAGTGACAAAAAGTCGACCACTTGATGGTTGTGACATTGATATTGATGGTTGCGATTTTTATTTTGCTGACGCCTACGTTTCATTGCCAAGTGAAATAGCTGGCATAAAAGCACCGATAAGTGCTCTCGAAAAAGTTCAAAAAAAGCTGGAAAGTGATCACCTAGAACTTGTTGGTGTGATGATTTGCGCACAATTCCTTCCTGAGGAATGGCTTGATCAAACCGATGGTGTATACACAATGCATGAACTTGCATCTTCAGCACTAGATACTGAAGATGTGGTTATAGGCGGTTATCGTTCTGAAGAAATACAGGAACTCTTCTTGTATCACCACAATATTAGAGAAATCGAACAGGAATCGTTCGAGTAATTAAATTAATGAGGAAAAATTCATGCAAGATCGTTTTGGTGCTATGTCTCTTGGCGAAAGCCAGCACGAATTTAAAACGGACGTTGGGCTGATTTTCGGAAATCAACGAAAGAATCGCCACTATGTACTGCGAACCACTTTGCACTCGCTAGCAGTCTGGAAAACCAGAAATTCAGGCGTTAGTTGTTCTCCATTTAAATTCAAAAATGTGAACATGCAAAAAGATGCCGCCATTATCGATAAAGAAGTTTGGGTATTTAATGTTAACGGGACGATTGCTCAGGATATCGTTGCATCCGTCAAAATAGCTAGCCTGTTCTACAATGTCTCTGCATCGACAATTTTTTCAGATGTGTATGCGAAAAATCTGAATGTCGATAAAGAAAATGATATGGAAAATCAAGCGTTGATTCGAGCCAACAAATCACTTTACTCGAATATATCTAAAGCAATTTCACAAGCTGCTAAACAACTAGGCGTTTCTAAGGAAATAAATTTTTTCGTCTTTAGTAGAAATAATAATACAAAAATTCCAGGCAACGATCTTCGTGAAGCACTCTTAGATGGCGGAGCAGCTAATGTCAAAACAGACCAATACCGCCACAAGGTTACAGTTGGAAGAAACGATAACTCTGCTTTTACCACGCAAATGACAAACTTTCACATGGCTTCATTTAAAGTTTAGGACTAGCGAGTGGATTTCAACAGAAACTTATGAGCTCTACTAAGTTGAACTGTGTATTAAGCACATTTACAGAAATACGATTTCATACATTTCCGTATTTGTCATTTAGTAGTTCTCGAACCTCGTCAGCAATCTTAGTTCCATTCATGGCGCACTGGGCTTTGATTTTCCTGTGTAGGCTTTCCGATATATCGATAGTGAGTCGCTTCATCGGCTCAACTTCTACAGCACGGCTATCGACCCAAGCATCGGCGGCAAGAGGGGCTTGCTTATTGGTAGGCTTAGTTCCAATCGATATTTTTTTTGTCATTTAAGGTACTCCATCAGCTCATTAGCTACGGCCTCTATTTCTGCGGCGGCGACCCCGTTTGCCTCTATCTCAAATACAGCTTGACCATGCGCGGCAGCTTCAGCAAAAACAACCCTTTGCGTAACGCTGGCTTGCAGCACATGTACTGCATAAGCAGCCAAGGCATCACGTACATCACGCCCTATCGCAGTATTTGTAATTTTACGATTTACCACAAATACTGATTTAATGTTTTCTTTGTATACGCGTGCTTCATCAATTAGCTTTACCACCTCTTCCGCTGCCCATATATCATAGGGACTGGGCTGCACAGGAATAACAACAACATCGGAAGCCATAATGGCAGAACGTGCCAAATCAGTAACTCGCGGAGGACCATCAATAACAATATGGTCATATCCTGCGCCTATGTGGCCTATCTCTTTGTGGATAGATGGCCGAGGAAAACCAACCACAGAAAAAAGTGGCTCACCTTCACGCGCTGCCGCCCAATCAAGAGAACTACCTTGCGGATCTGCATCTATAAGCAAAACACGCGCGCCGGTACGAGCTAAGCAAGCTGCAAGATTTACGCTTATAGTGGTTTTACCAACGCCACCCTTTTGATTCAATACACCAAAAATCATATAGCCACCATTTACGATTTTGTATTTATGTTATTTTACAGAAAATTACAATTACTCGACAAGGCGCTGCTGGCCTAGATTATCCAGCTCTTCGCATACAGCAGAATCGCTAATTTTGGTGGATTTACGCCTATATTCTTTAATGAATAAAACCCTATCACCCTTAAAAAACATGGCTGGGTTAACCCAAAAACTGGTTGGTGATTTAGGGTATAAAAACGCCTTATCAAGAAGTTCTCGCAATCCTCTTTTGAATGTGTACTCACTCATACCAACATCTCTACCTTCAATTCCTTCACCAAACCAAAACAAATCAACTGCATCAGCAAATCCACGACTCATTGGCGTTTTTTGATACTCGTCCAAAACCACAGAAAAAACACGCTGAGCAGTTCTAGTAAGCTCGTATGCAGCTGTAATGCCGGACGCAAAAACTTTCACAAACTCAGCATCATCACGCTCTTCCACTTGATGAATAGCTGCAACACCAACAATTTCACCAGTGTTGGTGTTTACCAAATCCTCAGATCTACCAGAGCGCACAATCCTACGCTTTGTTTTTAATTCTTGTGGTTCCATTAAAGGATTAACGGTAGGGCTGTATGGTAGATGCGCCAAATTTGTTCTAGGCTTGTAAGTGCGCGCCATAAAAAGCACCTTTTGATGTTAAAGTGCAACCATTATGGACAAAGAATTTCAATCTCGTCAAGCACTTTTTGTCTATAAAGTGCAGGGCACAGCGAGAACAAGTGCAAGGCGCATCGAGCACAAGTGCAGGGCACGAACTAGCAATAACAAGGGTTGTAGCTTGTTTACCTCTCACTCTATGTAATACAGGTGATGGACAGCCTGAAAATTGCTGCGCAACCGTGTGCAAAAGCCATGGAAAACAAAAAGACGTTTCCCACAGCTTTCACACACTTTTTCAACCTGCCCACACCGCCAACCAGTAAATAGATACCAACAACGAGGTATTCAACAAGACGCGGCATAGCCGCTACAGGTAATGTTAAATCTGGAGCGATCACTCACCATTGACTAACTAATAGGGGTTCGGGGCAAGCCCCGACAATCAAAGGCCTGGGGCGGTAGCCCCAGTCGCAGGCGTAGCAGGAAGGAGCGTAGCGACTGGGCGCAGCCGAGTATGTTGCGCCTTTGGCGCACTCCTTATTGATTTTTGTTCCCTTCGCACTTTGCTACGTAATGATGCGAGAGGTAATGCATCCGCTTTTTTGTATTGTCCAAACCAACCTAAGTACACCTCACCATAAGGCCATTCGTCACGCTTTATGCGCTTCCAGTCATCCTTGGCAAGCTTAGCGAGCGCGAAGGCCTGTCGACGGCTTTCTGCAAACGCAGGAACACGCTTAAGCGAGTAGATCGCCTGGCGCAGGCTGTCATCGCTAAAGTGGCGCACAGCGGCTTTTAAGCGGCTTTCCCAGTCTTGGTAGGTCTGTGTGGTCATTCGCCAACTCCATTGCGCTTTGGTGCCTTCCCGTGGCGTTTTAACCAGTTCGTAACCTGTGATCTCTATGCGAGTTTTCTTGTCGCTGGCGTCTTGTAACTTTTCGAGGTCGTTGATTACGCCTTGGCCATTGGTAGCAAGTAGCCACCAATGGATGGTGTCATCCTCAATCCAAGCGACAAAATGCGCGTTGGCTTCTCCACGTTGTTTGGCTCGCCATTTCTGTTGTGCCGTCATAGCTATGCCGTATCGATCACTGAATTTTAGGTACAGTGCTTCGGCTTTAGTGATCTGAACTTCACCTGTGATGTAGCGCGAATAGCCACGGCTTACCATGTTTAAAATCTGCCGCATGGCATCGGTTTTATGGGTAAAGATTTTCATATTTTTTAGCACAATGTAGATAACGCCTTATAAAAATTTAGCACAATGGTAGATACTGGTAAAAGAGATTCCTTGCATCCGGCCAAAGCCGGTGCTAAAAAGAAACGATATGCGTAGCATTCGAGGCTTTAAACATGCAGAAATACGTCTGGGGAATGATCTCCATTGTGCTGCTAGGACTGGTGATATGGCTTGTCAGGACGATGCCTTTTCAAGCATGGGCGGTCTGGGATGGTGAGTCTTATAAGATCGTGGCCGATGGCTGGGGCACTCTGTTAAGAGCGTGGCCTATCGCCCTACTCGGTATAGTCGTCGGGGTGTTTGTCGTCGGCTCTAGTCTTGTTCGTGGGATTGAGATTTCCAAAGAGCACGACTACATCGATCAGATTAAACAACTCACCATCGAACGCGATAATGCCGTTACCGCGGCAGAAGCACGTGTTAAACGCCGTGAAGCCGAGGCATTAGAGCAAGAGCAAAAAGCGCATCTGGCGGAACAACGTGCAACACAGGCATTGATTCAGGCCAAAGCCGCTCAAGAACAAGCGGCCGCAAATGCAGCCTTCGCGCACCAAGAGGTCGAGCGGGCAAAATACCGCACGAAAAACGCGGTAGCCGCCGCTAATCGAATCAAGCAAAAACTCAACGGATAGCTCGAATCCGTGCCCTTGCAGACGGTCTGAAGTCTGCACGTCATAGCTAACCGGAGCGCCACGTTACGGCAACCCGAGGTATCAGCTTCCCGCTGATTCTATTAACCCTGATAGCCAATCACAGGAGAAACCAGTACCTGAACTGCCCAAGTCAGGCGGCACTATGCAAAGCCGACACGGGATTTTATCTATGCTCTCCGGAACACCACCGGAGTTGATTTAGCGAAACCAACGACTGCCAATCGTTGGGAGTTTCTACAGGTCGCCAAACCTGTAGAAACAGCAACCGCTGAAGCCGCGTGCTCGTAATTGAGCTGGCGCGGCTACGACGGGCGCTTGGGGTTGTAATACCCCATTCGACCCAATCCACCTACCGTGAACGGCTGGGATTGGGCGACACGGACACGGGAACCTAGGCGACTAGGTCAAACCCTGTTTGTGACGAAGCGGTGTAAATCCGCACTGAGGGGTGCTCGAAAGGGTATTACTCAGGCCTAGCAGGTGGGCTGCTGAGAGTGTCGCGAGGCACTAGGGGTGTGAGGTGAAAACTGGAACACTTGGTACTGTGAGGGGCAACCTTTGCAGATCGCTGTATAGCTCAAGCCTGTAATTGCACCACCCGAGGGTGCATCTGGGTAAGTTCTCACAAGCCGTGATCTTGCGGTTCTGTTCATGTGTGGTGATACAACATTACGAGTAAGGGAGATGCTTTGGAATCTCGATCCCCTGAAAGCGACAGTGAGGCGGTAGCCTAGTAATGTCTGTGGAGCACAGCGGCGTGTGAGTTCGACGTTACAAGCTAACGTGGGAAGCTCTCACAGGGCTAAAGGGTGGCACCTTGGCATAACCTGTGAGAGTGGGAGACTGGATGAGTAGGCGCGAAAATCTTAAGACGATATGAACGAAGTCTTAGGGTGAGCACAACAGTAAACCCGTTGGCGCGGGTGTTGTGTCAGTAGCTGAAAGTCCGGAGCGGTTGCATGCAATGGGGTTGGTTCCCCTATCAACTATTGCTCCCCGATAACGTGGCCGTTGTCGGTGGGCATAGATAAATTCCTGTTCGTTCGAGCAGTGCTGTTTTTTTACTCCCCTAGGGGTCGTGATAGTCTCTATAGACAACTCACGCCCTAGGGGTTTTATGATCTGATCGTTTGTAGGGCTTAAGCTTTATCTGTATGCTTTCAACGATCATATATCGCAGATTATCTTTTATATAGGAGCAATACGTAACTGGAAACGGAAGCACAA
>JAXHOG010000037.1:0-112500 GCA_034519605.1 Marinagarivorans sp.
CTGCCACATGTCAGTAGTGGTGTGCAATCATTCCTGATTATCCAGCCGAGCACTGCAACTAATGCGCTTGATATTTCAACTCGAAGAGTTGGGTGTCCACTTGCGCGCGTTACCTAAAGCGACGGAAGCGCGCCACGAATTACCGATGGAAGAACGCGCTGCTTTAGAGGCCGAAACCTTAATTAAATTATCCTTATTAAAAGAATTGAGCGCGCGTAAAAATGGCCAGCGCTATCGTTTAATGGAGCATTTAACCAAGCTTGTTGGATTGTTAGGTTTGGTTGGACAATGTGTGAGCGATAAATATTTTGACCACAAAACCAGCTCGCAGCAGTTGGTTAACCGAACCACGGGAGAATAATTGTGCAATACCGTATTCGTCATGTTACCGAGTATATTTACAACGCTCCCGTTTCTCATTGTTACAACTTGGCGCATATTATTCCGCGTACTAGCCATCGCCAAAAATGCATTAGTTGCGATATTGAAATAGACCCTAACGCCACCTCAAAATCAATTCGCGATGATTATTTTGGTAATCGCGCTTACCATTTTGAAATTCAGCGTAGCCACAAGAAATTAACACTTATCTCCACCAGTAAAGTCGAAACGCGCGAGCAATCCTACGATAAAAAATTAGATGCAGGCACCACCTGTGGAAATGCCTGGCAAGCCTTAAAATATTCTAATGAAGCCGAGATTTTATTTGCACGCGAATTTATTTTAGATTCGCCCATGGTTAAAGCGCAGCCCGCATTATTGGATTACGCATCGTATTTATTTACTGCCGATAAACCTTTGCTGCTGGCGGCGATGGAATTAACCCAAAAAATTCACAGCGAATTTACTTACTCGCCACAGTCCACCACTATTGCAACGCCGTTGGAAGAAGTCTTGGCAACCAAAAAAGGGGTGTGTCAGGATTTTGCGCATCTGCAAATTGGCTGTTTGCGTGCCTTGGGTTTTCCGGCCAAATATGTTTCGGGTTATCTCGAAACCCTACCACCGCCAGGGCAAGAAAAACTGGTGGGTTCCGATGCAACCCATGCGTGGATTTCTGTTTTTTGCCCCGGTCAAGGTTGGGTTGAATTTGACCCCACCAATAATTGCATTGCTGCAGAGCAACATATTATTACCGCCTGGGCAAGGGATTATTACGACGTGACCCCGTTAAAGGGGGTTATTTTTGGTGGCGGCGACAACCCTATATTAAGTGTTTCAGTGGATGTGAGCCGTGTTGAGCCAGTCGTACCTAAAGGCCGATCGCAAACACAGACACAGACACAGACACAGACGAAAATCCAATATCCTTTTGCGCCTCATTCGCCCAACACATAATCATTCGCCCAACACATAAAAAAGCGGTAACTCTTCAGCTGTTCGATCCTCGATTTTGGTGTCTTTCGAGCCCCAAATACCTACAAAAGTGTGATACCTGCGCCGTAGTGAAATCGATAAATTTGGTTGCGCTACAGTCGGTGCCCGTTAGAATACGCCGGTTTGTCACATTCACTTTGCCCTCAAATGTTTGGATTCACTGGAGTTGTATATGCAGTTTTTAGGTTCTCACGTATTGTCGGTGGATCAGTTTGAGCGGGCTGATATTGATCAGGTATTCCAAGTTGCCGATTCGATGCTGCCTTATGCATTGCGCCAAAAAGTCACGCGCGTCTTAGAAGGTGCCATTTTAGGCAATATGTTTTTTGAGCCCAGCACCCGTACCCGTGTGAGTTTTGGTTGTGCCTTTAACTTGTTGGGCGGCAATGTGCGCGAGACAACAGGCTTTCAGAGCACCGCGATTGCCAAAGGCGAGTCACTCTACGATACCGCGCGCGTGTTGTCGGGTTATAGCGATGTGATTTGCATGCGCCATCCCGATTCTGGCTCGGTCGCTGAGTTTGCCGAAGCCAGTCGTGTGCCCGTGATCAACGGTGGTGACGGCGCCAACGAACATCCCAGCCAAGCCTTGCTCGATCTCTACACCATTCGCAAAGAGCTCGAACACAAAGGCCGTAGCCTCGATGGTTTGCGCATCGCCATGATTGGCGATTTAAAACATGGCCGCACGGTGCACTCGTTATGCCGTTTGTTGGCTTTATATCAAAAGGTACAGGTGGTATTGGTGTCGCCAGTCGAGCTGGCCATGCCCGAAAAGTATGTCGAAATACTGCGCCAAGCGGGCCACAAAATTACCATTTCTACCGATTTATCCGAAAGCATTCGCGGTGTTGATATTGCGTACTCCACGCGCATTCAAGAAGAGCGTTTTAGCACCAAAGAAGAGGCCGATCTCTATCGGGGTCGCTTCCGTTTGAATCAAGCGATATATACGCAATTCTGCGAGCCCAACACCGTCATCATGCATCCGTTACCGCGCGACTCCCGCGCCGACGCCAACGAGCTGGATAACGACCTCAACCAAAACCCCAATTTGGCGATTTTTAGGCAAGCCGATAATGGTGTGCTGGTGCGCATGGCCTTGTTTGCATTGATTCTGGGTGTTGAAAACCAAGTCGATAAGTTCGCGAAGCCCGTGAACTGGTTTCATAGCCGCCGCGCGCTATAAAAACAAGCCGCTATAAAATCAATTCGTTATAAATAAAAAACCACAATACGCCTTTAACTAGCATTAAATAGTCTCTAAATGCAGGTAAAGGCGCATGTTAATTCTTCGCTCAAGCCCTACACTTAAGTGACAATTCTGCTTACTTCATTGTGTGGGTCGTCTTATGTATTTTTCTTCTTTTTCACAAAAACCTCAGCAGTCACCATTATTACAATCACACCCATTAAACGGCCACCCGCTAAAGCCTCAGCCCTCAGTAATTCAGGCTATCGCCCTTAATACGCTTAAAACTAGACTGGCGCTTGGCGCCTTATTACTGGCTGGCGTCGTTATGATCATGGCGACTCAAGCTGTGAGTGCCGATGAGGCGAACTACGGCGTTGGCACCAAAGCCGCCGATCAATGGTTGATGGCCAAATACGATAGCAACGGCGATAGCGCAATTACGGCAGAGGAAATCAGCCAAAAACGCGAGCGCATGTTTAGCGCTATGGATGACGATGGCGACGGCATTGTGAGCCTTGATGAATACGAGTTGCTCGACGTTAAAAAACGCGCATTGATTGTGAAATCGCGTTTTGCCAAGCTCGATAAAAATGGTGACGGCCAGCTTACCGATGATGAGTACGTGGGTTATTACGGCTCGTTCGGCGCCTTTGATTTAGACGGCGACGGCAATATTACCTCGGCCGAAATGAAGCTCGATCCCAAATATACAAAAGCCAAACTCCAAACAGCTGATGGGTCTAAGTGCTTGTTATGGCTGTGTGTTCGCGCCAGCATTCATTAATAGGTTTGGCGTGAATGGCGCTAAGGCCCTAAATTTCTAGTCACTATTCAGCACCGAGCCCAAATGCCGTCGCGCGATTATTTTCTGGGCCGCTAGGTTTACAGGGATGTCAATCATTGACATCCCTGTAAAAGCCGGCGCTTAAATGCCCTGAAAACAACCACCCAACGGCATTTTTTAGGGGTATGGGCCAATAGCTGAATTGTTACCGATATTCTATGCACAGGCATCCTTCTGGTTTTTTTTAATCCTACGCATAGCCTGGGCGAGGCTATTTTTATTGTACTTGTTTTTGCGAGGCACTAAGGTTGTCGGTTGTATAACGGCCTTTGTTGGGATCGCGTATGTTAAATAGACTGTGGATTGGCTTTTTTTTGCTGGCGTTTGTGTGCTCGCTGTATCAATACGCGGTAGTGGGCAATGCGCTGATATTTGAGCAAATGATGACGGCCTTATTTGCGATGGCGAAGTTAACGGTAGAAATCGCTATTGGTTTAATTGGCTTGCTGGCGTTTTGGTTGGGCATGATGGCGATTGCCGAGCGTGCAGGATTAATTGCTTTTATTGCGCGAGGTTTGGCGCCTTTGTTCGAGCGCTTAATGCCCGATGTTCCCAAAGGACACCCAGCAATAGGCTCGATGATGATGAACTTGGCCGCTAATTTTTTAGGCCTAGATAACGCTGCCACACCGCTTGGCTTAAAAGCCATGCACGATTTGCAAGCCCTTAACCCCAATAAAGATACCGCGACCAACGCGCAGATTTTATTTTTAGTGCTCAATACCTCGTCGATTACCTTATTCCCCGTGACGATTTTTATGTACCGAGCGCAGCAAGGCGCGGCCACGCCGACCGATGTTTTTATCCCTATTTTATTAGCGACCTTCGCCTCGACTATGGCGGGTTTGTTGGCGGTGGCGTGGGTGCAAAAAATTGCGTTGTGGCAGCGCTGGATTTTGCTGTATGTGGGTGGTCTATTAACCTTGGTGTTGGGTTTGGTGGGTTATTTTTTGACCTTAACCGCCGAGGCTTTAGCCGCGCAGTCGTCATTAATGGCGAATTTTTTATTGTTGTTTACGCTGTGTTTATTTGTCGCAGTGGCGGCTTACCGCAAAGTGGATGTCTACGAACAATTTATTAGCGGCGCTAAACAGGGCTTTGAAATTAGCATTCAATTAATCCCCTATTTATTAGCCATGTTATGCGCGCTGGGTTTATTCCGTGCCAGCGGTGCGTTGGATTTGTTGATGGAGGCCGTGCGTGTGCTGGTGAATTTTGCGGGCGTTGATGCACGTTTTGTGGATGCGCTTCCCACTGCGTTAATGAAGCCTTTTAGTGGCTCGGGCGCGCGCGCAATGATGATCGAAACTATGGCCAGTTTTGGCGCCGATTCGTTTGTGGGGCGTTTGGTGAGCATTGTGCAAGGCTCCACCGAAACCACGTTTTATGTGCTGGCCGTGTATTTTGGTGCGGTAGGTATTAAATACACGCGCCATGCGGTGGCTTGTGCTTTGGTGGCCGATGTGGCGGGAATTACAGCGGCGATTGCGGTGTGTTATTGGTTTTTTGGTTAATAACAGATCGCGGATGCCTGAGTGGTCATTAATCTAGGATTAATGACCGTTTTGATGCTGTTGATTTTGAGTGGTTACGGGTTTTTGTTTCTTTTTAATAATCCCCCCAATTAATCACGCCGGTATAGGCGGTTAATAAAATTAATAAGCCAAAGGCAATGCGATACCAGGCAAACACCATAAAGGTGTGATTGCTGACAAATTTTAATAATGCGCGCATTACCACAAATGCGCTAATAAACGACGCGATAAAACCCATGGCAAAAATACCCATATCGGCAGTTGCCAGATCCTCACGGGCTTCCCATAAACTGTAAAGCGAGGCCGCGCTGATAACGGGAATCGCCAAAAAAAATGAGAATTCTGTTGATGCTTTGCGCGATAAACCAAAATAAACACCACCAATAATCGATGCGCCCGAGCGCGATACACCCGGCACTAAAGCCAAGCATTGGCACAAGCCCACTTTAAAAGCGCGCAGTGTGGTGATTTGGTCCATGTCCTCAATATCTGGATTGTAGCGGCGTTTTTCGACCCACATAATCGCAAAACCACCCACAATAAAACCCGCTGCCACCACGTAAGGGCTAAACAATACTGAGCGAATAAAATCGGCGCAGGTATAACCAATTAAAATAAAAGGGATAAAAGCCACGGTAACGTTGATGTATAAGTTGCGCTCTACGCCCGGTTTACCTAAGCCTAATAAACTCGAGAATATTTTTTGGCGGTATTCCCAAACAATCGCCATCATTGCGCCCATTTGAATAAAAATCTCAAACACAACGCGCTTTTCTTTCGTCCAAAAATTGATGAGTTCGCCCGTAAGGATCAAATGTCCTGTACTGGAAATGGGCAGTAATTCGGTAAGCCCTTCAACCAGTCCCATAATAATGGCTTTAAAAATCAGTAGTAATTCCACAAAAAATTCCTTAGTTAGCGACAAAAAAGAGTGAGGGATTGCACCAAGAGTATCTGTAATTTAGGCGATCTCTAATTGGCCATAATTAATAAAAGGGCGCAAGTCTGCGTTAATTGCCTGCGGCTTGCAAACTCGGTTTTGCCCGTCGTTATTTTTACTTTAATGGCCGGGTGCTACGGGCGAGCGGCAAGGTCGTTGCCCAGCGCAAGGCAAAAACACCGCTTATCCCGTATTATGCAGGCCAGTTTTTGAGCTTCGCGGTATAACCGAATGATGAGAAAGGTAATAGGATGGATAAGCAGCAAATGGCCATTGTGGGTGGCGGTATGGTGGGCTCGATATTGGCGCTGTTACTCGCACGTTTTGTACCGCAAACACACATCACTTTGTTGGATAAACAGCCCACCACCACAGCCACTCAGCGCCCCAGTTTTGATGGGCGCTCGACGGCAATCGCGCCCACCACTGTAGACTGTTTTAAGCAGTTGGGTTTGTGGCCACAGCTACAGGGCGGCGTAACGCCGATTGCCAAAATCCATATTTCTGACCGTGGCCACGCGGGTTTGGGTTTGTTTGATGGTGACGATAACCACGGCGAGCCGCTGGGTTATGTTGTCGAAAACGCTCGCCTCGGCCCCGTATTAATGCAAGCACTCGCGAACGAGCCCACCATTAGCACCATCGCGGGCGAGGCGACACAGCTACATTTTAATGGCCAAGGCGCCGAGCTTTGTTGGCAGACTATTCATCAAGACCAAGCGGTGGGTGATATTGCACGCGCGTTATTTAACGTGGTGTTGGTGTGCGATGGCGCCGCCTCGCCTTTGCGCCAGCGTTTGGGTATTGGTGCCAAAACGGTGGATTATCAGCAACATGCTTTGGTGGCCAATGTGCGCCACAGTCTTGCGCACAACTCACAGGCTTATGAGCGTTTTACTGCACGCGGCCCTTTGGCGTTATTGCCGCGCGGTGGCCATGCTGGGGCGCGTGAAAGCACGGTGGTGTGGACTTGCCCTAATGCAGAATTAGCCGATATTCAGAGCATGAGCGCCGCCGAGCGTTTAAGCGCATTGCAGGCGCAATTTGGTTACAGATTGGGGCTATTTACGGAAATGAGCGAGCCGGTTTTTTATCCGCTCGAGTTAGTGATCGCGCAGGAGCAAGTGCGTTCGCGTTTGGTTTTAATGGGCAATGCCGCGCATTTTTTACACCCTGTGGCTGGGCAGGGTTTTAACCTTGCGGTGCGCGATTGTTTGCGTTTGGTCGAGACGTTTAAGTCTGCTGCCGCGCGCAATCAAGACCTCGGCGCCTTGGCGCTTTTGCAGGACTATGCAAAAGCGCAATACGCCGATCAACGTAATACCATCGGCATGAGCCACGGTTTTAATCGCGTCTTCACCCGCGCGCCTTTGCCCATGCAGCTATTGCGCACGGCGGGGTTTTTGGCGTTAGAGCTAAACCCTTTTATGCGTGAACAGTTTATTGGTTTATTGTCGGGGCGGGCGCAGGGGCAGGTGAGGCTTTAATTTTGGCCTACGCATCTATGCTAGGGCAGCTCCAATGCTCTGCAATCACTCAGCGCACACCTCTTGCATTCGTGTCGTTATTAATTTTTCCCTTTGAAAAAAGAGCAGGGATCCTTATGAAACAACAAGCCGATATCATTATTGTGGGCGGTGGCATGGCGGGGGCCGCGTTGGCGTTGGCGCTCGTACAGCAAACCGATTGGCAAATTGCCGTGATCGACGCCGCGCCATCGCCCGCGCAAGTGGTGCATTCGCCGATTATTAATAGCCGTGTGGTGGCACTCAATAGCGCCTCTCAAACGTGGTTGCAGGATATGGGCGTGTGGCCAGCGATTGCGGCGGCATGCAGTTGCGCCTATCAAAAAATGCAAGTGTGGGATGGTGAGGGAACAGGCGCGGTAGGGTTCGATGCAGCCGAGTTGCATGCTCCGGAGTTGGGCCATATTGTCGAGAATCAGCACTTAGTGGCGTGTTTATGGCAAGCCTTGTTGGCGACGGGGCGTGTGCAAAGTTATTTGGGTGAAACGGTGAGTGAATGTGAAATGCCTGTCCCCGACAACACTGCCTGTCCCGACAACACTGTCCACAACACTCCCGACAACACCCTTGTGAACAACACCGATAAAAATCCTTCGACAAGCTCAGGGCGAGCGGAGCATTTAAACAGGGAGCATTTAAACAGTAGCGATTTGGTGATAGTTACGCTTGCCAGTGGCAAGCGTTTGCGTGCGCCTTTGGTGGTGGCTGCCGATGGTGCGCAGTCGTTTATTCGGCAAGCGGCAGGAATCGCGGTAAACGAGCGCGATTATCAACATCAAGCTATTGTCGCCACGCTGCAAACCGAGCATTACCACCAAGGCACAGCCTATCAACGTTTTAGCCACAGCGGCCCGTTGGCGTTGTTGCCGCTTCCTTCGGTCAAGAAGCCTTCTATTAAGGTGCCTTCTATTAATAACCGTGAGCCCGAACTTAAACCCCAAGCCGAACCTGAGCAAGAACATTACGTGGCCTTAGTCTGGTCGCAAAACAATGCCGAGGCCGCCGCCTTAATGCAATTAAGCGATAGCGATTTTGCCCAAGCCGTCGCCCGCGCTAGTGAGCATAAATTGGGTGCCGTTAAAGCGGTACATCATCGCTTGGTCATTAGTTTAAGCGAGCGCCATGCCGCGCATTACCACTGCAACGGCGTCGTTTTAATCGGTGACGCCGCTCATACCTTGCATCCGCTCGCGGGGCAGGGCGTTAACTTAGGTTTTGCCGATGCAGAAGCGCTAGCCTGCGAACTTATTCGTGCCCATCAACGCGGTTTAGCTTTAACCGAGCCCAGTATATTCACCCGCTACCAACGCCGACGCCGCCTTCACAACAGTGGCGCTATTTTAGCGATGTCCGGCTTTAAACAATTATTTGAACAACAAAATCCCTATGTGACTTTATTGCGCAATCAGGGTATGGCGATTTTTAATCGTTTACCTTGGGTGAAAAAACAAGTAATTAAACTGGCGCAGGGTTAAACCTAAAAACCTCAGTTAAATCACCAACGTCTGCGCAATCCCTTACGCGCCTAGCAAATGTTAAAAATTTGAACAACCAATGAGGTTGCTCGGCACTTTTAATATTCACTATTCACATCAAGGGTTTACACCTCTTTTTGGCATTCAACTGAGGTTTTTAGTTTTAAAAGAGTCATTATTTGCCCCCCCAAAAGGCAGCTTCGGCTGCCTTTGTTTATTATTGAGTTTTGGTTGGCCACTACATCCCCTGAGGCGTGCTCTTTGTTGTGATCTATAGCGGCGTTTTAGCTATTGCACCAAACTTCTTCTGCCCACGACCAAATTGAATTCCAGCCGCCGAGTATTTTTCCGTTTTCCCATAAAATCACTTCGTCTTCTAAATCGAGGCAGTAGTAACCGGTGGGTGTTTTGCAAAAAGGCAATAATTCGCGCGACAAGCCTTCGGCCCAGGCATCGCTGGCCACATCGGGTAAATAAGTATGCGAGCCGGGTTCGGTGACGGTAACAGGCTCTAAAGTGCCGATAACAAGATCTGAGGCTTCTAATAAAAAGTCGCGAAAGTCACCGCGAATTTGCACATAAATCATTTCTTCCACTTCGGTGATGAGATCGTCATCGGGGAGCTCTAGTGCAACAATCGGTTTTTGATGTTTTTCGTGCAGCATTTCGAGAACAGTTACTTTTTCGGCCATGGTGTTTTATTCCGTACTTAAATGTTAAAGGTGTAAATTACGCAAAGGTTTTTGAGCTTGGATTTGAACTGGATTTTTAATGAGAGCGGGGCAGTGCAATGGTTGGGTTTGCACGTGTTAAATCAAGTGTGTAGGTGAAGCTTGCCACGCCTTGGCATTGCGATAATAGCTTGGCTCTTCTCTATTGTGCGCTCTATGGTTATATTGCGCCCTGTTTTGGTGAAGTTCGTTGTGCTTTGCTGCAGTCTAAATCTATAGCTTGATTGCGCCGTAAAGCCACGGCTTAGTGCAGCCAATCTAGCGATCTACTGCGCCCTTCACTTAGACTCACACACCTTTATAATAAAAAAATTTATAAATAATAAAGCAGGCAGGTATAGCGTTATGCGTTTAATGAAAGGGTTATTTGTTGTTTTAGCCACACTTGCATTTTTATTAGCGCTGGCTCCCATGGGGGCGCGTTTTTATGCGGTTCATTGGCTGGAGAAAAACGGCTATACCGCCAAAATAGACACGCTAAGCTTTAATGTGATTTCCTCGCACATGACTATCGCTGGCGTTGATATTCGCTCACCCAGCCAAGAAGGCTTTAAGGCTGATTTAATTGAAGTGCACATCGACTTGGCGAAATTGATGCAAAAAGCGATGGTGCTCAATAAATTAAAAACCCAAGGTTTACACCTTAAATTTGCGAAGTTGGACACCGATTTGTCGTCGGCCGTCGAGCCCGTACATAACTTTATTAACCAGCATTTACCCGATTGGCGTTTTGAGGCGATCAACGCACTCAACGAAAACGTCACCCTGTGCCGCGCAGGCATTGCCGAATCGAAAAAAAGCTTAGCTCAGTGTTTAACCTTGAATTCGGCCACACTGCAAGATGTTACTGTGCAAAAAACGGCCCGTGGTTGGCAATTGATTACGCGCTCATCGGCGCATATGCAGGGTATCTATTTTAAAGACACGTTAAAAAATGCTTCGCTAATCTACATTGGCGATTTAAAAATTCGCGATATTTTGGCCGACGATACCGAACGTCGAATTTCGCAAATTACGGCCAATGACTTTCACTTAGTTGAGAGTGCCGACAGCGCGGCCGGTGGCCAAAGCACGCCTTACCAAACACAACTCGATAGTCTGTTAATTAACGACATTGTCGAAACCCACAGCACCGAGCAATCGCGAGTGAAAATAGCGCTGGTTGATATCACGGCGCTGCGCCAAACACTGCACAAAGATCATAACGCTGCCTTGGTGATAGTGCAGCGTCTACGCGAAGCTTTTCCATCCTTAGATGTGGCGATTGATGAAGGTCGTGACGATTCGGCTAAGGCCCCTAAGATGGTGGTTGAAATCCTTAAAACACGCATTGTGGATGGCGGTGTTGCGTGGCTGGATGATTCGGTAGAGCCTCCCGCGCAGGCCTCTTTAATGGGTTTGTCTTTGGAAGTTGGTGCCATGAATAGTGCGCGTCCGAATGACCGCTCACCGGTGACGTTTGTGGCCAAATTGGGCGATGGTGGCGACGTGTTTGCACAAGGGCAATTGGCGGTTTTTAGTCCCACGGCCAATTTTGGTTTAGAAGGTCATCTGCGCGGTTTGGATTTAGCCAAAATTTCGGCCTATACCCAAACGGTATTTAACGAAAAAGTGACCTCGGGTCGTATGGATGCCAAATTCCGAATTGATGTTTTAAAAGGCCAAGTGCAAGGTGATAGTCGTGTACGTTTTACCGATTTATCGAGCTCAGGTGAAGGTGGCGCAATGAGTTTGCAAGCGTCGTTTAATCGTTTAAAAACTAAAAACCAAGATGTCGACTTTGATCTTTATTTCAACTACGCATTGCCCAATATCAGCGCGCTAGGCGAAACCTTGGGTAAAGAAGCTAAGCGTACACTCGGCGCCTTAGCTAGCGGCCAAGCACCTCGCAAACCTAGCGAAGCTAAACCCGTGGTCAGCAATATCTTAAAATTCGATCCTTTAAAATATGCGCCTAATCAACAAGAGTTGTCGGGTCTGCAAGAGCTGAGTTTGCGCGATATTGTATTAGTGGCTAAAGAAAACCCCAATAAACGCTTGATGATTTGTAACGTTACTACGGCCGGAGAGTGGGCGGCGATTTATCGGCAGGGTAAAACGCTTAAATCCTGGGAGCAGGTGCCCTCGGTAGAGCAAGCGCATTTATTGGATATGGCGCGGGCGCGCAATAAATTACTGAGTAAGCAGCTAGTGGCCGCCGAGATGAATAAAGGCCAAGTTCACTATTGCGAGCCCGCCTTGGCGCTCGACGATAATGGCCCATCTTATCTTTCGATATCGTTAGAATAAATATCGAGGGTTGGCTTCAGGCCTAAAGCAGTTGCTGCTTTGGGCCTTTATTTTTTATGGGCTTAAGCCTTTTTTATCTGTTTAAACCTTCATTTTAATCATCCATAAAAACAGTGAATTGTCGAACTTATGTCTGATCTTTTGATTCCTGGGGCTGAGGAAGTCCTGCCGTTGAGTGTCTTTACCGAAAAAGCTTACCTCGATTATTCGATGTATGTGATTTTGGATCGTGCATTACCACACATTGGTGATGGTCTTAAGCCAGTGCAGCGCCGCATTATTTACGCCATGAGCGAGCTTGGCCTTAAAGCCAGCGCCAAGTTTAAAAAGTCTGCCCGTACCGTGGGTGATGTGATTGGTAAGTTTCATCCGCACGGTGACTCGGCCGCCTACGAGGCCATGGTGTTAATGGCGCAGCCGTTTTCATTTCGCTACCCGCTGGTGGATGGGCAGGGCAACTGGGGCTCGCAAGACGACCCTAAATCTTTCGCCGCTATGCGTTATACCGAGTCGCGTTTAACCCGTTATGCCGAATTGTTATTGGGCGAGTTGGGGCAGGGCACGGTCGACTGGCAAGCGAACTTCGATGCCACTTTGGAAGAGCCAGTGGTTTTACCGGCGCAGGTGCCATCGTTATTGCTTAACGGTACCACCGGTATTGCAGTAGGTATGGCGACTGATGTACCGCCGCATAATTTGCTGGAGGTGATCGATGCAACGCTCTTTTTACTCGACAACCCCGGCGCCAGCGTTGAGCAATTGTGCGAGTTTATTCAGGGCCCTGATATGGCCAGTGATGCCGAAATTACTACCTCGCGCGATGACATTATCAAAATCTATAAGTCGGGACGTGGCAGCATCAAAATGCGCGCCCTCTGGGAGCTGGAAGACGGCGATGTGGTGATTTCGGCACTGCCGCATCAAGTGAGCGGCAATAAAATTCTCGAGCAAATCGCCGCCCAAATGCAGGCCAAAAAATTGCCGATGGTGGCCGATTTACGCGATGAATCGGATCACGAAAACCCCACTCGCTTGGTGATTGTGCCGCGTTCTAATCGCATTGATACCGACGAGCTGATGGGACACCTGTTTGCCACTACCGATCTTGAGCGTAGTTATCGCATCAATATGAACGTGATTGGTATTGATGGCCGCCCGCGCGTTAAAGCCTTGGATGAAATGCTCTCGGAGTGGTTGATTTTTAGAACCGATACCGTGCGCCGCCGTTTACAGCATCGTTTGGATTGGGTTGATCGCCGCTTGCATTTGTTAGACGGTATGTTGATCGCCTACCTCAATTTGGATGAAGTCATTCATATCATCCGCACCGAAGAAAAGCCCAAGCAGGTATTGATGGAGCGCTTTGGGCTGACCGACGAGCAGGCTAATTACATTCTTGATACTCGCTTACGCCAATTAGCACGTCTTGAAGAAATGAAAATTCGTGGTGAGCAAGATGAACTCGCCAAAGAAAAAGCCAAGCTCGAAGGCTTGTTGGGTTCCGAGCGTAAGCTCAAAACCTTGATCAAAAAAGAACTGCAAGCGATTGCCGCAGAGTACGGCGATGCCCGCCGTTCGCCGATTGTGGCGCGCGCCGAGGCTAAGGCCTTTACCGAGGCCGATTTGCTGAGCACCGACCCAGTGACGGTAGTGTTATCCGATAAAAACTGGATTCGTGCGGCCAAAGGCCATGACATCGACCCCGAAAGCCTGAGCTACAAAGCGGGCGATAGTTTTAAGTTGCAGGCCAAAGGCAAAAGTAACCAAACCTTGATGCTGATTGACTCGACTGGCCGCAGCTACAGTTTGCCGGTGCACAGCTTGCCCTCGGCACGTGGCCAAGGTGAACCTTTAACCGGTCGTTTAAGCCCGCCAGATGGTGTGAATTTTGAAGCGCTATTAATGGGTAATGATGACCACACTATTTTGCTCGGCAGCGATGCGGGCTATGGTTTTATCGCTAAAATCTCGGACTTATTCAGTAAAAACAAAGCGGGTAAAGCGCTGATTAGTTTGCCTGAAGGCGCCAAGGTGCTCGCACCCAAAGTGGTGGTGGTCGATGATCAAACCAACCTTGTGGCGGTGACAAACGAGGGCCGCATGCTGGTGTTTTCGATCAAAGAACTGCCCATGTTGGCCCGTGGAAAAGGCAACAAAATCATCAGTATTCCTTCGGCCCGAGCGCAGTCGCGGGAGGAGTTTATGATTGATGTGGTTGCTATGTTGCCAAACCAAAGTATTCGAGTGTGGGCGGGCAAGCGTCACCTCGCCATGAAGCTATCGGATATGGAACATTACTTGGGCGAGCGTGGTCGCCGTGGCCATAAGCTGCCAAGAGGCTTCCAGCGCGTCGATCGCTTAGAAGTTATTGATTAATCACTTTAAAGACCCTGCGGGGTCTTTTTTTTGTGGCTATTTATGGTGCTTGTTTGCTTTAGTTGTGGGTGTTGGCTTTTATTGTGAGGGTTGGCTTTTATTGTGAGGGTTGCAGCTTGATTTTGAGCTGCCGTAACATTGTGCGTTTTTTGTACTTAGGCGCTGGCGGCTTTGTTTGTTAGACTGCGCGCATTTTTATGTGGAGACGTTTTGTCTCTGGTGAGGTTGCAATGTTAGTTAAGTGGGTGCGTGAAGGTTTGGGGCGTGTGATTATTTTTGGCGAGTGGCTCACTCGCCCCAAAGCTATAGAGCGCGACGTCGCCGGACAGTCGCGTGTTGACGAGGCCGTCAAGCATTTATCGCTCTATCAATTTTATGCTTGTCCCTTTTGTGTCAAGGTGCGCCGCCAAATGCATGTGCTCAAATTGCCCTTAACCTTAAAAAGTGTGCAAAAAGATCCTGCTGCTCGCCAAGCGCTTGAGCGTGAAGGTGGTCGAATCAAGGTACCGTGTTTGCGCATCGAAGAAGATGGCAAGGTGCAATGGCTGTATGAGTCCGGCGCCATAGTGGCTTATCTGCAACAGCGTTTTGGTGTGCAGTAATTATATGTTGAAAGTTTTTGATCCTATTACACAGCAGCTCATTCAAAGCTTGATCAACCTGGTCAATCGTTCTAATGGCGTCACGAATCATGTTCGTTTACCGATTTCCTCCCAGTTTGCAAGCAGTTATGTCAATGCCTCGCAAGCCAATCGTCGTATCTGTCATCAAGCTTTACAGCCGCTGCACGATCGCGGTTTGATCGAGTGCGCGTGGCACCTCAAAGTATTGGAAGATTTCGAGACGCTCAAGCACATCAATATTGCCGATGGCCGTGCTTTTTTACGCTATTTGGGCATAGCGCCGCAGGTCGAAATGGTCGCTAACGCTAGCACCACTTTGGATCAATTAAAGTGTGGTATTGACTGGATCGATCAAAAAATTAGCCAAATAGGTGAGCGCTGGCGCTTAGGCGCGCGTTATTTACAGCTGGGGCCCGAGCACATTAACGACGTGGTTGTGGCGGCTACTTTAGCGCGGCACCTCGCGACTGAGCCTCTATCGGGACGCAACATTCGCGCCTTGAGCTTGGATTGGTTTGGTGCCGCCAATACGATTGTTGAGCACCAGCAAATCATTACCTTGTTTTGTGAATCGCAAATTCATGCGTTGGCAAAAGACTTGGATTACAGCGATCAAATGGCGAGCTTGGGCTTGTCAGCTGGATCAGCCTTGCTGCATTTAAGAGGCCCGATCGAAGCGATTTGCGATGATGAAAAGCTGATTAATCTGAATGGTTGGTGCGGCGTAGCTTTGGCATCGGAATTTATTCGTGGTTTTGAGCGCACCGCTGTACCGTGTTATCTATTAACTATCGAAGACTACACCCTTTATCAGCGCTATATCGCCAATGTTCACGATGGCGGCATCGTTTTGTTTACGGGCGATTTTCCTTCGGCGCAGGCTTTGGGTTTCTACAAAAAGCTGCTGAATCTTGTACCGGCCAACACGCCTTTGTACCACTGGGGTAATATTGATTTGGCCGGGTTTAAAGCAATATTGGCGTTACAGCAAGCGGCCATGACTCGCTCGGTGAATCCTTTTCAAATGGGCGCCGAGCAGATTCTCCAAGCGTCGTCGGGTGTGCCTATTGAGCTGACTAAGCTGCGGCGCTTAGTATTTTTATGTAAAAACGCGCTACGCGATACGCTGATCGAAATTGCTAGTTTACCCGCCGAGCAAATTAAAGAGTGTTCCAGTGAGGGCATGCCCGTGGTTGCGCCGCCAGCGCTGGATGTTGCGTCTAGTTAGCGGGCTACATGGCTGAATGGTTACAATTTTTGTTACTAGTCAGCACTCCGTTAATTCCACGCAGAAAATGCAGTTGGGTGGTTGTTTTCAGGGCATTTAAGCGCCGGCCCCAGCACGGATGCGTGGGGGTAGAGCTTTGCACCTGCATAGGGATATGCAAGAGTAGACTTTGCAGGAGCAAAAAGTCGAGGAGCACAAAGCCGAGATGGCTTGTAGGTAATTGCTCCTGCATTACCTTAATGATTTACATCCCTGTAAACCTAGCGGCCCAGAAAATAACCGCGCAACTGCATTTGGGCTCGGTGCTGAATAGTTACTAATTTTTTAAGATTGAGCTTTGAGTGGTCGCGGTTATGGGTTTATTGGTTCGTTTGGTGTGCATGTTTGTAGGTTATAAGTTAATTGGCTTGTTTGGCGTGCTGATTGGTTTTTTTATCGGTGGATTTATAGTGGCGCGCTTGCGCCGGCCACGGCAGGCGTTGGATCCTGCTTTACGTCAAAAAATAGAAAGCACGTTGTTTAGTACGGCGTTTCCCTTAATGGGCTATTTAGCCAAAGCCGATGGCCATATTAGCGAGCAAGAAGTCAGCGCCACCGAGCAGCTTATGGCGCGCATGCAGCTCAATCCCGAGCAGCGCAAAGAGGCGATTACACTGTTTAAAGGCGGTGCCAAAACCGATTTCAATCCCGAGCCTCTGGTCAATCACTTTATGTTGGTGTGCGGCGCCTATGCCGATGTAAAACAAATTTTATTAGTTTACTTAATGACCATTGCCATGGCCGATGGCAATTTGGATCATAGCGAAAAAGATACTTTACAGGCGGTTGCTGCGCAGCTTGGCTATAGCCGTTTTGTGTTTGAGCAACTGCTGCGAATGGTGAGCGCGCAGCAGCATTTTCGCGGCGGCAGCTATCATTCGGGTCAGTCTTCGGGTCAAGGCTCACACGCTTCTAGCGCCGATGCGATCAAAGAAGCCTACGACGCCTTGGGCGTTGAGGCGAGCTGCAGCGATACCGAATTAAAACGCGCCTACCGCAAATTAATGAGCCAATATCACCCCGACAAACTGGCGGGGCAGGGTGTACCCGACGAAATGATTAAGGTTGCCACCGAGCGCGCACAAGAAGTTCAAGCCGCTTACGATACCGTCAAAAAGGCACGCCAGTAATGTGGCAGAAGGGTTTTATCGCCCTCGTCACTTTGTGCGCTGTGATAGTTGTTCCGGCAAGCTGGGCGTGGTCGGCCAAGGGGCACGCCGCGATTGCCGAGGCCGCCTTAAAAACGCTGCCGCCGGCGCAGCAACGTTACTTCAATACCTTGGCCACTGCGTTGCTCAATAACGATGCCGAGCAAAAAGCCAAAACCCTTAAAAGCCGCAATCTTAAAGGCTTAAGCCCCTTTGCTCGCGTTGCCGCATGGCCCGATGCCCGCCGCAGTCCTACAGTTACAACATTGTTTAATCGTTATGCCAAGAGCGATGTACCCGCGCCGCTCAAATCCTTCGCGCCCTACGCTACGTCGCGCTGGCATTATGTTAATCAGTCTTATTGGTCGCTCGATAAGGCGAGCTTATTAAGCGCGGGCACAGGCTGTTCGATCAAACCTTCTGGTGACCTTGCCAAGGTATGGCGCCCCTTGCTGGCAAGTTTTTCATTGGCTAAAAACGATGCTGAGCGCGGTTTGTTGGTGGCGATGTTGACGCATTTACTGGCCGATGCGTATCAACCTTTACACACTATGGCGAGTGTCGATAGCCGCTGTAAAAGTGATGCCGGTGGTAATGGTTATTGTTTGGTGAACGATAAAAAAGGCCGCTGTAAACTGAATTTACATCAGCTTTGGGATGGCGGCTTTAACGTTTTTGATTATCCGCTTGAAGGCGTTACGGCACCTAAAACCCACACCAAGGTGGATGCTCGTGAGCTTGTAGATAACGCCATTGCACCCATGCCGCGCTCTGCAGCGCAAATCTATAGCCTACCTAAAGGCCGCGAACCGACTAAGGCCTACTACATTAAGGCATCTTATCTGGCGCGTGAGCAAAGCCTTGCCGCCAGTCGTGCTTTGTCGCAATTGTTGTCGGTGCTCTATAGCGAGGCGCACCATGCACGCTAGTACGCAAAAAGGTTGGATCGTGAATACAGGTTGCTCTGCATTTTTAACATTCACTTCAAGGGCTTACACCTTTTTTTGCGCTCAACTGAGGTTTCTAGGTTAAATCGCTATTTTCGTACAACACTTAGCGTTTTTGTGATCCCATTATTTTGGTCATACCAGTTGTGTGCTATAAAGCCTCACTTTGTGCCGTTGCTGTCGATATTGGTCATACCTGCTGGGTCTGATGCCAGGCAGCGATCGCCTTTTATTTACAGTGATGAGTGAGCGACCTGTTATGAATAGATTGATAAAACTGCCCAAGACCTTACTGGTTGCGGCCCCTCTACTGGTGCTTTTGGGTTGCTCTGGCACGGACACAGGAAGCTCGTCTTCGGTGGTGGCTACCCTCACTAGTGCTTCGTTAGCCCACAGCTCGTTGGCTTCGGTGTCCTCTTCGAGTTCTGTTTCTTCGGTCAGTCCTGTTTCTTCATTTAATAGTTCAGCGTCCAGCAGTGCTGGTGAGCCTTTAACTTCGGCGCAAAGCGTTGCTTTAAAAATGGCCGAGTCGATTATGACGCGCAATCCTAATAGCTACGGCGGTTGGAACTATGAAACTGGCACGGTACTGCGCGGTTTTGAAGAGCTCTACAAGGTAACGCAGGATGTGCGTTTATTTAATTATGTGAAATCGACGGTCGATTCAGTGGTTTCGGCCAGTGGTGCGATCAATGGATTTAAGGAATCGGATTACAACATTGATGAGGTCAAGCAAGGGACGAGTTTGCTTTATCTTTATAGCGTTACCGGTGAAGAGCGCTACAAACAAGCGGCTGATGCACTGCGCAATCAATTGGCCAATCATCCCCGCACCCACGACGGTGGTTTTTGGCATAAAAACAAATACCCTTGGCAAATGTGGCTGGATGGCCTCTATATGGGTCAGCCGTTTTATGTGCAATACAGCCTGATGTTTGCTGAAACCAGCAATTTTGATGATGTTTATAAACAGTTAACGCTGATGGAAAAGCACAGCTTAGATCCAAAAACTGGATTGCTGTACCACGCGTGGGATGAGTCGGGCGATTCTAGCTGGGCCAATGCCACAACCCATCAATCGCCGGTATTTTGGGGGCGATCTATAGGTTGGTATGTGATGGCGCTTGTCGATGTGCTGGATTATTTTCCCGTTGAGCGCACTGAGCAACGGCAAGTTTTGATCGACGTTTTACAGCACCAAATTGCCGCATTAGCACCTTTTCAAGACGAAGACGGCGTGTGGTGGCAGGTGACTGACCGTGTTGGTGACAGCGCCAATTGGCAGGAGTCCTCTGCGACGGCCATGTATGTGTATGCTGTAGCCAAGGGCATGCGCAAAGGCTATTTGGGTCAAGAGCATACGGCGATGCTCAACAAAGGCTGGGCAGGTTTGAACAGGCTTTTTGTTGTGCAAAACACGAATGATTTGCTGACGTTGACTCAAACCTGCGAAGGCACAGGTGTGGGTTCAAGCTATAGCTTTTATGTTGGCCGTCGTGCAGTCGACAACGACCATAAGGGTTTAGGCCCTTATTTATTGGCCGGTGCCGAAATGATTTTGCGCGGTGTTTATCAGTAGTTTTTAAGTGTTAGTTGTGTGGGTGTTTACTCTGTGTTTATCTCGGTAGACTTTCGCGCGTTGCCTGCAGATGGTGGGTTTTGAATTGATCAATGGAGCACAGATGGCACTCTTAACCGGTAAATATCGGCACTTAACAGGTAAATATCAGCACTATAAAGGCCAGTTTTATCACGTTGAAGGCGTTGCCACCCACAGTGAAACTCAAGAACTATTGGTGGTTTACCGATGTTTGTATGGCAATTACGATTTATGGGTTCGTCCTTTAGCGATGTTTACCGAGACACTTCTGGTTGACGGTCAAGTAGTGCCCCGTTTTTCGCGGATAAATGCGGATTAACGGTGTGGTAACAACTGACGATATTTTTTTTATGCACCTAGCGTTGCAGCAAGCGCAGCGTGCCTTGGCGGTACTTGAAGTACCCGTTGGCGCGGTGTTGGTGCAACAGGGTGTGGTGATTGGGCGGGGTTTTAATCAACCTATAGGCTTGTGCGACCCTAGCGCCCATGCCGAAATTCAAGCGCTGCGGGCAGCGGCGCAAAACAGCCGTAATTATCGTTTGCCTGCCAGTACCCTCTATGTGACTGTTGAACCTTGCACTATGTGTTTAGGCGCTATTGTGCACGCGCGCGTGGCGCGTATTGTGTTTGGTGCATTGGAGCCTAAATCGGGGCGGATATGTAGCCATAGTCTTATGGGGGATGTTTGTTTTAATCACCGCATGACGGTTGATGCAGGGGTTTGTGAGCGGGAGGCTGGGGCCTTAATGCGCGTTTTTTTTGCGGCTCAGCGGCGCCGTAAAAAGGAGCTTAAATACAGTGTGGCTATTAAACCTAAAAGCCTCAGTTGAACCTAAAAGCTTCAGTTGAATCACCTAAGTCTGCGCAACCCCTTGACGCGCCTAGCTAACCTTAAAAACCTGAACAACCCATAAGGTTGCCCTGCATTTTTAACCTTCACTATTCACATCAGGGTTTACACCTCTTTTTGGCGCTCAACTGCGGCTTTTAGGGTGATAGGCGCCACTACCAGGGTAAAGGCAGAAGCGCATTCATTTTCAGCTATCCAGCGAAGTTAGCATTGAGTGGTAGTCACTATTCAACAAACTTTCCGCCCTCTATTCGAAACGAATCGAATTTGGCGCCATCTTCTCGGCGTTGAATTTTTAGCACGTAAGTTTGCCCAATCGTCAGGTTGCTCCATGCGCCTACATTAAGCTCTTGGTAGCCCGTAGTGGTCACACTGTTTTGTGTTTGCCATGTGTTGTCTTTACCTTCTAATTGATAAAAGAAACTATCATCTGTTGCGCTAGCAAAATTGACTGTTGCATAAAAATTCAAACGGTTAGCGGTTGCCGTTAATGAATAATGTAACTGTCCAGATGTTGTATCTGTGGCATCAGTACTCTGGCCATCCACACCCGGCCAAACAACAATCGAGCGACCGCTATCGGTTTGTGTTTCAAAGGGTGAAACCTGCGCATTAGCTTGAAACTTTTCAGCCTCTATAGTCGAAGATTCAATGGGTTCAATAGGCGCGCCCCGATTACCTTCAGACTCTTCCATCTGCCGTCGAAAGAAATTCCAAAAAACTTGAGGCGCTAAATTATCTTGTCGGTTATGGCCCCGCCCAGTAGTTAAGCACCAGGTTACCGGATAGCCTGCATCACATCCTTGATAGTCCACACAAGGTGATGGGCTTATAGGTTTAGTTTGATCTGAGCAATTGTTGGCTTTAAGTGCGCGAGTGCGAGACTCAACACTGCCGCCGGGATTATCGCCAGTATCCTGAACATAGACTTGACCTACTTGCCCTTTACAATTTTTATTCTCAGCATGTTCGCCACGCGATACGGTACCCATCCCGCGAAAAATATCACCCGAGTGGCACGCCAAACTGTTAACTAACCACGTACCACTACTGTAACCCGTTGCAAAAATTTGATCGGTATTCACGCAAAAGTTATTCGGTACCTCAGCCACCATATCTAAAACATAATCGCGCGACGCATGGGTCGGACTGGTGTTCCAGCAGGGTCGATTAGGGTCGCCTGCTACACCGTGCCCCCTAACAATGATCGCATCGTTACCGGCCACGCTCTCCATCGGCGTATTATTCGTTACTGCGGAGCAGCCGTGAAATTGAACGATCATGGGGTATGCCACATCGGGGTCATAGTTATTTGGCAGTCTCACATCGTATTTTCGGGTGCCGTATTTGGGGCCGTTAATCGTGACACCATGATAAGTGCCGGAGCTTTTATTGGTCGGTTTACCGCAGCCAGCACTATTGAAAGAAACGGCAGGCGCCGAAGAGCTGCTAACAGCGTTACGGCTTGATGCTGCCGGCAGGCTGCTGCTTGAGAACAAGCTACTGAATGCCGCAAAGCTCGAAGAGCTAATGCTGACTGATGAGCTACTTACCACCTGTAAACTACTGATCGAAGAGACGCTGCTACCGGGCGGAGTTCCCCCGTCACAGCCTGCCAGTACGCTCGATAACATTAGCCACGCAGACAGGGGCTGAATAAAGTTTACGTTTGGACGATTTTTTAGGGTCATGGTATGTGCTCGTTATTATGTTTTGTGACAGATGTTGTATGACTTGTGTTGTGTGGACCACAAAAGTTGACGCGCTTCGTAAACTTGGCAGCTTGCCCTGATAAGCAATTTTGTCCTTCATTAAAAAATGTTTTTTTGTGGTTTTTATTTTTAAATTTTCCTGCTTAAAAACCGAATGCATAGCCATAAAGGCATGGTTTTTTACAGGGGCTTAGGGCGTGTCGCCGACTTTGCTAAATCCGCATTTTTTTTAATTATTTATGAAATAGGTAGCTACACCTGCAAAGCGATATCCCCACGCTGGGGTCTGGCTTCAGTATCCAAAAAAACAACTGCGAAACGGCGTTTTTACACGCAGCTAAATAGTGACAATAAATAATTCAAACCCTGTCTATTTTTTCAATTTGGTGCGCCGTTGATTTTACCTGCCACCATAAATCTTGCGAGCTATATTCTCGCTCGGATAAAAAAGCGTGACGCGATCATCGCTATTCATCATGGTAAAAAGCTTTGTGGTAGGCGGCCTGACCAATTAATCGGCGCAGCGTTTTAGGTCGTTTTTTTCATTCGTGCGGCGTGGAAAGGTTGTCTGTCGGGCGCGGTATCAGTGAATAAAATATCTATCGATGTAAAAATCCGGAAACTTAAATGCGCAAGTGAGAATTCAAAAAATTCAAATTTACGGGTGATAATTACTCAAAGTGATAATTCATTATTTTTCGCGTGATACGCGTCACGACATGTATCGTTTGATTCAGTTCTAATGTAAACGTATATCGCGGGTCCAAGTTGGCGGAATTGGATTGTTTAAATGCTGTTTTTGAGTCATGCCTTGTGCTTAATTAAAGCAGCAGAAAAAATATAAAAGGGGTGGTAAAAATCTATTCACTCTATCTGTCGTCGATAAAAAATAATAATAATAATAAATTAACTAAGCAGTCTGTTTTAATCTTTTTTTCCTGTATTGATTCATCGCATTGTGCGGTCAGAATTGATATCGAATGTAGTAGAAGTCGATGTATTCCTTTGTGTGTGAGTTTGTCATCCTGATTCAAGAGATGCCTTGAAAACAACAGCGCAAACCTTTAGCGCATTTTAATGGTGAAATAAATAATGAAATTAAAAATCATGGCCATTATGGCTGCCGGACTATTATCAGCATGCGGAGGAGAACCGACCTCGTCGAGTTCATCATCCAGCACAAGCTCTTTGTCAAGTGGCTCATCATTAAGCTTAAGGTCTAGCTCTTCATTGAGTTTAACGGCTAGCTCTTCATTAAGTTTAGCGGCTAGCTCTTCATTGAGTTTAAGCACTGGCTCTTCATCGAGTTCGCCTGGCAGTCTTTCCAAGACGGTTCAGGCTGAAGATTTTGATGCGGAGTCGCCGGTGTCACCCTTTGAGGTGCTGCAAGAAAATGGCCGTACTGTGATGGTCTGGCCCGGTGTGGGCGGCACTAACATCACTGCGGCGGACGCCACTTCTGGTCAGCTTTTTTATTCATTGTTGGCCACGGAAGCTTCTTTAACCGTTTTTGCAACCGTGAGTCTTGATGGTGGCGATAACGACAGTTTTCATTATAAGTTAGAAGGTTCGGGGGCTGGCTGGGCCACGCTGAATAATGGTACCTCCGCTGGGTACAAAGAGATTACCGTTGCTCGCTGGGATAACTTGGTGGTGGGCAAGCTGTATACCTTTAAAATTCAACGCAGAGAGGATGGGGCAAAGTTCGATGAGTTTCGAGTAGTCGGTGGCTCTTTTGTTGCCAGCGCTTCGCGCAACGCATCTGTTACTTGGGATAGTCAATGTAAGAGTTGTCACGGAGACAAAAACGGCGTTGGAGCAGGTGCTGCTGGAGCTATTGTTCTCTCAGAATGTGCCACCTGTGGAGATGAATCGACGCTGGCTAAGTACATCGATATTGCAATGCCCAAAGGTAACGCTTCAGCATGTGTTGGTGAGTGTGCGACAGGCTTGGCGCAGTATATTCGCAGCAGCTTTGCGCCAATTGCCATTGCAGGAGCGCCTCGGCCAGGCGAGGAATTCGAGTGTAAAACAGTTTTGCCGGGCGAGAGCGTGAACTTGGTGAGGCGATTAACCAAAGAAGAGTACATTAAGACGATTCGTGATATCACAGGTGTTGATGTCAGTATCGAGGCGAAGGCCATTCCAGACTTACCTCCGGTGAATAAAAGCTTTAATAACAATGCCATCGAAGTCACGGTTCAACGTGCCCACATTAATACTTTTTTTGATATCGCCGTAACGGTTGCTCCCAGGCTACAGAGTTGGCTCGATAGTCAAGTGAGTTGCGTTAGTTTTGATGCCACTTGTGAAACCACTGTGATTCAAAATTTAGGATTGAAATTCTATAGGGCGCCGCTAAAAACGGTGGAAGTCGATTCTTTGCGTCAGATATTCGCTACGGCGCGAAGAGAGTCCTTGTCATTTAATAACGGTGCATCTTTTGTTCTACAGGCTATGTTGCAATCACCTAGGTTTCTCTATCGTATTGAAAATGAGATGGGTAATGGTGAGGTGCGCCCTGTAACGGCTTACGAGTTGGCTACTCGCTTGAGTTATACCCTGTGGGGCTCTGTGCCAGACAGTGCGTTGCTGGCTGCGGCTAAGCTAGGTACCACTCAAGTCATGGGGCAGTTAGATAGAATGTTGAGCGATCCGCGCACTCTTGAACACGGTTCGCAATTTTTAGCGGATTGGTTTGATTTGCATCGAATGGATAACGCTTCAGTAGATAGCGCGAACTTTCCAGGTTTTGATCCGAAGTTGTTTCAAGATATGAAACAGGAAACACTGTCGACTTTCCAGCACGTGTTAAAAAATGATCTTCCAATTAATAGCATCTATAACCTGGAACAAACCTGGGTCAGCCAAGCCCTTGCCAAGCATTATGGATTCAGTAACCAAGCCAGTGGCGTATATGATTTAAGTCAAAACAAAAATCGCGGAGGTATTTTAACCCAGGGCACAATGACCAATTTGGGCGGTGATGAGTCATCTCCAGTACGTCGCGGATTGTTTTTGTTGGGTCAAGTATTGTGTGGCCGTGTTGACCCGCCACCTACAAACGTTGATACCACTCTTCCCCCAACCGTCCCTGGGCAATCCATTCGTGATTTGTCTGAAGTTCGGGCCAAGAATCCTTCTTGTGGTCAGTGTCACAGTCAATTCGAACCCTTGGTTTGGGGGATGGTGTCGTTCGATGCTGTTGGGCAATTCCATGAGCGCGACAAACACAATAATCTATTACCCACCGAAGGATATGTAATCCTGCCTGGTGAGGGGAGCAAAACCTATAACAGTGCTGGGGAGTTGGCCGATATCTTGGCACTGAGTGAGAGGACGCTTGATTGTGCACTATTAAAAACGTTTGAATTCTCCATGGCGCGACCTTATACGACGGCCGATTCGTGCTCGCTCGAAGGTGCAAAAATGTCGGCAGCTGCCTCCAAGGGTACTTACAAAGACATTCTTAGGGCGTTGGTGCGTTCTGAAACTTTCACAAATATTCGATCCGAAGCGAATTAGGAGACAGACATGAAATATAAAAAGGTACTTGATCGCCGCACATTTTTACGTGGTGCTGGAGGCGCAATCGTTGGCTTACCGTTTTTGGATGAGATGTTGGTGCAAAGCGTTTATGCCGCCGAGCCAGAACCTCCGGTGCGGGCATTTAATGTTTTCTTCGGTTTGGGATTTAACCGCTCATTTCAAACACAGGGCTATCAGGCGCCAAATGGCTGGTGTAACCCTTTAGAGCCTTTGTTGGCGTTTGAGAAAAAGCTGGCTTTCTTACGTGGTGTTAATCAGATTCGGTCTGACGGTACCAGTAACGCGCATTATGATGGTTCATCCGGTGCATTCACCGGAACCGGTATGAAAAACTTTAACACCACTGGTGGCGCTTCTATTGATGAGGCCTTACGTCGGCATGCGCATCCTAATGGGATGCCGAATGGCATGATTCAATCGCTTTCAGCGGGCACTTTTTGGCGTCGTTCAGATTCAACGTGCCGCTACATCCATAGTCGTGCCCCCAATGGCTCGATTGTCAGCTCACCTTACGAAACGCCAAGAACGTTGTTTAATGCGGTATTCGGCAGTGGTTTGCCCAGTGGTAATCAAATGCCGAGCAATCCCGAAGAGGCGCGCACTTATGCCATGAAAAATAGTGTTTTGGATTCTGTGGTTGATCAGTATCAGCACTATAAAAGTGATGCCGGTGGATTAGGTCTTACTTCACGAGCCAAAATTTCTGATCACTTAGACCACGTTCGTGCTTTGGAAATTGCTGTGTCGGAAAATGTTCCCCGTATGGGGGGGGGCGGCGGGAGCACTTGTGCCGCGCCGAATATGCCCAGTAATTCAAAGCTTCCACATAATGGAGAAGGGCCGGGAAGTGGTGATGGCAGTGTCTTGACAAATGATGGCAGTGGCATTGATATTACGGTGGCTGAGCTCACCGGTGAATTTCGTTTAATGGCCGATCTGTATTCGATGGCTATTGCTTGTGATCGCGCGCGTTTTGGGAGTCTTGTATTTCAATCGGGTGGAGAGCGAATTCGCCTAAAAGGAGATTATTCGTACAACAACTTTAAATACACTTTTGCTGATCAGCAGCGTCATGGTGCCGGTGGATCAGCGGGTTGTAGTCATGAGTGGTGGCATAAATTTAGTGATACTGGCGAAAATCCAGATATGCGTGCGCATGTACATTTGATGATGAGGGAAATCGGTTACTTCTTCAAATTGTTGGACAGTATCAAGGATGCTAATGGCGGCAGCGTATTGGATAACGCGTTATTAACCGTTTCGACTGAATCCGCCGATGGCCGTCATCGCACAGCCGATTTCGAGTTGAATGGCGTTTTCCATGCAATTAGTGGCGGTAATGGGCGTTTGAAAGTCGGCAATGGAAATTACATTAGCGTTAATGATCACGCTTCCAAAATTTATAACACGATGCTGAAAACCTATGGTGTGCCGTCTACTGGATTACTGGGAGATCAGCAAGGCGGCATTGCGAGTATTGTCGCTTAGCTCATTCGACAGTTGGCCTAGAAGTATGGCATTGCAATTTAGCTAGAAATTGCAGTGATAAATACAGAGCGGCATGGTACGGTTTTTAGGAAAAAAAATCCAATTTAGGCTAAAAGCTCAGTCAATTAGCCATTCGGGGCCGCTCGTTAGGGCCCCACCTTTCTAATTTAAGTCCCCGTTGTCGATACAGATTAAAAACTGTGGATTACGCTTTGTAAGCCGCATTAATCCTTAGGTGGAAGCACGATGCAAAAAACAACGCAATCCTGCCATCTTTTCGCTGCGGGTGTTCCGATAACACAGACAGCCTTGTTTTTATCTATTGATACATTTTGGAGCGCGCGTCATGAGAAGTATTAAGCGTAGAAGTTTTCTACTTAAAATGGGTGCTGGTGTGGGCTTGCTACTCCCTATGTGGAGAACGATGATTCCTGACGTAATGGGGCAGGAGTCAACGCGTAAGCGCATCGTTTTTTATTCTGGTGCCGTCTCGTCCCACCCAAATCATATCCCTCAAAACAATGGTGGCGCTATCCGCTTAACGCCCAGTTTTGCTCCACTGGCGCCTTACGCGAACGAAATGATGCATATTCGCGGGCTGCGCGCACCCTTTAACGAGGATTTACACGGCCCCGATTGGCTATTTACGGCAATGCAGGGGAAATCCTCGCCGGGCGGCATCACTTTGGATCGCTATATCGCTCGTGAAATCGGACGATCATATCCAGTACTGTCACTGCAACTGGCTCTCATACCCTGCGCGGCGAGTGTTGCCAGTGTCTCTGCTGACGGTAAAGGCCAGATTTTTCCCGCAGAAACGAATCCGATTAATGCTTACAAAAACACTTTTGGATCAGTAATGGTTGGTGGTGGTACAGGTGTTCCCGATCCCTTATTACAGAAACAACTCTCGGAACGTCGGAGCATATTGGATTTTATCACCGATGACGTGAAGCGAACTCAGGCCCAGCTTGCTTCGCCTGAACGAGCAAAACTAGATCAGTATTTATCATCCATCAGAGATATGGAGCGAGAATTATCGAACCTTGTTGATTCGCAAGGCAACAAGCCTTCAGCAGTTTGTAGTGATGTAGAACAGCCAAATAACCCCGGCATTACATCGTCGACGAATAGAAGTGATTTTATTGACGCTCAAGTTAGCGTTGCCGTGAATGCCTTGATATGCGGTATGACGAGCGTGGTTGTTTTGCAGAAAAACTGCTCGGCGACCTACCCTGGGGGCGTGGGTAATCACACGATGTGGCACGACAGGGTGGATAGCAAAATGCAAACGTATTTTCAATTTCATACCCAAAAGATTGCGAATATTCGTGAGCGACTAGGCTCGATTAGCGAAGCAGGCGGAACGATTGCAGACAAGAGTCTTATTGTTTATTCCGAGCGCTGCGGCACCACTCACCACAATGGTCAGAACGACATGTTCTTAACCACACTTGGAAGTGCGGGTGGGTATTTTAGAACGGGCACTTATCATGATTTTCGTAACTCGGGTCGTCACGTGAGTGATGGTTTTGTCTCTATTGCTAATGCTATGGGCGTAAAGACCAATTCTTTTGGGGAGGGCTCAAAAGGTTCGCTCCCAGGCCTGACGGCTTAATTTAGTGACGGAGAAGCTAATTATGAATATCCAAATATGGGCGAGTATTCGATCCAGTTGTGCTGCGATCTTTACGTCGGTTTTAGTCGGAGGTTGTGGTGGTGTAGAAGATAATGGCTCAAGCTTATCAAGCGCTTTATCAAGTTCATCAATACCTTTATCAAGTTCATCAATACCTTTATCAAGCACTTCATCAATACCTTTATCAAGCACGCCATCAAGTTCTTCCAGCTCAAGCAGCTCGGTAAATAGAGTTACCTGTAATGCTGACGTGGCTGCCGGTGCTTCTCTTTACACCTCTAAAAACTGCGCAGCTTGCCATGGTCCGGCGCCAAAAGATGGTCGCACTAGTTGGTCGGGCAACGTCGCTAGGATGGACCTCTATGACTCAGAGGGTAATGGCTATACATCTGGGCCGAGCAAGTTTTTTTCGTTGCCGTTGGCGAGTTTTATCAAGCAGTACATGCCTCCTGGAGGCGGGTTATCAGCGCAGGAGTCCAACCAATTAGCATCGTATCTTACTCACACCGTAGCGGTGGATAAAGGTTGGTGCGCGGGCGATGCCTGGCCGCCGGTTAAGTCAACGGGTTCTAGTAGCAGTAGTAGTTCGAGCAGTAGCGCTACTGTTGCTCAGTGCGACGTACGTCCAGCTCGCATATGGCGATTATCGCCTATACAGCTCGAGAAAACCGTTAGATCTATTTTGCCAAGTTCTAATCTATCCTTTAACTCTCTTGCTGCAACGATTTCTAGGCCGGATGGCGGCTTCAGTAACTTAGCGAGCCAAAAAGTCGCTTCATCCCCCCACGTTAAGGAATTGGTCGCGCTTGCAGATAATTTTGCTGCAGAATTAGTTTTACGGCGAGGATCATTTCATTCTTGTTTAAGTGGTAATTCTTTTGATAAGCCATGCGTTACTGCATTTTTAAATGATTTTCTGACCCGTGCGTTTCGTCGTCCCGCCGACGCAGAGCTGGTCAACCATTTCGCCAGTTTCTTTGCCGAGCAGGCCCGCCAGGGAGAGAGCTTAGATGCGTTTAGGCAAACGATGCGTGTGGTATTTCTTTCTCCCAAATTTCTTTTTAGAACGGAGTTAGGGCCTGTGAATCCAGGAATAGGCGGGATGGACCCCTATGATCGCGCTTCTGCGCTGTCCTACACCCTCTATGATGGGCCGCCGGATCAGTTATTAATGCAAGCTGCTCAATCTGGCGAGCTGAATACCACTTCCCAATTGTCTAGTCATGTTCGTCGATTGCTATCTTCCTCGAATACAGGATCGGGTATCGTGGAGTTTCTCGGTGAATACTTTGGCACTAACGAAGTCGTTAAAAAGGATATAGATGAAGTGATCTATCCGGAATGGACTCCAGTATTAGCCCAAGGGTTTCTTGACTCAGCCAAAGCATTTTATGAAGAGATAATGTTTCGAGATGATGCGAGCCTCTCAACACTTTTAACGGCAGACTATGCCATGGTGAATAACACGATAGCGCCTTATTACGGGGTTTCACCTACAGGGGGCAATAACTATGTAAAAAGAACGCTACCCAGTGGTCAGCGTACGGGCATTCTTAGTCAAACGGCTTTTTTAATGCCCATTTCAGGTTTTTCTGTCCCCGACATTACGATACGAGGCCATTATATTCGTGAGCATATTATGTGTGTGGATATGCCTGAACCTCCGGCTAACGTACCAGACCTCCCCCAAAATACAGGCCTTTCTCGTCGTGAGCGACTCGCTACAATTCATGCTGCCAATGATGTCTGTTGGGCGTGTCACGAGCTAATGGACCCGATAGGTTACGCCTTCGAAAACTACGATAATATTGGCCGCTGGAGGTTAACGGAACTTTTTGAAGGGAAAAAGCTGCCACTCGATTCGACGGGTACGATAGCAAAAAGCAGCATGGGTGATATCAATGTTGCAAATTCTGTGGAGCTAGGTAAAACCCTTGCCGTGCTTCCTGAGGTGCAAGAATGTTTTGTTGGTGGGATTGCCGACTACTTAGCGGGCGGTCACGATGATGAGGTGGATGCATGTCGAGTGGATCGAGCCAATTCGGCCTTTTCTGGTGATATTGCTGATGTGATTGTTCAGTTGTTATCCGATGAAAACTATTATTTGCGGAAAACTATAGCTATGGCTGCTGTTGCATCGCCCACGATCGAAGCCGAAAATTACAACAGTACTTCTCCCGTGTCTCCGTTTACCACTCAAAATATAGAGGGTAGAGTCGTTATGGTTTGGCCAGACAATGGAAACACAGCGAATACTACTCCTGCAGACGGTACATCCGGGCAGCTGTTTTATAATGTTGTAGCAGAATCCTCAAGCCTCACGTTATACGCCATGGTGAATTTTACAAATGCGACTAATGATAGCGTTCACTACAAACTGGAAGGCAGTGGTGATGACTGGGCTGCACTGAACGGCCAAGTGACAGCCGGCTTTAAGGAGTTGAAAGTAGGATCTTGGATGGGCTTAAATCCCGGTCAAACCTATGTTTTGAAAATTCAGCGCCGTGAAGATGGCGCCATGTTGGATACCTTCAGAATTGAAGGCGGTGGTTTTTCTCAATAAACTTCGTAACTATTCAGCTGCTTGATAATTACACTCGAGAAATGCCGTTGGGTGGTTATTTTCAGGGTATTTAAGCGTCGGCCCCAGCATGGATGCCTGACCCCGACACCTAACATCAGTTAGTTACTGATGTTACGCAGCCCAATAAAAGCTCAAGCTCCTCGTAAGCTTGGCCGGGTTGCCCTAATATGTCACTTTGTCCGTAATGAAAGACGATTGGCCTTGTGTTTTATTTTTAAACATTCCAGCTTAAAAACTGCATAAATAGCCATAAAAACGTGGTTGTTTTGGGTGGTCTTAGTACGTGTCGGCGACTTCGCCAATACCGCATTACTCTTTAATGATTGTAGAAACACTTCCGCACTCCATCGTTTTTGGTAGATCGCTGTAATATCATCGCCCCTTCACGTTAAATCGCTGCACGCCAGATTTAACAACCCCTTGCTACCGTCTTTGTTTGTAAATACATGTCGAAATAAAAGCACCTCGCGGGCGTAACCTTTTCGGCCTAACCGCGTGCGGCGTGTTTATCGGATAATGCCATTGTTTCTATTCGTACAAAGCGGCCTTGTGTTTGTCTTCTTCGCTTAATGCAATCGATCGATTATTTTTTTAGGATGCCACAAAATGTTTTTTTGCTTTTGTAATATGATAACAATTTTCAACTGCACTAATCCAGCTATCCATCAAAATATACTTGAATTTAAGTTGAATTTTTTAACATAGGTGGTGATCATCTCACCCATTAATTCGTTTTTGGTTATGTCGCTTGCGTGTTTAAGTTGCCGTGTTTTGATATCGCAAAATTGGACCGATTTACGGATCACTTCAAGACGCAACTGGTATGGCAGTATCGCCACTGTAATACAGCGCGTTGCGTAAATTAATTCCGCGCGCATTGCGTCCACTTCAATGATCAAAATGCCAGCACATAATGTCGTTTTCATCGGTCCATCGCTTTTACTTGCGATAGTGTCATCAAAAATTAAAACCCCGTCGGTTTGTTCGATTTGGCGCACCATGGATTTGCTTGCCGCCATAAATCTTGTGAGCTGTATTCTCGCTCGGATAAAAAACGTGCTGACACGTTCATGGCTAACATCGCCATCGACCATAGCGGAAAGCTCAATCGCCGGTGGCTTGCCCAAAAGTGCATGAGTAAATAATCGGTGCAGAGTTCTAGGTCCGGCTTTTTTCATGCCGTACAAGGTAGCAAAATTGGCTGCGGGGTGCGTAACTATTAGTTAGTTACTAACTTATGCAAGGATAACTGAAACTCCATCACAGCTTCTCATTTCCAGCCAAGAATCCAATACAGCAAATACGCTTAACGGTCGGGGTCAGGCACTTTACAGCTGACATTTTGTGAAATGTAAGGTCATTGACCTATAACCGCAGTAAATACTGATGTTTTTTGATCAATGCAACGAGTCATAAGCAATCCAACCTAACGGCTCTGTTACTGGTCGTCGTTCGATCTGTTAAGTTATAAATTATGTCAGGCTCTGTTAATTTTTGGAAACAGCAGAGGACATATATGGACGCCCACCGGAAATCAAGAAAAAGTCAAAAAAATGATTACCTTGACGGGCTAAACCCCGACCTACAAGCCTAAGCATTCCTGTGAAATGTTAAGACCTCACCATCTAGCACGAGAAATCAATGACTCTGACCCCATTGATCTGTAGACATTAGGGCTAACGTGTTGCGCGGTGGCGGGAAACCACTGGGCGCAACCCTGCACACTAAAAAGTACAGCTGCTGTTAATGCTTTGGATAAATAATGCGTGTACACATCAAAACCCTACATTAAGGATTAATTACAAAATCACCCGCACTATCCCTCGGTAAGCGCTGGCGCTACTTCCGTAGGGCACACAACCACTTGCCGTATCGTATGAGATAGTCACGCTAGCACCAGTTGCTTTGGCCATCATCAAAATCGATAGCATTTGCTGGCGGCGCTCGGCGGGTATTGAAGTACTGATGGCAAATTCTGATTTATTGGTACAGGCTTCTACCTCGGGCCCGGTTATAGCCGCACCAGCCGAATTGACAAACGTAACAATGACAATATCCGTGGCCGAATACACACTAATATGATCTATCTTGCCACCAACGGTATGCCACGCCAATGCATTAGCTGAAATTAAAATACTGAAAATAGCGAGTAGGTATTTCATGGGGTATCCTTTTTGAAGTTATTGCCGAAAATTAAAATGTTAATAAAAAATAGTGGGCTTTAATTATTGAGTACTGTAACGCCATAACCCGTTTTAATTAAATCGCAGGTCGAAGTGCCGTTAAATACGCTGATATTAGCCACATAAAGACGCTGGCCTTTTGATAACGCCGTGGCGATTAAACCGTAATAATAAGGGAACGATGGGTCAGACTCTTGAATATAAAGATTAAAACCATTCCAGCCGGGCTTGCAGTATTTATCAAATTCCCCGCTGCTCATTTTTATCCATAACTTGCCATCGCCCTTGAGCTGAATACGGGCAATCGTGGAAGCCAAATCAACACCCGCAAAAGCTACGGTGGAATTTAATAGCAATAAACCCAGTAAAAATTTCTTCATTTTAATTACTCCTTTAGAGTTTTAAATAAGGGGAATGATGATTGGGTGTGAAATGTGAGGTCTGATCCGCGTGACCCGCTGGGCGGTTAATCTAGGTGTGGTTAGTTAGACGCTTACCATTTTTTAGTTAAAGCCTCTAACATCAAATATTTTTAACCAGGCACTATCACAGCCACCTATACCCAACTTTACTTTTGATTTAGACGTGTATGCAGCTAGCAACATTGACTTCACAATTGGGTCAGAATTACGAACGCCAGCATAGCCATTATGCGACGGACACTCCGTAGTAACGTCAGAACTGAACCCGCCCTCGAGCTTTAATGCAATAGAGCCATCAGTGTTGACATAAAGTTCTTTTATAAATCCTTCTGCTTGCTTATATGCAAAACAGGGTAACGATAACAGCAAGACCAGTAAAAATAGCGAGGTTTTCACATTAACTCCTATAACACTACGCAAGTTTAATGCCTCTATAAAAGGCGCGTGTAGCGCCCCCAGTGGAGGCCGTTTTTTGGCCGAAACGATTTTTGATAGCCTTGCCACAGACTCCCAATAAACTTGCCAGACACAAAGACTTTCAATAACAAGCCTATGGCTGTAAATGCCATTATTGTTGACTTTATCAGCTTGCTTTTGTCTTTCGGCGTCGAAGGTTGGGTTTCATATTTCACAAAAAAATACTTCTACTTCACTCCCACGCGGAGCGTGGGAATAAGCCAATTGTTTAAGTGTGAAATGTAAGACGCGACCCTTCGACCGATGGCTGGGTGTAAAATGTGAGGCTGATCCGCGTGACCCGCTCCCTTTACTCGAAAGTTACGGTTCTTTTGATTGCTTCTCAATTTCCTCTAGCTTCTGGACAATCAAGTTAAGATCACGCACAAAATCCTTACATATCAATTTCGAAGCAAGAAAATAGCTTTGATCATTTAGCTTTACTTTCGAAACTACTACCCCAAGCTCTGAGATAAAGTCATCACTCGAATCTAGCTCGACTAAATTAGGGCTCTCAAAGAAGCAGCGCCCCAATGCGATCATAAGAAAGATATATTCATCGTTAAAAGTAAGCAGTCGATTTTCATGCTCACCATAAGAAAAATCAATGGATTGCCCTAGAGTAAGCCCCATCTCATGTTGACATCGGTACAAATCAGACTGGACAGACTCAAGATATTTTTTATATTCCCATTCTCGCATATCATCGCCACTATTTTTTCGTAAAAACATTCAACTGAATATTTGGATAAATCATTCGAAACTGAGCTATGACGCCACCACAGGAGGGGCATACATCCAGCTCAGAGAACAAATCAATTCGCCCAGAAATCATCGGAGTATCTTTAAGGGAGCGAGCAGTGGTCTCTAAAATCTTGAATTCACCGTCATATATTCTAAGATATGAATTATTACCATCTATTATTCCGTTTTTATTAACTGACACAGGCTCAAGAATAAGATCGCCCTCCGGAAGCTTAACAAAGCCATTTTCTCCGTTTTGATACGAACTAAAAGCCTTTGACGATGCCGGCAATCCATCAATATAAATATTAGCAACAGCGACATTACCTTTCCCATCAAATGAATCCAGCAAACCGTTTCTCAATCCCTGCGTACGAGTTAAAAGAGCATCTTTAATTTCTGGGTTGGTCGTATTATTCAAGTAACGATCAAAATTTACGTTTGGCTCTTTTGGAACCAAATCTAAAACATCACCAGGATTATCCAAATCAATATCCCTAGGCCCAACATCCACATCAAACCCGTCGCCACTTTCATTAGGCCGAAACTTCACATCAAAGGGAAGCTTATCCAAAATCTTATCTAGATTTACTTTCCCTTCAACGCTCAGCTTTTTAATTAATGCTAAAGCTTTATGTAGACGCAAAGCAGCGGCGGCGCCTAAAGTCGCTAGAGATAGACCTAAACTTTCAGGGGCTGCAACTACAGCAAGCTCGCCTATAGCCATCCCTATTGTTACACCGCCCACTAATCGCGCCACTTGCGCTTTAGCATAAGGGTCATCGCCAATTACAGCCTCATCCATTAAGGTCTTCATGGCCGGTAAAATTTGATCCCAGTTACGTACCACAGCCACCGTATCATCCACGGCTTGCTCGGCGCGCGCGATCGTCGCATCATTTAAATCGGAACCCAAAAAGGGAGCGAGCTGGTTACGCAGTACAGCGTCACCCAATATTGCCGAGACGCCAACGGTATCAATAACCGCCGCGAGTAATCCCGAGGCTACTGCAGGATCAGTAATATCAATACCCGCCATAGTTAAAGAATTTATGTTCAAGCCTGTAAGCGCTAAAACTCCGCTTAACACTTCCGACATCGCTGTCGGGTCTGCATTGGCAAGATCCACACCCTTAGCAATAACTGCGTCGGCTAACTTGTCGGCAAGTAGCTCTAAAGGCCCAACGGGATTCGCCAGCAGCAGCCTTACCTCCTCAATTGCATTATGCAAAGCGGCAAAATAATCGCTCATGGCGTTATATCTTGCTGCATTTTCGGCACCCGCAGCTGCAGCATTAACACCAGCAGCATCCGCACCAGCAGCAAAAGCACCTATTGCTGCACTCAGTTTTGCCAAATCAACTCCGCGCTCAGCCAATACCCGCACGTCAGTAATCAACTGCCCACTCTCAGCTTTTATAATCTCTTTGATTTTTTCCTCTGAATAGCCCGCAGCAACAAGGTCACCGACACGATCCAACTTATTATCTAGGTAACCCTCTAAATCTTCTTGAGCGCTTTTAACCCTTTGACTATCACGGTACGTGCTGGCGATAAACTCACCAATTACCGCCCCGCCACCTTGCGCATAACAATTTGACTCTGCATCACCACCGGAGGTAACGCTGGCACTAGCAACACCAATAACGCAACCAACAGCAGCATGCGAAATATATTTAAGTGCGGTATCCACGGCAGTAGCATCGTCAGTATCAAAAGCGGAGCCAATTTTCCCTGCCGCATATTGCCCAATAGCATTGGTAGCGTTTTGCATCAACGATTGCCGGAAGGCATCATCAAAATCAACATCATCATAAACAGCAGCTTGAATACCCGCACTCACCGCCGCATGCGTAACCGCCTGCCCAACCTGCGCCGTTAACGACATTCCACCCGCCACAGCATTGGTGGTGTTAATGGCCGAATCTACGCCAGCTTGAGTTACCGTAGCCGCATTACCTGCCTCTGCTACACCGGCCGTATCGACGTTAAAAAATGCAGCATCTACTTTCGCAATTGCGCCCGCCGTCACCATGGCTACGGCCAAAGACTTAAGCGTATCGGATGAGGCCAAACCCTCTAAAGCACCACCAATGTCGCCATTTACCGCACCATTGGCGACTGCCATACCGGCCTGACTAATGAACGAGCTAACACCAGCGCTGACAACTGCAGCAGAAACCGTTCCGGTTGCCCCAATCGCACTTGCCGCCGCCGCCCCAGCGCCGCCCGTTGCCACCGCCAAGGCAATGGCTATTACTGCCGCAAACGCGGGCGATAACGAGGTATTGGATTCGGCCCACTCTTCGTGGGCGAGTAGAATTTCTTCCCAATTAACATCGGGGCTATTGCGAACATCGTCTATCCATTCCATGCCAGGCATGGCAGCAATAGCATCAAGCTGTTGGTCGGTCGAAAGGGTCGGGTCGCCTTCGTATTCAACGGTAATGCCATTTAAAGCCTCTACCGCAAAGCCTCCCACAATAGAATTGGGTACGCCAGTTTCAATATTGTGGCCTTCACTGACCGTCTTAATGGTAAACAGGCCTTTTTTAAGCGAGCTGTAACTGTAATGATCCGTCTCCGTCGTCATTAACAAGTTAACCGCGCCATTTTTAGCGTTAGCACTTGTACCTTGGCCCGAGGTGATATCAGCCGCTTTAAGCGTGATATCACCAAAATCTGTACTTAATTTAACGCCTTTACCGGCATCCAATAACGCACGAATCGCAACGGTTTGGTATACCGATTCATCCACTTTCTTTTTGCCAAATTTACCGCTTGCTTGGGATTGATAGGTTTCCAACGAATCAACGACGGTAATGCCAAGCCCTGCCAATATTTCTATATGGCCGCCAGCAACAATTTCGGCGGCGTCTATTTCAATGGCGCCATCGGCAACAAGCTTAATGTTTTCCTCTGCAGTCAAGCGAGTTTGCAAATAACTTACGGCCGACCATGTTTTTTCGCCGCGACCATAACGCGACTGCCCACCTTCAAATAATTGCTGGGAACCCAGAGAAATATTGCCATTAGCGGCCAAAGTAAGGTTTTGGCCGCTTGCTGTTGCCCCCTGAAAAACAATATCCTCGTAGCTGCGCAGCACTACATTACCGTTAGCGGTAATGTCTGCAATGGCGCCGTATCGCGTACCTTGCGCTTGACCTGTGTCGTACCGATAAATAACGGTCTGATTTAAAATATTGTGGGCGCCTATAATTAAATCGCCGCCTTGCGCCGCGATAACACCCGACAAATTCGCGAGCGTGCCCGTGCCACCGACCACAATCTCTAAACCAGCTTGCGCTGTAATATTCCCTCTATTCGTTAAATTGCCTTTTGTCTCTAAATATCCATCACGCAAAAATTTGATATTCGTATTTTTTACATTGAGGGCACCCACTTTTACTGTGCCGCCAAATTCATTTTGATCTTTGGTGACTTTGCGCTCTATGGCCGTTGCATTGGTGAGGTAAACAATAGGTACAAGTACTTTTTCGCCATGAATACTTCGCAGTTCAGGCCAAACCATATTGTAGGGTAAAGAGGTATCGTTACCGCCATCTTGGTTTACACCCAGCGGCGTACCAAAAATTAAGCCCGGATTTTCTTGTGCGTACTTCAACGCATTTGCATAAAGTGTATCGAGCTGGTCTTTTTCTGTGTAATAACCCGAGCCAATTGCATCGGCATTAATCAGGCTTCGCCCCAGCATGGCTTGCACCTGAGTTAAAATGTATCTCGCTTGCACGGCACTGGTCCCAATTTTTTTATGATCGGGATAAATAGGGATTATTGTCGTAATGCCGCCCACATCAATGGGGATGTATGTAGGCGCACCTAGAGTAGACTTACTATTTTTTTGTAAGGCCGCTTTAAACGTATCTAGATTGGTACCCGCAGTTGCCGTCCCCTCTAAAAAAGCGGGGGCTTGATACTGAACATTAGACAACTGAACTCGCTCGAAAAGAGGCGATGAGGTGAAATCAGTCTGAATACTTTCGTCCGTAAGTATTGACGCAAAACTCGGCATTACCGGACTAAATACCGCAAGAAAGCACAACAAATATGCCGCCAATCTATAGGTACGACGATGCGCTTTGGGTTGGTAAGCTACATTTTTCATGTTTTTTATTTCGCCCTTATTCATTCCACCAACTCCATTCGGCAAATAATTCAACAACTGTATTTTTCACAGCTTGGTAATATTTAACTATCTCATCCCACAGACTATATTCATGCGTTCGGGAATAACTAGAGCCATTCTCACTTCGTTCACATTCATAGCTACCATCACACTCAATCTCAATCGAATAACTCGAGTCGACCAAAATTTTTCCGGTTGTTTTTATGCTTTCAATATCATTGGTTTTCCAACGCACATTCTCGTACCACCATTCGTACGAATAATCCCACTCATCAATAACCCCGCCACCAGAAAACTCGTATTTCCCGGCGAAATTTTTGTGAATTGCCTGATCAATAAAATAATCAAATGAATTAAGCGTTATAAAATCAACTTGTGAGTTCAATGCAAAAAAATCTTTTTTTACATAAAACAAAGAATCTAAGTCTTTGGGGTTTTGTAAAAAAGAGGCGTGGGTATTCGTATAGCTTGTCAAACCATAGCCTGATGAGTAACCCGTGTATGTTTTTGACGATTTAGATATACCTTGATTTTTTAATCCGTACTCTAAAAAATAAGGCGAATTGAATTCTGCTTCGTTAAAAAGCTCCATGTAGGACAAGCTATTTACAATGGCGCCGCCTGTGCTAAGTCCCGCCGAAACATGCGCCTTGCCCATTGTCTGAATTCTACCAGGGGGCGAGTATACAAGCGTTTTACTAATGTAGGTGGTTGTCGTTTCGGTGGTTGAAACAGGCGTAAAGCCAGGATAACTCACGCCGTTTATAGCATCAGTTATAGACCCCTCGTGTCTATTCAGTAATGTGGTGACTCGATACCTATCATTAATAAAAAACCCCGTTTGTGCACTTAATTTACCCGCAGCCGATGCCACAGAAATATTTGCCGAAGAATTAACAATATAGCCAGACGCAGGAGTAGACATCGATAAATATTTTTGAGCCAAAATAGAAACTTGGTTTGTCAGCTCGCGCGACAGCTGAATTTCATTTTGATTATCTACAGCCAAGTAATAGGGGTTTATATTCTCTATGGCGCCAGCATTAATATAAATTTCATCGGCTACTATATGAGCATAATTCTTAGAAGCCATTACTGCCCCGCCCTGCTGCGTAACCACACCCGATGCCAACGTGTAAAATGTACCAATATTTTGAAGATTTAAACCCGCTGAATCCAAGAAGCGACCGGATGATAAATTTAAAAAAGAGTTTGTTTCTAAATCTATTGAACGGTAGGGCGTTCTTGACCCATTACGCACAACTTGATGCTCTGAATTTAAAATCACAGTAGCAGCTTTGATTTTACCGCCATACTGATTTGCAACTTCTTGATCGGCCCAAAGTTCAACACCCCGTAAAGCATTTAATTCACCCTCATTTTGGATTCGCTTAGCCGCACCTGATATTTGCGTGCCAGTAATTGAGCTAGCAATATTTCTCAGCAGGTCACCGCTAATCAGTTGTATATCATTTGCAGTAATCGATGCGCGATCTAGGTAAGTATTATTTGCAGAGCGTATTGCAACTTGGCCATTACTACTTAAAGTAGATTTAACGGTTAAATTGCCATAGCCTAATGTTTGCAGTGCAATTAACTCTTCTGGCGCGTGGCTCATGTTTTGATAGGGAACAACCGCAGCATAATCAACTTTTGAATTAATTTTTGAATTTACGACCAAGTTGCCCGTAGCACTTATTTTGGTATAAATACTATTTATTGTTCCACCTAAGGTTTGAGTCGCTTGCCCCGTGACCCATTGCGAATTGTTTTGCGTAGGTGGTCGACTGTAAACAATTTTATTATTTTCGTAATCCCACTCATTTTCGCCCAAAATTATATCGAATCCGCCAGAGCCGACCTTCAAATTACCGGTGGCAAGATTTGTAACACCGCCACGAGCGTCCTTAATTGCAGGCTGATTGGTATCTAGCACACCACTTAGCGTTAAGCTTTTAGAGAAAATATCAAACCCTACCGCGCCAGGAGCATAAAGGCCATTGATCGATATTTTAGAGCTTGCCCCAGTAGTAAGCTTGCCGATCGCTGACGAACTATCACCCAATGTTGCAGAGGTATACCCTGCCGCAAAAGTGCCGCGCAACAAGTTATTAAAGACGCAGTTGTTACAAATTATTTGGCCGGAAGAAGATGGCGCGATAAAAACAATATCTGTTGCAGTGCCCAACAAGGTAATTGCATGGCCAATTGAGATGGTATTGGAAATAATGACGACAACCTTAGGAGAAAGGTACGCATTATTTGCAGAGAGATTTAGGGGGGCAGTAACAATATCCAGAGGCCGATCAACCGTGAATGAGTCAAAATAATTCACCGAATACCCAGAAGCGTTGGGCCTACCAATAACTAGAACATCCGCGTCAGCTGCAGCTGTTACGCTAACTCCTGCTGTTTTTGGTGTTATTTTTGATGCCAAAACAAAGCTCGGCAACAGCGCAGCCGCAATAACAATAAATTGCAATATCCGTTTAAACGATTTTTTATTCACTTACCTTATCTCCTATAGAGCTTACGATTGCGCAGAAAAGTCACAATCCTTGTACAAATTTGATTGGATAAAAAGTCTAAATTAGACGGAATGTAAAAACGGCCAACTCTAATGCCGGTTAGCAATGAGCCTCATATTCGCTGCACACAAATTACATGCCCGCCAATGCTAAGCGCAGATTTTTATACAGATAATGAGAAGTTCAATCAAAAATCCGTTTCAGGAGATCGCAAGAACCCTGTGAATAAAAACTAGATCAACAACAATATCTAACGCCAATTTAATTAAGATCTGCAGCTTTCTTGCGTATTTATTAAGTAATTCACCAAAGCGATATTAATCACTATGCAATCCATTATGTTAAATACTATGGAATGGTAATTTCAAAGCAAAAAAACAACAATCAGGCAAAAGCATTAAAAAATTATTAGCCAAAACTTTACCTAAGCATTAAAAATTTATACCTTATAGCTAAGCGGTATTTTTAATCCTTAAAACCTGAGTTGAATCACCAAAGTCTGCGCAACCCCTTGACACGGCTCTTGTCATCATCCTGTTCTTTTGTTTTAGATCAAACCTAGGTTCTGTCATGCCATTGAATTTCCAGTGGCGACCCCAATCCTTTTAAACACTGCAGTGCCTCTATCACAGCGGCGCGTACTTTATTTTAGTGTGTTTCTAAGGAGACCCTCATGCGTATTGATCGTTTAACCAACCAATTACAACTGGCGCTATCGGACGCGCAATCCCTTGCGGTAGGGCGTGATCACGCTCAAATAGATGGCTTGCATTTATTCCAAGCCATGCTCGACCAACAAGGTGGTGCGGTGCGGCCATTATTGGCGCAAGCCAATTTCGATGTGGCCGGACTCCGTAATGCCTTAACCAAAAAACTCGAAGACCTACCTAAAATTCAAAACCCCACCGGCGATGTACATATGTCGCCAGAGTTATCGCGCCTATTAAATTTGGGCGATAAAGCCGCGCAGCAAGTGGGCGATAAATTTATTTCCAGCGAATCTATTTTGTTAGCCGCCATTACTGACGCCAATAGCGGGGTAGGGCAATTATTAAAAGCCTTTGGCAACGAAAATAATTTAAAAGAAGCGATTAAAAAAATTCGTGGCGGCGAAAAAATTGAAGATGCCGATGCCGAAGGCAATCGCCAAGCCTTGGAAAAATACACTGTCGATTTAACGGCCCGTGCTGAGGCTGGCAAATTAGATCCCGTTATTGGCCGCGACGATGAAATACGCCGTACTATTCAAGTTCTGCAGCGCCGCACCAAAAACAATCCCGTGTTAATTGGCGAGCCTGGCGTGGGTAAAACCGCAATTGTTGAGGGTTTGGCGCAGCGCATCGTCAATGGTGAAGTCCCCGAAGGATTAAAAGGTAAACGCCTATTATCCTTAGATATAGGTTCATTATTAGCCGGTGCAAAATTTCGTGGTGATTTTGAAGAGCGCTTAAAAAACCTGTTAAAAGAATTAGGCAAACAAGAAGGCCGCATCATTTTATTTATTGATGAATTGCATACCATGGTGGGTGCCGGTAAAGGCGAGGGCGCGATGGATGCGGGCAATATGCTTAAGCCTGCATTGGCTCGCGGGGAATTGCATTGCGTGGGTGCGACGACCCTCAATGAATACCGTCAATACATTGAAAAAGACGCCGCGCTAGAACGCCGTTTCCAAAAAGTATTAGTGGAGGAGCCTAGCGAAGAAGACACTATTGCGATTTTACGTGGCTTAAAAGAGCGTTATGAGGTTCATCACGGTGTGGATATTTCGGATTCTGCGATTGTTGCAGCTGCAAAATTATCGCAGCGCTATATTACCGACCGCCAATTGCCCGATAAGGCGATAGATTTAATTGACGAAGCCGGTAGCCGTATTCGTATGGAGATTGACTCCAAACCTGAATTAATGGATAGGTTAGAGCGCCGTTTAATTCAATTAAAAATTGAACGTGAAGCCATTAAAAAAGACGACGACGAAGCGGCAAAAAAACGCTTACAAAAAATTGATGAAGATATAGTGACGGCCGAACGCGAATACGCCGACTTTGATGAAATTTGGCGCGCCGAAAAAGCCGCTTTACAAGGCTCGCAAGGTGTTAAAACTCAATTAGAGCAAGCGCGTTTTGATTTAGAAGCCGCGCGCCGCGCCAGCGATTTAGGCCGCATGAGCGAATTGCAATATGGCGTTATTCCCGCATTAGAAAAACAATTGGATATGGCCAGCCACGCCGAAATGCTGGATATGAAATTATTGCGCAACCGCGTTACGGAGGAAGAAATTGCCGAAGTTGTTTCGAAATGGACAGGCATTCCCGTGAGTAAAATGCTGGAAGGCGAGCGCGATAAATTATTGAAAATGGAAAGCGAATTACATAAACGCGTGATTGGCCAAAACGAAGCGGTTGCCGCCGTGGCTAATGCCGTTCGCCGCAGTCGCGCGGGGTTATCGGACCCTGCGCGCCCTAACGGTTCGTTTTTATTTTTAGGCCCCACGGGTGTAGGTAAAACCGAATTGTGTAAAGCCTTGGCCGAGTTTTTATTCGATACCACCGATGCAATTATTCGTATTGATATGTCGGAATTTATGGAAAAACATTCGGTCGCCCGTTTAATTGGCGCACCACCCGGTTATGTGGGTTACGAGGAGGGCGGTTATTTAACCGAGGCCGTACGCCGTCGTCCTTATTCGGTTATTTTATTGGACGAGGTCGAAAAAGCGCATCCCGATGTCTTTAATATTTTATTGCAGGTTTTAGATGATGGTCGTTTAACCGATGGCCAAGGCCGCACAGTGGATTTTAAAAACACTGTAATTGTTATGACATCGAATTTAGGCAGCGATAAAATTCAGGAATTAGCCAACAATAAATCTTTTGACATGATCGATTTTGGTGATGTCAATGCGGAGGCTGAAAGTGAGCATAACGAGGGTAATTCCCATCGCTACAACGCGATGCGCGATGCGGTTATGGATGTTGTGGCACGCCATTTTAGGCCAGAGTTTATTAATCGTATTGATGAGGCTGTGGTATTCCATCCATTAGCCCGCGAGCAAATTCGATCCATTGCCACTATTCAATTACAACTGCTCAAAAACCGCTTGGCCGACCGCGATTTAGGCTTGGTGTTAAGTGATGAGTTAATGGATAAATTAGCGTCCATTGGATTTGATCCAGTTTATGGTGCAAGGCCTTTAAAGCGCGTTATTGTGCAAATGATCGAAAACCCCTTAGCTCAAGCGGTATTAGCGGGGCGCTTTATGCCGGGTACGATTATTCAGGCGGGGCTTGAAGGGGAGAAGGTGGTTTTTGCTTGAGGCTGCATTTTTTAAGCGCTTTAATTATCGCGCGGCTACTTAAATTATCGCGCGGCTACTTAGCGCGATAATTTTTTAAAAAGTATTTGTAACTATTCAGCTATCGAATTAAATCAGGCGAATTCACGTAAAAATTGATTTCAGGGCATTTAAGCGCCGGGAGCGCTTGTATAGCGCCCATGGATGGCTTGAGCGGCCCAGAAAATAACCGCGCGACTGCATTTAGGCTCGGTGCTGAATAGTTACAAGTATTTTTTGTTGTGCGCTTGCTACAGGTGACGCTCGCTGAAACACGCCGTGAATACTCTTTGTAGGCTCCAATCGGCATCGGAACGATGTCGTTATTTGATTGCGCAGATTTACGATTTCCTGTGAGTAGACTTAGGGTTTTGTGACTTAGTAACTTAGTAACTTAGTAACTTAGTGACTTAGTGACTTAGTGACTTAGTGACTTAGTGACTTAGTGACTTAACCCCAATCTTGGTCGCTGTTTATTTGGTGGTTCATATCGAGGGCGGGCGACATGCTATGCGGCTGCCCTACAACAACAGCGGGTACGCCCGCCACCGTGGTGTGGGCGGCCACGGGTTTTAATACCACGCTGCCTGCGCCAATTTTAGCGTTTTCGCCTATTTCGATATTGCCTAAAATTTTGGCGCCCGCACTAATTAATACCCCGCGCCGCACTTTGGGGTGGCGGTCGCCGCATTCTTTACCTGTGCCGCCTAGAGTGACCTCTTGCATGATGGAGACATCATCTTCGACCACCGTGGTCTCGCCAATCACAATACCTGTAGCGTGGTCGAGCATGATGCCTTTGCCCAGCTTGGCGGCGGGGTGAATATCGACGCCAAAGGTCAGCGCAATACGGCTCTGAAAAAACAACGCTAAATATTGTCGATCGGCCATCCATAGCCAGTGCGCGATACGGTAACTCTGCAGTGCCTGAAAGCCTTTAAAAAACAGCAACGGATACAGAAAACTATCACAGGCGGAGTCGCGCTCGAAAACGGCGTGCAAATCGGCGCACACGGCATCGGCAATCGAAGCGTCACCGCTGAGCGCTTGCTCAATAATTTCGCGCACCTGTAAAGAGTTAATTTCGGCACCGCCCAGCTTGGTCGCCAAGTGGTAACTTAAGGCACTTTTAAGGCTGTCATGATTGAGGATGGTGGCGTGTAAAAAACTGGCGAGCGCAGGTTCTGCAGCGGCTTGTTTTTTGGCTTCTTCAACAATGGTTAGCCACAATGCGCCGGTGCAAGGGTCGCAATTGGGTGTGTTGGGGGCTTGGGCGTTAGTCATGTTGGGTCCCTCTGTGGGCGCAATGTCCCAAAAATGTCAGTTTGGCATTATGGGGGCGAGCGCATAAAAATCCACCCCAACGAAAACGGCGCCATTGTTAGGAATAGATATTTATAGGTGTGCCATATATTTCAAAAAGAAATTATAAGGCGTGTTTTAAATTTCGTTTAAAAACAGTGCGCGGATCTTTGTTGTATTCAGTCTTCACGCTAAGACGTGCCGTTGGCGCTTAAATCATTACTTTTGGCCTGTAGCAAAATATGTTCATTATGCGCAAAATGCGTCCAGATTCTTATAGGCGTGTGTTTAGCGCGCGGGCTTGCTTATCAACCTTTTACCTGAAGCGAGATACCTAATGACAGCAAAACTTGCAACAGTGGGCCTCAATGCCGAAGAGCTAATACTGCTAAATAGTTTGTTAGCGATTTTGGCGATACAAAAACAAGTATCGTGGGTGTTGGTAGAGCCTGCGCAAGCTGATGTGTATTTGGTCAATAGTGACTCACCGAAAGGAGCGATTTTTATTCGGCAGCAGGGCCATAAAGTCGCGATCATTGAATATTCACACGCCGAGATTAAGCCAAAGCAGTTTGCGCCACAAAAAACAGTGGTGCATAAACCGATGCGCGCTCGCGATTTATTGACGGCGCTAGAGCGTCATTCAACTTCAACTTCAACATCAAGATCAACTACCTCGACATCAACAGCCGCGTCGAGCCCGCTTGGGTGGCTAAAACGATTTGCCTAGGGCTTTTGAGTGCTTAGGTATGGCGCCTTTATTTACACGTTATTTAAGGCTAAGGTGTGTGGTGTTTTCCCTGCCGTAAGTGAGCCATGAAACCCCTAAAGACAAAAGCACAAATCCGCGCCGAGCTTGAAGACGCGATGAATAGTTACCTCTCTCAAGGTGGTGAAGTTTTGGATGTCCCTCGTGGCGCGAGTGCAATTGTCGATAACCGTAATTTGTTTGCTCAAGGCTTTGCGGGGCAAACGGCTGCCACGGCGAGAACGCTGGTTAATGCCGAGATTCAAAACTTAGAGGCTCGTAAAAAAGGCATTTTAGTGCCTGCTCCCCGAGTTCCCCGCCCCAAAAAGATACTCATTAAAGATGATTTTGGTGAGCCGTTGCGCTGGGTTTGGGAGGATTAACCCCCTATTACCCCACCCCCCACCCCCCCGCGATCTTCTATTGTTATGTCCTTTGTTCCCAGAAATATTTCGTTTGGTTATTTCTTTGTAACCATTCAGCATCCCGTCAATTTCACACAGAAATGCCGTTGCGCAGTTATGTTCTGGGCCTTTCTGTTCAGCCTGTCACCGACGTGTTGCGGCTATCGAACGCCTTGCGCGTTAACCCAATCATTTTCCACTTTCCGCTCACCACCTTCCTCTTTCCAACCTACCACTTATTACGAATCAGATTACGAAGCGTAAAACGCGCCGGATGGCAGTGTTTGTAGAGCGATTCGGCTATAGGAATGGGCTCGCCATTGATTAAGCACGCGAGCAGTTCGGCAGCTAAAGGCGTGTAAGTTAAGCCGCGCGAACCGTGACCCACACTCATATAAAGGTTGGGGTGATATTGGCCGAGGGCATCAATACGCCAATTTTTGCTTTTGCGGTAATCGCTAAAAGTTTCCATAAAGGGCGCAATATTGGGCACTGGGCCAATTAAAGGTAGGTAGTCTGGCGTCGAGCAACGCAGCGACGCTCGGCCTTTAAGTTGTGCACTAGCGGGTAAATTAAAGCCAGGCAGTAAGCTTTTGAGCATCTGCGTATTTTTGTGGTTATCAATTTCGATCACGTCGAGGCTGTGTTGTTTAACATCAAAAGTGGCGCCAAAGCAGAGGGTTACTTGAGGTGTTTGATCGCGCGTTTGATGTTGCTTATCGCTAAATGCTGGGCCCACATAGCCCTCACCACAGGCAGGTGCTTGCAGGTTGGGCGCTGAATGTGCGGGCAACTGGAGGTAACTCATTTGCCCACGAATATTTTTGGTGGGTAAATGTGCCAACTGTGGCAAGGCTATGGCGGCTCCGGCGGTGGCGATAATCACGATATCCGCCGTGGCGTTGGGTTGCTCATCAAAAGTCATTTGCCATCTGGCTGTTGAGGGATTAAGTGGACTCGGTATGTGTTCGAGCGCGTTTAATCTGTGTGCCAGCTGCAGCCTAATATTGGGGTGGTCGAGCAGTTGTGCGCAAAGTGCATCGGGCCGCATCCAGCCGCCAAAGTGGGTGAATAATCCTGGATGAACGACCTTATCACACACCCGTGTTTTAGCTTGGGTGGTACTAATGGCGTGTGCAAAACGCGGGTTTTCGTGGTACTTGAGCGCGACTTCGTGAGCGGTTGTACGCTGTGCATCGGCGCGCGCTTGGGCGTCTTCTTCTTGCTGAAAAACCCCTGTGTGCTCGCCGCTCGTGCCGTAATAACCCTGCTGATATAAACCATCAGCAAAGCGCAGTGCGGCCACATTAAATTGCGCTAGCGCATTTTTTTCATGCGAAAAACGTGTGTAAACCACGCCCTGCGGATTACCGCTGGCGCCTGCCGCAATATGCTCGGCGCCCTCGTAAACCGTGACCTTGTAGCCACGCTCGGCGAGTGCGCGCGCACTGTGGCAGCCGGCGAGTCCCGCACCCATCACGGCAACAGAGGGTCGAGTGTTAGAAACTTGCTCGGGTGTTGATTCGCTGAGCTTTGATGCTTGTGACGGCAATAAATGCCAGCTTTCGGAAAAATTGTAGTGTCGAGGGAAAGAGGTGTAATCGCTGTTTTGTGGATGCTCTGGCGCTAAGGTTATTGCATTTTTTGCGGGTGTAAAGGTCGTGTGTTGATGGCTGAGCTTGGCAAGTATGGCAAATAACGCGGGCGTCATAGCTGTAGCGCTTTGGCCGGTCTCGGGCAAAAACCATGCGTCACAATAGCGAAACTCGGGCCCGTAGTGCGCCTGCAGCGCTTGTACTTTTTGGCCGCATTGCAGGCTCGGCAGCCATTCATTTAAACCGTCGGCGACATCGCCAAAAATTAAGGTTAATTGCACGCGGCCTTTATCAAAATAGAGACGATTAACAGGGTTGTCGGCAGGAAAAGGGTAGAGTGCCAGTAAGCTTTCGCGCAGTAGCGCAAGTTCGGGGAATAATGCCAGTGCATGAGCAATTTTTGCGGGCGTTAGCGGGGTTTTTTCGAGGCTTATAAAGTGCAGTCGTGCGTCTTTGTGGGCGCTTTTTTGCCACAACTGCCAGGTGCTTAAAAAATTAAGGCCGCACCCAAAGCCAATTTCGCCAAGGGTAAAAACCGCGTAGGGCGCCAGCGCGGCAAAACGTACGGGCAATTGGCTGCCCTCTAAAAATACTCGGCGGCTATGCGCAAGCGCAGCGCTACTTGTGCTGTTAGCCACGGTGAATAGGGAATCCATAATCCTGTTGCAGTTGTAAGCACCATTCGCGAATACGTTGTTCTGATTGGCTAAATTGAGTTTCGTCATCGAGTGCGAGGCCAACAAAGTATTGGCCGTCGTCGGTTAAAGCTTTTGAACCTTCAAAATCATAACCCTCGATGGGCCAATAACCCACCATGCGCGCGCCCGCTTGCTGGAGCTTGTGGTGTAAATAACCCATAGCATCCAAAAACCATTCGGGGTAACCCTCTTGATCGCCTTGACCATAAAGCGCTACGGTGCAGTGCTTTAAATCGAGGCTGTCTAATTCTTCCCAAACATCTTCCCAGTCTTCTTGCAGCTCGCCATAGTCCCAAGTGGGAATGCCAAAAATTAAATAATCATAAAATTGGCTGCTATTTAACGGCTCGTCGGCAATATTAAAAATATCAACTTGGCCTTCATTAAATTGCGCGGCAATTTTATCGGCGCTCATTTGGGTGTAGCAGGTAGAGCTACCATAAAAAAGCCCAATTGGGCGGCGACTATTTTTTGCATTAAACATGGCAATTATTTTCTAAAATTAAAAATTTAAGTTAAGGCTAGGCGAGCGATTAAGTTTGCTGCTGAGTTTTAATTTTTATGGCTTCGTAAAAAGCTACGCATAAAATAAGCGTGCCGCCTAAAAGCGTGGTGAGTGCGGGGAATTCATGCAAAATTAACCCGCTAAGAGCAATAGCAATCGGCGGTTGTAAACAACTGATCAGGCTAACTGATTTTGCACTCAGCACACGCAAGCTAATCACCACCAAGGTATGGCCAATAGCTGTACTAACGATGCCCAATAACAACAGCATTAACCAGGTTTGAGTGCTGGCATTCGCAATGGCGCCGGTATTGGCAAAGCCTGCGGTAAAAATAATAATCACCAAAAGTTGGTAGGTCATAATGCTTTGGCCGGCTTCTTTTGATAAATAACGACGCGTAATAATATTGCGCGCTGCCCAGGTGATTGCCGATAACAATCCAAATAATACGCCAGCAACCGCCGATCCATGGATGTCCCACGAGGGTGCAATTAATGCGACGCCAATAACCACCAAAAGTGCTGCGCCCATATCTTGTGGGCGCGGGAGCTTTTTATCTAAAAGTGGTTCAACAATAACGGTAATTACGGGGTAGCTGTAGTGTGCGAGTATGCCAATGGCGACGGTAGATATTTGCATAGAATGGAAAAAGCTACTCCAATGCACCGACATTAGCGCGCCGATAATTAAAACAAAAATAAAATTACGATTATCGTTTAACTTAAAAAGATTTTTACTTTTTTGCGCCAGCAAAATAATCGCCAGTGCTGCAAAAGCAATAACACAGCGCATAAATGTAATCGTAATGGCATCCAACGCAATCGCTTTAGATAACACACCATTAATGCCTAAAATACAGGTGGCGGTATAAAGCGCGATCAATCCTTTTTTCGGAGTTAGGCTATGGGGCTGCATGGTTATACTACCGAAAAAGGTTAGGAGGATGCCTGTGTGTTGTCGTTTTTTACGAGCGATATCCTTTGTTAGTGGACCGAGCAGTCGGGGCAAGCGGCGTAAACTTTTTGTTGTTGCGAATTCGCAAGTTGATCCTGAATTAATATCGCTAAAGGATTTTTTTCGAGTTCGCTATCGAGTTGTTTAAGCCATTGCACCGTTGCACCTGTGGACTGTTTAAATAATGCGCTGCCCGTGTAAGCCTTAGTCGTTTGCATCAGACTTTTAATGATGGCTTCGGTAGGGCTAAGGTCGCGTTCAATTAAAACAATACTGGGTGTCGTAATGTCTGAATCTTTTGCAATTGCGGTAATTACATCATTAAGCGAACCTAAATGATCAACCAAATTTAAGGTCTGTGCTTTTTGCCCCAGCCATACGCGACCTTCGGCCACTTTTTCGATTTCTTGAACATTGGTTTTACGGGCATTGGCGCACAACAATAAAAACTTTTGGTAAATAGATTCCACGCTTAATTGAAAAACTTGTTCGGCAGTTGCCGACATCGGGCGATCTAATTGATAAATACCGGCTAATTCGCTGGTGGCTAAACCGTCCGAGCTTATACCGACTTTATTTAAGGTGTTTTCGAATGTGGGCACAATACTAAAAACGCCAATAGAGCCGGTGATTGTAGTTGGCGTTGCCCATATTTGATCGGCGCCCGTCGCTAACCAATAACCTCCCGAGGCGCTCACGCTGCCCATAGAAATATAAACAGGTTTGCCATTGTCGCGGGTTGCTTGAATTTCTTGGCGAATTAATTCTGATGCAAAAGCGCTACCGCCGCCGCTATCTACACGAATCACCACCGCTTTAATATCTTTATCATCGCGTGCTTTACGAATTAATTGCGACAAACTATCGCCGCCAATACTGCCTTCGGGTTGCTCGCCATCGCTAATGGTGCCAGCGGCCACAATTAAACCAATATTGCCTTTTTCCTGTTGTAGTTTGGCTATAGCGAGTTCTTGTTGGTAGCTAGCCGCATCAATAAAATTAAAGGGTTTTTGCGGGTCTTTGCTGGTGCCAAAGCGCGCTTTAAAATCATCAATTAATGATTGCTTAGAGCCTATTTTATCGACTAAATGAAAGTTTAAGGCTAGCAGTGCGGTATCGCCTTTGTTGTCGATTAACATTTGGCCGTAATTTTTTATAGCCTTATCCAAGCTACCTTTTTCGAGCTGGCGACGTGCTTCGATGTGTTCGCTGTAGCCTTGCCACAGTGCGGTAATCCATTCGGTATTGTGGCTACGCGAAGCTTCAGACATGTCTTCGCGAATGTAGGGTTCAACAAAATCCTTAAAAGTACCCGATTTAAATACATGCACATTAATGCCGAGCTTGGCAATCAGACCTTTAAAATAATTGCGGTATAAGCCAAAGCCTGTAATTGCCACGCTGCCCATGTCATGCATGTAAATATCGTTAGCGTAACTGGCCAAAAAATATTGTTGCTGATTAAAATTATTGCTGTAAGCAAACACGGGCTTGTTTTGTAATTTAAAAAAATCGATGGCTTGGCCAAGTTCTTGAATTTTGCTGATGCCGCCGCCGTTAAGATCATCCAGCTTTAAAATTAATGCGGTTACACGATCATCTAAGGCGGCGCTGTTAATGGTATCGATTAAATCACGCAGCAGTGTTTCGGGTGCTTTATCTTGTTGCGACAAAACATTCAGTGGTGCTTGGTAGCTTAATTGATCCACCAATTGGCCGGACGGGACGAGTAATAATGGACCTTTGCTATCAATAGGTTTAGGCATGGCGCCAATGACGGCGGTTATGACGATAAATAACACTATCAAAAAAATAATATTTAAAACGCTAATGCGAATCCAGCTGATAACGTTCCAAAAAAAACACCAAATGCGGACAAAAATATTGGATGAGGTTGTTTGGCTCATAAGAGTCCTTGTGATGTGATGAGTTGTATTGATTAGTTAGGTAGGTACAAAAGAGCTTGTTATTAAATCGTTTCGGTATTTAAGACTTCGACCTTAACCGCATCGGTATTAAACACGTATTGTTTGTATTGCGCGCGCGCGGCCATCATGCAGGCTATAAATAATCCGACGCTAGCCATTAATAATATCCAATCAAAATAGTCAGGCGTTGGGCGCATGACACCCACAACACCGTTAATAAAATACATCAGCACCACAAAACATAAATATTGATAACTGCGTTGGTGGCGCTTGCGTAAGCCAAACCAAAAAATAAGCAGAGGAATACATTGCACGCACCATTGCACCATGCTGATACCTTCGGCACGAAACCATTGGTGTGCGGTAAATAAAACAATAAGGCTGCTGTAAAAAAATACAGCGGCCAAGTGGTAATACTTAAGTTGTGCGGTGTAGGGATTATTCACTGAGTATCCTAAAATATACGAGTTATTAAGTTGTTTCATGGCATCAAGTTGATACAAAAAAATGATGAATATTATTTTTTAAGCTGTAAAGAAATTATTTTTTAAGTTGTAAGGCAATCGTGGCGATGCGTTTACCAAGGGCTAAACATGCCGCTTGTTCGTGTTCGCTAAGCGTCGCGGCTTCGCCGTTCGTGCGCACATGGCTAGCACCGTAAGGTCCACCGCCAGTCTTGGTTTCGTGGATGGCGCTTTCGCTATAGGGAATGCCCGCGATAATCATGCCGTGGTGTAACAGCGGTAAATACATGCTTAAGAGTGTGGACTCTTGGCCGCCGTGCAAGCTACTTGACGAGGTAAATACAGCGGCGGGTTTATTAATTAAGGTGCCGTTTAACCATTCGCTGCTGGTGCCATCCCAAAAATATTTTAAAGGCGCGGCCATATTGCCAAAGCGGGTAGGGCTGCCCATGATCAAACCATCACAGTGTTGTAAATCTTCTGGGCTGCAATAGGGCGCACCGCTGATGGGAATTTGCGGCTCGGTAGCCTCTGTGGCAGCGTGTACTTTAGGCACAGTGCGCAGCATAGCCTTGGCACCCTCAATAGTGTTTATGCCGCGTGCAATGTGTTTTGCCAGTAATGCTGTGGCGCCATTGAGGCTGTAGTAAAGTACCAAAATGTTGGCTGTCATGTTGGGTTGCCGTTTAATGGTGGGTTACCGTTAATATTAATAAGTGACAGGATATTTTCGGGCGGACGGGCAATAACGGCTGCGTATTGTGTGGCGACTATGGGGCGCTGCAGCAATTTAGGTGTCGATATTATCGCCGCCAATAAAGTAGCTTTAGTGCTGTCTTGGCTGAGCTTGAGCGCGTTATATTCGGGCTCTTGCGTACGAATAATGTCGTGCGCACTGAGCTTTAATTGAGTGAGCAGTTTATTAAGCTCGTTTTTTGAAGGCGGCGTTTGTAGGTACAAAATAACGCTGGGTGTTATGCCGTTTTGTTCGAGTAGCGCTAAGGCTTGCCGTGATTTTGAGCAGCGCGGATTGTGATAAATGGTAAACTCTTGCATCTCAATTATCGGTTCTGTTGATTAAAACGCGCCATTTTAGCCTAGTTCTGGTGGTTTTATATGACTAGTTATGGCGCTGTGCATTAATCGTTCTGGCGGCGATATTAATGCTTGGTGCGGCTAGCTTGGCGCAGGTTTTAATTAATCCACACTCATTAATAGGTCATGGATATTATTGTGATAACACATAAAGATCGCTTGGAAAAACTTTGGCTGGGTATGAAGATTTTTACCTCAAGTCTATATCACGATTTTAAGTCGGCGGGATGCCAAAAAAGTGCAGCGGCCTTAACCTATATGACGCTATTTGCATTAGTACCTTTATTGATGGTTTTTTATTCGGTGTTTTCTTTGGTGCCTGCGTTTGATGGCTTGTCGAGCCAATTGCAAGGCGCGATTTTTGCCAATTTGTTGCCTGCATCCAGTCAATCATTGCAAACCTATTTACAAAACTTTTCGCAGCAGGCACGCAACTTAACTCTGCCGGGCGTGGGAATGCTACTAATTACCGCCGTTTTGATGCTGACGAATATCGAAAAAAACTTTAATACTATTTGGGGAGTTACGCAGCCACGCCGAGGGTTTATTAAGTATTTGCGTTATTGGGCGGTGTTGAGCATAGGACCAATTTTGCTGGCCATTACCCTTGCGATGAGCACCTATTTGTTGTCGTTAAAATTGTTTTTTAACGAATATGATGTGATTGGTGTGATCCCCATTTTATTCCGTTTTCTACCTATTTTTATTATGACCTTGGTATTTGCGCTGCTTTTTACTACGGTACCTAATTGCCATGTGCCTATCAAATACGCTTTTATTGGCGGCGGCGTTACGGCTATTTGTTTTGAATTATTAAAAATGCTGTTTGCTAAATTTGTAGCCACCACGAGTTTTGAATTGGTTTATGGGGCTTTTGCCGTGGTGCCACTGTTTTTAATTTGGTTGAATGCACTCTGGACCATTGTTTTGTCGGGGGCTATTTTGGTTCGGACCTTATCAGAGCGTAATTACGTACATCTGGAAGGACGCAAAACTGACTTATTTTTAGCGGTGGAGTGTTTGGCACTATTTTACCGCTGCCATCAAGAGGGGCGTGTGGTTAGAGATAAGGATTGTTATCGTTTAGGGGTTGGCGTTGTGCATTGGCAAAAACTGCGTGAAGCGCTGCTCAGCGGTCGATGGATTGTCGAAACGCATACGGGGGATTACACCTTTATTCGCAGTTTTGAGTCAGTCACCCTATGGGACTTGACGCTGTTGTTAGGTACGCCCATTGGTGATCTACCTAAAAAACTGCAAAAGCTACCGCATGCGCCTTGGGTAACTGTTTTTATGGTGCACAGACAACAAGCGGCCGAGGCATCACAAAAAGCCTTAACCTTAAAGTTAAGCGAATTGTTTGCACGCTCAGCAGTGGCTTAATGAATGGCTAATAGGGGCAGGGACGCATAGATAATGTGTATTTGTTTATTTGTGTATTTGAGTATTTAGGCGTGCTTACAATTGGTTTTTTTGCGTCGCCGCCTATACTCCAGTGATCTACTTTAAGGTTTTTATACTATGGCAACGCCGCTACTTATTTGTGATGACTCCAACATGGCGCGCAAGCAGGTTCAAAAATCCCTGCCAGCCTCTTGGGATGTAGAGATAACCTTTGCGGTTAACGGCGCCGAGGGCTTGGCGGCCATACGTGCAGGTAAGGGCGAGATTGTATTTTTGGATCTTACTATGCCCGTGCTTGATGGTTTTGGGGTGCTAGAGGCAATACGCGCTGACGATTTAAATGCGGTAGTCATTGTGATTTCTGGCGATATTCAACCTCAGGCCAAGGAGCGGGTCATGTCTTTAGGCGCGCTTGATTTTATTCAAAAGCCGATCAATCCAGAAAAACTCTGCGCAACCTTGGAGAGGTTCGGGCTTTTATAGCGTCTTAAAGAAAGGCGCTTATGGTGTCTGAATGAAGGTGGCGCTGGTTTTTTACGCATTAAAAACGTCGTGAATAGTTACGTGAATGGTTACCGTGAAAAAATATTAAAGTTTTCGATGCTCAAAAACAGGCATTTTTTTTCTCACATCCGATAAGAATTGTAGGTTTATTTCAGCCAGAGCAATACCTTCGCCTTCGGGTAAAACGCTAATCACTGTGCCCCATGGGTCAATAATGCACGAATGGCCATAAGTTCGGCGTGTGCCGTTATGCCAGCCACCTTGGTTTGCCGCAAAAACATAACACTGATTTTCGATTGCGCGTGCGCGCAGTAATACCTCCCAATGGGCCTCGCCGGTACTGTAGGTAAATGCCGATGGCACCGCTAAAAAATGCATGCCCTGTTGCTGTAATAACCTAAAATATTCGGGGAATCTCAAATCGTAACAAACGCTTAAACCAAGTGCGCCCCATTCTGTGTCAACCATTCCTATCTGGCTGCCAGGTGCCATAGCGTCTGATTCGCGATAAGTGCCGACCGAATCCTTCACGTTGGCATCAAATAGATGAATTTTATCGTAGCGCCCAACCTCTTCACCGCGCGGGTTATAAGCATGGCTAGCTGCAAACGTTTTGGGGGCAATAGCTTCAGCAATTCCATCAATCGCTTTAACCCGTGGAGTGGTGCCGCCAATTAACCATATTCCATAATCACGTGCGCAGCGGGATAAAAAAAGTCGAATCGGGGCATCGGGTAACTCTTCTGCGCAGCCGTATTGGCGACCCAGCGTATTACCAAGCAGTGCAAAGTTTTCGGGTAGCACAACTAAGTTGGCGCCTTGAAGTGCGGCTTGCTGGATTAATTTTTTGGCTGAAGTTAAGTTATCTTCAAGACGGGGTGAACTGATCATTTGCACAACGGCTGCAATGAAACTAGCTGAAGAATTCATGGCGCTGCTCCATACCTTAATTAAATAGATTCAAAGCCGCACTATAAAAACGAAAGGAAAACGAAAGCAACAAAACAACAGTAAAAATATCGATAACAATCTCATCAGTTTTGCCGATGTACCTACTTTACGCTCGCTATCCAAAATGGCTCGAGATTGGGGTGTAATTTGGGCATTACAATACGCTCTAAACGCTCTAAACCTTTGCGTAAATAATAGGAGTCAGTGGCATCGGCAAGCGAATGTAAAAACAGCTCTATTTGCCTGCGCAATTTAATCACATGGTAAATGACTTCATGCATCATCAAATAAACATCTTCCACTTCGCGATAAGCATGTTCCAAGCCTTCTGCCTCAACCTGATCAAGCCAGCGCATATACGCGGGATTAATAATGCCCGATTGAGTAATAGAAATATTGATATGAATTATTGCGTTTTGTAGGCTATGCATGCGGGTGTCATCATGGTGAAAACCAATCTCTTGGGCAATGGTATTCATAATCGTCACGCTGCTGGATAAATAACCATTATGGTCTCGTACGGCCTGAATAAGGTGAGGCATTAGAACATTAGGAACCACTCGCACATGGCATTCGGGCAATGCTTTTAAGCACTCAATAAACTTTTTACCTAAAACGCCAAAACGCCCATGGCCATTCATTTGCACCATGGCAATTAAATCGCGCAGGGATCGACCACTGTTTTTAAGGCGTTTGGTATAGATGCCATTAATTGAATCTAAAAATGCCAGCCAGTGACCATAACGACTGATTTTTTTACTGTTTTTTCCTAGCGGGTATCCCGTGCCGTCAAGTTTTTCGTGATGCTCCATAACCGACATTAGCATATCGCTAGGCAAGTCAAGTGCACAGGTTTTAAGTGCGCCAAAACTCAGCATCGGATGATTTTGTAGCAAATTTAATGACGAAATGAAAAAAGTTGATTGATCGTGTACCACGCTGATTGGTAAATGTAGCAGGCCAATATCATGCATCATTGCCAAAAAAAACAAATTGCAGGCGTCGCGTTCCGAGCGCTTTAAATCCTGAATAAGCGTAGCGCCCAACCAAGCGCAAAAGAGCGCCTGGTTATATACCTTAGGTAACTGATCTTTTAATAAGGTTAGCCACTTCATTGCCGAAGGGTTTTTTGATAGATAAGCCACCGCATTAGCAATATCGCTCCAGTGGGTATATTTTTCTGCAAAAGAAATTAAAGCAGTATCCGCGTTGACCATCACTTGTAGGTCTTTTAATAGCGTTGCTGCATTTAATGCCTGTGCAAAGTTTAAGAGTGCTAAAAAATTACCGTCGATGCTTTCGTCTTGAAACATCGCTACCTTCTCGTCATTAAAGCAATCACCCGCACAAATAACACCGCTAGATAAATTGACTGTATCTATGAAAGTCACAGGCGTTGTTTTATTTAACCGAACGAGGTACTCGGCCAAACAACTTAAATCGCCATTTTTAGACATATCAACAACCATCGAGCAACCTTGTGAAAGCGCATAAAAAGCGGTGTGTTCAGCAAGTATAGACAGGTTGCTTTTTTATGCAGGATAAACAGCGCGATGTGTTTTTAACGGCGTGATGTGTTTTTAATGGCGTGATGTGTTTTTAACGGCGTGATGTGTTTTTAACAAATAGAGTGCTTGGCCGCGATTCGGTTGTTCTCCTGCAATTATTCAAATGTTATCCTTTACCACATTTATTCGTTTTATGCTTATGGCCATGTCTCTTTGGCTCTCTTTAATCAATAACCTTTAATCAATAAATAGTGAATATATGTTTGAGACTCTTTCTTTATTGCCTGTTGATCCAATCCTTGGGCTTATGCAGTTGTATCGTAATGATTCTAGAGTGAGTAAAGTCGATTTAGGTGTGGGTGTTTATAAAAATGATCAAGGCTTGACGCCAGTGCTTAGCTCTGTGCAAAAAGCAGAGGCTCGGTTAATTGCTCATCAAACCACTAAGTCTTATGTGGCCCCTGCAGGTAGTGCAGATTTTATTGCGGGCATGAGCGAGTTGGTTTTTGGTGATGTTTTACTGGGGCAGGGTGGTCGTTTGGCGGCGGTACAAACCCCTGGCGGCTGCGGTGCTTTGCGTATTGCGGCGGAACTGATCCGTGTTGCCAAGCCCGATACCGTGTTATGGGTTAGTGATCCCACATGGGGTAACCATATTCCATTGCTCGGCAATGCTGGCTTGAGCTTAAAAAAATACCCTTATTTGGACTCCGCGCAAACACAGTTGGATTGGCCTGCAATGCAGGCGACGTTGTTGCAAGCTAAGGCGGGCGATGTGGTGTTATTACATGCGTGTTGTCACAATCCTTCGGGTGTTGATTTAAGCATGCAACAATGGCAATGGCTGACCGAGCTTTGCCTCGAAAACTCATTGTTACCGTTTGTGGATATGGCTTACCAAGGCTTTGGTGTTAGTGTGGATGAGGATGCCTGTGGGCTTCGATATATGGCTTCCAAACTGCCCGAAATGTTAGTGGCAGTATCTTGCTCGAAAAATTTTGGGTTATACCGTGAGCGAGTTGGATTAGTCGCTGCACTTTCTGCCTCTCAAAGTGCTGCAGCGAAGGTTCAAAGCCATTTTTTGTCTATAGTACGAGGCATTTACTCTATGCCGCCTAATCATGGGGCCGAGATCGTTGCCAATATATTGTCCAGCGAAGAATTAAAAGCTGAATGGTTACAGGAGGTGGCCGAAATGCGCACACGTATTTCGGATCTTAGGGTAAAGTTTGTGCTGGCTATGCAGCATTTAGGGTATGAGCGCTTTAATTTTGTCGTTGAGCAAAAAGGGATGTTTTCATTTTTAGGTCTTACGGCGACGCAGGTGGAGTGGCTAGCTCAGGAAAAAGGCATCTATATGTTGAGTTCTTCGCGTGCAAGTATTGCTGGGTTAACGCAAGATAATGTGACTTATGTCTGTTCTTCGGTTGTAGAGTCGCTGAGTCGGTTATGATTGTGACTTGCTTATTGGCATTGATAGGGGTATCCACTACATTGGAATGTGCGTGGCTTTTGGTCGCTTTAATGAGTATGAATCGCCTAAGGTATTGGAATGTCTGATAAAACGGTCAAGCTTCATGTTTCCGAGCTGCGCACAGGGATGTATGTGTCAAGGCTCGATCGAGATTGGCTAGATACGCCATTCTTAATGCAAGGTTTTTATATAGAGACCCATGGTGATGTTGACACCGTCAGCCAATATTGCGAGCACGTCTGGGTTGATATCACTCGTAAGGCGATTGTAGGTGGTAGTTCGGGCTCTACCCCAACTTTTGATCCGGCAACTCATCCTCACCCTCGCCGCGAAGACATTTTTCAGGAGCATCAACGCAGTACTGGGGTATTTGGTCAAGCACGAACCCTCACAAAAACGCTATTAGATGATATCCAGCTCGGCGGCATTATTAATACCGAAGCGGCCAAAGCGACGGTTAACGAATGTGTTCAATCAGTGATTCGCCACCCTGATGCCTTAATGTGGATGACGCGCTTACGCAGTGAGAGTGAATATACGGCCGAGCATTGTTTGAACGTATGTATTTTGGCTGTAGCATTTGGTCGGCATTTAGGCATGAGCGAGCAAGATCTCCAGTATTTGGGCTTGTGCGGATTGTTGCATGATGTCGGTAAAATGCGTGTCCCATCGCAAGTGCTTAATAAACCTTCAAAATTAACTCCCAGAGAAATGCGCATGATGATGGCCCATACCATCCATGGCCGCAATTTACTTTTAAGTGCTGGCAATATTTATACGGGCGCCATTGATGTTGCATACAGTCATCATGAGCGTATCGACGGCACTGGCTATCCTCGCAAGTTACCGGGTGATAGTCTTTCGTTATTTTCCAAAATTATTTCGATTGTTGATGCTTACGATGCGATGACCGCTGATCGCTGTTATCAAAAAGCAAGAACGGCCACAGAAGCGCTGAAAATTATCTATAACGAACGCGGAAAGCAATTTGATGAGCGTTTAGCTTTAGCATTTTTAGAGACGGTTGGGCTGTACCCACCCGGCAGTTTGGTCGAGCTGTGCTCGGGCCAAATCGCCGTTGTGATTGAAGTTAATCCCAGCTTTAGGCATTTACCGGTCGTCGCCGTGATTCTTAATGCCGAAAAAGAACGTCTGCCCAAACCGCTAATTTTTAACTTGGCGTTAATTGAGCAAAGCACGCTCAGTAAAGATTATTTGGTACGAAAGGTTCATCGCGATGGTTCGTTTGGTGTATCACTGCGTGAGTTCCAAGATTTAGTGCTGATCAAAAAAACTACTGAGCGCCAACTGATGTAATCGTGTGAATCGGCATATTTACCCTTAATGGTGCGTGGTTTTATCCCTTCTTTTCTCTTTTTAGGTTTATCTCAATAGCCACAGTTTAGGTGGCCTCCTCTGCAAAATTTTCAAATCCCGATGGGCAGCTCAGCGCCATTGTTTTTTGACTAACTGGATGCTCAAAACTTAGCTCTGCGGCATGCAACAATAAACGTGGTGCAGCCGCGCGTGACGCTTCGTTACCGTAGAGTTGGTCGCCCAGAATGGGGTGGCCCAAGTGTTCACAATGCACTCTTAGTTGATGCGATCTTCCTGTTATCGGGTATAAATACATCAAGGCTGCAGCTTTTGCGTGATGGCGAGTGATGACGCTATAGCGCGTTTGTGAGGTGCGGCCGTGCTCATAACAAATCATCTGTTTGGGGCGATTCGGCCAGTCGCAGCGCAAAGGTTGGTCGATTAAGCCTTGATCTTGCGCAGGCAAGCCCTGAACAATAGTATGGTAGGTTTTGCTCACTTTGCGGGTTTCAAAAGCGGTACTCATCGCGCGTAGTGCTGCGTGGTTTTTGGCAAAAATCAACAACCCTGAAGTCGCCATATCCAGGCGGTGGATGGCGCGGCAGTTAGGGTTGTAGATCATAGCTCTTGCTTGTAGACAATCGGGCTCGGTTTTACCCGGCACACTTAAAATGCCTGGGGGCTTGTTGAGCACCAATAAATGCTCGTCTTCAAAAATAATCCTAATCATCACAACGCCAAAAAAGCGTGATTATCGCAAGAAAGCGCGCGCGCTGGTATGCTGAATAACTTTTCCTTTGTCAGTTGTTTTGAATCATATGTCCAACGCCCTTCTTTTAGCGCAACCGCCGTTCCCTTGGTTCTCGACAATCTGGCAGCAATTAACTGAGCAGGTCAGAGTCAATCGTTTACCTCACGCGTTGTTATTCAAAGGCACCGATGGTATAGGTGCCGCAGAGTTGGCCGCTGCCTTTGCACAGTTTTTATTGTGTCGCAGCCCGCTTGAATCACGTGCTTGCGGGCGCTGCCGAGGCTGTGAATTACTTATAGCTGGCACACATCCCGACTTTATTTTGGTGGCGCCAGAGGAGGGCAGTAGTGTGATTAAAATCGCCCAGATACGCGAGCTAGCGCAGCGTGTCGCCAATACGGCGCAACAGGGCGGGCGCAAAGTGATTGTACTAACGCCAACCGAAGCGATGAATATCGAGGCCTCTAACGCGCTGCTCAAAAATCTTGAGGAACCTTCGGGCGATACCGTGTTTATTTTGGTGAGCTATCAGATTGCGCGGGTATTGCCTACCATTCGCTCCAGAACCTCGCAACTTGCTTTAGTGGCGCCTACATATCCACAAGCTCTCGACTGGTTAAATGATCATTCGCTGCCCAATGCCGAAGCCTTATTAACCGCAGCGGGCGGCCCCGTTAAAGCGCTGCAATGGTCACAAAGCGGTTTGATGGCGGTATTCAATGAGGCTGATCATTGCTTAAACGATGTCATCAAGGGTGACTTATCGCCGATTGATGGTGCTAAAAAAATGGCCAGTTATGATCTTGTCGTTTTTTTTGGTTTTGTTCAGCATTGGCTGCAGGCATCAATCAGGCATAATTTCAATGCTCAATTTGTAACGGGACAAAGTGCACAGGCTTTTACGGCATATCCTATGGCAGCGCGTTTTACGTTGTTGGATGCGGTGCAAACACGGTTAGCGCAGCTGTATTCGGGCAGTAATCCTAATAAGGTATTAGCTTGTGAAGAGTTTTTGCTAGTCTTGTTAGGGTTAAAAGCGGGTTTAGATGCAGGGGCGAAGACAAAAAGTCGCTATGCATCGCGTTAAACGGCAAGCTTTTTCGTTAGAATGCCGTTTTTTAAAAATACAACAGATGCTGGATTTAGTACATAAAACATAAAAGCGGGATTGCTCGATAAAGCTCTATTGTAATCATGCCGGTTCGCCAAGTTTTATCTTGTTGGCAGTGGTTAAGGTAGAAACAGAAAAATAATGAGAGGCAAAAGTTATGCAAGGTATAGGTGGAGCTCGTAACGGAATATTGTCATTAACCATTCGTGATAAAGCCGTACTTTATGCGGCCTATATGCCGTTTATTAAAAATGGGGGCTTGTTTATACCCACCAATAAAATCTATGGCTTGGGTGATGAGGTTTTTATGCTGCTTAACCTTATGGACGAGGCGGAAAAAATCCCCGTGGCGGGCAAGGTGGTTTGGATTACCCCTAAGGGCGCGCAAGGTAATCGCGCTGCAGGAATTGGTGTGCAGTTTGATAGCGATGATGATGTGGCTAACCGCAAAATCGAAACCTATCTAGCGGGTTCATTAACGTCAGACCGACCGACGCATACCATGTAGTTTTATATTGCGCATATAAACACATTCAAAGGGCCTGTTTTGGCCCTTTTGCTATTTTGTGATATTCACTTTTAAGCACACGGCGTTTTTAAATCACAGTGCAGATCGAAAGCTGCAGTCAAAGAAAAAATAAGGTATTTGAATGCTCACCGACTCCCATTGCCATCTCGATAGAATTGATCTGACCAAAAGCGACAACAGCCTAAGCACCGCGTTGGCGCAAGCCGAAGCGCGTGGCGTATCGCGTTTTTTATGCGTGTGTATTAGCGAAACCAACCGCCAAGCGGTGCTGGATATTGCGGCGGCGCACGATAATGTTTTTGCTTCGGTCGGTATTCACCCCTGTGATGTGGCCGATACAGTGGTGGCGCCAGCTACGCTCTTGCAATGGAGTCGTGCGCCCAAGGTGGTGGCGCTGGGTGAATCGGGGTTGGATTATTTTCACAGTACCGAGCATATCGCCGAGCAAAAACAAAGTTTTATCCATCATTTAGATGTGGGCGCTGCCGAAGGTTTGCCCGTAATTGTGCATACCCGCAATGCTAAAGAGGACACGCTGGCGTTAATTGCCGCCCACGCCAACCGCGAATACTCTGGTGTTATGCATTGCTTTACCGAGGATTGGGAAATGGCCAAAAAGGCCATTGATATGAATTTTTATATCTCCATCTCGGGCATTGTGACGTTTAAAAATGCCGACGAGATACGCGATGTGGTACGTAAAATGCCGTTGGATTATTTACTGGTCGAAACTGATTCGCCTTATTTAGCGCCCATTCCCTACCGTGGCAAGCCCAACATGCCTGCGTATGTGCGCGAAGTTGCCGAGTATGTGGCACAGCTTAAAGGTTTGAGTTACGAAGCCTTAGCCGAGCAAACAACCAAAAACTTTTTGCGATTATTTTCGCGTGCGAAATAACTCAAGTAATGATATGCCGCCCACGAGAACTGCCTTAATTACCGCTCTGGGATGTGATGCCTTAAAAGCGGAGCTTGATCAGTTATGGCGGATTGAGCGCCCCGAGACTACTCAAAAAGTAGCATGGGCGGCTAGTCTCGGTGATCGCAGCGAAAATGCCGATTATCAATACAATAAAAAGCGCCTGCGCGAGATAGACCGCCGTGTGCGTTACATTCGCAAAAGACTGGAAGAACTCAAAGTCGTTAATTACTCCAAAGAGCAAGAAGGCAAAGTCTTTTTTGGTGCTTGGGTGGATATTGAAAATGAAGACGGTGACGGCAAGCGTTTTCGCATCGTAGGTTACGACGAGATTTTTGAAACCAAAGACTACATTTCTGTCGACTCGCCCATGGCGAGGGCGTTGTTGGGTAAAGCGGTGGATGATGAAGTTATTGTTAAAACAGACGCTGGCGAATTTTATTGGTATATCAAAGCCATTACTTACCTTTAACTTAAGACGTTTAAATCGGTATTGGCAGATATCTCGACAATTGTTTTGAAGTGCCAAAGTTGGTTAGAATGCGGCTGTTTTACTGTCCTCAATTTAAATGGATTTCCTATGATTTTTACTCGTCGCACTCTTTCTGCATTAATCGCCTCAACGCTTGTAACCGCTCCCGCCTTTGCGGCTATTACGGCGGTTGAAGATAGTCGTCAAGTTCCACAAAATACCGCCGTTGTTATTGATGTGTTATTTAATGACTCCAGCGACCAAGATGGTTTGGCGGTAGTCTCGACCACTGCGCCTGCCAACGGCACAGTAACAGTCGCTGAGGATGGCGTGCGCTACCAGCCTAATACGGGTTTTTATGGTGCCGATGCGTTTCGTTACACCATCAGCAACAGCGCCGGCGAGCAAGCCACAGCGCTAGTATCCATTAGGGTTACCGCCGAGGCTGGCGTGGTCACTGCGGCCAGCATTGTAGGGGCGAAACCCCAAGCGGCAAGCAATGTTATTCGCAACCACCGCGAGGCAGTTTCGCAATTTTTGGATGGCGGTAGTTATGCCTCACTCAATGACAAAGACGTTGCGCGGGTAAATGGTTTATTAGGTGGCGCGGCAGGTGATGGTGGCATTGACTTTGGTGGCGTGTTTGTCAGCATTAATAGTCGCCGTGGTGAGCAAGACGCGAGTGTCGATGCTGACAACCTGCAAAAAGGTTTTGATGACAGCCTTAATGGCGCCACCCTAGGTGCCGATTTAGTCTGGAATAACAATTGGACTGTGGGCGTGGCTGTTGGCTATTCGCAAAGCGAAGTGGAGTTTGCTAATGACATTGGCAATTTTGAAATGGGTGATGTCAGCCTGTTAGGTTTTGGCGCCTACCGCAATGATCATTTATCTCTGCAAGCGCAGTTAGGTTATTCCGATTTAGATTACACCTTTGCATTTGCCGATAATGTCGGCAATAACCGCTTTGCCTTTCTTAAGGGCCAATACATTTTCCAAACGGGGGCTTGGCAGTTTATTCCTGGCGTGTCTTTGAGTTATCAAAATCAATATTCTGAAGCTTATATTGAGCGCGAATCCGCCGCTAACCCGACGCCAAGCAGTTTTAGCAGCCAAAAAAATCGCCGCTTACAAGGCGGGCTTAGCTTGAGCATTGACCGCGCAATGACTTTTGGTTGGGGCGTGTTTTTACCGCGCCTCGCGGTTACCGCCGAGCAAAACATTAATGCGAGCCAAACGGCGATTAAGGTTTATTCGGCGGGAGTTTTAAGTGAGTTAAAAGAAGGCGAGCAAGATGACAGCCACTTACTGGTTGATCTGGGCGGATCGTTTGTACTCCCCCGTGGTTTAGCCATATTTTTTAACCTGCAAAGCCTATTAATGCAGGAAGACTACAGCAGTAATACAGTGCAATTGGGTCTCAGAAAAGAGATTTAAGTACTGGCTTGAGACGCTCCATCACCCTAAAAAAGGCCGCACTCTGCGGCTTTTTTTAGGGCTTAATAGATCAAAAAATGAACATGGCACACTCCTAGCATTAACCCCAATGTTGCACGAAAACGGCAAAAAATTGCCGTTTTGCAGATTCATCATTTAGGTTTACTCATTTAAAGCTAGGAGATTGTTATGGCCATTGCACAAACGAAAGCTGCCGAAGTTATGCAAGCACAAATAGAGCAACTGACTTCACATCAAGTGATTTCGCTGCTTATGGATGGCGCCGTTGAGCGTGCCAGCGGGGTGATTACCGCCATTCATGCGGGCAACGAAGAAAACCGTATTTTATTGGCGACTAAACTTAAAGCCATTATTAATGGATTGCGTGAGAGTCTTGATTTTAAATTGGGTGGTGCTGTCGCCGAAAATTTAGCGGCGTTGTATGACTACATGATTGGCCGATTGGTGGCCACTATGAACGATAGCGAAGAGCAGTTAGAAGCTGTTAGCGAAGCGCGGCGCTTGATTTCAGAAGTCAAAAACGGCTGGGACAATATGGATTTACGTGTGCCCGCCATGGCTTCCAGTGTGTAAAAAACTCTTGTTGATGCCAGTTTAAGCATTACTCATCGATCATAAAAAAAGCAGACCTTTGGGTCTGCTTTTTTTATGTTTGCTTAAAACTGAATCTTAGCGACGAATGCGGTAAATCGCGGTTTCACCAAACAGGTTAGGGCGCAGTGGATGCAACCATTTACCCGGCGCGGTTTCGGCGGCTACTTGGCGATCAATAATCTGGTAGTTAAGCTTTTTGCATAACACCTCAAAGTCCTGAAAAGTACAAAAATGGATGTTGGGCGTGTTGTACCACTCAAAGGGTAAAAGGTCGGAAACCGGCATCTTACCGCCCACTGCCAAATGCCAGCGCGCGCGCCAATGGCCGAAGTTGGGGAAGGTGACGATGGCTTCGCGGCCAACGCGCATCATCTCTGCCAACACCTTATCGGGGTAGGTCATGGTTTGTAGTACCTGCGACATAATGACCGTATCAAAGCTTTGGTCGGCGACGTTGGTTAAACCGTCGTCCAAGTTTTGCTCTAGCACGTTAATGCCTTTTTTTACGCAGGCTAAAATGCCTTCTTCACTAATTTCCAAACCGTAAGCGCGTACATTTTTAGCGTCGATTAAGTTGCGTAATAAGGTGCCGTCGCCGCAACCTAAATCTAAAACGCGGGCATTGGGTTTAATCCAGCTTTCGATAATTTTGTGATCTAAACGCATGTGGCAGCCACTCTTTGCATATAGCTACTAAACAGCGCTTGGTAGCGCGGTTGATTGGGCACTAAAAAGGCATCGTGGCCGTGCGGCGATTCGATTTCGGCATAGACCACATTTTTATCGGCCTCAAGCAGCGCACTGGCTATTTCCCGCGAACGTTGGGGCGCAAAACGCCAATCGCTGTCGAAGGAGAAAATAGCAAAGTCACATTGTGCTTGGGCAAAAGCTTTAACGGGGTCGTCGCCGTATTCGCGGGCGAGATCAAAATAGTCGAGCGCGCGAGTCATCAAAATATAGGTGTTAGCATCAAAACCTTTGGCGAAACGGCTACCTTGGTGACGCAAATAACTTTCTATTTGAAACTCTACGGGTGTATCGACGCCTTGCTCGAAGTTGCCCGAGCGCAAGCTGCGGCCAAATTTTTCGCCCATGCCATCGTCGGATAAATAGGTGATATGGCCAATCATACGCGCTACCGACAACCCCGATTCTGGCAAAGTGTTGTGGGCAAGATAATGGCCCTCTTTAAAATTGGGATCGGCCAGAATGGCTTGGCGTGCGGTTTGGTTAAAGGCGATATTTTGTGCCGTGAGCTTCATCGCTGAGGCGATCACTACACAGTGGCGCACGCGATGAGGGTATTCCAACGCCCAGCGCATGGCTTGCATACCGCCCAAACTGCCGCCCACCACCGCGGCCCATTGTGCAATATTTAAACGATCGGCGAGTTTGGCTTGGCAATGTACCCAGTCGCGTACACGCAGGGCGGGAAAATCGCTGCCCCAAATTTTGCCGGTGGCGGGGTTAATACTGGTGGGTCCGGTCGAGCCGTGACAACTGCCAAGATTGTTAAGGCTAACCACAAAAAAGGTGTTGGTATCTATCGCTTTACCCGGGCCAATGTAAGCATCCCACCAACCCGGTTTATCGTCGCCCTCGTGATAGCCCGCCGCATGATGATGGCCAGATAAAGCGTGGCACACCAAGACAGCGTTACTTTTTTGCGCGTTTAGCGTGCCGTAGGTTTCGATCATCAAGTCAAAACCATTTAAATCGCGGCCACAGGCGAGCGTAAAAATATCGTCAAAATGCAATTTTTGCGGCTGAACAAGCCCTAAGCTTTGCTCGGCTGGGGGTGTGGAAGATGAATCGGCTCTAGGCATGTGGCGGTTGTTCTTCTGTATTTGAGGCAAATTATGAGTTAAAGGCACAGCGAGCGTGTTGATTAACCACCCGTGACGGGCGGAAAAAAAGCGACTTCATCACCGCTTTGTAACACTGGGTTGCCGTTCACCATTTCGTAATTAAGGGCGCAGAGGATACTGGTATCGGCCAGTACTTGCCATTGTTCGCCACGTGTCAGCAGTCGTTTTTTGAGTGCCACGAGCGTTTCACCTTCACAGCTTTCAAGCTCCAGCGCTTTAACGCCCAAGGACTCGCTTAGGCTGGCAAAAAAACAGATTTTTAAACGTGCCGGTGGAATGATCGCCGTCATTTACGTGAAATCCGTGACGCGTTGGTTATGCCAGTCGCCTGCTTTGCCGCCGCTTTTGGCCAGCAGGGTTAAATCGGTAATGCACATGTGCTTATCAACCGCTTTGCACATATCGTAGAGCGTGAGCGCCGCCACCGAGGCGGCGGTGAGTGCTTCCATCTCAACGCCGGTTTGGCCTGCAAGCTTGCAGGTGGCGGTGATGCAAACGCGCGAATGCTCAGGCTCGGCGCTTAAGTCGACACTGATTTTGGTCAGCATGAGCGGGTGGCACAGCGGGATTAAATGGCTAGTTTGTTTGGCGGCTTGAATGCCTGCAATGCGCGCGACGGCAAAGACATCCCCTTTTTTATGCTCGCCCTGGCTAATCATTTGCAGGGTCTCTGGCGCCATAGTCACGTAACCGCGTGCGGTGGCGCTTCGCTCAGTCACGGCTTTTTGGCCCACATCCACCATGTGCGCTTCGCCTTTAGTATTTAAATGCGTGAGCTGAGTCATGGCTTGGCCTTATTGGTTTGCCGTTAAAAGATAAACCAACATGCCTTCGTAAATTAGGCTGAGTTTATCGAGGTCGGAAGCGCACACATGCTCATCGACTTGGTGGATGGTGGCATTGAGTGGGCCAAGCTCGACGACTTGGGCACCCGTTGGTGCGATAAAACGGCCATCGGAGGTGCCGCCAGAGGTCGAGAGTTCGGTGTTATAACCCGTCACTTCACGAATAGCGGCTTTAGCCGCGTCGACTAAATCACCTTCGGCGGTTAAAAATGGATGGCCCGAGAGCCTCCAGTCAAGACTGTAGTCAAGACCAAATTTATCAAGAATAGCTTCGGTGCGTGCGCGCAATTGTTGCTCGGTCACTTCAGTTGAGAAGCGAAAGTTAAAGACAATGTGCGCGTCACCGGGTATCACATTGGTGGCGCCGGTGCCGCTATTAAAGTTAGAAATCTGAAAAGTGGTAGCAGGGAAGTGATCATTGCCGTGATCCCATTCTTCGCTTGCCAGTGCATGTAATGCAGGTGCCACTAGATGAATCGGGTTTTTGGCGAGGTGCGGGTATGCGACGTGACCTTGTTTGCCTTTAATCATGGCTTCGCAACCGAGCGAGCCACGGCGGCCATTTTTAATTATATCGCCCACTTTATGCGTACTGGACGGCTCGCCGACCACACACCAAGTGATTTTTTCATTGCGGGCTTCTAACCATTCAACCACTTTAACGGTGCCATTAATGGCGGGGCCTTCTTCGTCACTGGTGATTAAAAAAGCAATGCGGCCTTGATGATTTGCGTGTTTAGCCACAAAAGCTTCACACGCGGTAATCATGGCGGCAAGGCTGCCTTTCATATCGGCGGCGCCGCGCCCGTGCAATATGTCGTCTACCACAACGGGGCTAAAAGGCGGGTTTTTCCACTGCGCTTCTGGGCCTGTAGGTACCACATCGGTATGGCCTGCAAAAGCAAATATGGGGCCCGATCCTCCCCGCACCGCCCAAAAATTATCAACATCGCCAAAGCGCAGTGGTGTGATCCTAAAGCCAATGGCTTCTAAACGCTGGCACATCATTTTTTGGCAATGGGCGTCTTGCGGCGTCACCGAGGGTTGGGCGATGAGATCACAGGCGAGTTGCAGGGTGGGGCTGAGTGTTGTCATGGTATGGGCCTTGCGAAAAAGGTCAGTAGTAGAATCAATAAAAGGGTCAATAAAAAAGCCTGCGCACAAGGTGGGCAGGCTAAGGACTTGGGTTTTAGCCCTTGTTTTTTACTTGTAATATAAATTATTCGATGCGTTTAGTTGTGGGCATGCAGCTCGGCGTTTAAGGCCACGGCGCTTTTGTTGGTTTTACACTCAATACGGCCAGTGACCGAATTACGACGGAAGAGTAAATCGGCTTTGCCCGCTAAATCGCGTGCTTTGACTTCTTTTACCAAGCTATTGGTATCATCAAGCAAAGCCACTTTGGTGCCTGCGGTAATGTACAAACCCGATTCCACGGTGCAGCGATCGCCAAGCGGAATTCCAATGCCAGCGTTGGCGCCAATCAAACTTTCTTTGCCGACCGAAATTACAATATTGCCGCCGCCAGACAGTGTTCCCATGGTCGAGCAACCGCCGCCTAGGTCGCTACCTTCGCCCACAACCACGCCCGCCGAAATACGACCTTCAACCATGCTCACGCCCAAGGTGCCCGCGTTAAAGTTCACAAAACCTTCGTGCATGATAGTGGTGCCTTCGCCAATATGTGCGCCTAAACGCACGCGTGCGGTATCGGCGATACGCACTCCTTTGGGCACTACGTAGTCTGTCATCTTGGGGAATTTATCAACGCTATCAACGCTAATGATGTCGCCTTTTAAGCGCGCGGCTAATTGGTTAGCGGGCAGTTCGGTAAGGTCGATAGGGCCTTTGTTGGTCCAGGCTACATTGGGCAGCGCGCCAAAAATTCCATCTAGCACCGTTTCGTGTGGTTTGACTAAACGATGACTGAGCAAATGCAGTTTCAGGTAAGCCTCGGGCACCGATTTTGGGCCCGTATTCTCGGCAAGAATAACGGCAACTACAGGCAGTTGGCTGTCTTGCAGTGACTTAGCCAATTGAGCTTGCTCGGGCGCTGCAGTGTCTAATTGCTGGCTAAGCGAGGTAAGTTGTTGGTTTGTGATAGCGTAAGTAGCTTGGTTAGAATTGGCATTCACAATTTGGCAAAAAGCGTTGGCGATTTCGCTTGTGGGCGCAATTAAGGGCAGCGCAAAAAAAGTATCTAACCATTCACCTTTGGTGTTTTGATGACCAAGACCTAAACCGAGTGCGTAAACCTTATTCATAGTGTGTCCTAAAGCTGAGCTGAAAATTTAAATAGTGACGATGTGGTTATCTCTTGGTCCGGGCAATATTTACCATCGATGGCTGTTATTGAGTACCTCGAAATAAAACATCATATAAGTACTTAGAGGTCAATCATCAAGCGTTTCGATTTGGGATTGAAAAACGCGGAGCCGATGCAGTTGCCTCATGGGGGCGAGCATCATTAACATTAATGGCAAAGACCTTGGCGTATTGTTCTTCACTAAAACCTACCAAGGTGTGCTCGTTAAATTCAACTAAGGGGCGTTTAATTAAAGTGGGGTTGGCTAAAACTAAAGCTAAGCCTTGTGGTTGTAATAGGCGCGATTGCTCTTTGGGTGTTAATTGTTTCCAGGTTGTGCTGTGTTTGTTAATCAGTTTTTCGGCACCTAAGAGCGTGCGCCAAGCATCAATTTGTTTGAGGGTAAGACCGCAGGTTTTAACGTCATAAAAAGTATGTTCTAGGTTATGCTCTTTTAGCCATTCAATAGCTTTTTTTACGGTGTCACAATTTTTTATGCCATATACACGAATCATGCGATTGTCTCGCCAAAGTTTAAATAGGGTGTTTAACAGGCCGCAAGCATATCACAAGGCCCAAAGCGCAGGTATCTACGGCCTGCGATCAAACGCATGGGTAAAAAATAGGGCGGGTCAATGGTGCTTAATGGCAAAGTTTTTTCTATTGGCTGTAATGGCATTAAGTCTAAACTGCCAAGCGCAAAATTCGGTAAAGCTACAACCTGCATTATTGCCATTTACAACGGATGGTTGTTCGATGTTTCCGGATGGCTCTTTGGCAGATCAGCAATTATGGCTGTCCTGCTGCGCTGATCACGACAAAGCCTATTGGCAGGGCGGTAGCTTTAGCGACCGAGTGGCCGCCGATGATCGTTTATCAGAGTGCGTTAATCATCGGGGTGAGCCATTAGTGGCTGTCATTATGTTGTTAGGTGTGCGGGTGGGCGGATCACCTTTTTTACCGACTCAGTTTCGGTGGGGTTATGGTTGGCGAGATTGGCGAGGATATTCGCCTTTAACCAGCGAGGAAAAAGCCTTGATTCATGCAGAGTTAAAAACAGAGTGAAAATTTTTTAAACGTTTTTGGAGAATACAATGAAAATAATTGCACTAATAACAGGCTCAATACTAATGACTGGCTTGGCAGGCTGCGCCTCTAATAACTTGGTGGGTCGTTGGGCTTATGAAAGTGATAATGTTTCGATTGGGCTAAATATAAAGGACAGCGAGGCGTGCGAATTAAGTCTGACCCGTTTTTTGGCTAAGGATGCCAAAAAAGATTGCCGCTTCAGCGAGAGAAAACCCTCGCTGAAGCCTGCTACAACTGATGCAGAAAACAAAAATAAAAAGCAGTACTTACTGTATTTGGCCGATGACAGTGGCCACTGCGATATTTTGCCCGATTTTGAATTTGATGTTGATACCAAAGCAGGATTGTTAACCTTGCTCGTTGGGGAGCAACCCTTTGTGATGCAGAAAAAGAAATAATCCTATTGTTTTTGTAACTACTCAGCGGTGTACCCATTGCTGCCTTCACTTTTTGTAGGCGATGCAGCGCTATTTGAGGGTTGTAAATTTTAATCCTGTTGATTGGGTTTTAGTAATGTTCTTAGCCAATGAATACTGGTGTTGTCGAGCGTAAAATAGGCATCAATTTCTTGCTGTTGTTGCCAGTATTTATCGCCCTGTCTAAATAAAAATTCGCGTGTTAATAATTTGCGTTTTGGGTTAATGGTTTTAACCACTTTAGCGGGATTACCCGCCGCAATTGTGTTGGCGGGAATATCTTTAGTTACCACACTACCGGCACCAATAATACTATTTTCGCCAATGGTCACGCCCTTGATAATAATCGCGCGGGTGCCAATCCATACATTTTTCTCGAGTGTTACAGCGGCCGTGCAGCGAAAAGGCCGCAACCGATTATAAATCCCATGCCAGTCACAATCGTGAATCACCACATCGGCTGCAATCATGCAGTTGTCGCCAATACTTATGTGATCGGCGGCGGTTATTTCTACCCCTGGCGCAATTAAACAATAACTCCCAATACTAATACGACCTTGCTGTTGTTTGCTGCCCCAGGTCGTAAGCTTTACGGGTTTTTGTGTGCTACTGATTAAATGTAAAAAATCCCCCGCGCAAATATTTGGGCCATGAATGGCTAAGGTTTGTGGTGCTAAAAATCGTGGGCTTTTGCCTATAGCATCAAACATCGGCAAAACAAACCGCTGGCTATACCAAGCGTTAATTGTGCTAATTATTTTTTTAATCCAATAAGGGCGATGATCTTTACGCATGAGATCCTTGGAATTTGCGAATATTAATAGTGAGTTACAGTTTGCTCGACGGATCAAAAAAAAGCTTGTGGTTTTTCGTGAGGGGGATCAATAAGGAATAGAAATAGCTTTTTATTCCTGATCGTATTGTTCATTTAACTACTGCACCAGTATGTATATAAAACCATTACCGATGTTGAGCGATTACTCGTGCAGGATGCAACCCTATCGCCCGCACACACCCTGAGTGGGTTGACTGTGTGGCGGTCTAAAATGGTTGATTTATATGATAAGATTGCCTAGATCGCGGCCTTAGGCCAAACCGTAAAATCTATTGTTAGTAAAATACTTTCACGCAATGCGTTACCTTTATTGGAGTTGTTATGAAAATCCTTGGGGTTTTATTGTCTGCTATTTGTTTAATGAGTTTATCGGCCTGCGCACAAACAACCGAGTCTTTGCCATTATCACCTCAAAAAAGACAACAAAGCACTATTGCCCCACAGGAAAAAATAACAGCGCAAGTTGCAGTTCAATCAACGTCTGAAAATATTCTCCCCATTATTACTGAAGCTATTTTCGCGAGCTGCCTTGCCGATTATGCAAGTAAAGCCGCAGCGGCGGGCATTTCTCAAAATACGATGGTTGGCCCACTGGCTAACGCCAAGCTTAATTCGCGTGTACTTGAACTGGATGGCCAGCAGCCTGAATTTACGACAAGTTTTGCGAATTATTTTAATCGACGCGTGAATGATCAGCGCGTAGAACAAGGGCGTGCGCTATTGCAAAAACATCGCGCGTTATTCGATAAAATCGAACAACAATACGGCGTGCCTGCGCCTTATTTATTGTCTTTTTGGGGGCTTGAAACAAATTTTGGGAGTTTTTTTGGCAATATGCCTGTTGTCGATTCTTTAGCTACCTTGGCGTGCGAAGGGCGTCGCGCTGAGTTTTTTACCGGCGAATTAATCGCGGCCTTACGCATTTTAGATGAAGGCGCGATTGAGCCCGCTAAAATGGTGGGTTCCTGGGCGGGGGCTATGGGACACGTACAATTTATGCCTTCTAATTTTTTACGTTACGCCATTGATGGTGATGGCGATGGCAAGCGCAATTTGTGGGCTAGTACACCCGATGCGATGGCTTCTGCGGCTAATTTTTTGCAAGGTTTAGGTTGGCAAAGCGATGATCGTTGGGGGCGCGAAGTTAAATTACCGAGCCAATTTAACTTTTTGGCGGCGGGCTTAAATAATACAAAACCCTTGGCCGAATGGAGCAAGTTGGGTGTGCGCCGCGCCGATAACTCACCCTTGCCACAATCCGAAATAAAGGCTGCGTTATTGGTGCCCGCTGGGCACCAAGGCCCTGCTTTTTTGGTGTATCACAACTTTAATGTGATTATGCGTTGGAACCGTTCCGAGTTTTATGCCGTTGCCGTGGGCGTGCTAGCCGATCGTATTGCTGGCGCAGGTAATTTATTGCAATCGCCACCCGTAAATGCATTGCGCTTGCATCGCAGCCAAGTGCTTCAATTACAAGAAAAACTTATTGATCGCGAATTATATGCCGATAAAGCCGACGGTATTTTTGGGCCCGCTACGCGCCGTGCTGTTAGCCAATATCAACAGCAAAATAATTTTGTGGCTGATGGTTTTCCTGATGAAAAATTATTAAGGCTATTGGGCGTGAGTCTTGAAGCGGTTAAAAATTAGCGCGTAAAAAAGTTATTTTAAAATACGCGGTACTATTTACGACTAAATGAATTAAGCCGCTGTAAAATTTATGTAACTATTCAGCATTCTGTCAATTTCACACAGAAAATGCAGTTGGGTGGTTGTTTTCAGGGCATTTAAGCGCCGGCCCCAGCACGGATGCTTGGGGGTAGAGCTTTGCAGGAGCACAAAGCCGAGATGGCTTGTAGATAATTGCTCCTGCATTATCTTTATGATCTACATCCATCTAGACCTAGCAGCCCAGAAAATAACCGCGCGACTGCATTTGGGCTCGGTGCTGAATAGTTACAAATTTATATTTTATAGCGGCTTTATTTTTGGTTGCAATAAAATAGTCACACTCTATGTTTATGCTACGGCAATATTTTATCAATGATTTGGTGTGATCATGATTGCAGTAGAAACAGCCTATGGTTCGGACGCCACTGGCCTTATTTGGGGCTACCACTTTAAACAGGGTTGCGCAGCTGTGCTTGTGAATGCCGAGCAAGCTTTAACTTTGTTAATTAATAAGCCAGAGTTTGAACAAGGTGAATTTTTATGGCTGCATTTTTCGGTCTCTAATTCTTCTTCGGTTCCTTGGCTTAAAAAACAACTGCAATTACCGAATGCTTTTTTTGAATCGCTTAGTGTTAATGCAGGCGCCGCACGTTTAGAACAAGAAAAAAACGGGCTGGTGGCGGTTATCCATGATGTGCAGCTCGATCTAACGTTTGCTAATTTCACCTTCGCCAATGTCATCTTTGAAAGTTCTAATGTCGCCACCAGCAGTTTGTACGTGGACTCGCGTTTGTTTGTGAGCGCACGCTTGCGGCCGTTACGCTCTTTAGAGCAATTGCGAGTATCGGTAAGACATGGCGACAGGTTTGAATCTTCGAGTGATTTATTAGCGCATTTATTGATTAATCAGGCCAACGTATTGTTGAGTATTTTACGTGAGTCCACCCGCCGCACCGATGACATTGAAGATAAATTTTTAGCTCATCGTATTTCTTTTAGTCGTAGTGAATTAGGGCTTTTGAGGCGGGTACTGGTGCGCTTGCAGCGGTTATTAGCGCCCGAACCTGCCACTTTTTTTAGATTATTAAACCGTCCACCGCTATGGATTTGTGCCGGTGATTTACAGGTTTTACGGCAAGCAGCTGAAGAGTTTTCGGCTGCAGTTGGCGATGCGCAGGCATTAATTGAGCGCGTTAAACTCCTGCAAGAAGAGCTAGCCGCGCTCGTGAATGAACAAACAAACCGAACCTTGCATGTCCTTACCTTGGTGACTGTCTTAGCTTTGCCCATTAATTTGGTGGCCGGTTTGTTGGGGATGAATGTGGGCGGTTTACCGCTAGCCAATAGCGGTTTTGGTTTTACTTTAGTGGTTTTGGTGTTGGCTGCTCTTACGGCTTCGCTGGGTTATTTTGCGTTAATTAGACGGCGAAATTAATCGCCAGCGCGCCGCCTTAAGTAAACGTGTTAACGGCGATATTTTTATTTTTCTATCAGTAATTCGTCATACCCTTATGCGATTCGCGGTTTAATCCGCCGTCTAGTATTTTGAAAAAATTAAAAATACTAGGCGGCGTGTATAATCTTTAGCTTTTGAACGCCTTCACTTCAGTTGCCATTCCCTATCTTATGAAGACTAAAACCTATCGGCTCGATCGTTTTATTCAAAAATACATGGGCACCGCTTTGGGTGCAGTGCGTTTAATGGTTGCGCAAAAAAGAATTCTTGTTGATGCGGAATATGCCACCAGTGTGCAACAGTTAATTGGTGAATTTACAGCTGTTATTGTCGATGGCCAAACGCTGCAAAATAATCATCCTCGTTATATTGTGTTGCATAAACCTAGAGGCATTGTGAGCGCAACCAGTGACGAAATGCACACCACGGTGATTGATTTATTACCTCAGGATATTAGCGAGGGATTGCACTTGGTGGGCAGGCTCGATTTTAATTCGACCGGTTTAATGCTGTTAACCAATGATGGCCAGTGGTCGCGGGGGATTAACGACAGCGTTAAAAAAGTCCCTAAATATTACCGCGTAACATTGGATAAACCCGTTGATGACGCTGTAGTGGCGGCATTTAATGCCGGTATTTATTTTGCTTATGAAGACATTACCACTCAGCCTGCGCAGCTAAATATTATTTCGCCCTTTGAGGTCGAGGTGATTTTAACCGAGGGACGATATCACCAAATTAAACGCATGTTTGGGCATTTTCAAATTGAGGTATTAACACTGCACCGCTTTAAAATAGGCCGCTTTGAGTTAGAAGATGATTTACCTGAAGGCGCCTATAGGCTATTAACCGATACTGAGCGTCGCTTGGTTTTATAAGGATCAATGGTTTGGCTACATAAAATATCGCGGAGCCAAAAAATCTGACGCCTTTGCGGGCGCCATATTTTTTATGTGTGTGATTTTTAACCTGGAAACCTCAGTTGAGCGCCAAAAAGATGTGTAAGCCCTTGATGTGAATAGTGAATGTTAAAAATGCCGGGCAACCTTATGGGTTATTCAAATTTTTAACCTTTGCTAGGCGCGTCAAGGGATTGCGCAGACTTTGGTGATTCAACGGCGGTTTCTAGGTTTAATTAGCTAGTGCAATGGCAACTTTATCGCGGCTGGTATCGCATTGGAGTGGGTGTTGCTCCATTGATTCGAAGGCGCGTTTGAGCAGTTCCATGTAGAGCGCGCGGCCACGTTGGTAGTTGTGTTTAAAGTCATGATTGTTTTTGCAAAACAGTGTGGTGTTAACCAGTAGAGTAAAAGCAGAGTTAATACTGCCTCGCAATAATAATTTATTGATGGGGTTTTCTTTAATGATGGTTTTAAAAATCTTATTCATGGCCGCATGCAACTCGAGAGAGTTGTTGATGTTTTTTGGCAATATAAGCTGGGCTTTTAGTGCGTAAAAATCTTTTAATTCGGTGCTCTTGAAGTCTTCATCGCTAATGTATTTTGGGGGCAGCTTGGCCATTAGTTGCGTTTTTATGGTGTGAATCACTTGTGCCTTAGCGGTGCCAGAATAATCGGGTAAATCATGAGATTGTACCGTTTGGGTGCAATCAATCAGTGCGCCGTTGTTGGGGTTAAGTACATTCACGCTAATACCGCTGCGCTCGATATGGCGCAATAACATTTCCATATTATTTTTGGTGGAATGCAAAATTGGGTTAGTGCTTACCGTACCGCCAAAATTACCGGGAATGTTGTAGTTGCCTTTATTGACGGGCGCGGTTGTTTTATTTTTCTTTTCGATATCGTGATAAATACTTAATGCCGAGTGATGTTCGCCATCGCTCGGCATGCCTAAATCCACACCTAATAAAACAATATTTTTAAAGCCAAGCGTAAGCCCGCAAGATAAGCCCGCGTTAGTTACGGTCGGGTTGCATAAAATTAATTTACTTTGAGGTTGGTCGGGGTAGGTTTTTTCGATAAATAAGGCGCCTAGGTCGTTAGGTTTTACCGCTAAACATACGTCGTCAAATAGCTCAGTCATTTGCGGTGCGGCGGTATTTAAACAAATTAGTGATACACCTTCGCGATATTCGGCGGTGGTGCCGTGTTTTAAAAACGAAGGCGTGATGGCGCTGCGTTCCATTTCGATGTGAAAGTCGGGTTTTATGCCTGTCTTGGCTAGAGAGCTAATGGCGGTGCCGCAGGTCATAATAATGGCGTTGTTTTGATGTTTGCGAATGTAATCGATGTGTTTGTCAAGCGAGGGGCCATTGGCAATTAAAAACAGAGGCGTATCCTCAATAACTTGGTTGCCCGATTTTAGATATTTAAAGCCTTTATTGATGTTGTAGACCGTGTGCGCCAAGCTAATTTTTTCATCGTCAAAAAAACCTGTGCCTGCTGCGGCAAGATGAAATTCTTTTTTGTAGAGTTCGATAAAAGCGGTTTCTTTTTCACTACTAAAATGGCGATAAATAAAGGTGTAAACAAAATTGAATAAACCGATTTTATCGGTCATAAGCTTCATGTCGGTCATGGCGTCTTTCGGCTCTACGCCAATAAATAATTTGAGCATGCGACCTTGGGTGGTCATTTTTTGCAAAATGGGCAGCCAGTCGATGGTGTGCAGCGCGGCATAAAAAGAGTCTTTGTGAGGATCAAAAATACACAAATTATAAATATCTAATTCTTCGACCATTTTGGCAATGTGATAACCCAAACCACAGCCCGTCACCAACATAAAACCTATGGGCACTTGCGTGTGGCGTTGTTGAGTGTCTTTTGTTTCCTCAAAAAAATCGATATAGCGGTTAATAATGTTGGGGTGAATATGATCTTCGTTCGTAATGATGCTTTTGCCAAATTTTATATTGGATAAGGTGGGTAGCGCTTTAAAAGCTTGGTATTGGTTTTGACTAAATTCGACGGGGTCGCCTTGATACACCAATTTATTATTAAGTTGATAATTGGCCAAGTTGAGATGGCCGTCGTCGGTGTAAATCAGCCGTAATTCTTCGGGCTGATAGGCAATAAATTGATCGTAAATTTGCGGCGACAATTGCTTAAAAGCTTCCATGTTGCGATTGAAAGTCACTTCTAAGGCTAATTGCATGTGCTGCATTTGTGCTTGGCGAAGAATGTGTTCGATGCCATCAAGGGCTGGAGGGTTTTGAGAGGGATTGAAGTCTTGGCGAGGCTCGGTCATAGGGGCGCCTTTTTTTTGACGTTTTTATAAAAAATAGGGTTGACCGAGCTTTTTGCAGGATGCGTGCCGAGTATGGTTTTAGGGTTGGCTTAATACAGCTTTTAAAGCGTGGCTTAGTCGATGACTTTCCACTTGCCGCTTTTTTTAGGACCTTCGTGAGTTAAGCGCTTTTGGGTTTTGAGTTTGGCAGCGGCCCGCTCTACCGCGCTTACCGAGCGCCCAATCATGGTAGCGACATCGACGAGGCTGAGTTCGGCGTGTATTTTTAAGAGGGCGAGAATCTGATCCTCGGTTTTTATCGGCTTTTCTACCCGCGCTTCTACCCGCGTTTTTGATGTTTCTACCCGCGTTTCTGGCGTTTTAACAGTGTGTTGTTGCCTTATGGCGTCGGCCAGTGATTCTTGGATGGCCGTTAATAAAAACTCGATAAAGATCGAACAATCGGCGTGCTTATCGGCTTCGCCCAAAATACGGTAATAATCCTGTTGACGATTTTTAATGACGGTTTCAACCGGTAAGAAGGCCAGCATCGGCTGCCAGTGGCTGAGTATTAAGGTTTGCCACAAACGCCCCATGCGCCCGTTCCCATCAGAAAATGGGTGGATAAATTCAAACTCGTAATGAAACGCGGTAGAGGCAATTAATGGATGCGCTTCGGTATCGTTTAGCCAGCGCAATAGATCATTGATTAAACGCGGTACTTGGCTTGCGGGCGGCGCCATATGTACCAGCTCTTGCCCCTGATAAATTCCGCTGCCACCTATGCGCAGGCGTCCAGCGTCGTCTACCAGTCCGTGCATTAACAATCGATGCGCTGTTAATAAGTCATCCACTTGCTGTGGTTGCCACTGTTCTAGTTTTTCGTAGGCTGTAAAAGCATTGCGTACTTCCTGGATCTCGCGCGGTAAGCCCAATACGGCTTTCCCCTCTAATACCGCCGTGACCTGCTCCAAACTTAAGGTGTTTTGCTCTACTGCCAGCGATGCCTGAATGGTTTTAATGCGATTACCACGGCGTAACTCCGGCACCAATGCCCCGTGATTGACGGCCTTCCAAGCGCCGATCAATTCGGAAATCTCCGCCACCTGCTTAGTCATTGTGTGGGTGAGCTGGAAGGGGGGTTGGTCGGTTGCCATGTGTTTGCCTGTTTAGCATGAGTCCCTATTCGGGCTGAATTGAGATGCACTGTAGATTTGTTATCTGGAGTCTGTGCCAAGAGTTTAGCGGCTGCGCTAAAGCCGAAAGACCATAAGGGAAAAGGCACTAGCGGGCAAGTAGCTTTATATTTTGGTGGAGTAGTGCCGTTGCCATTGCATTTTTATCAATAAGCTAACGCAACAATGGCTTTGTTTGTGGCGTAGCGCTTAAAAAGGCAGCGCTTAAAAAAACGCTTTCAAGCCCGAGCGGGGCGGGGTAGTGGTAAAAAATCACGCTCTCGTTAGCTAGTCTGTGCACTTGACCCTCGGCGGCGGTGTGGGTGTCGAGTTGGTCTAGTCCGCCGTTTAATCCTGTGCCTAAGGCTTTGAGTGTGGCTTCTTTGAGCGTCCAGATTTTATAGAACACCCTTTTAGCGTCGGCTTCGCTTTGTGCAATGGCTGTTTTAATGGCTAATTGTTCGGCAGCGCAAAAATAGCGCTCGGCAATACCCGCAAGATCGGGACTGCGTTGGCTAACATGCTCAATATCCAAACCCACCTCACAATCATCGTGAATAAAATACGCCAAATATTCGCCGGAATGGCTGAGGTTAAAAAAAGTGGGGTTGCCCGCTAAATAGAGTTTTCCTTGTGGATGTTTTAACAATTGCAACTCGGCAGCGGTGGCACCGATGTGTTTAGCGAGCGCAGTTTTTAAACAGTGGCGACCATAGACAAATTCCTGCAAGCGCCGCTCGGCTTTGATTTTGGCAGCGCTGTTTTGCTCGCTTGCATCGAGCGATTGCAGTGCTTGTTGCCATGGGATTTGTTGGCTTAGGGTTGGGATGTGGTGGAGGTGAAGGATTGTCATTTTTTGATTGCTGTCGAAGTCTTTGTTAAGTCGATATTGCTAGCTGTGGGTTATTCTGGAGTATCGCCTTCAATACAATTTCCAGTCGAGTACCAATAAAATATCCATGCTTACTTATATATGTATGCCCTATACCAATAAGCTTACGATCACTTGGGATTAATTCTTTTGGAGCGGGAGGCCAAACAAAAACCCCACCTCCACTTATACCATGTGGCAATGGAGCAATTTGAATATTGCCGTTATGTGGGTTAATAGTTTTTTTCTGGTTGAATTTAGCAACAATATTTAATTTTGGATCACAACCAAGTGGTCCATATTCAGAGAGGCTTGCGTGATACGCGCCATAAATATAGTTAGGTGTTGACGCGATCCCCCCTGCTACGTTGTGCTTCCTATGGGGGTAGCCACCAAAACTTATGAACTCTTTTTCTCTGTAGTGATCCTTAGTACCGAATTCTACTTCTGGTATTGCGTAGAACAGCCTCTTTACACTATCTGCAAAATGCTTATCGAGCTTAAAGTAGCCAAAATCTAGTTTGTCAGAGTCTCTACCTGCTATTGGTTTTATATAGGAATACACACCATCTATAGATTCAATTTTATTATCTGAATGGGGCACCATTAAGTCTCCGGAGTCAAACCCATCGATTACGTGTCCGGCTGTAAGAATAAAAACTTCCCCTCTAAACTCTATCAACACTCCAGATCCTAAAAGGCTAAAGCGTTCCCCTCTCTATGAATATAAAATTGGAACTAATGCATCTAAGTGATTGCGCATGATTTTAGACTTAACCTTTTATATAACCTCAAATCCCTAGAAAGCAAAAAAGCCCGGAGAAGTCTAACTTTTCGGGCTTTTTTATTTAAGCCGTAAGACTATTGAGCCTGCTCGCGGGCGATGGCGCGGTAGGCGATATCGTTGCGTTTATAGACGCCGTTCCAGCTCACTTTGTTGGCGATTACGTAGGCGTTTTGTTGCGCTTCGGTTACGGTTTTGCCCAACGCCGTGGCGCAGAGGACGCGGCCACCGTTAGTCACCACTTGGCCGTCTTTAAGCGTGGTACCGGCGTGGAAAATTTTAGTGCTGGCGGTTTCGGTGCCCTCAAGGCCACTGATTACATCACCTTTGGTGTAAGCATCGGGATAACCGCCCGCCGCTAAAACCACGCCTACCGCAGGGCGCTCGTCCCATTCGGTGGTTTGATTGGCTAAATCGCCTGCCAACGCGGCTTGGCAGATGGCGACTAAGTCGGACTGCAAGCGCATCATAATCGGCTGGGTTTCTGGGTCGCCAAAGCGGCAGTTGTATTCAATAACTTTGGGGTTACCGGCAGTATCGATCATCAAGCCCGCGTACAAAAAACCTACGTAGGTATTACCCTCGGCGGCCATACCGTTGATGGTTGGCATAATCACCAACTCCATCACTCGATCGTAAACTTCGGGCGTCACCACGGGCGCGGGTGAATAGGCACCCATGCCGCCGGTATTGGGGCCGCTGTCGCCGTCGCCTGCGCGTTTATGATCTTGGCTGGTGGCCATAGGTAATACGTTCTTACCATCGGCAATCACAATAAAGCTGGCTTCTTCGCCATCGAGAAATTCCTCGATCACCACGCGGCAGCCCGCTTCACCAAAGGCATTACCGCTGAGCATATCGCGCACTGCGTCTTCGGCCGTGGCCATATCCATGGCGACAATTACGCCTTTGCCCGCCGCTAAACCATCGGCTTTGATCACGATGGGCGCGCCTTTTTCATGCAGATAAGCAAGGGCAGCGTCGAGCTCGGTAAAGTTGCCGTAATCGGCGGTGGGAATCTTGTGGCGGGCGAGAAAATCTTTCGTAAAGGCTTTAGAGCCTTCCAGCTGAGCTGCGCCTTTGCTGGGGCCAAAACAGGCGAGGCCGCGCGCTTGGAAAAAGTCTACAACACCGGCTACCAAGGGAACCTCGGGGCCAACAATGCTTAAGGCTACGTCGTTTTGCTCGGCAAAGGTGGCGAGTTTATCGAACTCTAAAACATCGATGGCGACGTTTTGCAGCTTGCCGTCGCCTGCAGTACCGGCATTACCGGGTGCTAAAAAAACGGTGTTAACGGTGGGGTTTTGGGCGGCTTTCCACGCTAACGCGTGTTCGCGGCCACCGCCGCCAATAATCAAAATATTCATGGTTGTTCCTAAACAGTAGTCCTAAACAATGCCCCTAAAAATGAGTAATGTCGGTCAGTGATGTGATAACTAAAGGTGCTGGTAATAATTTTTTCTGACCCTTCTTGCGCCGGCCCTTGCATGGATAGCAAGGGCAAGATAATGCAGGAGCACATTATCCAGAGCGTATGAGGAGCGCCCATGGATGGCCTGAGCGCGTCAGAGAAAATTATTATCAGCGCCTAACTGACGGGAATTATCTAAAAGGGCGCTATTAAAAGCGCAGGCCTAAGCCTGCGCAAGCGTGAGAGGCGTGGCTTAGTGACGGAAGTGACGCATGCCGGTAAAGACCATGGCAATGCCTGCTTCGTCGGCGGCGGCGATCACTTCTTCGTCGCGCATCGAACCGCCCGGTTGAATCACCGCTTTAATGCCTGCTTTGGCGGCGTTGTCGATACCGTCGCGGAAGGGGAAAAATGCGTCGCTGGCCATCACCGAACCGGGTACTTCTAAGCCTGCATGTTCGGCTTTGATGCCGGCAATACGGGCTGAGTTAACGCGGCTCATTTGGCCTGCGCCCACGCCTATAGTGCGGCTGTTTTTGGCGTACACAATGGCGTTGGATTTGACCATTTTGGCGGTTTTCCACGCGAATAATAGGTCGCGCAGTTCGTCGTCAGTCGGTGCGCGTTTGCTGACGATTTTTAAGTCCTCAAGCGTGATCATGCCGTTATCGCGATCCTGTACTAACAATCCACCGTTGACGCGTTTGTAGTCAAAACCTGTGGGCTGAGTACCTTCCCAATTGCCGGTGACCAATAAACGCACGTTCTTTTTAGCGGTAACCACGGCGATGGCCTCTTCGGTCACGCTGGGCGCGATGATCACTTCAACAAACTGGCGCTCAACAATAGCGGTGGCGGTGGCGGCGTCGAGTTCGCGGTTAAAGGCGATAATGCCGCCAAAAGCCGATTCGGTATCGGTGGCGTAGGCTTTTTCGTAGGCCGCTAAAATGCTGTTGTCTTCGGCAACGCCACAGGGATTGGCGTGTTTAACAATCACGCAGGCGGGTTTTTCGAAGAGTTTGACGGTTTCAAGCGCCGCGTCGGTATCGGCGATGTTGTTGTAGCTCAGCTCTTTACCTTGCAACTGCTTGGCGGTGGCAATGCTGCCAGCGGCGGGGTTTTTTTCGATGTAAAAAGCGGCTTTTTGATGGGGGTTCTCGCCGTAGCGCATTTCTTGCACTTTGGTGAACTGGGCGTTAAAGGTGCGGCTGAAATCTTCGCTGCCGCCTTCGACTAAACGACCAAAATAGTTGGCAATCGCGCCGTCGTAGCTGGCGGTGTGTTCGTAAGCTTCGATCGCTAAGTTAAAGCGGGTTTTATAGCTGATGCCGCCTTGGTTGTTGATTTCGTCCAGTATTTGGCTGTAACGGCTGGCGTTAACCACGATGGTGACGCTGTTGTGGTTTTTAGCGGCGGCGCGAACCATGGTGGGGCCGCCGATATCGATATTTTCAATCGCGTCTTCGAGGCTGCAGTTGGCGTTAGCCACGGTGTTTTCGAAGGGGTAGAGGTTAACCACGACTAAGTCGATAGCTTTGATGCCGTGATCGGCCATCACGCCTTCGTCGATGCCACGACGGGCCAAAATGCCACCGTGTACTTTGGGGTGAAGGGTTTTTACGCGCCCGGCCATCATTTCGGGAAAGCCGGTGTATTCGGAAACTTCGGTAACGGCGATGCCTTGATCTTTTAAAAGTTTGTAGGTGCCGCCGGTAGAGAGCAGTTCGACGCCTTTGGCGCTAAGGGCTTGGGCAAATTCGACGATGCCGGTTTTATCCGAAACGCTGATAAGGGCGCGCTGAAGGGTAACGCTCTGGTCGTGTGACTGAGCAGTGTTTGGCGTGGATGCGTGTGACAAGTGGGTGTCCTCAGGCTGATCTAAAAATAACTGAGCCCCGCACGGGCGAGGCTCAGGGGATTTGGCAAAGCCGGTAGTCTTAAAGTAAACCGTATTGCTTGAGCTTTTTGCGCAAGGTACCTCGGTTAACGCCAAGCACTTCGGCGGCCTTGGTTTGGTTGTGGCGGCAGTATTTCATCACCACTTCAAGCAGTGGCGCTTCTACTTCGGTTAAGACCATTTCGTACACGTCGGTAACTTCTTGACCTTCCAAGTTTTGAAAGTAGTTAGTTACGGCCTGCTCTACGTAGTCGCGCAGCGATTGAGCTTGGCCAACTTGGCGATGCTCGGGCTGCGAAAACTGTGGCACAACTTGCGCGGGCTGCACAGCGGTGTGGGTCGATGTTGTCGTGTGTTCGTGCTGGCGTTCTTTGATAAAAGGTTCAGCGGAATTCATGCGGCTTCTTCCTCTAGTGGTAAGGGCTCGCAGGGCAATCTACGTACGAGCTGGAGTTGTTCTTTTGAGGTTGTCAAAAGATTAAATTCACAACGCGCGGCCTTGGCGGCCTCTGGCGTTGTTAGGTGTTTATCTATGTACCAAGCAAAGTGTTTACGCGCGAGGCGAACACCCTGTTCGTCGCCATAAAAGGCATACAGGGCTTGCAAATGTTTATGTAATAACTGAACAACTTCAAAAAAACTGGGCGGTAAAAATGCACTTTGAGCGTTTAAGCGGGCGTTAATTTCGCCAAATAACCAAGGATTACCTTGGGCGCCACGGCCGATCATCACGGCGGCGGCTTGGGTGTAATCGAGTACTTGTTCGGCTTGCAGTGCACTGGTGATATCGCCATTGGCTATCACAGGAATAGTCACAGATTTAACGATTTGGGCGATGGTGTCGTACTCGGCATTGCCGTTAAATCGATCGGCGCGGGTGCGGCCATGGACAGTCAGTGCGCTAACACCAAGCGATTGCGCAAGTTCGGCAATCCGTACGCCGTTTTTATTATCGTCATCCCAGCCGGTACGAATTTTTAACGTGACGGGGACTGAGCTGGCTTCGACCACGGCAGTAAGAATATCGCGCACCAGACCTTCGTCTTTTAACAGTGCCGAGCCCGCCGCTTTGTTGCAGACTTTTTTGGCGGGGCAGCCCATATTGAGATCGATAATTTGGGCGCCAGCATCAATACAGGCAAGTGCGGCTTCGGCGATTTGGTCGGGTTCGTTGCCTGCAATTTGTACCGAGCGCAAGCCGTTTTCGCCTTGCAGTTGTAGGCGTGTTTGCGATTTTCGACTGGTCCAAAGATGGGTTTGTGAGGTGATCATTTCGCTGACAGCCAGCGCGGCACCCTGCGTACGGCAGAGGTTGCGAAAGGGTTGGTCGGTGATGCCTGCCATGGGCGCTAAAAACGCTCGGCCATTAATGGCATGGGATCCGATGTGCAACAAATTGATCCCCCTAAGGATACATCTGGTCGTTGCCCTAGGTCGTTGGGTGGACACCGAATAATTAGAAATCTGGTTTAACTGCGTCGTTAGCCCGCTCTCATGGCACCGTTTGGCTTGACTTAAAGGCTGCTGGGCTGGCCCAAAAGGGTCGCCATCATAACGCCGTGGTTAGCTTTGCAAAAGTATAATTTGATCAAATTGGCTAAAAATTAGCTAATGCAGAAGCTTGAAAGTGCGGGCTTGGATGCGCTTCACAGGCCCATTAAAAAACGCGCTTAAAATGGCGATTTTTGTTGCCAGTGCTGTTTTTTTGGCGTTTGACTCTCTAGGGTGCAATCATGATTTTGTAACTTTCGGCGCCATTACCGGGATCGACGAGCTCTACCGATAGGTGAATGGCTTTTTGTTGCGGCATTAATGTTGCGCCAAGTAAATCGCCGCCAAGGTATTCGCTGGGCTCAAAAGCCCGGCTGGCCACCACTTTATCTTTGATGTTGCTAAAGACCATGATTAATTTGGGGAAGGGTTGCTCGAAGCTGGCGAGGTTTTGAATCACGACATCTACCAATAGCGCACCCTCGGCATTGGGGTGCTGACGTACCAGTAAGTTGGTGGTACGGATTTTTGATAAATCTCGCTGCTGCGGAAGGATGCAATCGAGGTATTGGCAGACGATGCCGTAATATTGGCGATAAGGTTGTTGCAGGCTAAGCCTGTCAAACTTCACCCACGCCACTTGCGCTAAAAGTGCTCCGCCAGCGAGTATGGCAAGGCCAGCCCAAAGCCCCCTGATTTTCCAGCGATTCCCTGTGGCGGTATAGCGCAGCTCTAAGGTCTCAGCTTCGATGCTGTGCAGTAATCGGTGATTGGTATTGGTGCCAGTATTGGGAACTTGATGGTTGTCGAGGTTGATGTGCTTGGCATGTGTTTTGGCATTTTTGGGGTTAAGTACTTGCGTTAGTTCCGCCAATACCTGTGCATCAATTTCGGTAGCGGCCTCGTCCGCTTGTGCTTTGCTCTTGGCGTAGGCTTCTGCTTTAAGGCTGGCGGGCGTGGGTTCGGGTGATGAAGTGCGGTGTTCTGGGGCTCGGCCCCTTACCTCTGTAGCGGCGTCGCTTGCCTCTGTTCGTCGATCGCTTGCAATGGGTGCGGTCTCAATTGCTGTGTCGCCTTTGTCGGTCTGCACTGTTACGGATGGGGTGGTTATTTTTGTGGGTTGTGGTGAAGCATCCTCGTTGGCATTTTTTTGCGCATTAATGACATCTGTTGCGTTTGTCGTTTCTTCAGCGACTATGTTTTTTCCGGCCAGTGCAGGCTCTTCTGTTGCTACAGTCTTTACCGTTTTTTCTGTTTTTACAGACGCTTCTATTACCACAGGTACTTCTATTGCCACAGGTGCCACAGGCACTTCTATTGCTGCAGCCTCTAAAGTACCTACGGTTTTTGTGTCTATCGTTTTTGTTATTTTTGCTATATCGCTATGTTCGATGTTTTCGATGTTTTCGGCGCTTAGGATTGCAGGGTTTGCTTGATATGACTGAGTATCGTCTACATGGCGCTGATCGGTAGTCGTATTGCCGTCGTGTGCAATGGATGCGAGTGATTCAATATTCTCGTTGTGGCGCGGAATCTGGAGTTCTATCTCGTTGGATGGGCCTTTGGTGCTTTCAATTTTGATGGTCTCGACTACGCTTGCGATGCGTTGCAGCGGGCCATTGTTGTTTTTTAAATCGTTGTTTTTTAGATCGTTTTTTAGTTTTAGATCGTTTTTTAGATTGTTATTTTCTGCATTATTGTTATTTGAAATAGCGCTCTTATTGATGTTGTCGCGGGTAAAGTGAAGGGGCTCGGTGGCGTCATCTTGGACAAGAAAGTCGCTATCGTGGTCTTCGTCTTCAAGTAGTTTTAGCGCCCAGCTTTCGTCATCATCATCGTCATCGTTGTAGGTGTGCTGCAGTAAATCTTTGATCTTGGTGGGTGTTGATGCGTTTCTATCTCTGAGGTCATCGGCATCATCATCAAAAATGAAGTCATCGCTAATGAGAATATCGTCTTCATCGTTGAGCTGGGCACCCATTTTGGAAATGCTACTGAGATTATCTCTGCCATTAAAAACCGATAAACAAGAACCACAGCGTACGGCACCGTTGGCGGTGTTGAGGTGTGCTTCGGTCACATTGAATGTGGTGGCACACTTTGGGCAGCGGGTTATCAGGCTGGTCATGTTGATAGCTGTAGCTCTGTTTGGTCAATTGACACTATTTGAGGTTAATTTGAGGTTAATTAGCTCTACTTGAGCTGAATTGGCGCTGTTTTGTGGCGATTTTTCACCTGCATTAAACGGGCGAATTCTATCGTGGAGCGGCCAAAGGCGGTTATTGTCTATGCCCGTTTAGTCGCGGTCAAGCGAACCCATTCCTCTTTTTGTTCTAATGGATCAAATGAAAATGTATCTTGGTAGGCTGCCATCACGGCATCAGCTTGGCTTGCCAAAATACCCGAAAGGCATAATTTGCCGTGGCTTTTGACGAGGGGTGCCAATACTGGCGCTAACTCTACCAGTGGTCCCGCGAGAATATTGGCCAGCATAAAATCGACGGGATCGCGTGGGCATTTGTCGGGATAGACCACGGGGAAGCGCTCGGCAGGGAGTTGGTTGCGTTGTGCATTATCTTGGGTGGCGAGCAGTGCTTGTGGGTCGATATCAACACCGAGTACTTTGTTGGCGCCAAGGAGTAGGGCACCTATACCCAAAATACCCGATCCGCAGCCATAATCGATAACCTCGGCGCCTTTAAAATCTTGCTGCGCTAACCATTGCAAACATAAGAAAGTGGTGGGATGGGTGCCTGTGCCGAAGGCAAGGCCTGGGTCGAGCATCAGATTAGTAGCCTTGGCGTCTGGTGGTGCAATCCAGCTGGGGCAAATCCAAAACGAGGGGCCGCATTGGATGGGGTGGTAGTCTTTCATCCATTCGCGCTCCCAGTCTTTGTCTTCGACTATGTGCCACTTAAGGTTTGTATTGTTGGGTAGCTGCATTCGCTGCTCGACGGCTTGGGTGTCGATTTCGGCGTCAAATAAGCCGGTAACACGGGTATCGTTCCAGAGGGGGGTTTCGCCAAGCGCGGGTTCAAAAATAGGTTGATCGGCATTATCTTCGAACGTGATCGTCAAAGCGCCCGCTGTTTCAAGTGCACGCTCAATAGTTTGTGCGTGTGTGCGTTTGGTGATGATGTGGATTTCTAGCCAAGGCATAGTGATCTCTCGGTTAATAGCATCGATGTGTATTCGTCAATAAAAAACACCCAAGGCTAAAATTAGACTTGGGTGTTTGGCAAGAGTGCGCTGCAAGTGCTTGGTGTAAAACTAGTGGCTTTGCAGTTTTTTCTCGAGGTAGTGAATATTGACGCCACCTAGGCCAAAAGGCTCATCTCTGACCAGATCTTGCTGCAGTGGAATGTTGGTTTTTATGCCGTCAATGATGATTTCGTCTAAGGCTACACGCATGCGGGTGAGTGCTGAGGTGCGATCAGGAGCATGGGTAATGATTTTGGCGATCATCGAATCGTAGTATGGCGGCACTCGGTAGCCTGAATAAATGTGCGAGTCTACGCGTACACCCAAGCCGCCCGGTGGGTGGTAAGTACCAATGGTACCGGGGCAGGGTATAAAGGTTTTTGGGTCTTCGGCATTGATTCGACACTCAAAGGCGTGACCGAGCACTTTGATATTTTCTTGTTTGAGGGTCAGTTTTTGGCCAGCACACACACGGATTTGCTCTTTAATCAGGTCGACGCCGGTGATCATTTCGGTAACGGGATGTTCAACCTGAATTCGCGTATTCATTTCGATAAAGTAGTACCTGCCGTCTTCGTAAAGGAATTCGAAGGTGCCAGCACCACGATAAGCAATATCGACACAGGCTTTAACGCAGGCCGCTAAAACGGCTTGGCGTGCGTCTTCGTCAAGGTGCGGTGCAGGCGCTTCTTCCAGTACTTTTTGATGGCGGCGTTGTAGTGAGCAATCGCGGTCATACAAGTGGATGGCATTGCCTTGGCCGTCGGACAAAATTTGTACTTCTACGTGGCGTGGATTTTGTAAGAATTTTTCCATGTAGACCGTGCTATCACCAAAGGCAGCTTTGGCTTCTGAGCGGGTAATGCTGATTGAATTAATCAGTGCGTCGGCGCCGTGAACAACACGCATGCCACGCCCGCCACCACCGGAAGCAGCTTTGATAATAATCGGGTAACCAATGCGCTCGGCTATAGCTAGGCAGCGCTCTGGATCATCTTCGGGCAGGGCGCCATCAGAGCCTGGAACTGTCGGTACGCCCGCGCTTTTCATGGCGCTAATGGCCGAGACTTTGTCGCCCATTAGGCGAATAACGTCAGCACTTGGGCCTATAAAGGTGAAGCCACTTTCTTGTACTCGCTCGGCAAAATCGGCATTTTCGGCCAGAAAACCATAACCAGGGTGAACTGCCTGTGCGCCGGTTATTTCCATGGCGCTAATGATGGCCGGTACGTTCAAATAACTCAGGTTCGATGCGTTGGGGCCAATACATACTGACTCGTCGGCGAGTTTTACATGCATGAGGTCTTGGTCGGCCTTAGAGTAAACGGCTACAGTTTTAATGCCGAGCTCTTTACAGGCGCGCAATATTCGCAGTGCGATTTCGCCACGGTTGGCAATGAGTACCTTGTCAAAAAACATAGGAATTCCTCAGGACTTAGGCGATAACAAATAGGGGTTGGTCATATTCAACGGGTTCGCCATCATTAACCAGGACAGCTTCTATAACACCGGCTTTGTCGGCTTCGATCTGGTTCATCATTTTCATGGCTTCGATAATGCAAATAACATCACCAACATTCACGGTTTTGCCAACGTCGGCGAAAGGCGCAGAGCCTGGTGTTGAGGAGCGATAGAAACTGCCTACCATTGGTGATTTCACTGTGTGGCCAGTCGGAGCTGGTGCTGCAGCGGGCGCAGTTGCTGTGGGTGCGGCGGTCGGTTGTGGCATAGGTGCGGGTTGTTGTACGTAAGTTTGCATGGGCATGGCCATTTGGTGATGGCGTGAGCTGCGACTGATGCGTACTGATTCTTCACCTTCGCTAATTTCCAATTCGTCAATGTTTGATTCTTCTAAGAGCTCGATGAGCTTTTTAATTTTGCGAATATCCATGTTGACCTCTTACTTTTTATGGGGGTGGGCTATTAGGCTTGTTAAGGGTTGCTTGCATTAAGGGCGCTTATAGCCGCACTAATGGCAAGGGTGTAGCTGGTGGCACCAAAGCCGCATATCACGCCTTTGGCTAAATCAGAAAAGTACGAATGATGGCGAAATGGTTCCCGCGCATGCACGTTCGAGAGATGGCATTCGATAAAGGGAATGGCCACACCCGCCAAAGCATCGCGCAGGGCGACGCTGGTATGGGTAAATGCAGCGGGGTTAATGACGATATAGGCGATGTTTTGCTCGCGGGCTTGGTGAATGGCGTCGATTAACACATGCTCGGCATTGCTCTGTAGTGTTTTAACTGCGTGTCCTGCGGCGTGGCATTGTTGCTCAATGCTGGTGTTGATGTCGGCAAGGGTGGTATGGCCGTAGGTTTGAGGTTCTCGGGTACCCAATAAATTAAGGTTAGGGCCGTGAAGAACAAGAATGTTTGCCATGGAAAAGCCACGCCTGCGAGCCAAAAATGAAGGCGCGATTGTGCCTAATTAGTTTATTGCTGTCTAGATCATTTCGGGTGGATGTGTTCAATCTAAGCAAATGCCTACCTTTTTGGCGAAATTTAGCGGAGTTATGTTTTTTATGCGTGGAGCTTTGCGTATTAGGTTTTTTTAAGAGGGCCTAAAACAAAAAAAGGCCCGCTAGGGCCTTTTGGTGTTTTAAGGGGGTTATTGGGCGGGGGCGTTACGTTTAAGCGCGTCTACCACCATTTCTTTGGTAAGCAACTGCGGCAGTACTTCGGCAGGTTTGCTCATATCGGCGGGGAACACTAAGTAGAGCGGCACACCGCTGCGCTTGTACTCGGTGAGTACGGCGGTGATGTTGGGGTCTTCGTTGGTCCAGTCACCTTTTACTTTGGCGTAGTTGAGCTCGGCTACTGTTTCGCGAAATTCCACACGGTCAATGGCAACGGCTTCGTTAGCCTTGCAAGTGATACACCAGTCAGCGGTAAAGTCGACAAATACGGGCTGACCTTTACTGCGCAATTCCTGTACAACCGTTGGTGTGTAGGGGATCCATGAAGGGTCTTTTTTGAAGGTTTCGCCATTGTAGGCAATGTAACCTGCGCAAATTAACGCGGCGTAACCGCTGATCTTGGCGATCCATTTCCCTGTGCCTTTTTCAGGGATATGTTGGAATACCCAAATAGCGTAAACAATGGCGATACCGCCCAAGGTCAGGAAGAATACGCCCGTCATGCCCACTTGGTTGCCGAATACATAAAGTAACCATGCACTGGTGATGTACATCGGAAAGGCCAAAAATTGCTTTAGGACTTCCATCCATGTGCCGGGTGCGGGTAGGGCACGGGCAACGGCAGGGCTGTAGCTTAATAATAGGAAGGGGAATGCAAGACCAAAACCCAAAGCGATAAAGATAAATATTGAGGTGTACCAAGGTTGGGTTAATGCAAAACCCAGTGCGGGGGCCATCATGGGGCCGGTGCAAGGACTGGCAACTACGGCAGCTAACACACCGGTAAAAAATGAACCTTTGAGGCCATCACTATTGGTTAAGCCTTGGCCTACACCCATCAAGCCAGTACCGAAGTAGATCATGCCTGACAAACTAAGGCCCATGACGAGGAAGAGATACATGATCGCGGCAACAAAAAGTGGCGATTGCAATTGGAAACCCCAGCCTGCGGATTCACCAGCCTGACGCAGCGCAATGATAGCTATGGCAACAATAATAAATGAACCTACAACACCCGCAGTGTAAGCCCAGCCATGGGCTTGGTGGCTGTGTGGGCCATCGGCATGTGATGCAAAGCTTAAGGCTTTAAGTGATAACACAGGGAACACGCAAGGCATCAAGTTCAAAAGCATACCGCCACCAATGGCTAGCAATATGTAAAACCAGAAAGAGCGAGTTTCTTCTTCTGCAATAACCACAGCGGGTGCGCTGATATCACCAGCTTGCGCAATCTCTTTTTGGTTGGGGTTGTTGGGGATGGTGGCTTTTTTGGTTTCGGTCACACTGCCAGTGCTAGTGTCTATTTGAAAGTATTGTGTGCGGGGTGCGTAGCACAGGCCGGCGTCGGCGCAACCTTGCGACTGTAGCTTGAGCTCAAATTGTGTGCCGACATCACTGCTGTTAAGGGTGATGCGGGTGGCGTTGTGAAAAACTTCAAGTTCGCGATTTTCGTATGGGTCAAACTTCATTTGCCCAGCTTCCAAAGCGGGTGTGAGTTTGGTGCGTGTGTCTTGGGTATTGGCAAAAAACTTGAATTTTTCTTTGTAGAGGTAATAACCCGAGGCAATATCCCAGTCTAGGTAAACGTTATTGTCTTCGGATGATACTGACACTTTATAGGCTTGATCGACGGGCAAAAAGTCGTCTTTGGTCTCAACCAGTGTGGTGTTGGCCAATACGTTGATTGCCGAGGTCGCTAGCACAAATAGCAATGACAATTTTGAAATCAGATTCATAGTGGTAATCACTTCTGAGTGGATTGATGGGAGCGTGGACTGTGGTTGGACTTCATTTTTTGTTTGTTGTTCTACTCGGACGTCATTCTATTAAAGATGGCATCTCTTATGGTCTTATCCGTGCCGTGGTTAGGTCTAGGTTGTGAGCTGTTTCTCGCTTGTGGTTTGATATTATGCGGTGTTGAGCGATGAGTTACAGCCATTTTTACTCATCGAAGAGTTATTTTTGAGGCTTACTCGGTGGGTTATTGGAAGTCTCTGGCTTCCCAGCTACACTTGGCGCCTTTATTTTTCGGTGCGGCAATCACTTTTTATGTGTCTGACTAGAATTTTCAACCGGGCGATCGCAATTTTTTTGGCTGTGCCGATAATCAGTATGTTGGCACTTTTATGGACTTTAGATGCTCATGCAGTTGCCACCAATGCCACGTTAATTGATCGTGTGCTGATAAAAGCCGATGAGGCGTTATTGGCCAATAGATTGACTCAGCCGCAGCACAACAATGCTTATGATCGTTACCGTGCCGTGCAATCGATCGATCCTAGCAATGCTCGTGCGCAAGCGGGACTCGAAAAAATCTTTGATGCTTATGTCCGCTTGGCCGAAGCCGAGCTACAGACGGGCAGCCCCTATCATGCACAAACCTTTGTTTCTCTGTTGGAGAGTTTGTATCCCGGTCGGGAAAAAGTCAGAGAGTTACGTCGGCGTTTAGCCTCCATTCCGAGAGCTGCACCAGCGAGTTCTCTTGATGATTATCTGGTTAAATCGTTCGATTTGAATCCCGTTGAGCTGCAAAAACGCAGTGAATCAGTCAAGCAGGTCTTGGTGGGATTGGCCCAGCGGGTCGAAAAAAGCCATGAATCGATTGTGATTGCTGCCAGAAATGATGCTGAGGGTCGCTGGATCTACCAAATAATGAATAAAGCTACGCCTAATTACCGCGTACGCGGGGATATGCAGATACGAAGTAAGCCTGCCATTAAACTCTTGGAACCACTATAGTGCAGCAGCCACTTATAGCGTGCAGCAGCCACTTCTTATAGTGCCGAGCAGTGTATTTACCTTGGTGGGTTGTACTTATGCTTTTACTTGCCTTACTTAACACGATTGCCGGAAGCTATTTTTATGAACTCACAGCGATTTATACAGCCATTCAAAACCCTTAAAAGCAAGCTTGCCGATAGATACGCTGGTTGGAGTGATGATGTCGAGGGGGAGCGTCCTTGGCTTAAATGGATATTTTTACTGATTGTTATTTTTATGCTGTTGATGAGCGTCTGGGGTTGGTTTAAAAGCCAAGAGCCTGATTTGTTTGATGTTCATGCACGCGCGTTGATGTACGTTTCGGTTGAAGAAGTCGATATTAAAGGTGTAGCCACAGTCGTGAGCTTGTTAGGTATTATGGATACCATGCTGGACGGCTATGTTTCTAACGACATTTTACCGCCTGGCGTTTGGTTGGATAACCGTGCCAACTGGGAGTTTGGTGCTTTGGTGCAGGTGCGTGATTTAAGTAAAGCCATGCGCGAAAAATACAGCCGTTCACAATCGCAATCGGTAGAAGATAAAGCGTTGCAGCTAGCCGAGCCGCGTTACAACTTTGATAACGCCAGTTGGATTATGCCCAGCACCGAAAAAGAATATCGTGCGGCCATGGGATATACCAAAGACTACCTCCAGCGTTTAGTGGATGGAGATCGTCAAACTGCACAATTTTATGCGCGCGCCGACAATCTTAATGATTGGTTGGCAACAGTGGAGTCTCGTTTGGGAAGCTTGTCGCAGCGTTTGAGCGCCAGTGTTGGGCAAAAACGTTTAAATACTGATTTGGCGGGCGATAGCTCGGCTTCGCAGTCCACAGTAACGCCTGGCGAGACCGAAATCAAAACGCCTTGGACTGAGATTGATGATGTCTTTTACGAAGCGCGTGGCACTTCATGGGCATTGATTCATATCTTGCGCGCCGCTGAAATTGATTTCGGTAGTGTGCTGGATAAAAAGAATGCACGCGTTAGCGTGCAGCAAATCATTCGCGAATTAGAGTCAACCCAAGAGTCGGTATTGAGCCCTGTCATTCTTAATGGCAGTGGTTTTGGTTTTTTGGCAAATCATTCGTTAGTGATGGGCGGTTATATCGCCCGCGCTAACGCTGCAATTATCAACCTTCGCCATTTATTAGCGGAAGGTTAGATTTTTTTGAGTGGCGTAAATCTGGTGGCTTCGGAGGTTTTGTTGGGTCTTTGCAATCCTAAAAGCCCGACTAATGTGGGCGCCGTATTGCGGGCGGCGGGTTGTTATGGCGCTGACGCCATTTGGTATACTGGCGAGCGTTATGCGCGTGCTGAGAAATACAACACCGATACCAAAGATCGATCAAGCCAAATTCCACTATTGCCTATGGACGACTTACTGGCGCCGATAACACCTGATATCGCCGTGGTGTGTGTTGAATTCGCTGAAGGTGCGACGCCTTTGCCGAGCTTTGATCACCCCAAACGCGCTTTATATATTTTTGGTCCCGAAGATGGGTCCATTAGCCAAACGTTGATTGATAGGGCGGATGCTGTTGTGTACGTGCCTACCGTGGGGTGTATGAATCTTGCGGCTACTGTTAATGTAGTTTTGTATGACCGTCTTGCCAAGACTCAGGGGCAGATCGACCACGATGCACGCATTAAAAAAAGTCGCGATATTAATAACCGTTTGGTGGTGAAATCGGGGTAAGGCCAAATTAGACTGATGCTTAGAAAAGGTGCTTACATAAAAAAGCCCGCTGCACATGCAACGGGCTTTTTTATGGGTAAGTTTTTCCGTTTTTACATATAGGCTTTGAGTTCTCGATACTGTTCGGCGGAGAGTCTTGGGCCAAATTGGCTTACCACAACGGCGGCGGCGCGGTTGGCGAAGGCTGCAGCATCGGCGGCCGATTTGCCTTGATCAAGCGCGGCCAGAAAAGCTCCAGCAAACATATCGCCAGCACCGTTGGTATCTATGGCTTTTACCGCCTGAGTGTGAATGTACTGGATTTTGTTACCATCAAACACCCATGTTGGCTCTTTGCCACAGGTGATCACAAAGTTGCGACTATAGTGGCCGAGGGTCATGGCGGCCTCCTCAATCGTGGCTTGCTCGGTAAATGCTAGCGCTTCGGCATGGTTGCAAAAAATCCAGTCGATTTTTTCACCAATTATCTCTTTAATTCCATCTCTAAAGTAAGTCGCCATCGCTGGGTCGGAAAGGCTTAATGCGACTTTTACACCTTTCGCTTGTGCTTGCTTGCGAGTGAAAATGGCGGCGGGCTTGCCGGTGGTAGAGGTCACTAGGTAGCCTTCGATGTAAACAAATTTTGAAGATTGCAGTGCAGTGGTGTCGATATTGGCGATTGAGAAGGTTTCACTAATGCCAAGATGGGTATTCATTGTGCGTTCGGCATCCGGAGTAATCATGACCAAACATTTGCCTGTAACACCCTCTTTGGCGTCGCGCAGTGCCTGGGTGTCGATTCCCGCTTTAGTCAGCTCGCTCGCAAAAGTTTTACCAAAACTATCCTTAGCAATTTGGCAGCTAAAAAAAGTAGGGCTGCCAAAGTACTGTGCTGCAATTATGCTGTTGGCTGCCGACCCCCCACAAACTTGCCTAGAATGCTTAACTTGTTGGTGAAAATATTCAATAAGCGCTTGTTGCCGAGCTTGGTCAACCAGCGTCATAACGCCTTTTTCTATGTTGATGGCGCTTAATTCATGATTATTGACCTCGATTTCCGTGTCAACAAGCGCTGCGCCAATACCGTAAATGCCGTAATTGATCATTTATTGTGCTCACTAGTTATTGCAATAGGTGAAAGTATAAGCAATCATGCATCAGTTGTGTTGTTGCATGTTTTTTTGGTTATAAAAAAGATGTTTTTAGCACAATATGTAGAGTTTTTTGACCGCATGCTTATAGCCTTATCGCTATTTATTGCCCCGTTTTCGGTTGTCGGTCCATGCAGTGAGAGAGGTGTTAGGGCAGGTTATGTCTAGGCTTATCAATGATGAAACATCCGAGCTTAATCAAGATGACAAGCTCGATGGGGATGATCGTAGGGTGCGGCATATTCCCTTATCGCCGGAAAAATCTTTGGAACATTTAAAAAGCTGCCAAACCATCGCTGTAAAACACGCGCGTGGGTACTTTGGCGTTTTTGCAAAAGCGCTCAGTCACGCTTTTGACTTGCAAATTGATGCAGCTCGTTCGAATCAAGAAGTCGCTGAGTTAAGCGGCATTCAACGTTTATTTCAAAAAAACCGCCAAGAAATTGAAGAGTATTACGCAGGTTATGTCGCTGAAAGTTTTGTTAAATTCAAACAAAAAACACTCTGTACAGAGCTAAATCAAAGCGGCGGTGAAGAATTATCCATTGTTGATAATTTGGACCTTGAAGAGTCGTTACTGTTGGCCGGTATTGTTCAGTCTATCGAAAATGACTTGGCTGAGCCTTTGTGGGCACTTAATCAGCGTATGGCTCTTTTGAATGGTGGCGAGCCTGTGCGCGAGGCGAGCAATCCTTCGGCGCCTGTGCAGTTTTGCGAGTCTATTCGTAAAGCGTGCAAGCTCATTCCCATGACGATCCCTGCGGCCAAAACAGTGCTCAGTACTTTTGGCGACAATGTAATGCCCTTAATCCAAGATGTCGTTGGCGATACCAATCAATACCTTGCTGAAAAAGGCGTGATGCCTGATTTAAAATACCGTAAATCTAAGCCTGTTATTGCCAAAAAAAATGTGCTGGAAAAAGAGGCTGAAGCCTTAGCTGATAATGGCGATGGCGATGGTGATTCGGCGACCTACCAGCAATCGTTGCTTGAGGCTATTCGCGGCTTGCAGCAAACACTTAGTAGCTTGAGTCAGCAGCCCAATGGTTTAAATTCATCGATGGGTGCTTTTAGCAATCAGCAATTGGTAGATGCTTTGCAAGCGGTGCAATTGCAATCGCTCGGCATGATGGCAATGCCTTTTGGTGGTGGCACATCGGCTATTAGCCCGATGAATATCAACGCCATTCAGCAACAGTTGCAGCAGCAATTAGGCGCCCAAGGTCATGTTGGTCAGAATGATATGTATGCCATCGACTTAGTGGGGCGCATTTTTGAGTACATGCTGCGCGACGATAATTTGCCTGATTCGGTAAAAGCGGCCTTGAGCTACTTGCATACGCCATTTATTAAAGTGGCTTTTCTTGATCGTGGTTTTTTTGAAAACCCTGATCATCCTGCGCGTGCATTACTCAATGACTTGGCTGAAGCGGGCGTGCATTGGATTGGCAATGACGGCACCATCCAGCACGACATGCTCAATAAAATTCGCCATACGGTCGATCGTGTTTTAAAAGAATTTACTAACGATCTTAAGGTGATCACCTCGATATTGATCGAGTTTAATAACTACACCAAAAACATAGTGCGTCGCCAAGACTTGATGGAAAAGCGCGCGACCGAAAAAGCGCAAGGCGAAGTGCGTTTGCGTGAAGTTAAGAACCGCGTTAATGAAGAAATCATGAAACGTACCGAAGAGCGCGACTTGCCGTCGTCGGTGTTGCTTTTTTTATTGCAGCCATGGTTTGATTTTTTATCCTTTTGCATGCTGCGTTACGGTATCGAGTCCGAGCAGTGGCTAAATGCACTAGGTTTGGTTGATGATCTGTTGTGGGCAATCGAGCATAAAACTGAAAGTAGTGACCGAAGCATTCAGCAAGAACTTATTACACGCTTACAGGTTGAGATAAAAGCTGGTTTTGATGTTATTGGTTACGATGCCGATAAAGGCGAAAAACTGATTGAATCTATCAGCGATGTATTGCGTGCTTCGCTTGCCCAGCAAACGCTTGCACCAGAGCCAGAACCGGTGCGCATTGAAGCGGCAAAAGTGGTTGCCGAGAAAAAAATTGACAACCCTGCATCGCTCAGTAATAAGGCGACCGATGAAGAACAGCGGGTGATTGATGGCCTTAAGTCGATTGAATTTGGTACTTGGTTTGAATTCGATGGTGGCCGTCGTTTGAAAGTTGCTTGGTATAATTCGCGCACCATGCACTATATGCTGGTTAATCAAGTGGGTAAAAAAGAAGCCATGCTGACTGGCCTAGAATTAGCGCGAAAGATGATTGCCAAAACAGCGGTGATTGTTTCGGGCAGTTCTAAGCCCTTCTTTGAGCGCGCACTCGAAAACATATACCAAAATATGGCTTCTTCCGATACTACTACGGGTGATATTGAGCATATTTAGACCTATTGAACGATGCAGGCAAGCTCGCAATGAGCGGCCTGCGAATACCTCAATCAGACTTAATTGTCAGAAAATAATCGCTTAACTACTTTCCTTCCCGACAGCGATACAAAGTTGTACCTTTCCCCTTCTTTACTAATTGACTCTTTCGCTATTTTTTGTGGTGCTATTGCGGCAATTTTTTAAGCGTATAAACATCAAAACGCGATGACTTTCCTTCCAACATATAGCTAGGTTTGGTGTTGTTAATGTGCGGCGCTATGCGGGGCCTTTTTACTACAACGCGGTACACCGCTTGTTTGAGTGCATGCGCGAGCAGTGCGTCGGCATCATCGTCGTTGCCAATTAAATCGTGAAAGGCGCGCATGTTTTTATTTACGGCAGCGCTTTTTTTGCGTAAGGGAAACATAGGGTCGAGATAAATTACATCGCAGTTGGCAACGTCTAGGTTGTGACTACTGACCTGTGTGAGCGTCATGCGCGCAAAGGTCGCCATCAATTCACCATCGCCTTGCTCGCAAGCAAAGCGATAACCGCGCGCTAACCCGTCGGCAAGCAATGCATGCGCAACCGGTGAGCGCTCTTGCAGGCTCATGCTGCAACCCAAACTCGCCAGAACAAAGGCATCGCCGCCCAACCCTGCGGTGGCGTCTAAGACGCGTGGTTTGAAGTTGGCTGAGATGCCAACAGCCTTAGCGATCATTTGGTTTTTGCCTCCGCCGTGTTTGCGGCGATAATCGGCTTCGCCGGTGTGCAGCTCAACAAGAATGGGCAAGTTTTTGTCGCCGCTGTGGCTGTGCAGGCGTACGGCGTCTTCATCAAAGTTGAGGGTGTAAAAGTGTTGCGCGGGTGTGTCTTCGAGTGCAGTGCCGAGTTGCGCCGCTGTCTGTTCGGCAAGTGCTTGTTTTGTTGGATGATTACAGCTGACTTTTAATGTGTTCATTATCTTATGTGGTGTAGAAAATTGTTAGTTGTCATGTAAACGTCACCTTTGGGCATTAGTGTGTCGCCAAAATTTAAGGGCGACATTATGCGGCTTCCCTGAGTGTCGGTGATATTTTTTCGGTAGCTATTAGCTGCTTGATCCTAAAAGCCTCAGTTGAGCGCCAAAAAGAGGTGTAAACCCTTGATGTGAATAGTGAGTGTTAAAAATACAGGGCAACCTTATGGGTTGTTCAGGTTTTTAACCTTGGCTAGGCGCGTCAAGGGGTTGCGCAGACTTTGGTGATTCAGCTGAGGTTTTTAGGTTTAGAGTCAAGTGAAAAACGCGCACACGTATTGTCGCGTTTGCGTGCTGTGGCCGTTAAGTCGGCTTTGTACCGTGAGGGTATTCGCACAAAATCTGTGTTGGGCTGCAGGTGGCGAATGCCGGCGGTGCATCGGCGTTTAAGAATGAGCGGGTTGAGGTGTGGTTATTGGATGATACCGCGCGACTGCATGTTGGCTCGGTGCAGAATAGTTACAATTTTTAGACTAAAAACAACGTTCCTAGCCCCAAAAAGGCCACAAATCCCACAATATCGGTAACGGTGGTGAGCACTACCGCACCCGACAGCGCGGGATCGAGCTTGAATTTATCCAAAATGATGGGAATGCAAACGCCCGCCAACGCAGCGGCAACAATATTGGCAAAAATCGCGAGTGCGATAACCACACCAATCAGTGCATTGTTAAACCAAAAGCTGGCGACAATCGCGATTACAATCGCCCAAATAAGCCCGTTAAGCGCGCCCACACTCATCTCTTTTTTAAGCAGCGCGGTACGGTTGACGGCGCTAATTTGGTTGAGTGCCAGCCCGCGAATCATCAGTGTGAGTGTTTGGCTGCCAGCGATACCGCCCATACTCGCAACGACCGGCATTAGCACCGCGAGCGCAACCACCTCGGCAATGGTGGCTTCAAATAAACCAATAAACCACGATGCCATAAAGGCGGTTAATAAGTTGATACCCAGCCAAAACGCGCGGTTTTTGGTGCTGCGAATAATGGGCGAGAATAAGTCTTCGTTCTCATCCATACCGGCGCCAGCCATTAATTGCTTTTCGTAGTATTCCTGCACTAATTCACAGGCACTGCCTATATCTAAACGGCCCAGCAGTTTTCCGCTTTCGGTAATAACAGGGAGTGCGGCGAAGCCGGATTTTTGCACTTTAAAGGCGGCATTCACCGCATCTTCTTGCGCTTGAATAACGGCAAACTCTTCCTCGGCTAAGTCCACTAGCGGCACGTGATCGGGCGCACCAAATACCGCACTAATTTTGATAGCCTCAGAAAAGTGACCTGCGCGGTTGGTGATAAAAATACAGTCGATATATTCGGGGTGTTGGCGGCGCAGTAATCGTAATGCGTCGCGCACTTTGGCATTGTTCGGTAGCGTTAACAGGTCGTGATCAATCCAGCGGCCAGCCACATCATCGTTATATTGTTGCGCGTCTTCGAAGTAAGAGCGTTGTTGATCGTCCATTGCGCGCAAGGCGCGGTCGATAAGTCGCGCTGGCAAAGCATCGGCTAGTTCTAACAGGTCGCTGGCGACGATGTTATTGAACAAACTGTCGAGCTCTTCAAGACTCATGTTGTCGAGTAGCAGTTCGCGCGGATCACCGCGCATTTCAACCAATACTTCAAGGCGTTGATCGGCGGCAATATTGCGCCAAGCTTCGGTGCGGGGTTCGAGCGGGAGTGATTCGAGCGCTAGCGCAATTTCACTGGGATCTAGGCTGCTAAAAATACGCGCAAAGGTGTCCTTGCTGTCGGGGTCATTGGACTTGGTGGCATCAGCGACTTCTTCGATCAGTGTTGTGAGAGTGTCTGTCATCATCTGTCCGTGGTTATGTCGTTAGTGTCGAACGCGTCCATAATCGCGCGAGCGCTTTGGTATTTTTACGATTGTTTGGGGACGCTCAGTTGGTCAAGCGGTTGAATTATTTTGTAAGCAATGATCTTACGCACCTTGTTTATGTAATGCGGGCCAAGCTCGGAGTAGTTTTCGAGCCCTGCGGTTAAGGCTTGGCCTGTAACGGGTTGCTCGCTGGTGCGCAGTTGTGCGCGAATCATACGGAGTTGTTTGTAAGCATTAAGCTGATTGAGGTTGAGTAAATACTTTTCGACGGCTTTATTTACGGATTCGAATTTGGCGACCTCATGGCGTTTGCCCTCTTTACGCTTGTTGGGCACGATGCCGCAGCCTTCGTTAAAACACCAATGACCAAAAAGGTTGTTGCCTTCAAGGGCAAAACGCGAGGTGCCCCAGGCCGATTCAATCGCCGCTTGAGTGACCGCCAGCGACGGTGGAATTCCATCAACACGTAGCAACAGAGTAGACCAAAACAAAGGATCTTCTATTGTGGTATCAACGCGGTAACGCGTTGCCAGTTGACTTAGGCGTTTTTTTTGTGCGCTCGAAAAATTTATTTGCGCTTGATATTTTTGTTTCATTCCCAGTAAAAATAGGCGGTCTTGCGCGATTTTTTTATTTTCATCGACAATAATCGGCGTTAAAAAATCGACAAAAGCGCGCTTTTTTTCATGGTTTGAGGCGTAACCTGAAAAGTTGGGTACGGCGGTGACTATGGGTATGCTGGCGTCGTGACGACTACACGCCACCATAAAAAGGGTGGCTAGTAATAAAGCACCCATTGGGCTTGCAAGCTTGCAGAAATATAGGTCGATAGAATGCGTCAGTGTCTTCATAGTCGTGTTTTTACGCCAGCGGCAATTGAATATGGAAGGTGGTGCCGACATCGAGTGCAGAGGTGACGGCAATTTGGCCTTTATGGTTATCGGTAACAATAAAGTGCGAATAGGACAATCGTTGTTCTACTGGGCATGCCGGTTGATTGGAGGTGTTAGAGAAAAAGGGTTCAAATACATCTTGTTGCTCTTCTGGCGATAGGCCCTGACCGTTGTGTTGAATTTTTACCCACACAGAATCATAAAAATTACTCACTTCCACATTGATCACGGGCACAAATACCCTGTGTTTGGTGCGCTCGATTAAGGCGTAAAAACAGTGCCGAAGAATGCGTAAAAAAACCTGCTGCATTTCGGTAGCAAAACAAGGGATCTCTGGCACGTCGTCGCTGTAGGATTTATTGAGCGTTATTTGCTCAAACCGCAAACTATTGGGTACGGCATAGAGTGTTCTGGCGACCTCAATGCTGTTATCCATAATTTGGGCGATAGCAAGCGTTTGTTTGTTATTGCGATGATTGTCGGCAAATTGCAGCAAATTATCGATGATTGCCCCCGCTTGTTTGCCGCTTTGTTGGGCTTTATCCAAAATCGCCAGTATCGAGCTTTTGGGGGGCGCGTCAGACTTGTTGATCTGTGATTTAACCTTTTCGATGGCGTCGGTAATGCCGTGCAACGGAATATTAATGTCGTGTGCCATCGCCGAGGCTAGCTCGCCCATGGCTGACATTTTATTGCGCTCGACCAGTTTGTTTTCGGCTTTCATTTGCTTGGTAATATCATCTACCAAAATCACCACGCCGGTTTCGCTATTGCTACAGCTTTTAGCGGATGTGGGGTCCGGTAGTGCGTACAGCGTGATGTCAAAATAATATTGCCCGCGCTGGCTGTGTTTAATAGTGGTGGTTTCGCGGCTGCTAAAGACTTTTTCGATTTGCGATTTGGTCAGACTAAGGGTGGGGTAAACCTCCCAAAGGTTCATGCCGTTAATGCTTTCAAAACGGCGACCCGTCACGGTTTCGGCGACGTGGTTCCATTGCGTAATGGCCATCTCTTTGTTGATGCCAATTAGCATCAGCGGCATAGAATCTACCGCGCTTTTGATATAGGCCTCGCGCTGCGCCAGTTGCTGGGTGGTTTGTTCTAGGCTGGCGGTACGGCGTGCCACGCGGTCTTCGAGGTTGGTTTTGATATCGGTCAATTCGCGATTCGAGCGCGAGGCGCGACCCAGCGCGCGCAGTAAAAATACCGCCAAAATTATCAAAGTAACAATTAATACACTGCTCGAAAAATTAGCCACATACTGCCACTTGGTATTGCCATCGGCGTCTTTAAAAGGCGATAACGCAGCGGCGTAGTTACTGGCGCTAAGGCAAAATAAAGTCAGTAGTGCAAAACACGTTTTCATGGTGGGCTGTTCTCTAATTGTGCGGACGCTAGCGGTGAGCTTGGCATTGTTGATGGGAGAAAGTCTTGATGAATGAAGCTTTTGATCAATGAAAAAGCCCGACGGTTTGTCAGGCTTTTACGAGTGATCTAGAGGGCTTTGCTATCTAGATATGACCCATGTGTTTTCCCACAACTTGCAGTAAAGATTTAAAAACTTTGGGGCCACCACACACCACGTTGCCGTAATCCATGTGGCTATTACCGCCTTTAAAGTCGCTAATTAAACCACCGGCTTCTTGTATTAATAACACACCAGCGGCCATGTCCCAAGGTTTGAGGTTGGTTTCCCAAAAGCCATCAAAGCGACCAGCGGCAACATAAGCAAGATCCAATGCCGCAGAACCTGCACGGCGTATACCAGCGGTTTGGCTAGCCACTTCTTTTAAACAGCCCAAATAAGCATCGATATGCTCTAACGCATAACCATTAAAAGGCACGCCCGTACCAATTAAAGCGCCATCAAGCGTGCGAAGATCCGTGACCCGCATGCGGCGGCCATTAAGTGCTGCGCCTTTGCCTCGGCTAGCGGTAAATTCTTCGCGTTTAACCGGATCCAATACCACCGCGTGTTGCAGTTGGCCTTTATAAGTGCAAGCGATAGAAACCGAGAAGTGCGGAATACCGTGTAGGAAGTTAGTGGTGCCATCAAGCGGATCAATAATCCAGGTGTAATCGCTTTTACTGTTGCCGCTTATTCCGCCTTCTTCGGCAATAAAGTTATGGTCGGGATAAGCTTTTTTGAGATGAAACATAATCTCGGCTTCGGCTTTTTTATCAATTTCGCTGACGTAATCGTTGCGGCCTTTGGCCTCGATACGCACGGTATCTACGCGCTCAAGGGCTAGCTCGATAATTTCACCTGCTTTGCGAGCAGCATTTAAAGCAATTGTTAGCATCGGTTCCATGGAATATCTCAACCGTAAAGCGCAGCCCCTGGGCTGGCGCAAATGAATAAGGAGCGTGAGGTACGCAGATCGTAAAAACGGGGCGGCATTATAAGCAGTTGGTGCTTATTTTGATAGCGATTTGGACTGGTAAGACAGCTGTTTGGGTTGATCGGGCGGCTATTTTTGATGGCTTGTAGACTGTTGCGGCCGCTGCTTGCTACTCAGCGCTACAGATTGACATTCATTATTGCAAAACCCACAGACCTAAAGGCTTCTGGTAGAATCGCCGCCTTTTTTATCGTCCCAACCAAGGGCGACTTTATTGTTATCGGCATGGTTATCGGCATGGTTATCGGCCGTTGCTTTTGTTGCCTTTGTTGTTGGAGAAAGTAAATGAGCAGTACAGACCTCGACCGTGTTCGACCAGAGTTTGATCGCATTCGCATGGTGCTGGTCAATACCAGCCATCCGGGCAATATCGGCGCCGCCGCCCGTGCTTTAAAAAATATGGGTTTGAGTCGTTTAGTCTTGGTTGCACCTAAAGATTTCCCGTCGGATCAAGCGGTTTGGCGCGCTGCGGGCGCCGCCGATGTATTAGCCAATGCCATAGTGGTCGAAACCTTAGATGAGGCCATTGCCGATTGTCGATTGGTGGTAGGCACCAGCGCCCGTGGCCGCCGAATTCCTTGGCCTTTAGTGACGCCGCGTGAATGCGGTGACCGCGTTTACCGCGAATGCCACCAGCACGAAGTTGCGATTCTTTTTGGCCGCGAAGACCGAGGCCTTACCAACGAGGAGCTGCACAAGTGCCATTATCATGTGCATATTCCGTCTAACCCTGAATACAGCTCGCTCAATATTTCGGCGGCGTTGCAGGTGATCGCGTACGAAATCCGCATGAGCGCGTTAACCGCCGAAGCCGGTGGCGAAGCGATTAGCTATAGCGATTGGGACATGCCGCCCGCGAGCCAGCAAGACATCGAACATTATTACGAGCACTTGGAAAAAACGCTGATCGAAATCGGCTTTTTAGAGGCCGATAACCCCCGCCAAACCTTAACCCGCATTCGCCGTTTATACGGCCGTGTTCGCCCCGATCAAATGGAGCTGAATATTCTGCGCGGCATGCTGACGTCGATTCAAAACTTTGTGTACCACAACAGCAAAAAAATCGAAGCATTGGAAGCTGAGCAAGATAAGAAGTAGCTTTTCTTGTGTAAAGGTCTTATTTGGTGCGAAGTCCTTAATAGTTGACTGAATTACTGGGTTATTCGATAATTGCCGACCAAAATGGAGGCTCTTTCTATGCGTTTAACCACAAAAGGTCGTTATGCCGTGACTGCCATGCTCGATTTGGCGCTTTTTAGCGTGAATGGGCCGGTCAGCTTGGCTGATATTTTCGGGACGACAAGATATTTCGTTATCGTATCTCGAGCAGTTATTTGCCAAATTGCGCCAAAACAACCTGGTTAAAAGTGTGCGCGGCCCCGGTGGCGGCTATTTATTAAGTCACCCGCAGGCCTCTATTTTTGTGGCGCAAATTATTGATGCCGTTAATGAATCGGTGGATGCCACCCATTGCGGTGGCAAGGGCAACTGCAAACAAGGCGAAGTATGTTTGACCATAATACCATCGTGCAAAAAGCACATAGATAAAGGAGTTAACCTATGCCTTAGGACCGAGTAACCCATGACCAAATACTGTTCTCATGGAACCCTTCTCCACTTCGGCCTTCAAAGTTCTCATTTGAATAATTGCTACTACCACCAAGATCTGCACTAAGCGCGGTTCCACCTAGGCTCACGCCTCGGCTTCTACACTATGCCCACGCCCTCTTACTCATTAAAGCGTCATAATAGCTCTAATGGTCGAGTATCGGCATCGCAATGTAGCGCCATCCATTTTCAGGGCTGATCCATTAAACAGGTGAGTTTGAAGACACTCCTTAGCGGATTCCTACTATTATGGATACCGTCCTGTTGTCTCAATGAAACAACGCCTTTTATGGTGTCCAATGATTGCGAATTTAGGCGCCTTAACTCGACGTTAGGTTCATCCCTCATCGCCAGTTCTGCTTACCAAAAATGGCCCACATAGAGCATGCATTCTTCCCCTCGGTTCAGTTAAGAAAACCTTAGGTTCTTACCAATTTAAAGTTTGAGAATAGGCCGAGAGCACTAGACCCCCGTAACCTCTAATCATTAGCTTTACCTAGCAAAACTGCATGATTGCTCTAGCTATCCTGAGAGAAACTTCAGAGGGAACCAGCTACTAGATGGTTCGATTAGTCTTTCGCCCCTATACTCAAGTTCGACGAACGATTTGCACGTCAGTACCGCTTCGAGCCTCCACCAGAATTTCTCCTGGCTTCACCCTACTCAAGCATAGTTCACCATCTTTCGGGTCCAAACAAATATGCTCTTACTCACGCGCTTCACAGAAGATCAGCGGCGGTTGATGCTGCCAGCTTGCGCCTTGGCACCTTATACTCACTTTCATTTCGCCTATGGGTTTAACACCCGCAAACTCGCATGTTTGTTTGACTCCTTGGTCCGTGTTTCAAGACGGTTCTAAGAAAGCCGTTTCGGCAAGATCGCATAAGCCCCTCAGGCCTGCTAGTGTCGTAGTACGTAGCTTCGAGCGAACCCGGAAATTCTACGTACCGTTCTACAGCGAGCAAACCTGATTCTGTCTTCAGTACGGAGAGGTTCTTCCTCGGCTACACCTTCAGGCCCTTTTGAAGAGACCATTCAGTTTTGCTTTCGTAAAACATCACGTACCTCTGCCAGCTTCCTTAGCTTCCTTCTCAACGATTTCAAGTCTTTTAACCCTCTTTTCAAAGTTCTTTTCATCTTTCCTTCACAGTACTTGTTCGCTATCGGTTTCCCATCCATATTTAGTCTTAGGAGAAGTTTATCTCCCGATTAAGGCAGCAATCCCAAGCTACCCGACTCTGTGACACTTTCTTTCCACTTACTAAACGCCAAATACGGGGGTTTCACCCTCTTTGCCTCCTTTTTCCAAAGGAACTTATGCGTCTAGACCATGTACAGAACCGTACTCTTGAGCTTACAACTCGCCAACTCGTTAGAGCTGGAGATTTACAGCTTGGACTCTTGCCTGTTCGTTCGCCAC
>JAXHOG010000040.1:0-63913 GCA_034519605.1 Marinagarivorans sp.
CACTATTGATCCTATTTGTACTGGCATTTTTTTAGTGTGTAATCCCAAGAGCCACTCAAATCTAAACATGCATCAATGGAAGAAGAACTATCATCAAAATAATCAAAAAATAATTCGACAACACCTATCAAAACAACCAAACCTGTAATAAAAATAACGCTATATTTTATATATTTTTTTAATTTTTTCATTTGATATCTCCTAATAACTAGCATCTAGTCCTTTCGGCCTAAATATACCGCAACCAACAGGACAACTGGTGTCCTGATCAACTTCTCGACCTACTTTGTTTGCATTAAGATCTTCTTGGCGATCCTCAAGCTTGAGATCTGCTGCCCCTTTAAGGCTACCTGCCTTCTGATATGCTTCAATCCATTTCCCAGGTCTTAACATATCTGAAACTTCACGCCCATCTCCAAGAGCTTTTGCTGTTGCACTACCTACAGGCCCTAAATGAGCTGCTTCGCAATTAGCTTTGCAATGAAAATATTTATCTGAGCCAACAGTGTGAGCTGCTTTCATATCGTTATAATTTTTTGCAAACGCATCTACAGCTCCCTTAGCTTGAGACGCAGAATCTTTAAAGCCCGAGGTTGCACTAGTTATTTGATATCCCTTCATTTCATTTTTCATTGCTGACACTTCAGCTTTAGTGCCTTCGCAGGTTTTTGTTCCTCCGCTTGAGGAGCATTCATACATCCCTGTCGGATCTCTTTTATTCACCGGATCATTTCCCACATACGCATACAAATTCATATTGTCTTTGTACCCAATCGGATCCGTTTGCAAAAACCTACCCAGCTTCGGATGATAAAACCGCGCCTTGTAATAATTCAACCCAAGTGCTGGAAAATACACCTGCCCGGTATAACCAAAAGCGCCTACCACCGAATTATTTTTTGTCGCCGCAATACCATAATTGTCGTAAGCCAGAGTACCGTTAGTTGAGAACACGCTTCCCGATGAATCGCTATGCGCAATAATGCTGCCTTGATGATCTTTATGTAAATAGCGGCGGTAGCTTGCGCCAATTACAGTGCCGTTGTATTGCACCAAAGGCTCATCCACCTCGTCACCATGCACATAACGACGTTGAAGGGTTCCGCTGCCGTTGTACTCGGCAATTAAAGCATCACCATCGTAGAGATACTGGGTAACTGTGCCGCCAATGGTGCTCTGGAACAGGCGACCGTTAGGATCGTATACAAAACTACCCAGGAAACCGAGGACAGGCACCCCTCAAAAACCAAAGCCTTATATCCAACACACCTGCCAGAGTCAACATCAAGAACAAAAAACACTAACGCCGCCGACAAAATATATGGCCAGATAACCAGTGGTTGCTATACCTAAAGAAAATAGCCAACACTAAAAAACCATGACCCAACCCCGCAGCCAGCTTGTATCCCTTAGCGATACGCCTTATTACCACATGGTTTCCCGCTGTGTGCGGCGGAGTTTTTTGTGTTATAGGAAAAGCAAACGCAGGCACTCATAACTAAAGCGAGTGCCTACTCTCGTTAATTAAATTTGGAAAATTCACGCAAAGATGGGCTAAAGCCCAACCTACAAAAGCTATAAACCAGCTCTCTCGCTTCCGTAATATCACCCAGCCAAAAACCTCGCGATGCGAGGTTTTTTATTTAATGGCCTTAATTTTTTGTGGATTATTCTTCATTATCTCTCAGCTTACTGCGCCGTACGCGCAGGCGGGAAATAGCATTTAAATTCGCTGCCGCGCCCGATTTGACTATTAATGCGCAGCTCGCCATTGTGGCGTAATAAAACATGTTTGACGATGGCAAGCCCGAGACCTGTGCCGCCGGAGGTTACGGAGCGGCTGGGGTCTACGCGGTAAAAACGCTCGGTTAAACGTGGGATATGTTTAGGGTCTATACCGTCGCCGTTATCGCTGACGGTAATCATTGTGCCTCTTTTATTTTGTTGGCAATCAATTAAAATCGCCCCGTTTTTTGGCGTGTAATTAATGGCGTTTATCACCAGATTAGAAAGGGCGCTGCGCAGTTCTTGTTCGCGGCCATAAATATACATATCGATTGTGCAATGCATGCTGATTAAATGGTTTTTATTACCTGTTAATGGATTATTGCCAGACAGTATGTTGGCGTCATCAATAATACTTTTAATCAGTTTTGCAATATCAATAATGTCTTTGCTTTGGTCTTTTTCGTCAGTTTCTAATTTAGTTAAAACAATTAAATCGTTAATTAATGAGGTCATGCGCTGAGCTTGGCCTTGCATTTGCCCAAGCGCTTTTTTCCAGACGGGCGGCGTATTATCGGCATCTTCCATGGTTTCTAAATAACCGCGTAAAACCGTTAAAGGTGTGCGTAATTCGTGCGATACGTTGGCGACAAAATCTTTGCGCATTTCTTCTAATTTAGTTAAACGGGAAATATCGCGCACAATAATAAGACGTTCGTTTTGGCCAAAGGGATGTATTAAAAATTCTATTTTTATCGTGTTTTTATGGGGTAGGGTGTAATCCAAGGGCTCTTTATAACGGCCGTGTTCGTAATAGCGCACAAAACGTGGGTGGCGAATTAGGTTGGTGATTTTTTGGCCAAGGTCGATTTCTTGAAAATTAAAGAGCTCACCCGCTGCGCGGTTCCACCATGAGATGTTGCCACGGCTATCAATCAAAATAACGCCGTCACTTAATGCGGTAGTCATTTCTTGCACGCGGTGCACTACGGTTTGCAAACGCAGTTTTTCTTTTTCGTGGCGGTTGTGCATTAATAATACGTCGTCGGCGATATCGGCCCATAGACCTTGTAGCTCGTGCGGCGGCGGTTGTTGGCGGCGGGCTTGGCGTATCCAGTTCTCTAATTGATAGAGTCTAAAAAATTGGTGGCAGATGTAACCCAAACCAAAGGCGATGAGCATGTAGCTTAAATAGCCGGTTAAAAAACCCGCTAAAACAGTCAGGCAAAACCACAGTAAAAACCAGCGGAGTTCTAGCTTAAAACCTCGTCGTAACATAGTTTTTTATTCTTAAGGCTAGCGTCTTATTTTTAACGGTCGGATTATCGGCAGTGCTAGATTTGCGATACCAATAGGGCGTTTGGGTGGTGAAGTTTATTCGGTGATGGTATCCACTTTGGAAGAGAATCGGTAGCCCGCACCGCGTACAGTTTGAATAAAACGGTCGTGAGCTTCAAGCGTTAAGGCCTTGCGCAAGCGGCGAATATGAACATCGACAGTGCGTTCTTCGACATACACATTGCCGCCCCAGACGTGGTCGAGCAATTGGTTGCGGGTGTACACGCGCTCTTGATGGGTTAAAAAAAACTCCAACAACCGGTATTCAGTCGGGCCCATTTTCACCGGTGTAGCGTTAATACTTACGCGGTGACTGCTAGGGTCGAGGCAAAGTCCGGCGACTGTAATGGGATCGCCAGTGGCAAGGGTATCGGTGCGGCGCAACACAGCTTTTAAGCGTGCGACCAATTCGCGTGGCGAAAAAGGTTTGGTGATGTAGTCGTCGGCGCCGGACTCTAGGCCTTGGATTTTGTTGTCTTCTTCGCCTTTAGCCGTAAGCATGATGATGGGTGTTTCGCTGGTGAGCTGGTCGCGTTTTAAGCGGCGCGCTAATTCCATGCCGCTGGTGCCCGGCATCATCCAATCCAAAATAATCAGGTCGGGTTTTTGATCAACGATAATGGCATGCGCTGCTTGCGCGTCACCGGCTTCTAGGCAGTTGTAATCGGCCATTTCGAGTGCCACTCGCAACATGTCTCGAATAGCGGCTTCGTCGTCGACGATTAAGATTGTTTTGGTGGCCATTGTTTGTTTCGCCTGTCGTTGTCGGTTTATGACTTCTGGGTGACGATTAAATAAACATTGTGTTGCGGTTTTATGACGATGGCGTGATTTATGACGTTCTTATGACAATTTGTTTAATAGTACGTGGGTTTTTAGTTCTTTTATTTCGTGTTTTTTAAGTTGTTGTACGGAGTTTTTGGGTCGTGTTTAAGGTTTTTTGGGGGCATAAGGGTTTTTGCTATTGCCCTTTAAGGTGTTATTGCCATGTCGGGCGCTAGGGCTGGGGCAATTAGGTAGTTCAATACAATGCCGATAAAAATTACCATGCCCACCCAATTGTTATTCATAAAGGCTTCAAAGCATTGCGCAGGTTTGCGCTCTTTAATTAACCATTGTTGATAAGAAAATAATCCCGCCGCGACCACAAGACTGAGGTAAAACGGCCAATGCAGCTGAAAACTGCGCCCTACGGTAACCAATACCAACAGGCTACAAATTTGTAGGCAGCCAGTAATAATTCGATCGTTTTCGGCAAATAAAATGGCGGTTGATTTAACGCCAATTCTCTCGTCGTCTTCGCGGTCGACCATGGCATAAAAGGTGTCGTAGGCGACGGTCCAAATCAGCGCGCCAATGTAGAGCGTCCACATAGGTTTGGGCAGGGTTTCGGTGACGGCGGTAAAGGCCATGGGAATGGCCCACGCAAACGCGGCGCCTAAAACAATTTGCGGCAAATGGGTGTAGCGCTTCATAAAGGGGTAGGCCGATGCCAGCACTAAGGCGCCGATGGCGGTCATCACGGTCATGGTATTGGTGGCGAGTACCAGTAAAAACGAGAGCGCGATTAATACCCCAAAAAGGATGAGTGCAAAGCGGGTGCTTATCTCGCCGGTGGCTAATGGTCGATGCATAGTACGGGCGACATGGCCATCAATATTGCGGTCGGCGTAGTCATTTATCACGCAGCCCGCCGAGCGCATTAACAGCGCACCCAGTAAAAATACAAACACTGTAGAAAGTGGCGGCGTGCCGCTGCCTGCCAACCATAAAGCCCATAGCATGGGCCAGATAACCAGCAGCGTGCCAATAGGTTTATCTAAACGCATTAATTGAATGCTGGTTGAAACTTGGGGCTGTTGCAGTAGGCGTTTGAGCCACTCAATACCACTTTTTGTGCGAATTTTTATTATGGGGATATATTGGTTCATGGTGCTCAATCCGGCGGGCAATATGCGGCTAGCAAAAAGGAAGCGGGCGTCTTTTGCCTGCCAAGAAAGTGCACGATTATAGCGTGGCTTTTTTGTGGAATGCCAAGCGCATAAGGCTAAATCCACAATTGATTGCCCTAAGTTTGACCTGCTAGGGGTGCGTTTGCTGCCGCGGTAGGTAAAGTCGGGGTAAAGTGGCTAGTGCATTGCTTGATGCGTTTTTTATACGCACAACATGATTTTTATAAAAATACAAAAATGGGAGTAAAAACATGCTGAAAACCGACTTGGTTACCATAGTCGCCCAGCAAACGGGACTCAACCAACGCCAAGCCAGCGAATGCGTGGCTAGTTTTATCGAGCAAATTACCAATGCTTTGGCGCGTGGCGAGTCGGTCAATTTGATGGGCTTTGGGCGTTTTAGCCTGAAACATACCGCCAAGCGTCAAGGTCGTCACCCCAAAACGGGCGAGACCATCACTATTGCTGCGCACAATGGCGCCGCGTTTAAAGCAGGCACTGCGTTTAAGTTAGCCGTTGGAGGCACGCAACATGATTAAGGCTTTTTGTCGTTTACCCTTGCATTGGCAAATTCTTGCCGCGCTTGCTGCCGCGTTAATCGTCGGTTTGTTACTGCCCAAAGACACCGCGCTGTGGGGCATTTCGTTTTACGGCATGTTTGATTTTATAGGCACCTTGTTTTTACAGGCGCTCAAAATGGTCGTTGTGCCGATGGTGGTGTCTTCGATTATTTGCGGTGTCTATGGTTTGGGCTCGGGCGGTAATGTTGGGCGACTGAGTGTTAAAACCTTGTCTTTTTATATGGCCTCCAGCTTTTTGGCCATTTGCGTGGGCTTGTTGCTGGTTAATATCACCCAGCCCGGCATTGTGGATGGCGAGCCCGCCCGCGAACAGCTCAATTTAAGCTCGCCAGAAGAGCTGGGTGGCGCATTGGATGCGGTGAGCGGGCGCGATGCCAGCGATATCACCAGCGTCTTTTTACGCATGATTCCCACCAATATCGTTGCCGCTGCCGCCGACAGTAATCAGCTTTTGGGCGTGATTATTTTTGGTATTTTGTTTGGTGTTTTTATGCATAAAGCGGCGCCCAAAAGCCGCGAGGTATTGGCCAATTTCTGGCAGGGCGTGTTTGATGTGATGATGCATATCACCTTATTTGTGATGAAATTTGCACCCTTGGGAGTATTTGGTTTGGTGGCCAAAACCGCGATGGCAACAGGCTTGAGTAGTTTTGTACCCCTGGCGGTGTTCTTTTTAACCGTGGTGGCGGCGTTGTCCATTCACACCTTTGTTACTTTGGCCCTTATGCTCAAACTAATCGGTGGCGTTAGCCCGATGGCGCATTATCGCGCGATGTTTCCGGCCATGTTAACGGCGTTTTCGACGGCGAGTTCATCGGCAACTTTGCCGGTAACTATGGAGTGTTTACATAAAAATGCGGGGGTATCGACCAAAACAATCTCTTTTGTGGTGCCCTTGGGCGCGACCGTGAATATGGATGGCACGGCGCTCTATGAATGTGTGGCGGCGATGTTTATTGCACAGGCCTATGGCTTAGATTTGAGTTTTGCTCAGCAATTTTTAATTGTAATGGTGGCGCTATTAACATCGGTAGGTGTAGCGGGTATTCCCTCGGCGAGCTTGGTGGCCATTGCGATTATTTTGGGCACTATTGGTTTGCCGCTTGAGGGTATTGGTTTGTTGTTGGTGACCGATCGTGTTTTAGATATGTTACGCACCGCCGTGAATGTGTTTAGCGATAGCTGCTGCGCGGTTGTGGTGGCAAAAACCGAGGGCGAGCAAGGTATTTTGGAGGGCCTGCCAAACTCTGCGATGGCGCCACCGGAGCCTGGCGAGCGTAGTTAGTCTGTGCAGCGCGCCAGCCATTTATTCGCTGATCAAGCCATTCGGTGGTTTTCGGTGGTTAAAGCTTTAGATGCCAGACTAGTGTGCAATAGCCATAAAATTCTCCCACAGGGCCAGGCTAAATTCGGCGTCGTTTATCGCGTAGGGCACACTCATTAATTGCCGATTGGGACTGGTTTCAAAATGGCTTTGAAGTGTTGTGATCAGGGCGTTATCGGCGTCGGGGTTGTAAAAGGGCTGCCCTTCTACAGACAGCGCCGAAAAGCCTTTTTCGGGTATTAATAAGCAAATCGGCCCCTCACTTTGATTAAGTTGCTGCGCCAGCCAATGGCCGATGTGTTCGTTTTCGTCACGGTTTGTACGCATAAGGGTGATGTTGGGGGTGTAAGCATAAAACTGGCGCTCGGCAAATTCGTGCGGCAGCGTATCGGGGCTACCAAAGCGCGCGCTATCGAGACCGCCCAGCGTGCCTATATAGGGTTTTTTAGTTTTGAGCATGGTTTCTAATCGATGACTCCCTATGCTGAAGATGTTGCCAAACAGCGCATCGGTGATATCGGCGGGTGCCAGATCGATAATGGCGCGGCATTGATGACCTTGCGCATAATGCTGCATGGCCTCGGCGCTGCGGCCTAAAGCATCAAAGACAAAGCAGTCAAAGTCGTTACCCAGCTGTTGTTGTACCCAATGATTGCAGGCGTCGGTAAAGCCAAAACTGCTTAAGCAAATAGCGGGTTTGTGGGGTTTAGTTGTGACGCTGCCCGTGTTGATCATGCCCGCTAAGGCCGCCGCGCCGTGACTTAAAAGGGTTTCGGTTAAGCGGTTGAGACCTATGAGTTCGCATGGACTGCTGATTAGCGCGAGGTCACTTTGACCTATTAAGCTATGTCCTTGACTCATTAAGCTGCGACCTTGGCCGCTCAGATTTTGCCCGCTCACGCCACTTAAGTTAAGGCTATCGCTGGCGGCAAGTGAGGTAACTAATACTTTGGCAACACCAAAAGGCAAGGCTTGCAGTGCTGGCGCTAAGATCGCCACGCCCGTCGCACCTCCCGCCGCTAAAAAACCGGCAACATGTCTTTGCTGCCGCATAAAACCTTCCAATGCCCGCGCCATATTGGTGATAGCTTCCAGGCGATCATGTGTAAACAGGCTTGCGGGGGTATGTTGGTAGGGGTGGTATGCCGCAACATCTAAAGGGCCAATATCTGCAGGACTATTGTGGATGCTGTCGGGATGCACCGAAATATCTACACTCACCACTGTTATGGCGCTGCGTTGTAACGCGCGCTGTAACTTATCGCGCAAATAAAAAAGTTCGGCACTTTTGGTGTCAAAAGTGCCGACCACATAAATAGTGGGTTCCATCAGCGTATCCTAGGTTATTGCTATAGATTGATTTTCAGTATAGGCATTAAACGCTAGGTCAAACTTTACAAAAACTTCTACCGGTTCTTGTTTGCTGTCGAAAAATGGCATAAAAAATTGAATACTTAAATGCCGCATGTGAGGGTTGCGCTATGAATGTTGGTCGCTAGATTAAGGTTTAGTGCGCGTTGCGTAAGCGGTTGCATTTGTGGTCTAGCACGGCTAAAAGCCCCGCACCCAAGGCTAATACCAGTAGAAATCCAATAATAATACCGGTTCCAATAATGGCTTGAATCATGATGTTTTCCTCGTGGTTAATGGCAAACTGGTAGTTTGGCATCGACGAGGATTCGGTTTTTGACGGACAACAAAGAGGGTAGGTATTTTTTTTGTGCGAGATCAAAAATAAGCCGTAGCCTATGGTTGCGCTGCGGCTGAGAGTGCGTGCATCGTTTCGTTTTTTGATGCAACTACAGGCGTTAAAGCGGGATGCCGTAGTTGGCGGCAGTGCCGATTACAAATATTTTAAGAATATAAATGAGCATAGCGACGGCCATAAACGAAAAGTCCATGCCGCCCATGGGGGGGATGAAACGGCGTGCGGGTGCGCAAATGGGTTCGATCAGTTGGCGCATAAGATTGAGCGCGGGATTGTTATTGCCGGGGGCAATAAAACTAGCGATGGCCACAACAAACATGCTAATGATGTAAATATTGAGCAGTGTAAGGGTGATTTTTAAGATTGCCCAAATCAGTACCGAGCCACCCTGTAAGCCTATGGATCCACCTTGAATTAGCATAATCAGCTGTAAAAAAATCAACTGTGCTAAAAAGGCCAAAACCAGTGCCGCAATATCAAAACCGCCAAAGCCGGGGATTACTTTGCGTAGGGGTTTGAGCAGGGGATTGGTGACTTTAACGATCATTTGCGACAGTGGATTGTAAAAGTCGGCGCGTGCAACTTGCAGTAAAAAGCGCACCAATACGGCGCCGATGTAAAGGCTCGCGAGGGTATCGACAATGAATAAAATAATCTGCAGATAAGTGTTTTGCATGTTGTTCCCTTAATAGATGCCGTAAAAATGGGCAGTGGTTAAGACAGTTCTTCGGCCATTTGTTGCGAGCGGCGCGCGCAGGCGTCCATAGCGTTGGCGACGGTAGCGCGCAGGTCGCTGTGCTCAAAACTTAAAATAGCTTGCTCGGTGGTGCCACCAGGACTGGTGACATTTTTGCGTAGGGTTTCGAGTGAGTCGGTGCTTTGCTCGGCCAGTAATGCTGCGCCTTTAGCGGTTTGAATCGCTAGTTTTTGTGCGGTTTTTTCATCCAAACCTTGCGCTATGGCGGCGTTGGTCATAGCTTCTAAAAACAGAAAAAAGTACGCTGGGCCACTGCCAGAAACGGCGGTAACTGTGTGCATCTGGGCTTCATCTTCCACCCAGCAAGTCATACCTGCGGCCGATAAGATGGATTCACCCGCTTGTTTTTGCAGGGTAGAAACCTGTTTGTTCGCAAATAACCCCGCCGCGCCTTGGCCAATCGATGAGGGCGTGTTGGGCATACAGCGAATGATCGCGCTTTTGGGTCCTAGCCATTTTTCGAGTGTTTCACAGGTGATGCCTGCAGCCACTGAGATAATCAGTTTGCCATTCGTAAAAGGTGCTATTTGCTCACATACGCCCGACATCATTTGAGGTTTAACGGCCAAAACGATAATTCGGCAATGGCTGATGGCGTCGATATTGTCGGCGCTTACATTGACACCAAATTGGGTGCGCAAAGTGCGGCGTTTTTCTTCGCTACGGGCGGTAGCCCAAAGGGTAGGGACGGGCGTTCCTGCTTTTAGTAATCCGCCGATAATACTTTGTGCCATATTGCCTGCGCCGATAAAACAAATATTACTCACGTGAATCTCCCAAGTGGTGTGTGGGCGATACTGTTATCGCCATGAACTTTTTTACGGTGCGTACTTACTGTTCGTGCTTAAAGTATGAGCAAGCAAAAAAAGTATAAAACAGTCGATTTGCGCTGATTGCTTTTTTATACCCTCAAGGTTTTATTTATCAATAGTGACTGTGTGTTCTCGTTGACCAAAAATAGCGCTGCCAATACGCACCATGGTGCTGCCTGCGGCAATTGCATCGTCCATATCGTCACTCATTCCCATGGATAAAGTGGACAGTTCAAACTGTTGTGCTAATTGCGCAAGCCGTAAAAAGGCAGGCTTGGGATTATTAGGATCTGGTATGGTCATCAGGCCCCGCAAACGCAAGTGGGGGAGCCCCTTAATTAGCGCAATTAGAGCCGGCAGCTGCGCATCGTCAACTCCAGATTTTGTCGTTTGTTGATCCACATTAACTTGAATACATACTTGCAATGGTGGCAGGTGTGCGGGGCGCTGGGCATTTAAGCGCTCGGCAATTTTGGCGCGATCTATACTATGTACCCAGTCGCAGTGCTCGGCAATGAGGTGTGTTTTGTTGCTTTGAATCGGGCCGATAAAATGCCAAGTGATAGCCAAATGTTGTAGCTGTAGGGCTTTATCGGTGAGTTCTTGAGCATAGTTTTCGCCAAAATCGCGTTGGCCTGCTTGGTAAGCTTCAATAATGGCGCTGACAGGTTTTGTCTTGGAAACGGCTAGTAAAATGGGCACTGCTTGGCCGTCTGTGAATCTGGCCGCGCACTGATGAAGTCGCGCCTGTATTTGCGCTAGGTTGTGTGAAATGTTCGGCATATACTGGCTTTTTAGTCGCGAGGGAGTGGGGTACACTCAGAGGCTTAAAATAAAGCGCTCATTGTACATCTAAACCACGCCGATCTTTAAGTGCAGCGACGATGCCATTAGCCAACACGTCTCTCGACGTGTTGGCTATGTTGTTGTGCGTTTCTCAGTCTGACTTAACTAAGTCTTTTGATATGGGCTTGCTTGTCCGGAACCCAACTTGGGTTGTTAGTGCAGCATTTTAGTTCGTCTACAACAAAAATAATTAATCGTCTGTTTTTAAAAGAACACTTATATAGAAGGTTTTCGTTATGGATATTACTGAATTACTGGCGTTTTCTGCCAAACAAGGCGCGTCTGATTTGCATCTTTCGGCGGGCCTCCCGCCGATGATCCGCGTTGATGGCGATGTGCGTCGGATTAATTTGCCGCCCATGGATCATAAACAAGTACATGGTTTGATTTATGAAATCATGAACGACAAGCAGCGTAAGGATTACGAAGAATTTTTGGAAACCGATTTCTCGTTTGAAGTGCCGGGTGTGGCGCGTTTCCGTGTTAACGCCTTTAACCATAACCGAGGTGCTGGCGCGGTATTCCGTACCATTCCTTCCAAGGTTTTGACCATGGAACAATTGGGTATGGGGCAAGTGTTCCGCGATATGTCGTCGGCAGCACGCGGCCTTGTGTTGGTAACGGGCCCTACGGGCTCGGGTAAGTCAACCACGCTTGCGGCGATGGTCGATTTTATTAACGACAGTAAATATGAACATATATTGACTATCGAAGATCCTATCGAATTTGTGCATGAATCAAAAAAATGCTTGGTTAACCAGCGTGAAGTTCACCGCGATACGCATGGCTTTTCCGAAGCTCTACGCTCGGCGCTGCGAGAAGATCCCGATATTATTTTAGTCGGCGAGATGCGTGACTTGGAAACCATTCGTTTGGCCTTGACCGCTGCCGAAACTGGCCACCTTGTATTTGGCACCTTGCATACCACCTCGGCCGCCAAAACCATTGACCGTATCGTGGACGTATTCCCCGCCAACGAAAAAGCCATGGTGCGCTCTATGTTATCCGAGTCACTTCAGGCCGTTGTATCGCAAACTTTGTTAAAGCGTACCGGCGGTGGCCGTGTGGCCGCACATGAAATTATGCGTGGCACGCCAGCGATTCGTAACTTAATCCGCGAAGATAAAGTAGCGCAAATGTACTCGGCGATTCAAACCGGTGCGGCGGTAGGCATGCAAACTATGGATCAGTGTTTAGCGGATATGGTCGAGCGTCGAATTATTACCCGCGATGTGGCGCGCGAAAAAGCCAAAGTCCCCGAAAATTTTTAATCCAGAACCCACTTTTAATCCGGCACCTGCCTTCTGTTAAAAGAAGGCTTTTATGCTTTTTTGACTTAATAATTTTGATATAGAGATAACGCCATGGATATTGATCGTCTTCTCCGCTTGATGGTGGAAAAACAAGCTTCAGATTTATTTATTACCGCAGGCGTGCCGCCGTCTATCAAGGTGCATGGCAAAATTATACCGGTCACGACCACGCCATTGTCACCCGAGAAATCGCGCGAAACGGTGCTGAGTACCATGAACGAAAAACAGCGTGAAGAGTTTGTTGCGAAAAAAGAGCTTAACTTTGCGATCAGTGCTCGTGGTGTAGGGCGCTTTCGTGCCAGTGCTTTTTATCAGCGCAATTTGGCCGGCATGGTGTTGCGTCGTATCGAAACCAAAATCCCTACGGTCGAAGATTTGGGTTTGCCCGATATTATTAAAGACTTGGCGATGACCAAGCGCGGTTTGATTATTTTTGTGGGCGCGACGGGTACGGGTAAATCGACATCGTTAGCCGCGATGATTGGTCACCGCAATCGCAACTCTAAAGGTCATATTATTTCGATCGAGGATCCCATTGAATTTGTACATCAGCATCAAGGTTGTGTGATTACACAGCGCGAAGTAGGTATTGATACCGAGTCTTTTGATGTGGCACTGCGTAATACTTTACGCCAAGCCCCCGATGTTATTTTGATCGGTGAGGTGCGCACCCGTGAGACGATGGATAACGCTATTGCCTTCGCCGAAACGGGTCATCTGTGCTTATGTACACTACACGCCAACAATGCTAACCAAGCATTGGATCGCATTATTCACTTCTTCCCCGCTGACCGTCACGGCCAGTTATGGATGGATTTGGCGCTTAACCTTAAAGCCATTGTTGCGCAGCAGTTAATTCCCACACCCGATGGCAATGGTCGTCGCGCCTGTTTAGAAATCCTGTTGAATACGCCTTTAGTGGCTGACCTTGTTCGTAAAGGTGAGGTGCATGAGCTTAAGCCCTTAATGAAAAAATCAACCGAACTAGGCATGCAAACTTTTGATCAGGCTTTGTACGATCTGTACAGTGCGGGTGAAATCACCTATGAAGACGCGCTTGCACACGCCGACTCGCCGAACGATTTACGCTTGATGATTAAGTTGGGCTCTGAAAGTGACGCCGAGTATCTCTCTAACGCGGCTGATGAGTTGACGATTCAACAAGATGAAAGCAGTCGTATTAAGCGTTTTTAGGTAAATACTTAGCTGGCAATAAAAAACCTGCGTAGTGAGTAGCTGCGCGGGTTTTTTTATATATGTTTTTGGTAGCTATTCAGCCGTGTGCCCAAACGCCGTTGCGCCGTTATTTTCTGGGCCGCTAGGCCTACATGGATGTAGGTTATTAAGATAATGCAGGAGCAATTATCGACAAGCCATCTCGGCTTTGTACTCCCCGACTTTTTGCTCCTGCAAAGTCTACTCTTGCATATCCCTATGCAGGTGCAAAGCTCTACCCCATGCATCCATGCTGGGGCCGGCGCTTAAATGCCCTGAAGATAACCGCTCACCGGCATCTCTCGCGTGTAACTATTCAGCTGCTTGATGTGGTGTGGTTAGTGTGGCGTTGAGTCGCTATCGTTTTTGGGTGTGTCTGTTTTGGTGATATCCCAAGGCGACTGATAAAGCCCAAGCCGTTGTTTGATAAAAAGATAAAAGAACGGCAAGTCTTCGATTAAATAGCGGCGTGCTAAGCGTTTGGGCTCTTGCGATAAACGATAGGCCCATTCAAGTCCGTAGCGAGTCATCCATTTAGGTGCCCGAGTAAGGTCGCCGCTCTCAAATTCGATGGTGGCACCAATGGCTAAAAAGCGCTTAACCTCTGGCAACAGATGTCGATTTGCCTGAATCCAAAACTCTTGTTTAGGTGCGCCTACGCCTACAGCTAAGGTATCGGCTTGACTAACGTTAATGAGGTTCAGAATTTTGCTGTTTTCTTCAGTGTTTTTTTCAAAACCAAAGGGCGGGGAATAATAGCCAACGACTAAATCGTAGCCCGCACGCTGGTTGATCTTTTCGGCCGCTTTAATCACCGATGTTTCGCTGCCGCCCAACAAAAAAATCCGTGTAGTGTTTTTTTGTTGACTGTGAAAGTTGCAAAAAGCGGGGAAAAAGTCAGATCCGGTAATTTGTTCTTTAAGGGATTGCCCGGGGTAAAGCAATTTTTGCAGCAGAAAAATAATACGGCTGTCGCACACGCGAAAATCGGCGTGGCCATAACACTCAAAAAAAGCTTTGTTGAGTTGTAGCTTCATAAGGTGGTCAATGTTGGGCGTCAGAAGCACGCCCTGCGTAAACTGTTCTAGCAGCTCTTGCTGGGTGAGGTTGTTGAATTCGATATTGAGAATTTTAATGTGTGGCATAAGCTAAGTGTCGCGACAGAGTTTGTGAGGGGGGGTATGGAGTGGCAAAAGTGTTTGGAGTCTACAACACGCATTGAATGCTGTCTTTAGCTTATGCTGTCGGTGCTTATGTAACATTTGCATGTCATCATGCGGTTGCGCTGGCCTAATACGTGCTGTATTGAGGTTGATTTAGCGCCAAAATACACTGCTTTGGCGGTTAGCGCGAAACAGGTACACATTTTTGTAAAGTGAGCCGATATCGACTTTGGCGCTTGTTTTGTGTAGTTTGCGCAGCTTGTGTGTAATCGTGCCATATTGAGAGTGAAGGGAAATGATAGCAATAAAGAACGTTGGTCGATCCTGTATTACGGGTTGCCTTACTGGCATCGCAGCGCTAGCCCCTCTGTGTGTGAATGCCGAAAATTTAACTCTCAATGCGACTGTTGGCGCCGAATCGACAGATAATGCGACGCGTGTTGCTGAGATAAACTCTCCCATCAGCGAGCTGCAAACTTTCGAACAGTTGGCAATTAAAGGCCAGCGCTTGGGTTCTTACAGCTTGTTTGAAGCTGATGCGCGGGTTGAGTCGCGGCAGTTTTCGGTGCAAGAAGATTTGGATCGCACCTTATATCTGGGATCTACTAGCCTCTTTTTGGGCACGAAAAATTCGCGTTTCGCTGTCGATGTCAATTATTTTGCCGAAGAGATATTGATTGATCCTTTTCGTGGCGCTACCGACGCCAATCTTGATCGTCGGAATATTGCTTCGGCGGCAGGCTCTTTACGCTTGGGCAATCAGGTGAATCGTTTGACTGTCCGAGTGAACAGATCGGACATTGATTTTGATCAGAGCAATCAAAATGATGCGCAGCAGACAGGCGCAGGATTACTTTATCGGCGTAGCCTTGGTGCAACTCGCTATCTGGGTGTGGATTTAAGTGGTTATAAAATGTCATTTGATGATATCGATACTACTTTTGATTACCGCCGTGCAGCACTCAATTTTGGTGCGGCGCGCCGCCTCTTTAGTTATGACGCCAGTCTTGGTGTTAATGATGCCGGTAGCGATACGTCTAAACACCCCTTTTATACGCTTGATATGGCCTATGGTGACACCCTTAGCAAAGTGAGTCTTGAAGCATCGCAGGTCTTGACCGATACCTCTCAGGGTGCGGGTGCCGATGGTGTGGTGGGTGGTGCTATTTTGGCTAATGGCCAAACTGGCACTATTGATCAGTATGTTCGCCGCGCATTTTTTGTGCGTTGGCAGTATGCGGGTTTGTGTGGCCTATGCGATTTGACGACTTATATTGGTCATCAGCAAGAGTTGTACGAGAAAACATCGCAGCTTGATTCGGTAGATCAGTCGGCAGGAGTGACGTTTCAGTTTCAGCCCAATCGTTGGTTAGTTGTGGTGCTGGATGCCGAGCGACACAATTTTGAATTCGAGCAGCAACAGCGCGAGTATTCTGAGTCAATCTACCGCTTGAGTTTGGGCTCGGGGAAATTGATGAAACGAGGTGAATTGAAGTTCTACGCGCAAGCAGCGCCTCGTGATGTCCCAACTGATCGCGCGCAAGAGTACAGCGTGAATAGTTACGGGCTCACGTTTAATTACTTGCTTTATGAGCGCTGATCGCAGTTTTTTGTGGGGCTGAATAGTTACAAAATCTTTTGTATTGCCATTAAAGTTTTTACCGGTCAAGCCGATACAAAGAGGTATATAGCAGTGGCCACTTTTGGAGAATTTGTATGCTGAACAATCAAGCCGCGTTGAAATCTTATGCCAAGGTGCAGTATCGCAGTGATGTCGAAATTGCGTCCCCCCATCGCCTTATTGATATGCTGTACCAGGGTGCAATCGACCGCATAGTGCAAGCCAAAGGCGCTATGCAATACGGAAATACCGAGCTAAAAGGTAAAAAAATTAACAGCGCGGTCAGTATTGTGGGAGGGTTGCGGGAAAGTTTAGATGTTGATAGCGGCGGTGATTTGGCGCATAACTTAGATAATTTGTATGTTTATATTCAGCGTGTTTTGGCGAATGCCCATCTGAAAAATGATGAGTCTTTATTGGACGAAGCTATGACATTGTTAGGCGATATGCAGCATGCGTGGAAGCAGATAGGTTAATTTAGGGGCGACGAAAAGTCATTGGCCCGTAAAAAGAGGTTAAGGCTTGCGCCTTAATCTCTTTTTTTTAAGTAAAATTATGAGGCAAAAAAAACCCGGCTTAAGTAACTTAAGTCGGGCTTTTTAATGTTCTCTGCCATCCTGTGGGAATTCTCTCCGTTATAGCGTCCTGCGTTCCGTCCTGGTGATCATCCGATGATCTTGTTTTTTACTTCACTGTAAAAAACAGCTTCCTTATCCTTTTTTCCGTATCCCTTAACGCGTGTAAGGTTCAGCGAGTCCGGTGCTGATTGTCCTAGGCATCTTGCCTGACCACTCCGTGTTGGTGTGTGGCCATTATGTGGTTTTGTTAGCGGCTTAAAAAGTCGATATGATCACTAGGTCTTGTGCGACATATCTCACAAGGATGATTTGGGATGTTTTGCGCAGAGGGTAGAGGCGGGAGGGCGCCGCTCCTGTCATTTGCATCATTTGGTTTCGATCAGTCTATTGTCGAGCCATGCTTGATTGTTGCGCAGTTGCAGTCGGCCTTGGCAAAACCACTCGGCGGCTTGAGGGTAAATACGGTGTTCTTGCTCTAAAACCCGGGCTGCCAAAGTGGCCTCTGTGTCGTCGGCGTGTACCGCTACGCGCGCTTGAATAACCACTGGCCCGCCATCAAGTTCGGCGGTGACAAAGTGGACGGTAACGCCGTGTTCGCTGTCGCCGGCTTCAAGAGCGCGCTGATGGGTGTGTAAGCCAGGGTATTTGGGGAGTAGTGACGGGTGAATATTCATCATTCGCCCTAAATAATGCTGAGTAAATGCGGGTGTGAGGATGCGCATAAAGCCCGCCAAAATAATAAGCTCGGGCGAATGCTCATCAATTAATTGCATCAACGCGGCGTCAAAACTTTCGCGTGATTCAAACGCTTTGTGGTCAAGGGTGTGTGTGACCAAGCCATGTTGTGCGGCACGCGCTAAGCCTTTTACGCCTGGGCGGTTGCTGATGACGGCAGCAATACTCCCGTCAATTTGGCCGCTGGCGCAGGCGTCGATAATGGCTTGTAGGTTACTGCCGCCGCCAGAGATTAATACAACAATACGCATCAATTAGCCTTTAACATTGAGCATTTCAACGTGTGGCTTGGCGGCATTAGTATTGGCTATGCGGCCTACCACAAACGCGTTTTCGCCCGCCGCGATGAGTTGCGCCAAAGTGGCGTCAACCGCGTCTTTCGCAACAGCCAGTACCATACCAATGCCGCAGTTAAAAGTGCGGTACATTTCTAGGCTGGCCACATTGCCGTTATCTTGCAGCCACTGGAATACAGGAGGGAGTTCCCAGCTGGTTGCATCTAAAACCGCTTTGGTATTGTCGGGCAATACGCGTGGAATATTTTCGAGTAGGCCGCCACCAGTAATATGTGCCATAGCATGGATAGGTTGATCTTTAAGCAATTGCAATAAGGTTTTAACGTAAATACGAGTCGGCACCATCAAGGCATCGCCTAACGTGGTGTTGCCAAGCGGTTGACACAAGTCGGCATTGGCGACTTCAATAATTTTGCGGATCAATGAATAGCCGTTGGAGTGTGGTCCGCTAGAGGCCAAGCCAATAAGAACGTCACCCACTTCTACTTTGCTGCCGTCCAGAATTTGTGATTTCTCGACAATTCCTACACAAAAACCGGCGAGGTCGTAATCTTCGCCTTCGTACATGCCCGGCATTTCGGCGGTTTCGCCGCCGGTTAACGAGCAGCCCGATAGCTCGCAGCCTTTGCCAATGCCTTCCACTACGGCAGCAGCGGTATCAACACTTAATTTGCCGGTCGCGTAGTAGTCGAGAAAAAATAACGGTTCAGCACCGCCCACTACTAAATCGTTAACGCACATGGCGACTAAGTCGATGCCGATGGTGTCGTGTTTGTTAAGTTGCATAGCTAAACGTAACTTGGTGCCCACGCCGTCGGTGCCCGATACTAAAACAGGCTCTTTATAGCCTTTGGGTAGCTCAAATAAAGCACCAAAACCACCAAGGCCTGCCAGCACTTCTGGGCGCCTGGTGCGCGCTGCAACGGACTTAATGCGTTCAACCAGCGCGTCGCCAGCATCAATGTCAACGCCAGCATCTTTGTAGCTAAGTTGGGGTTTATTGGTGTTCGAAGTGTTTTGGCTCATGAGAAAAGTCTATCGCGTAGTGGGGTGCCCAATGGCAACCGTGAAAGTGGAAACTATTAAAGGCGAGAAGCCCTTTTTTGTGTTTTTGATGTTCTTTAGGGTATTAAACCTACTATTTTAGGCCTAAAACACTGAGCCACTCAAAATCTAAAGGCGCGCATTCTAGCAGTATTGCCAAGCCTTCAACAGTATTGCGGTGCTTTCCTTTGGGACGCGCTGGATGCGTGAAGAGGTTTATTTGGCCGTAATGAAGGCAGCGTTACTGCAATCTTATATGTTTGCTACAATGCGCTCCCTTTTAATGGGCCAAAGGAGTTATGCGTCGTGCGTCAGTTAGTATTGTGCTTGGTTGTGCTGTTAATCATGGGGAAAGCGGTTGCAGGGGAAAATTATTTCTCGGCGCGTATTCCTGTTGCCAATCAAGAAACAAGTGTGCGCCAAGAGGCCATACAAAAAGCTCTAGAGCAGGTTGTAATTAAGATTTCTGGGCGCCTAGATGCGCCCACAAAAATTACGGATATTAAAGATGCTAGCCGTTATCTACGCCAATTCCGCTATTCCGCACCTTCTGATGTCGAGCGTGAAGCAGGCGTTGTGACACTGCTGCAAGTTGAGTTTGATGCGGCGATGGTGCGCAATTTACTCAAAAGTAGTGGGCTGAACTTGTGGCCAGAAAATCGTCCGCAGGTGCTTGTTTGGGCCATTGAAGATAGCATTGACGGCGGCCGCCAACTGATTACTAACCCCAAACACCCCATTATTCTTGAGTTGCTTGCCCAAGCTCAATTGCGTGGCTTACCGATTTTATTGCCGTTGTGGGATCTGGATGATCAACTGTTGTTAAACGATGAGCAGTTGTGGTCATTTGACTCGGAATCTTTGTTGTCGGCATCTTCGCGTTATGATGTGAATACCATCCTTGCCGCGCGTTATACCGAAACATCTTTGGGGGAGTGGTTGGGGAGTTGGCAGCTAATGCATGCCGATGTTTTGCGCTCATATGATGTTCGCTCACCGAGCTTAACGGATATGGCAGTCGCTGCGATTAATCCTGCGGTTGATTTATTGGTAGAGCGTTACGCCGTGAATACCTCGGCGGTTGATGCCGGTGAGCTCAAAAATGTGGTTGTAAAAGGCATTACAAACTACGCGCAATACCAAAGTGCGTTGGCTTATCTCAAAAAGCAGCCCTTAATTTCCTCGGTAAGTTTGGTGGCGATTAAGGGTGATGAATTGCATTTTAAAGTCAGTATGTCGGCTTCGTGGCAGCAATTAAACAACGCTTTTGCGCTTGATCGTACATTGCGCTTGCAAACTCCAGCCTTGGAGCCTTGGCAAATGTCGACCCTTGGAACCGAAGCTATGCCGGCGGTATATCAATGGCAATAGTTGTTTTTTACGGCCTGTATCGATTGGATTTTTTGTGACCGACGCTGTCCCCCAACAATTAAGTTTAAGCATTCAACTGCTAGATGACGCCACCTTTGCCAATTATTGGGTGGCGCCGAGTAATCGTATCGCACTTAAAGCACTGGAATATTTTTGTTGCGGGCAGGGTGATTTAAGCGTGTTTTTGTGGGGTGCCTCGGGTTGTGGCTTAACGCATTTATTACAAGCTTGCTCTCATCAAAGCCAATTACCTATCGCCTATTTACCGCTTAAAGATGCGCTGGATCTTAACCCCGCCGAGGTCTGCGCCAACCTCGAAAACATCCCCTTAGTGTGCGTCGATGATGTCGAATGTCTTGCGACCAACCCAGAGTGGGAACAGGCATTTTTTCATTTATTTAACCGCTTGCGCGATAACGGCCACCGTTTATTGATGGCCGCGCACGAAAATCCCTCGACGATCAATCTCCCTTTACCCGATTTGCGATCGCGTTTATTGGGTAGCGTTATTTACCGTGTTGATACCCTCGATACAGAGCACAAAGCGCTAGCTTTGCAGATGCGCGCCAAAACACGCGGCATGAAAATGAGCCTCGACGTGGCTAGCTACGTGATTAAACGCACGCCCAATCGCATGAAAGATTTGTTTGATGCATTAAACGAGCTGGATGCGGTGAGTCTGCAGCAAAAAAAGAAGTTGAGTTTGCGCTTTGTTAAAGAGTTGCTCGACGCTAAAAGCTAAATACACGCCCTTGCTGGCTTAGCGCCGCTTTACTTTCTGTCTGATTACTCTCATTTCCGTCTCACAACTATCTTTTCCATCTCACTACTGTCTTTTCCATCTCACTACTATGGTGTTTGAGCGACTTATAACCTTTTACAAGGAATATTCTTTGATGACTTTTGATTTAGCGTTTCCATGGGCCAACGGTAGTCCGCGAGATAAAGCGCTGTTAAAGGGTGAGAATGCTCATTTTTTTGTTGCTGAAGACCTAGGTTTTACGCCTGCCGGTATAGGAGAACACCTGTATTTGCAGTTGGAATCCAGCGGTGATAACACCCAGTGGTTGGCCGATGTTATGGCTGAAGTTCTGGCTGTTCAGTCTGTGGATGTGGGTTTTTGTGGTTTAAAAGATCGCAACGCGATGACTCAGCAATGGTTCTCGCTTTACGACCCCAAGCGGGAAGTAGAGGCGCGGCTGCAAACCAAAATGGCCGAGCTGCAGTCGCGTTTACCGAGCTTGCGTGTGCTCCAGAAAACCCGTGGTGCGGCTAAACTGCGGCGCGGTGATCACGCGGGTAACCATTTTGTTATCACTTTGGTGCTGGACGAGCCTGCGGCGCCTGATTTAAAACGGCGTTTGGCACACATTAGTGACCAAGGCGTGCCTAATTATTTTGGTTTGCAGCGCTTTGGGCGCGACGGCAACAACCTCAATAGTTTTGCGCAGTGGCTGCAAGCCGAAGCGCAGCTGCCGATCAATAAGCGCAATAAACGTCGCAAACCCACGGGTATTATTTTATCGGCGGCGCGTTCGTGGTTATTTAATCAAGTATTGGCCGCGCGGGTGCAGGCGGGTAATTGGCGTGATGTGCTTTCGGGCGATGTGTTGATCGATACCAATGAGCAGGCGGCATCGGCACCTTTATGGGGGCGAGGTCGCAGTGCTACGGCCGATGTCGCATTCAATATCGAATGCCAAGCCTTAGCGCCCTTTATGAGTTGGGCCAATGCATTGGAGCATTTTGGCTTGCAGCAAGAGCGGCGCGCGCTGGTGTGTAAACCGGTTGATTTTCAGTGGCGCTTAGCCGAGCAGCATTTGACCTTAAGTTTTTTTCTGCCGCCTGGCGCCTATGCGACCACTGTTTTGCGTGAACTTTGTGACTGTTATGAGCCCGATCGACACCAAGTTAAGCGCTAATTAAACGGTTGTGTGATTTGAAAGATCGCTTAAGACCAATAACGAATAAGTGGGTGGTTTATCGGCTTATGTTGCGCTCGTTATCGCGCAGTAGATTGCCGTGAATGTCGGTTTTATCGTCCATGCGGTAAGTGTAAATAACGGAGTAGGTCAGTACGTTTTGCACATATTGCCGCGTTTCTTTGAAGGGAATTGTTTCAACCCAAACATCGGCGGGCTTTTCTTTTGCGGGGGTGCCCAACCACTGTTTAACACGGCCTGGGCCGGCGTTGTAAGCGGCTGCGGCCAAAATACGATTACCCTTAAATTGCGTTAACAAACCACCAAGGTATTTGCTGCCGAGTTGAATGTTGTGCTCTGGCTTAAACAGATCGGCGGTGGTGTGATTTTTTACGCCCGAGTGTGCGGCTTGTTGTTTTGCGGTGGCGGGCATTAATTGCATTAAACCGCGCGCACCGGCTTGCGATTGTGCGTCTTCGGCAAATGCACTTTCTTGGCGGGCGATAGCAAAAATCAGTGCTTTATCTAGCTGTGTATTAACAGCCGCTTGCGCGATGGCATCGTTATAGGCCAACGGAAAACGCAAGCTCAAGTGATCCCATAAATTGCCCGTAATCATCGCCACAATGCCCGAGTTGTACCAACCCCAGTCGCGGGCGAGCTCACCGGCGGCAATAACTTGCTCGGTGTTAAACGTTTTTAAGCCGTAATACCACTCCATGCGGGCGAGGGATTTCTCGCCAATCAACCACAGCTCGCGTGCGCGCGCCATAGGGCCTTTGCGGCTGACGTTAAACTTGACCTCGGGATTGGCAGGTACAGAGGAATCTTGAAGCTTGTAATCGAGCTTTAAATGATCGGCGGCTAAAAAGCCGTACCAGCTGCGTTTTTGGGCGAGCTCTTGGTAAACCGCTTGTGGGTTAGCGCCGACTGTTTTGAGCTCTTGATGGCTGCGTGCAGCCCAATAGAGCCAGCGCTCGTTTTGCTGATCGGCTTCGGGTAATAACGCGATATTCGCAAGCACAGCCGACCAATTAAGCTGCTCGAGGTTTTCGCGGGCAAGCTCTTCGATCAAAGAAGCTTCGCGCAGTGAGTGCGAATAGCTCAGCAGTTGATCGGCTTCGGCAAGGTAACCTTTGCGGGTGAGGTATTTAATCACTTCTTTTTTGGCAGGCGTTGCAATCTCGGCGGCAAATAATCGCTGCGCTTCGTATGTTTCCCAGTGTTGCCATGCCAGTTTTGGGTCGTTCTGGGCTACTTTGCTAATGCCGTAAGCAATGATGGTTTGGAGCTCGTTGGCTTTGCCCACGAACTTTTTAGGCTGCGTGACTAGCTTAGGGTTTTTGGCAACCTCCAGATAAAGGCTGGCATAGGCGCTTTGTTGTTTATCCATTTTGCGCATGAGGAAAGTTGCGAGTGACAGCTCACGGTTTTTAATGGCGGCGTCAAAACGCTGCCAGCGCACGGTGGGTGTGATTTTTTGGCTGTTCTCGAGCAGGGTAAATAAGGGTTCGCATTCGGTGGGTTGTGATTGGCCTACGGTCCACAGCGCAATAGCATCATCCAAGGCTTTGGCATCTTGGGTGTAATGTCTGGCCATTAAATGCCGGCACTGCATAGCGGTAGAGCTAAAGCCCGAGGTGTAATAACGGTTAAATTCTGGCCATTTCTTTTCTGCTGCTAGCCGCGTTAGGGTGCCGCCAACAAGCCTGTCGGTGAGTAGTGAGTTGGGGTAAGCCGCAATAAATTGATCTAAGTCTTCCAGTGGGAAGTTATTACCCTTTGTTTTGAGCAGTTGATATTCGATATAGGCCTTGAGTGGGTAGTCGCCCAACTCGACCAGTTTTTTACGCGCAAGGTCGTATTTTTTAGCGTCAATTGCCTTTTTGGCGGCTTGATAAGTCATGCGCTGCTTTTGCAATTTCGCATAATCGGTTGCGCTGGGCGCGGCCAAGGTTGGCGGCACTGTTTTTGAGTCGGGCTCTTTGGCGTGTAATTGTGTTGTGCTCAACAGTAATCCCGTTATTAGACTTGCGGGTATTAGCCCCATTTTTTGGGCAGCGCTCTGTAGTGTGATACCTAGAGATAAGCGCGTAGCCGTGTTGATGTTTATATTCACGAGGCGTCCTAGAAGTAAGAGCTATAAATAACAGCTAGAGAAAACAGTGGGTGTGAGTAGTGGGTGTGAGTGTCGCCTTGAAAGCAGCGTATACCTTTTAATTGTTGATGATAGCGCTTGGACTTGCCACTCTTTTATTTGCATAAACCGTGGATTTTTAGACGCTTAATGCGGCAAACTGCGCCGGCATTTTTCTGAGAGCATTTTTCTGAGCGTACCCTATGAACTTGTTAAAACTCGATAACTTGATTTTGTCCTACGGCGAACAGGTTATTTTTGATGGCGTGAATTTGTTGTTAAACGCGGGTGATCGATTGTGTTTGGTGGGCCGTAACGGCGTGGGTAAATCGACGCTGTTAAAAATTATTGACCGTACGCAACAAGTTGATAGCGGCAGTATTTGGTTGGCTGATGGCATGCGCATCGCGGGTTTGATGCAAGAATTACCCGAGGCCGATACCACGTCGGTGTTTAATTTTGTTGCCCAAGGCTTGCCGGAATTGGCCGATAGTCTCACGGGTTATCACACTTTAGTTCATGGCACCGCCGAGCTGGACGAAGATGCCTTAAATGAAATGGCGCGCCTGCAAGCGATTATTGAGGCGCACGACGGCTGGACTATTAATAACCGTATTGAACAAGTATTAACGCGCTTAGATTTAGATGCCGATGCCCGTATGCAAGATTTATCCGGTGGTTGGCGACGTCGAGCTGCACTGGCGCAGGCTTTGGTAACGCAGCCCGATGTGTTATTGCTCGATGAGCCGACCAACCATTTAGATGTGCAAGCTATTGTATGGCTTGAAAAAGAACTGGCGAATTTTGCGGGCGCGGTAGTGTTTGTAACCCATGATCGCGCCTTTTTGCAAAATGTGGCCAACCGTATCGGCGAGTTAGATCGCGGTAGCTTGAGTGTGTGGGACGGTAAATACCAAGACTTTTTAGCCTTCCGTGAGCGTCAGCTGGCCGAAGAAGATAAGCACAATGCCGAATTTGATAAGCGCTTAGCGCGCGAAGAAATTTGGATTCGCCAAGGCATTAAAGCCCGCCGTACCCGTAACGAAGGTCGTGTGCGTGCACTCAAGCAACTGCGCATTGAGCGCTCGGATCGTCGCGATCGCTTAAAAACCGCCAACATTAGCATTCAGCAAGATGCTCAGTCGGGCAAAATTGTGGCCGAGCTGGACAATGTGAGTTTTTCTTATGATGGAAACCCCATCGTTAAGGACTTTTCTTTAAAAGTGATGCGTGGGGATAAGATTGGTTTGATCGGCCCTAATGGCGTGGGCAAAAGTACCTTGTTGCGTATTTTGTTGGGCGATCTCGAGCCTCAATCGGGTCTTGTGAAGCTCGGCACTAAAATGGAAGTCGCGTATTTTGATCAGCTGCGCAATCAGTTGGATCTAGAACTTAATGCGATGGACAACATCGCTGGCGGTCGCGAATTTATTGAGATTAACGGTAAGCCTCGTCATGCGATTAGTTATTTAAATGACTTTTTATTTACCGGCGAGCGCGCGCGTACGCCGATCAAAACCCTGTCGGGTGGCGAGCGCAACCGCATTTTGCTCGCCAAGCTGTTTAGTAAACCCGCCAACGTGTTAGTAATGGACGAACCCACCAATGACCTCGATGTAGAAACGCTTGATTTGCTGGAGGAGTTATTGTCGGCGTTTGAAGGCACGCTGTTGTTGGTGAGCCATGATCGCGAATTTATGGATAACGTTGTTGATAGCACCCTTAGTTTTGAAGGTGATGGCGTGGTGCGTGAATATGTGGGCGGCTATCAAGACTGGGTGCGTCAGGGCGGAAAATGGCCCGACCGCACAAAAGTATCTAGCCCATCTGCGGCTGTAGTGGTCGCTGAACCTAAGGTTGTTAAGCCGACCGCAACGCCAGCGCAGGCATCGGTTGTAGCTCCCATCGCCAGGGGCAAAAAGCTGAGTTATAACTTGCAGCGTGAGTTGGATGCTTTACCGTTACACATCGAAAAACTCGAACAGGCTATTGAGGTGGCCGGTAACGAAACCGCCGCCGCGAATTTTTATCAGCAAGATGCGGCGACTGTCGCTAAAAAGTTAGATGCTTTACAGGCTTTAAATGGTGAACTTGAGGTGTGTTTTGAGCGCTGGCAAGTGCTTGAAGCGTTGCAAAATGGCGATGCGTAAATTGTTTTTTAATCGGCGCGGAGATCGTCATTGATGTGGGCTGTGATTATAGTGATATTGGTGGTCGTCATGCTGGTGGGGCCGATTATGATGATGCAGCCCAGCAAGTCGCAAAAGCGCTTGGCGGCCTTGCGGCAAGAAGCGGTGACACTGGGTTTGCACGTTAACTCCAGTACGCTCAAAGAGACCGACGGCGGTAGCTGTTGGTTTTATTGGTTAGCATTACCTGAAAAAAGCACCATGGCGCCGCTTTTTTTAGCGCGTAAACCTTACGCTCACGGTTTGCATGTTGCGCAGTTTTGGGCGATAGAAAGCGGTGTTGTCGACTCCCGTTTTCAGCCGGCGCTAGAAGCTTGTTTGGGCGCTTTGCCTGAATCAGTTTTGGGATTGGGAATCGATGCCAAAGCCTTGGGTGTGCATTGGACAGAGTCGGGTGGTCAGGATGTTTTGGTGGCATTGAATAGCGAACTTCATCAGCTGCAAAAAGCATTGTCTGAATAGGTTGCGTGTTACCATTTTTTTTTGGGCGCGGTAGCGTGATCGTGTTTTGGGGGTGCAGCGGGTGCGGCGGGTGCGGGCTCTGGCTCTGGCTCTGGGTTGTTGTCGGCTTCGGGCATAAGATCAATGGAAAGCGCTTTGCGGCGGCCGGCTAAGATATCCGAGACTTCGCGAATAAACCGGTGGCGGCGATCGTCGGGGTGTGCGGTGGCAATTAAGGCTTGTTGGGCGTTTTTGTAAAAACCATAAGCCTTCACGGCATCCCCTTGCTTGAGACTGACGTGACCTTGGTTAACAAAAGTAATAACTCCACATATCAGTTGTGCCCAAGTTAACTCCCTTACAAAGGCTTCTGCCTCAAGCGCGTCTAAGCGTCCTTGCAACTGTATTTTTCGGATTAGGCGCGCTGCTTCATTTAGTTGCAGTTTGCAGCGTGCCATTTGGGCATCGCTTGAAAGTGCGCGTGACAACTGGCAGGAGCGTTTTTCTAATGCCAGATCTTCCGAAAGGTCTTTGGCGGCATTGAGTGCCGGTTGCATATATTCGTTATTGGGCTCAAGCATGATGATTTGCTCGATAATGTGCACTATCTCGTCATTGATCACCTTGGGTACTTGGGTTGATTCGAGCAAGGGCTCAATGGTTGCGGCCATTTCTTCGAGTTCGGCAATAAGCCTGCGCAATTGTGCGGCTCGTTGCGTGATCAGGCGCCGCCGTGTTTGCTGGCGATTCACAAAGTTAACCGCCAGCAGCGATGTAATAGCGAGACCCAGTAATAGGCTAATAATTAGGACAATATTCATTGCATCGATAAAACGTTTGGGTGTGAGTTGGCGCGATAATCAACGCGTTTGTACTTTCAAGCATAGCAGTAAGCTAGCGCTCTGTAAGGGCCTAAAAATAGGCAGAGAGGTGCGCCATTTGAAGTGCTAAAGCCTACTTTGACAATAACTAATAGATTGACTTTGCTTGACCTTGCGCCCCCTAACACTTATATATGCGCACACATTGCCTGCCAAGCAGGCCCGCGACACCTCATTTTTTAACTAATTTAAGCGAATTCTTATGGGCAAGACTCTTGTTATTGTGGAATCACCTGCCAAGGCGAAAACCATCAATAAGTACCTTGGTAACCAGTTTATTGTGAAGTCGAGCGTGGGCCACATACGCGATTTGCCCACCAGTGGCTCAAGTGCTCCAGTAGACACTAAAGCCCGCGCTGCACAAGCGGCCATCACTCGTAAATTGTCTACTGACGATAAAGTCGAATACAAAGCGCGCAAATCCCGTGAGCAGCTTATTAAGCGCATGGGCATTGACCCCGAGAATAATTGGGAGGCGCAATACGAAATTTTACCCGGTAAAGAAAAAGTCGTTGCCGAATTACAGAAGCTCGCGGCCGATGCCGATGAAATCTACCTCGCAACCGACTTGGATCGCGAGGGAGAAGCGATTGCTTGGCACTTGCGCGAGGCTATTGGCGGTGATCCAGATCGTTATCGCCGTGTAGTGTTTAACGAAATTACCCAAACAGCGATTCAAGAAGCGTTTAAATCACCCGGTAAGCTCGATATCGCACGGGTTAATGCTCAGCAGGCGCGTCGATTTTTGGATCGAGTGGTGGGCTATATGGTATCGCCGCTGCTGTGGGCAAAAATAGCGCGCGGATTATCGGCGGGGCGCGTGCAATCGGTGGCGGTACGCTTAGTGACCGAGCGCGAGAGCGAAATTCGCGCGTTTATTCCGGAAGAATATTGGACCTTATTTGCTGAGCTCGATACCGCCAAAGGCGAGCGTCTTAAATGCGAAGTTAAACGCTTTAAAGATACGGCGTTTGAACCTGTTTCCGGGGCCCAAACCCAGGTTGCCGTTAAAACTTTAGCGTCTGCGACCTATAAAGTGATCGCGCGTGACGACAAACCCACTCAGTCCAAGCCCAGCGCACCTTTTATTACCTCAACCCTCCAGCAGGCGGCCAGTACACGCTTAGGTTTTGGTGTTAAAAAAACCATGATATTGGCGCAGCGTTTGTACGAGGCGGGCTTTATTACCTACATGCGTACCGATTCAACCAATTTAAGTGCCGAAGCTGTTGCCAATTGCCGCGACTACATTAGCAGCACTTATGGCGCTAAATATGTGCCTGCTGAACCAATAAGTTATTCCAGTAAAAAAGGCGCACAAGAAGCGCATGAAGCAATTCGTCCTTCGGAAGTGACACGCTTACCGCATCAATTAGGCGATATGGAGCGTGATGCCGAGCGTTTATACGCCTTGATTTGGCAGCAGTTTGTGGCGTGTCAAATGGTGCCTGCCGAATTTACCAGCACCTCGGTTGTGATTGAGGCTGCCGATTACCAATTGCGTATTAAAGGCCGAGTTGTTCGGTTTGAGGGCTTTTTGAAAGTCATCCCGCTGGTGGTAAAAAAAGACGACGACGGTCTTTTGCCGGATATTAAAGTGGGTGATGTACTCAATAAACATGCGCTGTTACCCAATCAGCACTTTACCAAACCACCCGCGCGTTTTACCGAAGCTAGTCTCGTAAAAGAACTGGAAAAACAAGGTATTGGTCGCCCATCCACCTACGCCTCGATCATTTCAACCATTCAAGATCGTGGTTATGTGCATGTTCAAAACCGCCGTTTTTATGCCGATAAAATGGGCGATATTGTTACCGATCGTTTAGTTGACAGCTTTAAAGGCCTCATGGATTACAGCTTTACGGCCAGTATGGAAGCCAAGCTAGACGAAGTGGCCGAAGGGAAAAAAGATTGGGTGGAATTGTTGGATGAGTTTTATGCCGATTTCACTAATCAATTAACCAAGGCATCGGGCGAAGAGTTTGGCATGCGTGCCAATGATCCTACCGAAACCGACATTAAGTGCGAAAAATGCGCACGCCATATGCAAATTCGCACGGGCAGTACGGGCGTATTTTTAGGTTGTTCAGGTTATGCCTTACCGCCCAAAGAGCGCTGCAAAAACACCATGAATCTGGTGCCTGGCGAAGAGGCCATGAGCATGGACGACGAAGACGCCGAGACGCTGCAGCTGCGTAATAAACGTCGCTGCCCGAAATGTAATACCGCGATGGATAGCTATTTATTAGATGAATCTCGCAAGTTACATATCTGTGGCAATAACCCCGATTGCAGTGGCTATGAGGTTGAAGGCGGCAGCTTTAAAATTAAAGGTTACGAAGGGCCGCTGCTTGATTGCGATAAATGCGGTGCCGAGATGCAGCTCAAAAATGGCCGATTTGGCAAATACTTTGGTTGTACAAACGAAGACTGTAAAAACACTCGCAAGCTCTTGCGCAACGGTGAAGCGGCGCCACCTAAAATGGACGCCATCAATATGCCGCATTTGCAGTGCTTGAAAGTCGATGATCACTATGTATTACGCGATGGAGCGGCGGGTATGTTTTTGGCGGCGAGCCAATTCCCCAAAAACCGTGAAACGCGCGCGCCAACAGTTAAAGAGTTGTTGGAGGTTAAAGATCAGCTTGATTCCAAATACGACTTCCTTAAAAAAGCACCGATACAAGACGATGACGGCAATGACGCTATAGTGCGTTACAGTCGTAAAACAAAAGAAACTTATGTGCAAACAGAAGTAGATGCCAAGCCAACAGGCTGGAAGGCATTTTACGAAGGGGGTAAGTGGGTCGTGCAAGCTAAAACGGCCAAAGTGACGGTCGCTAAAGCGGCCACAGTTAAAGCTCCTAAAGCAAGCAAGTAATCGTTTATGAGTGACATGCTTCTAGTGCGTTTTGTCGACGATCAATGTGCGCAAGTCAATTGGCTGTTAACTGGCGAAGATGCATCAAGTTTGGCGCAACGCAGCATTTTACATGCCGCCTGCGCTGTGGCCGAACTGGCATTGATCGGCTATTTTGCCGAGCAAACACAAAAACGTTACAACGCTGATGTGTGGCGAGGTTTTTTAGCGGTAGGAGCCAGCTTTGAGGCCTTAGCCCTAGACGCTAAACAACCGGACACAGCGTTGGCGCACTGGCGTCAGTTAGAGCGCGACGATAATTCGTCTTTTGCGCACCTCTTGCGTGCCATTACACAGTGCAAAGTCCCTAATCCTTTGAGCTATAAATCGTCGCTTTTAAGTGTGACTAGCTTGAGCGATGAGGCCATAGCGACGCCCGCTGCTGTGATCGCTAGCTCAAATCAATGGCCTAAAGTAACTTTGATATCGTTCAAAGCGGCTTGGGCTGATGTGACTACACAAATTCAACACGACCGACAAATAGCGCTCGAGTGCTAGTGAATTCCCTCATGCGGATAATCGCGTGTGATCGAGTGTTGATTATTTTTTGAGATTTAAATGACCGATATTTTGCAAGACGATCAATTTGTATACGAAATTATTGAGCTTATCGATGGTGATGTAGCCTTGTGCCGCGCAGGTGGCGATGGTCCGGAAGGTGAACCTTTGTTGCGTATTCATTTTTCTGAAGAGTCACGTTACTTTTTAGAGAACACCTTGGAAGATGCGCATATGGAAGTGGCCAGAGCGATGATTGAAGCCGGTTTGGCGGCATTTCAGGAGCTTCAGGCCATTACTGGCGGCGATAGCGACTCAGAGGAATTAACGCATATTGTCCACTAACTCTCTTTTTGAATGCTCAGTGCCAGCGCTCCTTCAGGCGGCTTGATTTGAGTCCCCCGCGTAGTTTTGCTAGAGGCTGTTGACGTTTCACCCTAAAAACCTCAGTTGAGCGCCAAAAAAAGTGCAAACCCTTGATGTGAATAGTGAGTGTTAAAAATGCAGGGCAACCTTATGGGTTGCACACATTTTTAACCTTTGCTAAGTGCGTCAAGGGGTTGTGCAGACGTTGGTGATTCAACTGAGGTTTTTAGGTTCAACTGAGGTTTTTAGGTTGAATGGCCTAGCCGGCTTTATCGCAGCAGGTTTGATATTGCTGGTAATAGTTGGCGAGGTATTCGTCAAAAGGCAATTGAACTTGGCTTTCTTCTTCGGCTAGTAATCGTAGCGACTCTTGGGTCATTTCTTGATAGCGACTATCGTATTCTTCATTTTTGGCCAGCTCGGCTAAGTTGTTTTTATGTTTGTTCGCTTGCTGTAGACCAAACTGAATATGACTTATGCCTTTTGCATGGGCATCCGCTATTTTAGCTGAGGGTGTTAACGCGGGGTCCAAGAGCTTATTGCGGGCATCTGTTAGCGCCGCGCTGTAATCCTCTGTGCTGTGGTTTTTGTCGAGCAGTTCAGCAATGGCGGTCATATCTGTTGTTAGCTCAAGCCCCCAATTCTTTAGGCTAATCTCGTCCCCTGTTGGTGTAATTAAGCCGAGATTGGCTTTTCGCCCTTGGGTAACAACGCGCTGCTGGTTATCTTGCGTGTGGATAAATTCGTCTTTGTCGCAAGCGGGGCTGGGTTTAAGTAAGCAATACACCAAAAACACATCCAGGAACTTAACAGTACTGTGCGCAATGCCAGAAGCCTCAAAGGGATCAAGATCCAAGCAGCGCACCTCAAGATATTCCACGCCGCGATTGCACAGTGCTGTAAGTGCGGTTTCGTTGTTGTGGGCGGTACGTTTTGGGCGTATAGCGCTGTAAAATTCGTTCTCGATTTGCAGCAAGCTGGTATTGAGTTGTTTGAGTTTGCCATTGCCTAAGTTTTCGTACTCGGGGTAGGGCGTGTGAATGGCTTTGCCAAGTGTAGTGGTATAGCTTTTTAAGGTGTTGTAACACACAAATAGTGAGGATTGTGCCGAGCTTTGATAGCCCAAATTACCCATGCGTAACGCGGTTGCATAGGGTAGCCCGAGGGTGTTGGGTGCCAAGGCGACAAGGTTATGTTGGCGATCTTTCACAAAGCTCGCATCCACCGCTGGCGAGGCGCCAAACAAATAAATCAACAGCCAGTAGTAGCGGCGAAAATTGCGAATTAAATGAAAGTATTTATCGGTAATAAAGGTGTCGAGTGGTTGCGTGCTTAATTCTTGATGGTGTATTAACGCCCAAAAAGCACGCGGTAGCGAGAAGTTATAGTGCAGCCCAGCTACGGTTTGCATGGTGCGCCCATAACGCAAGCCAAGCCCTTCACGGTATACTGTTTTCATTTTTGCGCGATTACTGGTGCCATATTGTGCTACCGGTATTTGCTCATCGCTTGGGAGTGCGCAGGGCATGCTCATTGGCCAAATGACTTCGTTGCCAAGATGCTGATAGCTAAAACTTTGTAGTTGCGTGAGGTCGTCCTGGAGTTGCAAGTCGAGATGTGTCGGGGCGGTAATATATTCCAACAGCGATTCGCTAAAATCGGTAGTAATGTGTGGATGCGTGAGTGCCGATCCCAAGTTTATAGAGTGTGGCGTTAGGCTTAACGTGCCATTCGGCAATACGCGTAAACCCTCTTTTTCAACGCCCCTTAATATGCCTTGGGTAAGGGCTGAGTTATTTGTTTTGCTGAGTGCTTTGATAAGTCGAAGTGAGGGTGCATGGTGCGCTAAAGTCATATCAAACCTTGGGTTTGGGAGGTGCAGGGCTGGCCCTTATCATTAAGCGGGCATCGAATAATGTTGATACGCATTTCGGGTGATTTAATGGTGAGTTCAAGCCGTATATTTAATGCTTCGTCTTTATATTCACTGTGACACCAGCTCGAATGGGTGGCGTAATCAAGCCATTCCAATTGCTTAGAAAGTAATAACCCATCGTTATTTAGCAGTAGATAAACTTCTCTCATAGGTCGTGGTCAACTACGCTTGCCTATGTTTTCTAGGCTTGATATGAAAATGGAGTACTGTCTTGCGCGCGGAGCATAGCGGCCGATCTTTACGAGAACAAGCCTTTTTGGGGTTGTGTTGGCCCCCTCAAATAGTGTGAATAGAGAGCGCTGATTCTAAGGATATATTTGCATGTGTGTATCTTTTCGGTGATATTGTGCGGCTCGACAGAGCGTATCGCTAAACCGATAGCGCTTTTATAGACAGTTTGTTTAAAGGTTAAACAGTTGGCTGGACTTGTGAACAAAATTAACGGAGAGCGACGGTGATAGCAGATAAATTCGCTACGGCGCCATTTGTCCAAAAATTATCAGATAGCCTTAATGGTGTCGGGCGTTTTGCACTTAAAGTGCCTGTGCGCCGTTGGCGTCAGTTGTTATTGGTTCTTGTCGCTATCTGGTTAGTACATAGTGCTGCGCGTTTGTTTTGGGTGGCAGTGCCTGTGCCCGCGCAACCAGCTGCACCAGTTACATCCAGTCTCAAAACTGCTGCCGATACCGTTGTTTTGCGTCAAATTAATACCCAAGATATTAATGATTTATTTGGCCATTTTGATCCGGCCCAGCAGTTAGCCCAAGCACAAACGCAGCCTGAAATCGATCCAGAAAATGCACCCATTACGCAATTAAACCTTATCTTGCAAGGGGTGTTGGCGAGTAATGATCCTGAGCTCTCGCATGCCGTTATTGGGGATAATAATACTCAGGTCCTTTATAAGATCGGCGACGAAATAGAAAATGTGAGCGGCGTAAAAGTACGCGACATAGCCGACTTATGGGTGATTTTGGATAACAACGGTAAAGCCGAAAAACTTTGGTTATACGGTGAAGACGGTATGAAAGTGGCAAGCGCTCGTCCGCAGCCTACCTATCAGCCGGTGGCGCCACCGGAAAACGTTACGCAGGCCGAAGTGACTAATGATCAACTGCAAGATGTTAAAAGTATCGGTGATGTAGTACGTTTTATGGTGGCTACTGAAAACGGGCAGATGATTGGTTATAAAGTGCGCCCTGGTCGCAAGCGCGAGCTGTTTGATCAGGTAGGGCTTAAAAATGATGACATTGTCATCTCGGTTAATGGCATTGAAGTTAATGAACCGCAAAAAGTGCGTGAAGTTTATCAATCGTTAAAAACGGCGACAGAAGCAAATCTCGAAGTGATGCGTGATGGCAGCACACAATTTATTCAAATCCGCATGAGTTCTGGTTAGGGAGACGAGTGGGTGCTTAAACGAATAATAAAAACTGGTTCAGCAATCTCATTTATGGCCGCTTTGAGCGTTAGCGCTTGGGCGGAACAGACGTGGACAGTTAATTTTAAAGATACCGATATCCAAGAGGTGATTAAATTTGTCGCCGATGTGACGGGAAAAACTACGGTTATTGATCAGCGAGTTAAAGGGCGAGTCAAAGTTATCTCGGCTAAACCACTCAACCAAACTGAATTACTTAACCTCTTTCGCACCGTATTAGAGATTAACGATTTCACCTTAATTGAAGTCGAAAACGTCTTACGTATTGTGCCTTTGAAAGATGCTCGCTCATCGCCAGTTCCGGTGACGGATCTTGCTCATCGTGAGGATGGTTTCGTAACCCAAGTGATTCAATTGCAGAATATTGAGGCCGCTAAAGTGCTGCCGGTTATTCGCCCTTTAGTGCCGCAACATTCGCACTTGGCGGCTTATGATCCCTCTAATGCGATTGTTATATCCGACTCCATCGAAAATATCGAACGCATGCGTAAGTTAATTGAGCTTATTGACCGTTCGGCTACGCCGATAACCGATATTGTGCCGCTTAAATATGCAAGCGCCGATGATATGGTGCAAACGCTGAGTAAGCTTGATCAGGATGAGCAAAAACGCGGCTCACAAAGCAAGATCACATTAATTGCCGATAAGCGAAATAATGCTGTGCTAATTACTGGCGAAGAGGTACAGCGTCAGCGCATTAAGCTTTTACTTACTAAGCTCGATCAGCCTAAAGCGCAGACCGGTAACGTGCGTGTTATCTATTTGGAATATGCCAAAGCAAAGCCTACAGCCGAAGTACTCACTAAAGTTGTCGCTAACCTTTCTAAGCTTGGTCCTGGCGGCCCAGCCGGTGAAGGTGCTGGCGCTGCCACGACTAGCGCCACGGTGGAAGCCGACGAAGAAACCAACGCACTGTTAATTACCGCAGAGGGCGACACGCTAAGCACGTTAATGGATGTTGTCGCTAGGTTGGATATACGCCGCGCACAGGTATTGGTAGAGGCGATTATTGTTGAGCTGCAAGATGGCGCTAATCTCGATCTTGGCGTTAATTGGATGTTTAGAAACTCACAAAACGGTATTTATGGTGCGTCTGAAGGCGGAGGCGCGGGTCTCGCAGGTGCTGCGTTTGCCGGTGCAGTAGAAGGTACTAACGATGTTGATGCTCTAACTGCGTTGGCCACCGCGCTAGGCTCTACAACAGGGCAGGTGTTAGGCGTTGTTGGTACCAATAACGATGTTGACTTCAGCACAATTTTAAAGGCTATGGAAAAAGACACTAAAACTAATATCTTATCGACTCCCACGCTACTTACTCTTGATAACAGCGAAGCCTCATTTACAGTCGGCCAAAATGTGCCTTTTGTTACAGGCAGTTTTACCAATACCGGCACGGGTACTAACAGTCCTTTTCAGACTATTCAACGTGAAGATGTAGGTATCACGCTAAAAGTGAAACCGCAAATTAACGAAGGCGATAAGGTCATTCTTGATATTTCCCAAGAAATTTCCAGTATTTCACCAAGTGCAAACGGCGCGGCTGACATCATTACCAATCAGCGCAAATTGGACACTCAAGTATTAACTACCAATGGTGAAATTATTGTCATGGGTGGATTTATTAAAGAAGAATCCAGCATGACTGAAAGTCGAGTGCCTATTTTAGGGAGCATTCCTGTTCTGGGTCGTTTGTTCCGTTCGGATACTAATGCCAAAGCAAAAACAAATTTAATGATCTTTCTGCGCACTACCGTTATTCGCGATGACGAGGCCTTAACGGGGGCAACAGCCGAAAAATATCAATATATTCGTCAGCAGCAGTTAGATATGCGCGACCGTGGTTTTATGCGTGCAAAAGATAAGAGCGCGCCTTTAATCCCTGATATGTCAGTTTATGATTTGTCAGTTCCAGTTGATTCTGCGACTAAGTAAGCGGGGCGGCCGGTGTGAGCGAATTAAATCAATCGATGCTAGACGAGTTTGAGGATCAAACGCCTGAAGTTTCTCAAGAAGCTTTAGACGAGGTAGAGATCAAGCTCGGGCGTTTGCCGTTTGCGTTTGCTTCGGAAAATCATGTTTTGATCGAAGAGGGTAAAGTTTTTTATACGGGCACGCCCGCCTTACAAACCTTAACCGAGCTTCGCCGCTACACCTCAAAACCCTTACAGCTTGAAGCTTTACTGGCTGATGAGTTTCAAAAACGCCTTACTCGACATTACCAAAGTGGCGATAACGAAGCGCAGCAAGCGGTTGATGATTTAGGTGCAGAGTTTGATCTATCGGCTTTGGCCGAAGATATTCCCGACGATGGCGAACTATTAAGTGGCGAAGGTGATGCGCCTGTTATCCGTTTAATCAATGCTATTTTGTCGCAAGCCGTGCAAGAGCGGGCATCGGATATTCACGTAGAACCTTTTGAGCATCGCGTATCTGTGCGTTTTAGGGTCGATGGCGTGATGAAAGAAGTGCTATCACCTAAAGCGCAATTGGGCCCCGTATTAACCTCACGTTTAAAGGTTATGGCACGCCTTGATATTGCCGAAAAAAGGATTCCACAAGATGGCCGTATTACCGTAAAGCTGGCGGGCCATGCGGTGGATATTCGTGTATCCACCCTGCCGAGTGCCTTTGGCGAACGTACGGTTATGCGTATTCTTGATTCGTCGGCGGGCGCGCTTAAACTTGAACAATTAAATATGCCAACCGCCGTGTTGGATGCTTTTAAAGCCGCCTTGGCAAAACCACACGGTATTATTTTGGTTACGGGCCCCACGGGTTCAGGTAAAACAACCTCACTCTATTCGGGCCTGAGTTACTTAAATAATCCCAGCCGTAATATTTTAACCGTCGAAGATCCTATTGAATATTTGTTGCCCGGTATTGGCCAAACGCAGGTTAATAACAAAGTCGATATGACGTTTGTGCGTGGCTTACGTGCGATTCTGCGTCAAGATCCCGATGTCGTCATGATTGGTGAAATCCGCGACCAAGAAACAGCCGCCATTGCCGTACAAGCCAGTTTAACGGGTCACTTATTGTTATCTACATTGCACACCAATAGCGCGATAGGTGCCATACAGCGTTTAGGTGATTTGGGTATCGAGCCCTTTCTTTTGTCATCAAGCCTAGAGGCATTGATTGCTCAGCGGTTAGTGCGGGTATTGTGTAAAAGCTGTAAGCAAGCCCACGAAGCCTCTGAGTCAGAATGCCAACGCATTAAAATCCCCAAGGGCAGTGTGATCTATCGCGCCGTTGGGTGTGATAAGTGTAACCACGGCGGTTATCGTGGCCGTACCGGCATTTATGAATTGATTCCAGTGGATGATGCGTTGCGCCAGTTGATTCACGAAGGTGTTGGCGAACATGTGATGTTGGCCCATGCGCGAAAATATTGTGAGCCCATTGAGGCTGATGGCCGTGCCAAAGTTCTAGCGGGCATTACTACAGTCGAAGAATTACTCCGGGTTACCACCTCTCATTAATGGTTTTCTATGGCTGCGTTTAGTTATCAAGCCCTTGATGCCAAGGGAAAAACAGTAAAAGGGGTGATCGAGGGCGATTCCGAGCGTCAAGTTCGCACTCAGTTGCGCCAGCGCAATCTTCGTCCGCTCGAAGTGAAAAGCACGACGCAAAAATCGACGCCTAGTGCTGACGGTAAATCTAAAGCCGGTGCATTCTCGTTTTTGTCGAGCTTTCGCAATACCAAAGGTATAAAGCTCAGCACCAAAGATACCTCATTGGTTACGCGCCAACTGGCCTCGTTAATTCAGTCTGGCTTACCTTTAGATGAGGTCTTGCACGCCTGCGCTAATCAAAGCCGCAAACCACACATTAAAGCGATGGTATTGCAAATTCGCTCGCGCGTATTAGAGGGTTTATCGCTCACCCAAGCTATGGCCGAACATCCACGTACCTTTGATGAACTATACCGCGCAATGGTGAAAGCGGGCGAAGGTGCTGGCTTTTTGGGGCCAGTACTGGAGCAGTTGGCCGAATATACCGAAAGCAGCCAAGAAACCAGCCAAAAAGTAAAAGGCGCTATGACTTACCCGCTGATTTTATTTGTGGTGAGTATCGGTGTGGTAACGGCTTTGATGGCGTTTGTTGTGCCCAAGCTGGTGGGTATTTTTGAAAATCAAAAAGCCGAGTTGCCGTTTTCGACCAAGTTGTTAATTGGCATTAGTAATTACATTTTAGATTACGGCTTAATCACGATTGGTGTGCTTGTGGTCTTAATTCTGGCCATTCAGCATTTTTTGAAAATGCCTAAAAATCGTATTAAGTGGCACAAGGCTTTATTAAACATGCCTTTGTTTGGTGAGCTTAACCGCACCGCCGAATCCGCCCGTTATTCCAGCACTTTAGGCTTGTTGGTTAAAAGTGGTGTGCCGGTATTGGATGCTTTGCGCATCGCTGCGCAAGTGTTAAGCAATTTACACATGCAGGCGGCAGGGCGAGAAGTCGCTATTTCGGTAAAGGAGGGCATGGGCGTTGCTAAGGCCATGGATCAGGCTAAAGAATTTCCGCCGTTACTGGTGCAGATGGTGGCCAGTGGTGAGATGAACGGGCACCTCTCGGAACAATTAATTCACGCCGCATCTAACCAGCAGCGCGAACTGCAATTTACTTTAGCCACAATGATGAGCCTGCTAGAACCTGCCACCATTTTATTTATGGCAGGCATGGTGGGCTTTATTGTTATGGCCATTCTCAAACCTATGTTTCAACTCAACCAGATGGTTTAGTTACACTAAACCCTCGTTTTTAATTGTTCTATGGAGGTCTTATGTTGCGTAATCGGCAGGGCGGTTTCAGCCTTATTGAAATCATGGTGGTCATTGTAATTATCGGTTTAATGGTGGGCGTAGTGGGGCCTGCGTTGTTTGGTAATGTCTACCAAGCACAAGTTGAGCGTGTAAAAAACGACTTTAACTCGATGAAAACCGCCTTACAAACTTACAAATTGGATAACTACTCGCTGCCCACAACCGAGCAAGGTTTGCTGGCATTGGTTGAGCGACCCAGCGAAGGGGCTCGCAAGTGGCGCGAAGGCGGTTATCTGGAGCGTATGCCTAAGGATCCTTGGGAAAACGAATACATCTATATAAGCCCTGCCGATAACGGTAAACCTTTTGACATCATTAGCTACGGTAACGATGGCTTGCAAGGTGGCGAAGGTGAAGCGACGGATATTAGTTTTTGGGATGGACTGACCGAGCAGTAATTTATGCCAATGCGCGGGCGCAATAGTGGTTTTTCATTACTTGAAATAATGGCGGTAATTACCTTATTGGGCATTGCTATTGCGTCTGTGACGCTCACTATTGGCCGTGGCGGTGCCGAAAACCAAATCACCGAAAACCTTGAGCGTTTTATGGGGATGAGCCGTTTTGCGGCCGATCGCGCGGTATTATCTGGCGAGCCTATGGGTCTCTTGCTACAGCCGCCGCAATGGCAGTCGGATTCATCACTTAACTGGGACGATTTAGGTTGGCGTTATCGCTGGCAAACGGGCACCGCGCAAGGTTGGTTGGATGTCCCCGAAAGTGAATTTATCGCTTTTGACCCAGAAACAAAAATCGAAGTTTTGATCGATGATCTCCCCTGGCGCTGGGAGGAATTACTTGATCGCAGCCTACCAGTAACAGCCTTTTATCCAACGGGTGAGATAACCTCGATTGAGTTGATCTTTACCGATAGCCGCGTACCTGATTTTCAGCAAACTATCCACTTAAATGATGATGGCGAGCTGGAGTGGAAGGAGTTAGCTGAGGAGCTAAAAGCTCGTGCTGATAAAAAATAGTTCATTGGCTTTAACGCATCGCGCGACAGGCTTTACCCTGCTCGAAGTGATGGTTGCGCTATTAATTATTGGCTTAGCGTTGCCCGCTTTAATGGGCCGCATGGCCAGCATGGCGGGCACAGTGGGCTATAACCGCGAACTGACTATTGCGCACTGGGTTGCCGAAAATAAAGTGCAGGAAATCGAGCTAACTGAGCGCCTGCAAAATATTGTGCCTAAGGGGCGTCAGGCGGGTGATATAGAAATGGCGGGCATTATTTGGGATTGGAGTGTCGAGGCCGAAGAACAAAAAGACGATTTTAGAGGTACTTTAAAAATCTATGTCCGTGTTGGCCCACAAGGCCAAGAGCCGATGGTTGAACTTGTTACCTTAATGGCCGAGTAGTGGACAACTGATGAATACGCGATGCACCCCATACTTCGTCAAACGCGCAAAAGGCTTTACCTTGCTCGAAGTGATGATCGCCATTGTAATTATGGCCATGATCGCGATTATGACGAGTCAGGCATTCACTGCAGCAATTGCTAGCTCCGAGGCTACCGAGGAAGCAATTGATCGCATGGCAGCAGTAGACCGAATTTGGGTACTGTTCGAAAACGATACCCGCAACGCGATACCCGCAATGCCTAATGTTGCGCGAGATAAACCGATTCCACCGCTGTATGTTGATCCCAGCGATCAATACCGAATGACGCTGCTACGTGCCGGTTATGCTAATCCTCTGCATTTACCGCGCACAGAGGTTGTGCGTGTGGGCTACCGTATTGAAGATAATGTTTTGTGGCGCGATACCTGGATAGACATTAGCGAAAGTGATGAGCGCAAAGCAAAGCGCCAAAAAATTCTCGAAAATGTCGAAGACATTTTTATTAAGGTTTTACCCGTCCAAGGTGCAACCGTGTTAGGCGGGCCATGGCTTGAGCACTGGCCACAAAATGGTGGAAACCAACAAACCTTGCCTTCGGCGATAGAAATTACCTTAAAGCTAGAGGATGTGGGTGAAGTTAAGCGTTTGTATTCCTTCTTGCCAGGCTTGAATAACCGTCTAGATCCCAGCGCGGGCGTCAATAACAATCCTAACAATCCTAACAATCCAAACAGCTTTAATAATTCTACGGATGGGAGTGAATAATGTTTTCTGCTCATTTTCCCTCCTTGTACAAAAGATCTAACTTACCTAAAAAGCACCAAGGTATGGTGCTCATCTTAGCGATGATGGTTGTGGCACTGGTGACAAGCTTGGTGGTGGCGACCAGTTGGCAATTTGAATTAAGCATGTCTCGCAACGAAAACCGATGGCACGGGATTCAGGCACGCATGGTATTGGAAGGTGGCGAAAAACTGATTGGTAAGTTGGTATTAATTCCCGATTTAGATGATCCCTCTGATGATGGTAATGCCGACCATCTGCAAGAAATCTGGATGGCGCCAATATCACGCGAGATTGATGGCGGTTATATTTCGGTCGAAATTCGCGATGCGCAGGCACGCTTTAATATTAACTTGATGGCTTTGCAAAAAGTGCCTTCGGCTGACCCAGCAGTGGTGGCCTTGTGTAAAAGAGATCCCGAGCTATTTGAATGTAAATACTCGGTATCACAGCGCCGCTTCATTCGTTTTTTGCAGGTGATACCTTTAAACGAGGCACTTCTGACGACCGATCAAGCCAAAGAAATTACTGATGCATTAATTGATTGGTTGGATGTGGATAGCGCTCCCAACGGTTATGGTGGTGCAGAACAAGATTATTACAGCGGTTTGGAGGTCCCGATTATTGTAAGTAATGGCCCGATGACGTCGATTAGTGAGTTAAGTTTGGTTAAGGGCATTACGCCCGAGCTTTACGAAAAGCTGTTGCCTTATGTGATTGCTTTGCCCGCGAATGGCCCAAATGAAGCGCTGTTAAATATCAATACCATGCCCGATTTAATGTTGCGCATGTTTAATGCGGCCGCGCTTGACTTGCCCGCCGATGAGAAAGAGGCAATTGAGCTCACCAGGCTCCGCAACGAAAAACTAGATGTAGAACTTGTCGGCCCTGGTGCGCCGTTGGGTTTTCAGGACGTAAAAAACTTTATTGATACTGTGGTTGTTGGAACTATTTCTGGCGTCGTCAGCGCTACTGATTTTGATGGCACCGAGTTGGTGGTAGCGACAAAATATTTTATCTACTCTGGCGAAGTGGTTATTGGTGATAAGACCCGCCGTGGCAAAAGTTTGTTATTTCGCGATGCCGCTCAGCGTAAGGTCATTACACTTTGGCGCACAGATGCTAATTTTTAAAGTAAAAAGCGCAGCACAGACTGCCAATCAACAATAAATAGGTGATGCAGTGGCAGAAAAAATTCTGGTACGCAAAGTAGAGCCCAACCTTTGGCAGTGGCGTTTTGTAACGGCGCATAACCAATGGTTGACCGATACTTTTTATACAGGCGATATCAATTTATTGGCCGAATCGGTGGCGGGTAAAAATTGCTGGCTGCTGTTAGATGGCCGTACTGTGGGCACGCGAGAGGTGGATGTCGGCGTTAAAGACCGCAAACTACTGGCAAAGCTAGTCCCGTTTGAAATAGAAGAGACGGTTGTAACACCCGTTAATCAGGTGATTATTGCCTATGGCCCGTTGGTTGAAGGCGTTGTCTCGCTGGCTTATACCCACGAAGCTAAAACGCTAGAGTTAGTTGAAGAGCTGGAAGCTATAGGTGCCGAAGTACAAGTTGTTACCTGCGACTTTTTAGAACTGGAAGAGCGCGATGGTTGGCTTTTTTTGGTCGACGACAACAATCTTTATGTTTCTACAGCTAAGCAACAGGGCTTTAAATGCGAATTAAAAACCGCTGAGTTTTTTATTGAATCGCTCTGTTTGCAACCGCTACCCAACCATCTTTATTTAGTGGCCGACAGCCCCGAGAACTTAATATTATTGCGTGAATGGTTACCGAATGCGGTTGAGCTGGCAGACGATTTAACCATCTACGAGCAAGAAGGCGGTGTTTGGGATCTGATTGCGCCCAAACTTAAACCCACGCTGGATTTTCGCTCGGGCAATTTGGCAAGACGTTTACCTTTTGGTGAATGGTGGGCGTATTGGAAAGTTCCTGCGATAGCCGCGAGTATTGCCTTTGCCTTAGCGCTTGGCGCTACTTGGGGCGAATTGCATCACGCCACGGTGTTAAATAAACAACTCTTTGCCGAGCGCAACGACGTGTTTCGCCAAGTTGTACCAGAAGGTTCGATTACCGATCCGGTGCGTCAGTTGCAAGCAAAACTGCAAAACCAAGCGTCCACCGAGCCTTCAAACATGGTGCTCTTAATTTCAAAAATTACTCCGTCAATACGCAGTAATCCCGATCTTAAAATGACGGCATTTCGCTATACCCAAAATAACCGTAATTTGCAATTGAATATCGAATCCAAGGATTTTGCACTGTTAGAAACCCTGCGTAAGCAACTTATCGAGCAAGGTTTGAACGCTGAAATCAAGCGTTCATCAGTCTCTGGAGACATTCATCTTGCGCAAATTATTGTGACGGAGAGCTAGCATGAACGACTTTAAAAACTGGTTTTTACAAAACTCTCAACGCGAGCAATTGTTAATTAGCGTAGGCAGTGTATTGGTGATTCTGGCGTTGCTTTATATGTTGGTGCTGGTGCCAATGACCAAAAGTAGAGACAAGCAAGTTATCAATAACCGGGCGGTGTTAGCGCAACAGCAGCAAGTCCGGGAGTTAGCGGCGCAGTATTTAGGCGAGCAGCAATCGGGCGGCGGCCAGCCTATGAGTTTGGCTCAGCTGATCAATACATCATTGAGTCATCACGGTTTACGCATGGACGATTTTCAGCCGACCGGCGAGCAAGACGTGCGTGTGCGTTTAGATCGTGTGGAATACAACAAGGTGATGGCGTGGCTGGACGAGCTCGAAAATAAAAAAGGCGTACAGATAAAAGAAGTGTCCGTTGCCGTGGATGAGGTTGCAGGGCTTCTCAGCACGGTTACCGTTAAATTGTATAGGAACTAACATGTCCCGATCCCTTGGTGGCCGTTTATTAACCGTGGCAATTGTCTTTGCACTGGTTATTTATTTTTTGTTTTTAGTAATCACTAAAATCCCAGCCACATTATTTACAGCTAATTTGGTTCGGTTTGTGCCGCAGCTGCAGTTGGCGGTTATTAGTGGCACTGCATGGAATGGTCAAGCGGGCGATGCTGTTATCAATATTGAAGGCCAAGCCATTCGTTTAGGTCAATTAAAGTGGCACTTTAAACCCGCTGCACTGTTTGGCCTTAAAGCCTGCATTGAGCTTGAAAGCGAAGTGGTGAACGGTGCTTTTTGTCGCAGTTTGGTGGGCGCCAATTACCTTAACAAGGTACAGCTTGATCTTCCTGCGAGCTTAGCGAATCGCATCACCAGCGAAGCTCAATTCAATGGTCAGGCCAGCTTGAATATTGCCGAAGCCGTAGTCAGCGATAAAGGCATGGTGTCTAAACTTGCGGGTAATTTAACCTGGAAGAGCGCAACCGTAAGCGTAGAAGGTTCGTCGTTTGCGCTGGGTGATTTTGCGGCCGATTTGTCCGCCGCCGATAATGGCGCTATTGCCGCTAGTATTTTTGATTTATCTGGCCCGTTCGGCATTAAATTGGACGCTCTTGTGGGTGTTGCCATACCGCCTTCGGTTAATGGCGAAATCACTCCCCGCGATAATGCCCCCGAAGAAATACTCGATGTTTTAGGTTTGGTGGCTGTGCCCCAAGATAACGGCGCCTTTAAGGTCGTTTATCCTATGGGTTCTTAAAAATGCTCAAACTATCGAAGCTTGGCTTTGATGCGCGCTCAATGTTGATGACCTTGAGCGCATTTTTTTTGGCTCTGGTCGGTTTAACCCCCAGCTCTTTTGCTGCGCAACAATGGCAAGAGCATGGCGCGATGTGGTTTGGCGATAGTCAGCCGTTGATGGGCACCGACGTTAGCGTTAGCCTGTGGCATAGCGATGCACAATTAGCCGAGCAAGCCGTAGCTGGCGTTATGGCAATTATGTATGGCGTTAACCAGCGTTTATCGCCCTCTATTAGCGATTCAGAGTTATCGCTTATTAACGCACAAGCGGCAGCGCATCCGGTTAAAGTCTCGGCCGAAATGGCGCGTTTAATTACCGAATCACAGCGTGTGTATGCGCTAACCGACGGCGCATTTGATATTACCTTTGCGTCCATTGGCAAATATTACGGAGTACCGCGAAAAGCGTGTACCTTCGGCAGAGCAAATTAAAGCCTTGTTACCGGTGCTTCAAACCCCGCACTTACATTTTGATGCAAAAAGCCAAACCCTAAGTTTTTCGTCACCCCAAGTGGCCATTGATTTAGGTGGCATCGCCAAAGGTTATGCTTGCGATTTAGCCATTGATTACCTTAAAAGGCTCGGGATTGAACATGCCTACGTAAGCGCGGGCGGCGATAGCCGAATCTTGGGCGATCGCTTGGGTCGCTCTTGGTTAATTGGCATTAAAAATCCGCGACTCACCAGCGCGAGTGACAAAAATACAGTGATTACCTTGCCTCTATCGAATACGGCGGTGAGCACCTCGGGCGATTACGAGCGCTTTTTTATCGACGAAACCACCGGCGAGCGCATTCACCATATTATTAACCCTAGAACGGGCCGCAGTGCCATGGGCGTAATTAGCGTGACTATACTTGGGCCAGAAGGTATAGGCACCGATCCCTTATCTACCTCAGTGTTTATTTTAGGTGTCGAAAAAGGCCTTAACTTGATCAATAAAATGCCCGAATATGATGCCGTTATTATTGATGCCCAAGGTCAAGTACATTTTAGTGAAGGCTTGATGCCGCCCAGCAACTAACACGCATCAGCCCAAAGCGGTTGGTGGTTTTGTCTGTGAGGTGCTTGGCAAAGGCATTGGGTGGCGGTTGAATCTCCATCTGCATGTGGGACTATACCGACCCCATTAGTGCAGCGTGTAAATAGGCTTGGTTATTGCCTTGCAAAGTCATTTTCAAGCGCGTCTGATAGTGCGTGACGTTCTGCTTGTTAAAAAATGTGTGTTAGAAAAACGGGAGTTACCCCTTTGCTCACAGTAAAAACGGTTAATACAATAAATATGGCAAATACAGCAAAAATGGCCCGGCTAGCAGTTTTTACCCTATTGATGAGCTGCCAAAGTTTGTCAGTTTTGGCGCAAGAAACAGCCGCGCAAAGCCTTCCCGGCGCATCGTCCCCGTTCAGCGCGCAAGCATCTGGGCAAACAATAGCGCCCGCCGTATTGCGGCAAGAAGACCAAAGCCAGTTTGTGAAACGCGCCGAAAACTCCACGCCTTTAAGTGCCCAAGTCGAAGAGCTTAAAAAAGCCGCGCTGGAGCTTAATCGTGATTTGTTGGTATTAGAGGAAGATTTGCTGTTTCCCGCCAACACACAAATTGCCGTCTATGTGTCTGTTGATATAGGTAAATATTTTCAACTCGATGGCATTCGTTTAATGGTTGATGGTGAAATGGTTGCCAGCCATTTGTATACCGAAAAACAAAACAGTGCTTTGACCCGTGGCGGCGTACAGCGCCTTTATGTCGGTAATCTTAAGACGGGTGAGCACGAGATTACGGCGGTGTTCCATGGTTACGGCCCCGAATCGCGCGAATATAAACGCGGCGCGAGCTACCGTTTAAACAAAAACCAAAAATCGACCATGCTTGAAATCAAAGTTCAAGATGCCGAAACCAATATGCAACCCACCTTCACCTTTAAAGAGTGGCAACTATGATTCATCGCCTTAGCTGGGCGTTGGTTTTAGGTTTAGTTTGCACAACTGCCACGGCGAAAGAAAAACCCCTCACGGAAGTCGCCGATTTGCGTTATGGGGTTGCGCTTTATGATTTTTTTCAGGGTTATCATTTTGCGGCACTCACCGAACTGATGGTGGCTGACGAGCGCGGCGGCATTAAAGGCCACGGTGATAATCCGGAAATTATGAAGGGCGGCTTTTACATGGCCTACGGCCTTGAACGCTCGGCCACACAAGTATTTGACCGTTTGTTGGATGCCAACAGGCCGCAAAAAACCCGCGATGCGGCGTGGCTGTATTTAGCCAAAATGCATTATTTACGTAACGATTTTAGTGGCGTAGTGCAAACACTGGATCGTATTGGTGACCAACCTGCCGCAGCCGTCGCCACAGAAAGCCTTAATCTTCGCTTTAATATCGCCATCAAACAAAACCGTTTGGACGATGCCCGCGCCTTGCTCGATGATGTTGATTATCGCGATGCCGATGCCCCTTATTTGTATTACAACCTCGCCTCGGCCTACGCGCGCGCTCAAAACTCCGAGCAGGCGATAAATTATTACAATCTTATTGCCAAAATGCGCCAACGTAGCTTGGCGCATTTAAGCCTTTACGATAAAGCCATGACGGCGGCGGGTTATGTGTATTTGTTTGATCAGAAAAATGATTTGGCCGAAGCACAATTTAAACGTGTGCGCCTAAATGGTCCCTTTGCCAGTCAAGCGTTATTGGGATTGGGTTGGGCTAAGGTAGAGCAGAAAAAATTCAAAAGTGCTTTAGCGCCTTGGCAACAGCTAGCTACGCATCGCTTGATTGATAACAATACCCAAGAATCATTAGTGGCGATTCCCTACGCTTATGAGCAATTAAATTTAAACGCCGCCGCGCTCGCTAGCTATCGCCAAGCCGAAGCTAAATTCGAGTCCGAAATTGTTACGCTCGATTTATTTATTCAAAATTTAAAAGGCGAGGCCATGCTGGCCTCGCTCAATATTGATGCTGCCGAAGATATTGACTGGTTGGAGTACGCCCAAAAAAATCAGCTCGCGCCGCAGTTATCCTATTTAGCCGAACTGTTTTCGACCAATGGTTTTCGCGGTTTGGTACAAGAGTTACGCGATTTATTGGATCTACGGCGCCGTTTTATCGAGTGGCAAAACCGCATGCAGTTTTACCGCGATATGTTGGCCGAACGCGAGAGTAATCGTGTGGTTGAGATGGACACTATGGCCAAACAACATAGCCTCGAAAAACTGCAAGGCATGACTTCCAGCCGCCAAAAAATATTGGCCGAGCTCGATACCATCGAACAAAAACAGCGCTTTTTAGCCTTGTTGCAAGGCGATGAAATCACCAAGTTGCAACGTATCGAGCGCGCCGAAGGTAATTTGGCGTTGCTGGCGGCGGCGGGTGAAGATGTGAGTTCGCAGCGTGCAAAACTTGAATTACATCGCGGTTTGTTGTTATGGCAGGCGGGTCAATTATTCGCCGAGCGACTATGGCGCGCACGCGATTCAATCAGCGACCTCGACAGTAAATTGACCGCCGCTAATGGTCGCCAAACAGAGATTCAATCGATTGTCGATAGCGGTTTTGATGTCGCACCTTACCGCGAGCGTTTGGGCGATTCCCAAATCAAAATTGCCGCGCAATTAAGCGCCATTGATACCGCGATTAACCAAGCGCAAAACAGTTTGCAAGCCGAAGTGGTTAAGGTGTTGCTCGATCAGCGCGAACGCCTCGAAGAGAATCTCGCCCAAAGCCGTTTAGGCATTGCTCGCCTGTTAGATGAAGCCGATGGAGAGCAGTACTAATGACGTTCATTTTAGAGCCTCGTTTTAAGCCTTCATCACTTGCGCAGCGCATGACAGGCCTGTCTTTGTGGGTAGCGTTGGCGGCTGTGGGCGGTTGCAGTATGTTTCGCCAAGATATTACCGAGCTAGGCGATACCCTTGCCGATCTATCTCCCGCCGAACTGCCCGAAAGCCTTCAACCGATTGCGGTGGTCGATCGCCGCGAAGTCGAGGCCATGTACCGCTCGGCATTAATGGTTACCAAAGATCCCGAGGTGCGTCAGCAGATTCAAATTCGCTTAGCCGATATTGATATGGCCACCAGCGAAGATAAACAAATCGCCAGCGAAGATGGCGGCCGTTACTTCGATAACACTATTTCGATGTACGACAAACTGATTAAATTGCAAGAATCCACCACCGGCATGCCCGACGAACGCTTGTTGTACCGTGTCTCCAAAGCCTATGCGCTGGATGCCCGTATGGGTGAATCCGATGCCATGCTGTCGGCATTAATTGCCAAACATCCCGAATCTGCTTTTGCCGCCGAAGCGCAATTCCGCCGTGCCGAGCAGGCTTTTGGCGAACAGGATTACACCAAAGCGCACCAGCTCTATACCGCTGTTGTGGTCATAGGCTCGGAAACCGCTTTTTATTTAAATGCCTTATATATGCAAGGGTGGTCGCTGTTTAAGCAGGACAAATACCATTTGGCGTTAGAGCCTTTTGCAGCGGTGCTGGATAATTTACTGCCCGATAATGCCGATATCGATAAATTGAGTGAATCGCAAAAAAATCTGCTGGCCGATACGCTTAAAGTCACCGGCTTCACTTTTTCGTACCTCGAAGGCCCCGCCAGTATTGCCGCCTTGGCCGATACCCGAGGCGAGCGCGCGTATCAGCATCTGCTCTATCGCCAATTGGGCGATTTTTATCTCGATAAAAAACGCTACCGCGACGCCGCTGATACCTACGAAGCCTTTATTACTCGCTACCCCAACAGCGACTTCAGCCCCGAATTGGCGGTGAAGGCGATTGCGGTCTTTATGCAAGGTAATTTTCCATCCGAGGTACTACCCGCCAAAGAGGCTTATATTCAGCGCTTTGGTTTAAACAGCGGTTATTGGCAGGCTCGCACACCCGAGCAACGCTTGACCTATTCCGGCACCTTGGCCACTTATTTGGACGAAGTATCAAGCTATTACCACGCCGAAGCACAAGCTTTGGCGAGTGCGCAAAGCTCACCCAAAAAGAACAACAACACCGCGCTAGTTGCGCCAGAACCTTATTTTGCTAAAGCCGCCGCTTACTATAAGGAAATCCTCACCACCTTTAATAACAACCCGCGTCAGTCAGAATTAACCTTTTTGATGGGCGAGGCGTTGCACGATGCAGGACAACTCAGTGAAGCTGTGACTGTTTACGAAACCGTTGCGTTTGAATATCTCGACCCTAAAAACGGCGCGACGGCGGGTTATGCCGCCATTCTTACTCTGGATCAACAGTTAGCCGATAGCCGCCAAACCGATGACGCTTTGGCGAAGTTGCAGCAACACCGCATTAATAGCGCCATCAGTTTTGCCGATTATTACCCCGCCGATCAGCGCGCGGTGGCGGTGTTAACTAATGCCGCCGAGCGTTTGTATCAAGCGAGCAACCGCGAGCAAGCCATTATAGTGGCCAATCGTTTGGTAGTATGGCAGCCGCCACAGTCAATGGATTTACAAAAAACCGCGTGGTTGGTGTTGGCTCATAGTCAGTTTGAACTCAACCAATATGCCGCCGCCGAGCAAGCCTATCGACAAGCATTGCAGATGATTGCCGCTAACGATCCCGCGCGCGAGCCCGTGATGGAGCGCATTGCCGCCAGTATGTATAAACAAGCCGAACAACAATTAGTCGCTAACGAAAAACCCCAAGCTATCGAACGTTTATTAAAAATTGCCGCTTCGGCCCCCGGCACCGATATCGCCATTAATGCCCAATACGATGCCGCCTCTTATTTAATTGAGCTCAAAGAGTGGTCGCGCGCCGAGCAAGTTTTGGTGGGTTTTAAAGCCCAGTACCCTAATCACGAATTAACCAAAACCATTACCCCCAAGCTGGCGGTGATTTACCAAGAAACTGCTCAGTGGGATAAAGCCGCCGAGCAGCTTGCATTTATGTCGCAAGGAGATGCCGACCCCGAAACGCGTCGCAATGCACTGTATTTATCGGCCGAACTTTATGAGAAATCTAAACGCAGTGGTTTAGCCGAGCAAACCTATAACGATTACATCAAGCGCTATCCCGAACCCTTTGATCTCGCCTTAGAGGCGCGCATTAAATTGCTGGAGTTAACCAAAGCGCGCGGCGCTGTGAGCGAACAAGAGCGCATGATGCGTGAATTTATCACTCTCGATGCCAAAGCGGGCAGTGCGCGTACTCCACGTTCAACGGCTTTGGCGGCACAATCGCAAAGTTATTTTGCAGCGCAAGAGCTGGTTAAATTCCAACGCATTCGCTTAGCTGCACCGATCAAAAATAGCTTAAAAGCTAAACGCGCGGCAATGGATCAAACTTTAGCCAGTTACAAACGGGTGATTGATTATGGCGTGGCCGAATATGTAACCGAAGCCAACCATCACATTGGCGAAGTTTATGCCCAACTTTATCAAGATTTGCTCAGCTCCGAGCGCCCCAAAGGGCTTGATGATTTAGCGATGGAACAATACGAAATCATGCTCGAAGAACAAGCCTATCCCTTTAAAGGCAAAGCCGTAGACATGTTAACGCTCAATGCCGAGCGCTCGTGGCAGGGCTTTTATGATAAATGGGTAAAAGAAAGTTTTAGCGCCTTGGCCGAGCTACTGCCTGCGCGTTACGGTAAATACGAAACTCCCGTGGAGGTTAGCCGTGGCGTACATTAGGGTTAAATCCTCTTCTTTGGCGTTGTTTTGGGTGCTGCTCGGCGCGCTGTTTTTAGCGGGCTGTATGGGCGGTGGCGGCAAGGCCAAAGACTCATCATCAGACGATATTGAGTACAAGCAGGACCTTTCGGCACCTTTGGTGTTGATTCCCAATCCTTACGATAAACAAAAAGTGAATGTAGCTGCCGATGTCAGTGCCCGTTTTAACAAAGCCTTGGCATTAATGGAGGTTAAAAAGTGGGTCGAAGCCGAAATGGCGCTGGAGCCACTCACCCAATCAAACCCTAATTTATCGGGGCCTTGGTTGAATATGGCTATTTGTATTTGGCGCCAAGGTGAAATTGCAGCGGCTGGCTCAGCCTTTGATAAAGCCCTCGCGGCCAATCCGCAGAATAACGATAGCTACAATGCCTATGCATTTTTTGCCCGAGAGCAAGGCGATTTTGCCAAAGCCGAATCGCTCTATAAAAAAGCGATTCAGGTGTGGCCACACAGCGCCGTCAGTCATCGCAATTTGGGCGTGCTTTACGATATGTACATGGGACGCTTTGACGATGCGCTCTACCATTTAGAAATGAGCGCAAAAATTATGGGTGAGCCAGATAAAGAGTTGAAAGGTTGGATTGTCGATATTAAGCGCCGCCAAAAAAGCCAGACTAAAGAGGCACAATAATAATGATGAAACAGCTATTTTTAAGCGCTGTATTGAGCGGTTTATTGGCGCTATCGGCACAGGCCGAAGAAGTCGTTAATTTGAGTACGACGGTGCAAGGCAACCAAGAGCATCCAAGCGTGACCTACATAGTGCCGTGGCGCAAAGCCGCCGACGAAAAACAACTTACTATGCCCTTTAAACATCGCGTGGCCAGTATTGTTTTTGATCATGTCGAGCGCGCAGAGCATGAGCGCGAAGTGGAATACCTCGTAAAAATGCAAGCCGATGGCACCGAGCTACAATAAGACGAGTTGTTACAAGAACAGCAAACCCCAAACGGGGTTTTGTTTTTTTGAAAGCTTTATTTTTTTACACTTTTTAGTTTTTTAACAGGGGCTTTAGTTAATAAAGCCTACCCATCATTTTTACTTTTTTAATTGATCTAATCGTATTACGGAGAACACAACATGTTAAACACGGCAATTGGCTTTTTTCAAAACGGTGGGCCGTTTATGTACCCCATTGGTTTGGTTTTGGTGGTGGGTTTGGCGATCGCTATCGAGCGTTGGCTGTTTTTGACCCTTGCCAAAGGTTCTAACCGTAAAACGTTTGATCGCATATTGCCGTTATTGCGCAAAAAAGATTACAGCGGTGTGGTTGAAATTGCTCGCACTTCAGAAGCGCCCGTGGGCCGCATCATTGCCTCAGGTTTGGCGCGTATGCAGCAGACACCGCGCCGCGAAGAAATTGAATACGCCATGGAAGAGGGCGTAATGGAAGCCGTGCCGCGCCTAGAAAAACGCACCGCCTACATTGCAACCTTAGCGAACATTGCCACCTTGTTGGGTTTGCTAGGTACAATTATGGGCCTTATTGCCGCGTTTACCGCCGTGGCCGAAGCCGATCCTTCTGAAAAGGCCGCATTGTTATCGCAAAGTATTTCGGTAGCCATGAATACCACCGCTTTTGGTTTGATGGCCGCGATTCCCTTATTGTTATTGCACACATCCATTCAAAATAAAACCAACGAAATTATTGATAGCCTCGAAATGGCGGGCGTTAAGTGCCTGAATATTTTGTCGTCAACCACACTGACGTCAAGCACAACGCGCACACAAGATGCCCCTAAACCCCAAAGCCCCGCTAATTAATAAGGCTGTCTAAATCCTATGAGAATCAGACGACGACAAAAAGAGGAAGCCGATCTCGACATCACCTCTTTTATGAACCTGATGATCATCCTAGTGCCGGTTTTATTGATGAGCATGGTGTTTTCGCATATCACCGTGTTGGACTTAAAACTTCCGGATTTAGCGCCCAATAGCGCTAACGAAAATCCGGAACAAAACGATGCATTAGAGGTGGTTATACACGCCGATAAATTAGTGGTGAATTACCCTGCGGGCGCGCCGTTAAAAACTGTGCCGCTGCTTGAGGGTAAACACGACTTTAAATTGTTATCGGACGTATTACAGGAAGTAAAACGCCAGCTGGCAGATACCGGTAAAGAAAAGCGCGATATTTTTATTTTGTCGCAGGCCGATACCGACTACCAAACCATAGTGACAACTATGGATACCGTGCGCAGTTATCCTGCGGTAGTAGCCGCTAATTTGGTCGAAGCCGAGCTATTTCCCGAAATATCGTTGGGCGATGCGCCCATCGCCACATCAACAGCGGAAGCCCCAGTCGATACATTAACTAAGGCTGCAGAGGTGACGCCATGAAACAATCATTGCGCGCGCGCCGAATGGCAAGACTACAGCGTCGTTATAAAAATCAGCCCAAGTTAAACCTTGTATCATTGATGGATATTTTTACCATTTTGGTTTTTTTCTTATTGGTTAATTCATCTGATGTTGAAGTTTTACAAAATAATAAAAGTATCAAACTGCCCGACTCTATCGCCGAGAAAAAGCCCGACACTAGCTTGGTGGTAATGGTGAGTGCGGATGAAATCATTATTTCTGGCCGCCAAATTACTACTGTAAAAGCCGCGTTAGCTGAAGACTCAGAGGAGGTTTTGGCCCTCAGAAAAGAGCTGGAATATCTTGCCGAGCGCAAACCTTTTAGCAATAGCGAAGACGCTAAAAAGGGCCGTGATGTTACCATTATGGGCGACAACACAATCCCTTATAACTTGCTAAAAAGAATAATGACCACCTGCGCACAAACTGATTACCGTAATATTTCGCTTGCGGTCAGTCAGCTTCCTGTATCCAAGGAGGCGGCTAAGCCATGATCGGACAAAAATTGATTCTTGCGCCTAATTTGGTATTGCCTTGGTCGAGCGAGCTAGAAGACAACAAGCGCTATTGGAAGATTTTTTGGGGTCTTTTTATTCCGTTTGTTATTTTGAGTTACGTTTTTGCCGTGGTACAAATTCCGGAAAAAACTCGTGAAGAACGCGCTAAATTGCCTCCGCAATTAGCTCGTCTAGTATTGGAGAAAAAAGAGCTGCCAAAAATACAGCCACCCAAGGAGGAGCCCAAGCCTAAAACCGAGCCCGAACCTAAACCCGAACCTAAACCCGAACCTAAACCCGAACCTAAACCCGAACCTAAACCCGAACCTAAACCCGAACCTAAACCCGAACCTAAACCCGAACCCAAAAAAGATATTGATCCGGTCAAATTACAAAAAGCCCAAGAGACTGCCAAAAATAGCGGCGTGCTGCAATTTGCCGACGATTTAGGCGCTATGCGGGATTCGCTGGATGTGAGTGATGTGCAATCGCAGCAGGTGACTAGGGCGCAAGGCCAAGCCGCTGCCGTGAATCGCAACTTGATTAACAGTGGCGCGCAAACTATGAGCGGCGGTGTGAATACTCAAACCTTGAGTACCGACACGGGCGGTGCTGCGTTATCGGGGCGAACCACCACGGCGGTCAACAGCAAACTTACAGAGGTGAGTAAAGCCGCCGCCGAAGAGCGAAATGCCGCTGGTGCAAGCGAAAGCCAAAAAGCGTCGCGCAGCCAACAATCGATGAATCAAACGATCGATGCTAATAAATCCAGTATTTTTGGTTTGTATCAGCGTGCCTTGGATGAAGATCCAACGCTTGAAGGTAAAGTGGTGTTTGAATTGGTGATCGAGCCTGATGGCCGTGTATCGTCGGTAAAAATTATTTCGAGCGATCTTGGCGATAAAAATTTAGAACGTAAGCTCACAGCGCGTTTAAATGGTATTAATTTTGGTGCTGCCAACGTAGCCAAAACCACCTTGCGCCATACCTTTAATTTCTTGCCGTATTAATCGTTTTTTTAATTGTTAGTGATGATAAAAAAAGCCCCTGCACTGAAAAGTGCAGGGGCTTTTTTTTGCATTTTAAATAATAATCAATCCGTACGCGTTGCCAAATATTGCCCGTAATCAGGGATATCGCGATTCATAATTTGATTAAATAACGGACTGCTGACTAGCAAGTCGGCAGAGGCGCTATTATTGGCTACAGGAATATTCCAGGCCGCCGCTAAGCGCAATAAGGCTTTAACATCGGGGTCGTGGGGCATGGGTTCAAAGGGGTCCCAAAAAAAGATTAAACAGTGAATTTTGCCTTCGGCAATGTGGCTGCCAATCTGTTGGTCGCCACCGAGCGGCCCACTTAAATACCGGTGAACGGGCAAGCCTAAGGCATCGGCAATTTTTTTACCGGTAGTGCCGGTACCACACAAGTGGTGTTGCGCCAATAAAGCTTTATGTTTTTTCACCCACTCGATGAGTGCGGGTTTTTTATTGTCGTGCGCTACTAAAGCAATATTTTTTTGCGCAGGTAAATCAACTTTAATTACATTCATATTTTTCTCGCTGCGTCATTTTTGAGTTCGCGATCATTAGGTGTTAATTTTTAATTTTAGTCGCCACCAAAATTGCCCTTTTAGGCGCTGGATAACCTTCGCAGGTTTTAGTGGCGTCGGTGGGATCTAAAAAATCTTTTAAAGATAAAAACGTCATCCACTCGGTGCTGCGTTGCTCGTCGGTACTGGTGACGTTAACGTCAACAACGCGAATATCGCCAAAACCCGTGCGCCTTAACCATAATTCTAAGGTTTTAATGCTTGGCAAAAACCACACGTTACCCATTTTAGCGTAGCGGCCTTCGGGCATTAAACTGTAGCCTTCGGGGCCATCGGTTATTAAGGTCTCCAATACTAATTCACCACCCATTTTTAAGGTGTCTTTTAATTCCCGCAAACAATCAATTGGCGAGCGGCGATGATACAAAACGCCCATGCAAAAAGTTGTATCAAAGGCATTTAAATTGGCCGGTAAATGCTCGATGCCGAGCGGCAATAAATCGACGGGTACATCTAGGCCGATATATTTTTTAATTTGATGAAACTGCACAATAAATAGTGGAGTAGGGTCGATGCCAATAACTCGACTTGCGCCCGCGCCCCACATTCGCCAGCAATGGTAACCACTGCCGCAGCCTACATCCAATACCGTGCGACCTTCAAGCGGTGTTATGCCGTTAATTAAGCGCTCCCACTTCCAGTCCGATCGCCATTCGGTATCTATATGCGTACCAAAAATATCAAAAGGCCCTTTGCGCCAAGGTTTTAACGCTTGCAGGCTGGCATTTAATTGTTGGTTTTGCTCGGATGTTAATGTCTGATGGTTGCCAATGGAAACGCCATTTTGTACATCAAAATTAACGTTTTCAATATTCGGCGAAGATGCTAAAGCTTCAGACCATGTCGCTATATCGCCATGACGCTCGGGGCATAAACTGGCGGTCACCAAAGGCGGCAACACCTCGGCCAGAGGCGCTAATAAAGTATTTTGTAAATTTTTTATTAAATTGTTGTAATTAATCATGGTGAATTAACATTTATTAAAAGACACGTATTTCAATCGATGAGAGGCCCACGATTGTTGACGATAATATCCGTTTTGGTGACTGGGAGGTTGATGCCGTCATCGCTAAAAAAACATAAATCTGCTTAAGGGAAAGGCGCTGTATAGGGCGACACAAAACGAAATTACCGACATTCAAAATCAGCTCAACAACAGACCTAGAAAGTTGCTAAAACACCCAATCGTGATATGTGCTTAACGGCATAATTCCGTGTGTGTTACGCGTTAGCGATTGAAATCGGCGGAGTTTTTGTTGGGGTGGTTATTGGAGTGGTTAGTGGAATGGTTGGTCTAACTATAATTCATAAAAAAGCCGAGCTATAAACTCGACTTTTTTATGAATTATAAATGTAGCTATAAAAGCGCTCTCGGCAATATGCACCTGCATTGCTCTACCATTTACACTCATGTATATGCCGACGCTTTAATACCCTAAAAATAATCACTCAACGACTTGTTTGATCGAAGTTTTTTATGGCGCTGAATAGGTGCTGATAAATAATGATTAGTTATTATCGAATTCAAAATCCATGCTGGCTGCCGGTGCTTGTAAATAATAGCCTTGTATGTAATGCACGCCCGATTGCCAGAGTTTAGATAATACGCTGGCATTTTCGACAAAGGGAATAATAGTGATTTTGTCGATGGCGTGGAGCTCGTTAATTAATTCATTAAATCGCTCGGGTGTGCCGTTTTGTAATTCCTGCGTATAGATACGGTCGATTTTAATGTATTTTGCGGCAACATGGTTGAGCGCGATCATAGGGCTTAGGTTGCAGCCAAAACGACTAATGCAAACTGCACCGCCAAGCGTAGTGATCTTATCGGTTAGGACTTTTGCTTGGGTTATGTGGTCATTGACTTCGGCTTCGCCCAGCTGGAAAACAATGCAGTCGCTCGGCAGCTTAGCGGCCCTAAAGGCAATAGCTAGCCATTCTGGTAAAGTTTTATCTTTTAGTGACGCGTTGCTGAGGTTGATAATAAGGCGTGTGTTGTGGCCGTTGGCACGATGGGTCGATAGCGTTTTAAGTGATTCTAAAATAACCCAGCGATCAATCTTAGCCGATAGTCCAATGGCTTCGGCTATATCAAAAAATTCATCGGGTGTGAGCTCGTTACCTTTGCTGTCAATCATGCGCATTAGCACTTCGTAATGCTCTTGAGTTGCACCGCGTAGGCTTAATATGGGTTGGAATAATAATCTAAAGCGCCCGTTTTCTAGTGCTTTTTGGATTAATCGTTCTATATCTTTATCGCTACGCTGGGCATTGTCGGCATGTTCTTGAGGTGGCTCAAAGAGCTCGGCGAGTTTCGCATCATTTTTACTGGCGTGGTCGCAGGCTTTGATGGCATGAATAATGGGAGTGTCGGGTGACGTGGTAGTCTCACTGAATAAACCTGCACCCACAAAATATTGAAACTGTAAGCTGGAATCGTCAATGTCGATGTAAAACTCGCGTAAGCGGGCGCACAGTGTTTTAGCAAAATCTAAAGTGGCATCGGCTTGTGAACTTGGCAATAAAACTAAAAAAGCGTTGCCATGGAAAAGGCAAACACTGGCCCCTTCTGGGCAAAGCGTTTTTATTTGCGCGCCTATGGCTTTAAGTACGCGATCGGACGCGAGTGCGCCGATTTTGTTCGCTACCGTGGTGATGAAATCGCAGATGGCCACATTAAGAATGGCGCCGGTTTGTTCGGTGCTAACGGCAATATCCATGGCTCGGTGTAAGCGTTCAAGAAACGCAGTACGGTCGAGTAGGACAGTTTGGGGTTCTGGTATTTTTAGTGCCGCCGCCGAGCTTTCATCGTCCGAAGTTGGCGCGCTAATACTTGGCTTGCTGCTACTTACGTTGGGAATGCGCAGTTGTACGCAGGTTTCATCATCATAATTGGCAAGGCTAATATCAACATTCAAACCGATACTGTTACCGTTTTGCTGCACAACTTTAAAGGCAAGGACTTGGGTGTCGATCATGTTGCCTTTGCTGGATACATCCTTTAAAAAATCTTTAAGCATGTCCTGATCAACAGGATCAATGACGTCGATAATTGGCATGCACTCTAGATCGCCGCGGTCTTGATAGCCTAAAAGGTTAGCGAAACTGTCGTTGGTGTACAAAAACATACCGTCTTCGGCGAAGGCGATGGCGTCTTTTGAGCTGTCGAGTAGTTGTTGGTTGCGACGCTCAACATCTTTGAGTTTACGCAGGGCAAAACGGTTTTGGCTGCGGTGTTCACGGTTGTCGAGTTCGCGATTAATGACTTGTAAAAGATGCTGATCTTCGTCCATCAGCAAAACATCGACAGCACCCTTTTTGAGACCCTCGGTAATCGCTTGCGAGCCCTGTTCTTCGGTGAGCAGGATCATGGGCACATCGCGGTTGTATTTGCGAATGAGCTTGCTGGCAAGTTCAGGTCTTAAATTTTTGGTGGCTGCATGGCCTATGAGGAGGTCCCAGTTGCGCTCCTGAAGAACTTTAGCGAGCGCCTCTTCGCTTTCGACATGCTGGCTGTCGGTGGTTTTTCCCGCGTTGCTGAGCATGCTAATTAAGCGATTGGCCTCTTCGCGGGAGTCATTCAATATGAGTAGTCGAATAGGGTTGTTGGCGTTCATACCGCTCTACTTTATCGTTTTAAGGGCTGGTGTATTCCAGCGATGTCTATGTTTAAAAGAGGCTAAGATTGCTGCGTGATACCTTTTAATATTGCAAAGCTTGCTCTTCATTTTGACCCGCGAGTGTAACGAATTGACCGCGTGTCGCCTAGTCTATAACGCGGAATGTGGGCGACTTTGGTTTTAAAGTTGATGCTGGTTTTAAAGTTGATGCTGGTGCGCATCTTGGGTTGTTTTTTCGTCGCTCTGTATTTGGAGTGTGAATGTTTTGACGCGGCTTGTAGTGACTTGCGTGTTGGCAATACGTCCAAGAACAAAACCAGAGGCGGCATCATGCTTAAGTTTGATTTTTGCTCCTTCTTTAAACAGTATGTGTGCGGTCAGTAGTGTGGGGCCTTGGTGAGGGTGCGAGCTGGGCAATAAAAAGGCGCGCATGAAATCGCTGTAACCACCGTCATCGAAGTTGCATGCGGCGGCAATCGCGGTGGGTTTATTGCTAAGTAGCTGTACGCCGAGTAATGAATGATGTTTGAATTTTCTAATCCAGCGAATAATGCCTAGACCCCAGCCGCGTTTGGCGTGTTCGCGCACACAGATAACGTCGCCAGCATCAATTCTTACGGGTTGCTGGCCTTCCCATTTAAAGCAGTAACCTTCTTTGCTGATGTTTTGTGTCGTCATGCGTAGTGAAGTGTGCATGTTGGTTTCAGTGTCGAGTTTTCTGTTGTCGCTGGGCGTTAAGGCGCCGAGCATATTGCTCAAAAAAGGCATGCCTACGTCTGATTTTTTTTTCTCTTTGCTGTGCCCTATGAAGTCGGCAAAGTTGTCAATGCCGCTTAGTTTGCTGTGACATAGCCCAAAGCCCACGACAACTTCGGCGGTCTGGTTACTGCTTTGGCGATGACTTTCGCGCGATACATTTTTACTCCATGCTTGCTCTAAATGTATGGCCGAGGGCGAGCTGAGTTCGGCGGGTATGCTAATTTCGTAACCCGTTTGAATAATATTGGATTCGCCTTCGAGCAAGCTGGCAATCTGTTGCGTAAGGACGTTAAAGTCGACGGTAAAAATGCTATCGCCTTCGGGTGCGGGTTGTTTTTGTTGCGAGGTGGGTGCTGCGTCATCGTTAAGATCAATCCAGAAACTGGGTGTAGCCGATGGAGCTTTTATCGCTTTTGACCAACTTTCGAGTGCGCTGAATACATTGCCCATATCAATTTGCGTGAGCTGGTTAAGGCGGGCGCTGGCTAATGCAATGAGGCGCAAGTAGATTTCTTTGGGGCTGGCATTTTGAAGGCCACTGTAATGCGATTTGACGGGCTTATCGGCCACATCGGCATGCAGTGCGAGCTGATACAAGCTGTTGGCTTGACGCCATAGTAATGGCGATGCTTGACTGTAAAGTTGTGCGTTGCGCAGTTGCATTAATGCGAGACACTGGAGCGCATTAAAGAAAATTTCGCCGAGTAGACCACGCTGATCCAACTTGACTTTCTTATCGTCGAGGAGATTCTTTAAACACAAAAAATAACCAGAAACCAAACTATTGAGTATGGCCTGGCCCAATACGGCCATTTTTTGAGCTTGTTGTGGTAGCGCTAGTGGCTGATTTAAAAAGTCTTTACCTAGCCCGAATGCGGCAGGATAGGCGACTGCAAAGAGTGCATCGAGCATTTGTTTACGCTCAATCGCCGATGCTTGTAAACGCAGTACTTGGGGGATGGCCTGATAAAGCTGATTACAGGTGCCCAAGCTTTGGGTGACTTTAAGACTATTGGTCCACTCTATGACCTTACTGGCTTTATTTGATCCGCAAAAAGGGAGCATCTCTATATCTTGACGAGGGAGCTGCAGCCGTTGAAAAATATTTTGCGTGTCCAGTTTTAATACCATTGCTGTTGCCTTGTTATCTATGAGTCAGCGCTTGGGTGACAAGTCCTTGTGGGGAAATTTCTTTGGTCAATATTGGAGCCACGCATTATACCCTTCTTAACGCTTCTATAAGTCTAGTGTGATTTAGTGATTTACCCTAAAAGCCTCAGTTGAGCACCAAAAAGAGGTGTAAACCCTTGGTGTGAATCGTGAAGATTAAAAATGTAGGACAACCTTATGGGTTGTTCATGTTTTTAATCTTGGCTAGGCGCGTCAAAGGGTTGCGCAGACGTTGGTGATTCAACTGAGGTTTTTAGGTTCAACCGAGGTATTTAGGATAATCCATCCTAGCGGCCCAGAAAATAACTGCGCAACGGCGTTTTTACGTGAAATTCGCTAGGTACAGAATAGTTACTATTTTTTCTCACCTCAAGCTACAGCCCCGCAATTTTCTCTTTTTGCTTACTTAATTTTTCCACTTGTTCGGCAAAAATCGATTAAACGATCTTTTTTCTTTTTGCACTATCTGGCGGGGGCTTTGTCGACGAAGGCGGCGTTGCTTAATTTGCTTTCTTCGAGTTTTTGGGTTTCCATTTTTAACTTGGTAATTTCTTTATCGAGGCGGGCGAGTTCGGCGTCTTTGTCGATAATATCGGCCATGGGCACGTGCACTTCTAATTTGCCCGAGCGTGGTGGCGCTGGCGAGGTGATGTAGCGTCAGCTCTTTTTCATACGGCCGATTCTAAACTCCCGCTAAGGTGCTTTAAAAAACTGTATTCGAGCCGCTACGCGGTTTTTGTCTTGCTCGCTACCGGCGGAAGTAATAGCGGGGACTTTTGCGGGGGGGGTTGGGATCTCATTTCGCCGCGAATATTGCGCAGGCCATCAAATACACCGCTTGCATCCATTCAAAATCGGCCAGGCGGCAGGGATCTATTTTTGAATCGTCAGCGATGGGTAGAACGTGAGCATATTTTCTCTCGCCTTGAGTGCCTGCTGGATCATACCATTTTTTGCCAAATTTCTTCGGTAATAAAGGGCATTAAAGGATTGCGCCATGCGCAGGATCGCTTCCAGTACGCGAATTAAGGTGCGTCGGGTGCCGCGTTGCGCATTGGTGTCGCCATTTTTAAGCGCGGGCTTGGCCAACTCGATATACCAGCTGCAGTACTCGTTCCAAATAAAGTCATATAAAACTTGGCTGGCGATATCTAAGCTGGTAGCTGGCAAAACCTTCGGCCATGGCTTTTTCAACTTGCTGCAAACGGCTAATAATCCAACGGTCGGCAAGGTTGAGTGTGTAATTATCGTCGCCGTTTTGTGCGCAGTCTTGGCCTTCGCAATTCATGAGTACGCTGATTGGCGGCGTTCCATAGTTTATTGCAAAAATTGCGGAAGCCTTCTTTGTTTGACGGTATCAAAATTAATATCGCGGCCAGTGCTGGCGAGCGAATAAAAGGTGTAGCGCAGGGCATCGGTGCCGTAGGAGCAATACGTAACT
>JAXHOG010000016.1:0-44015 GCA_034519605.1 Marinagarivorans sp.
GCAAATTGGGTATGTTTTTACATTTCAAAACGGGTGAAACTGAAAATCAAACTTTGTTAGACAATGGTGATACAGGAATTCAACGTAAACTCTACTATCGCGAACTAATTGCCCGTTCTCGCACATAACCCAGCTCCATAAACTGGAATATGGGGAGAAGAAAACGGACCATGAAGATCCAAGTTTCACTGTAGCTAATGGTAAAGCACAAGAAGTACCTTTACAGCGTAGCCATCCATGGCGCAATACGTTTGGGATACCGACCCTTATAAACATCACATTGCTTAGCACATAATGGCCAGAAGCGAATGGTTGCTGTAATTGTACCCAGTAAAATATACCGGTTGGTCTCGTCAAACAAACAATGCAGATTTTTAGTGATTCGTACAGTGGTGTTAAAGGATGTAATTGATAAGGCTGCTGCTGCGGTGAAATTGATGGGCTGTAGCTTTGGATGAACCAAGGAGATGCAGAGATCTATCTTTGCGTCCACTGTTTCCGACCCCGGTAATTCACATGTCGATGGACGAAAAAATGGAATGTGAGGGTAGCATTTATGGCTGGCGGCATGGGACGTAATGAGTGGTAACTTTTGGCTATCAGAAACCTCATTCCTGATTTATCGTTACAAGATTTTTCGTAGTCGTGATAGTTGGTGGGATTATTGCCGCTGTTTTTTAGAGTTTTTTCACCAACAATATAAGTTCCTTTTGAAAAAATGACCAATGCTTGCTTCAAGAGTTGTAACAGGCAATTGGGCACGCGAAAAAGCAGGCGAAGTGTATGTTGTTTATGCTGCCCAAGGGTGGAACTACTGATTTAGATTTGGGAACAAAAGGGGCAAATCTGGATATTAAATGGTACAACCCCCGAAACTGGTGGAGCGCTGCGAGATGGAACAAGTGCTGAATATTGAAAAGCGGTTTGGGTAAAAAGAATATCGGAGCAAGCTCCTGCTACACCAACTGACGATTGGGGTGGTGCTTGTAGGTGTTAACAATATTATCTCCGAGTGTAGAAGTAATACTGCACTTTTCAAAATAAAATTAGGGTCTGTCCAAATCCTGCAAAAGGTGTGGTAAATTTTTCGGAACTTGCAGATGTAGATTTTATAACTTAGCCGGACAGCAGGTTTCCAAGTTCGAGAAACTGTACAAAAATCGATATATCCTCAATGAAAAGTAGAGGTGTTTATTTGATTAAGTTCAATAATGTGTCCACCCAAACTTTTATCAAGTTGTAAAATATTTATTCAGAAAAAATCACATGATATGAAATCCAAAGAACAGGATGGATTTTTTTATTCGAAATTCAAAAACTGTTGGCCTAATGCCTTTTCTATTGTTTTGGTTGGTTTTTATGAGTTTTACGCAATTAAATGCTCAATTGGTTACGGTTACTCCCGCCGAATATCCAGATGCTCTTACAAATCCAGGCATGGGTTTGCGGCCGGATGGACCGGGAAATTGGAACAATAAACCATATACAACTATTGCTCGTGATTATATTGAATGGAGATATTATTAATAACTCAACCACTGATGGTGTACAAAAAATAATTGATCATTGTAACAGCTTGAGCGTTTTTGCGAAGCCAATAAGTAAACCGCTAAAAAAGCAGTGCTTAAACCTAAAAACCTCAGTTGAGTGCAAAAAAAGAGGGGTTAACCCTTGATGTGAATCGTGAAGGTTAAAAATGCAGGGCAACCTTATGGGTTGTTTAGGGTTTTAACCTGGCAATCGGCGCGTCAATGGGTGTGCAGACCTTGGGGATTCAACTGAGGTTTTAAGGATTATCTAGCACTTTTATGTTTGATGAGTCCTGCATCACTTTTCAACTGCGGACGTTTGGGTGGCTAATCGCTTATCTCAAATCCCCATCACCATCCTCAAAAGACTCGGACTAAATGCCTGCAATTTTTGCCTGCAAGCAATCTCATTATCCTGCGCTAATTTTTTGGCCATTAATTCGGCGACCAATTGCGTAGAGAGTTGTTTAAATTCCGGAAAATATTCGGCTTGATAAATTAAGGCCGGTTGGCTGGCTAAAATGAAACCAGCAAAAAACACATCGGGCCAGCCATCATTTAATTCACCAAAATTATCCCAGTCGCCAATCACGCAGGCGGGTTGCTGTTCTTCTATTAATTCTTGCGCTTGTTGGGGGAATTGCTCGAAGGCTAAAGCCCAGCAATAGCGGGCTTTGTATTGGTCGTTAAGCTGAGCAAAGGCATTGGCAAGATTAATGATTAAAAAACAGTGATCAAACGTACTGGGTGATTTAAATAAAACACTCACCACCGATTGCCAATCGGGAATTTGGCTGTAGCAATAACTGCTGTGTAATTTTGGTTTCTCAGAATCGTAATTGAATGTTTTAACATGATCGGCCAAACGGCGCCACGCCACCGCTAAATAATCCCGTGCGCCGCGCTGTAACAGTTTTTGGGCCAGCGGTAAAACTTCCAGCTCTAGTCCGTTTAATTCAGCGTTATAAATATCTGCATCAATAATCGTCGGGTTCGCCAAAACATGTTGGCTATACAGCAATAAACTTTGGTAACCACCCAGCTTGGTGTTGTTAGGGTTAATTGTTGTTAACGCATTAATAAAACCATGGGCTTGCTCATATTGCCGATTCGCTAGTGCATCACATAAAGAGTTTTCGGTAATTATTTCCGAGTTATCCATAAATAAATCGAGCTGCGGTATATCTTGTGGGCGCAGCCAGCGTTTATAAAAAGCGTCTTGCACGCGTGGGTCGGTTGCGGCACGCAATAATTTTGGGGGTTGGCTATTCCATGCAAAATAAGGGTAAGGCTCGCCACTTAATTTAAAGGTTTTGCATTGAACATTCACCGTTGTGATTAAGGTGCTTAAGTCTTTGGCTTTAAGGTTGATCACATCACTTAAAAGGGTAATTTTTCCGTAGCGCCATTGTTCGTAATCGCTATAGGCAAGGTGGCCATTTTCGATTAGCCAATCCAACAAAATAAATTGCCCGTGCTGCGCAACAAATTTTTCTAGCATGGCTAAATCAAACATGGTGATTGTCCTGTGGTGGGTCTTGCCATAGCGCTAATAACTCTTCTAACTTAAGCGAGAATTTAGCACCCGTGTGTTGGGCTTGGTCGTTAATGTATTGGCCTAATTCGGCTTTGCGAGCCTGTAGCGCGGCTATTTTTTCTTCGATGGTATTTTCGCAAATCAACCTATACACAAATACATTATTTTTTTGGCCAATGCGGTGTGCACGGTCGGTGGCTTGTTGTTCGGCGGCGCTGTTCCACCAGGGGTCGTAGTGAATCACGGTATCGGCACGGGTTAAATTTAAACCTACACCACCGGCTTTTAAGCTAATTAAAAATACCGGGAATTTCCCCGCCTGAAAATCATCAACTAAAGCTTGGCGATTTTGGGTTTTACCCGTTAACAAACCATAGTCAATATTTAAGTCTTTTAACTCGCGCGCCAAAATATCTAACATGCGGGTAAATTGCGAAAAAATAAGTACAGCACGGCCTTCACTTGCCATTTCTTGGGCCATGTCTAAACAGTATTTTCGTTTAGCCGAGGGCGCATCGGCCCCTAACAGCGCAGGGTCGCAGCAAGCTTGGCGCAATTTTAATAAAGCGCTTAAAACAAAAATCTGCTGCTCGGCGGGTTTTTCGCTAGTGAGTAACTGCTGCTGTAATTCCTGCCAAGTATTGCTTTTAATACTGTCGTAAAAATTTCGTTGCTGTTCGCAAAAATCCAAGGTTTGCAGTATCTCGGTTTTTTCGGGTAGGTCTTTAGCCACCGATTTTTTAGTACGGCGCAACATAAAAGGCGCAATGCGCGCGAGCAGATGCTCAAGCTTTTTGGCGTTGCCGTCTTGCTCAATCGGTTTTTGAAAATTAAATTTAAAATCCCTAAGCCCACCCAAACAATTAGGCGCTAAAAAATTAAACAGTGCCCATAACTCGGTTAAGTTATTTTCGATAGGTGTGCCCGATAAACACAGGCGAAAATCGGCATTCAGTTTTTTAATGGCTATATGGGTTTTGGTGCGTGGGTTTTTAATGTTTTGCGCTTCATCGAGTACGGCCCAGCTAAATTCTTCAGTTTCAAAATAGTCGGCATCATTTGCGACTAATTGATAGCTGGTAATTAAAAGATGATAACGGCTGTGTTGGCGTTTAGTTTTGCGTTGGCTGCCGTGGTAGATCAATACATTTAAGTGCGGTGCGAATTTTTGGCATTCGTTATACCAGTTGTGCAGCAAACTGGTGGGCACCACAATTAATGCCGGTTTAAGTTTGGGGTTATGTAAAAACTCTAAACTTAAATGCGCGATAGTTTGTAGGGTTTTACCTAGGCCCATATCATCAGCTAATAAACCGTGGCTATTGCAATCTTTTAAATGTTGCAACCAACACACACCCAACCATTGGTAAGGTCTTAATACCGCATTAATGCCGCACAAGGTTTGATCTATTACGCGCGGCTCTTTAAAGAGTTTTTGGCTTTGCTGTAAAAATTCGGTATCGCCTTGCCATTCGGTATTATCGGGCAGCAAGCTATTTAAGGCATTTAAACGCGAGCTTTGATTGGGGTGAAAGTCTAAGCTGCTTCGGCCACCCACCAATAAATCACCGAATTCTTCCGATAATTTAATCACCTGCGCTTTAGCTAATAATAAAATTCGGCCATCGTCTAGGGTAAGTGCAACGCTATCGCTAGAATCTTTTAGGCTTAAATTGTATTGGTGAATTTGTTCCAGTAGCGACAATAAATTAATTTGCGCTTGCCCCACACCCACAAATAAATCGACTTGCAAAAATCCATTGGTTTTTTGTTTAAGCTGGCTTAACCAGCGGTCGGCTTCGATGTAGTGGCGTTTAAAGCTGGCATCGATGGTAAAAATAAAACCGTGTTTTTCCAGCTCGCGCTTTTGTTGAATAAAAAATGCCTGCCAGACTTCGTTAACCGCGCTCGTTAAATAATCGCCTGAAAATTCAAGCGCATTAAACTTTTGTGTGGCTTTGTTAAAAACTTTTATAAACTCGGCTTCGCGGCTGTAGTTACGCGCAAGGCTATAAAGCTCGTTAGCCAAAACCACGTAATGAGGCTCCTTGTCTAAATCATTTATTCCCGCATTAAAGTCGCCATATGCACCCGCCTTAAAATAAGTGCTGTAGTCCTTTGCGCTGTAAATAAAATTTAAATTAAGCGCATCAATATTTTTACCCGCCACCCGTTGGCTAGTGCAATGAATGTGGCCGCGAATATTAGCGGCTAAGGGTGTTGCGGTAGTTATTTGGGGCAAGGGTAAATGTGCTGTTTGCCAGCGCGCACGATTAAGCGCCAAAAACTCAGCGGTTTCGCTGGGGCATAGTTGTAATTTAAGGCGCTTGTTTAGAGTTAAAGACTGTTTTATTAATTCCAATTCAGCAGCATTTAATGCATCGCCTTGGGTTGATGCCAATAAACAAGAGGACAGTGCGGTATTACAAGACACGACAAAAAACGGATCAACAATATAAAACAACGCAAGCCGCAAAGGGTTATTAATACACAACGCTTGCTGGCCATTATCCTGTGTTTGCCACATAAGTTTTAATGTGTGAGGCGCGGCATAAGTTAATGCCGTTGTTTTAGCGTTATTCAAAAATACCACGCGCTGGGTGGCGAATAATAAGGCGATAAAATCGTTTAACGCAGCGGCATCTACAATTGGCCAGCCGGGCGATGTTGCCCCTTTTAATAATATTGATAAGACGGGTTTATCGCTGGCTTGAATAAAGGGCGGCGCATGAGTGAGATGCTCGGGATTGGGTTGATAGCTTTTTGACTGAATATCGCCTGGACTGGTGGCCACAAATAATTGCAAATGCAAACTTGCACTCACCAAGGCCGCGTTAGCCTCTATAGGCTGGCTGGTTAAGCGGTAAAATAATTGCAGCGCCGGCGGTTGCGCATTTTGTTGTTGGCGCAGTTGGGCTAAAAAACTCATTGCATTCTCGTAAATCTATAAAATATGGTAATTATTCAGTACCCAACCTAAATGCTGTCGTGTGTTTTATTATGGGCTTTGACGCACAGGGAGCGCTTGTATCAAATAGACAGTTTTATTTACAAATCAGCCGCTGGGGTTCTTGGGAAATACCAGCTCTAGATAAACGACTCAAAATCAACATTAGACATGTTTGCGATAATTAATTATTGTCTCAAAAGTTTTGTGTTAAGTCTTTAAGGGCGTTGGGCTTTACGCGGATTGGCTGTTAACTGACGCCTGAGCCAGTTTTCTGCTTACTGTGTTTGGTTTTGAAAAAATAGCTTTTGATTTCAATATCTCAATGAGTAGCTAAATTTTACTGCTCTTACTATAAAACTGAGGAAAATTTATGAACCTAAAAAAAATTGTAGCGGCTATGGCTTTGACGGGTCTTTTAGCCAATGTATCCGGTTGTGGTGTGTTATTGCATCCAGAGCGCCAAGGGCAGACAGGAGGCAATTTAGATGTAGCCATTGTTTTGCTTGATGGTATTGGTTTGTTATTTTTTGTGGTGCCTGGCTTAATTGCTTTTGGTATTGATTTTTATCAAGGAACGATATATTTACCGGGTGGCCGAGCGAGTAGGTTTACGGATGATGGTTTGCGTGCGGTTAAAATCGAGGGCGAGATAAGTGAAGAATCTATCGAAGCTGCAATCTTTGAGCACACCGGGCAGATTATTGATTTGTCGGCAAATAATGTTCAAGCGCAAAGAATTACACCCGAACAATTGGGTATTATTTCTGTTATTGCTCGGCAAAATATGACAAAACAAAATGTAATGATGTAATTTTATTGGTAACCATTCAGCACCGAGCGAAAATGCAGTTGAGCGGTTATTTTTAGGGCATTTAAGCTCTATCCCCAGCATGGATGCGTGGGGCTAGAGCTTTGCAACTGCATAGGGATATGCAAGAGTAGACTTTGCAAGAGCACAAAGCCGAGATGGTTTGTAGATATTGCTCCTGCATTATCTTTATGATCTACATCCCTGTAGACCTAGCGGCCCAGAAAATAACCGCGCGACTGCATTTAGGTTCGATGCTGAATAAGTTACCTTTTATTAAATATCCAAATTCGAAACATTCAGCGCATTTTTTTCGATAAATTCGCGGCGGGGTTCGACGTGGTCGCCCATTAGGCAGGTGAAGATTTGGTCGGCGCCGATGGCGTCTTCGATTGTCACTTGCAACATGCGGCGCACGCTGGCGTCCATGGTGGTTTCCCAAAGTTGCTCGGGGTTCATTTCGCCCAGACCTTTATAGCGCTGAATGTTATAGCCGCGTTTTGATTCAGCCATAATCCATTCTAAAGCATCTTTAAAGTTACTCACGGGTTGCTTGCGATCGCCACGGCTAACGTAGGCTGTGGGCTCTAAAAGACCATTTAAACGCTCGCCTAAACGCAGCATGGCCTTGTAGTCGTTAGATTCGAAAAAATCTAAACCGAAACGTTTATCTTCTGCCACACCGTGGGCCATAGTGGTTAATACGGGCAGATAAATATGGCGCTCTTTATCCTCGATAACCACGGCAGTGTAAGTGTGAGTTTTGCTGTTTTCGTTGAGTGGCGCGAGATTTTGGTTAAGGTTGGCAATCCATGCCTCTACACTGGTTTTATCAGCTAATACATCGGCCATTAACGCGGGCATATAAATCAGTAATTCTAAAATACCCTGCGGATATACGCGCGATAAACGCTCGATAATCTTCATGGTTTTACGGAATTCTTTGACCAAAACTTCTAAATGTTCGCCACTCACCGCTGGCGTATCTTCGGCAACGTGCAGCTCTACAGAGTCGATGGCCGAGTTAGTTAAGAACTGCTCTAACGCCGCTTCGTCTTTGAGGTACTGCTCTTGTTTGCCTTTACTGATTTTATACAAGGGTGGCTGGGCGATATAAATGTGGCCACGCTCGATCAATTCGCGCATTTGGCGGAAGAAAAAGGTTAATAAAAGCGTGCGGATGTGCGATCCATCGACGTCGGCGTCCGTCATGATGATGATGCTGTGATAACGGAGTTTGTCGGCGTTAAACTCTTGCGCACCAATGCCACAACCCAGCGCGGTAATGAGCGTGCCGACTTCAACCGACGAGAGCATTTTATCGAAACGGGCTTTTTCGACGTTAAGGATTTTACCTTTGAGCGGCAAAATGGCTTGTGTTCGACGGTCGCGGCCTTGTTTGGCGCTGCCACCCGCCGAATCCCCTTCCACTAAGTAAATTTCTGAGCGGCTTGGATCTTTTTCTTGGCAATCAGCGAGTTTACCCGGCAAGCCTGCAATATCGAGCACCCCTTTGCGGCGCGTGAGGTCGCGGGCTTTACGAGCGGCTTCACGGGCGCGGGCGGCTTCCATCATTTTGCCCACAATCAGTTTGGCTTCTTGCGGGTTTTCTAATAAAAACTCGTTAAAAGCGGCGCCCATTTCTTGCTCTACAGCAGTTTTAACTTCGCTGGAAACGAGCTTATCTTTGGTTTGTGACGAGAACTTAGGATCGGGCACTTTGACCGAGACAATCGCCGTTAAACCTTCGCGGGCGTCGTCACCGGTGGTGGCGATTTTTTCTTTCTTTAACAAACCTTCGGACTCGATATAGCTATTCAAACAACGGGTTAATGCACCACGGAAGCCAGCTAAATGTGTGCCGCCATCGCGCTGTGGAATGTTGTTGGTGTAGCAATAGAGGTTTTCGGTGAAGGTATCGTTCCACTGTAACGCCACCTCAACACCAATGCCATCTTCGCGCTGTGTTGAAAAGTGAATCACTTTGTTGATAGCGGTTTTGTTTTGGTTTAAATAAGCCACAAATGCGCTTAAACCGCCTTCGTATTCAAACACCTCTTCTTTACCACTGCGCTCATCATAGAGAACAATACGAACGCCTGAGTTAAGGAATGACAGCTCGCGCAGACGTTTTGCCAAAATCTCGTAATGGAACTCGATATTGGTAAAGGTTTTATCAGAGGGCTTGAAGTAAATCATTGTGCCTTGCTGATCGGTTTCACCAATAGCTTCTAAAGGCTTAACGGGCACGCCGTGCTTATAGGTTTGCTCGAACACCTGGCCTTTACGGCGAATGGTTAAACGCAGAGTTTCGGACAGCGCGTTCACAACAGAGACGCCCACACCGTGTAAGCCACCAGACACTTTATAAGTATTGTCGTCGAACTTACCGCCCGCATGGAGCACTGTCATAATCACTTCGGCGGCAGAAACGCCTTCTTCGTGCATTTCGGTGGGAATACCACGACCGTTGTCGCTCACACTTATGGCATCATCAGGGTGAATAACAACGCGAATTTCGGTGCAATGACCCGCTAAAGCTTCATCAATGGAGTTATCTACGACTTCAAACACCATGTGGTGCAAGCCTGTGCCATCATCGGTATCGCCAATGTACATGCCTGGGCGCTTACGTACCGCATCAAGTCCTTTTAGAACTTTAATGCTGGACGAATCGTAATTGTTTTCTTCTGCCATGATGGCACTCCCTAAGGGTTACACTCGTTAATTTCACCATGTTTCACGTGAAACACTTTGCAAGGTTTATTATGTAGCTCTTCTTTTAAACTATTCATATCGGCGCTATTTATGCCTGTCACGAATATTTGTGTATCGAGTTGTTGTAGCCAACTAGCCAAGCACTTAATGTGATTTTGGTCTAATTCGGCCGGTAAATCGTCGATCAACAGGACACTGGAACGCTGTGTAAGTTGCTCGAACAATTGTAATTCGGCGATTAAAAAGGCCGCCACTAAGGATTTTTGTTGGCCTCGCGATAAAATATCCACCGCCAAGACCTTATTTACGGTGACTTTAATTTCGCTTTTATGTGCGCCACAGGTGGTGTAACCGTATTTTTTATCGCGCTCTAAACTGGCATTTAATGCCTGCGTCAGTGATTCGTATTCGTCACCCCAACCTCGTTGGTACTCTATAGCCAAGGTGTAATTGCTCGGCAAACCAATATCGGGCAGTAACTGCTCTACCTTTTGAATAAAAGGCACCAAACATTCCTCCCGTAGAGAGTGAATCCTCACACCTAAGCGGTTTATCTCTAGGTCCCAAGGGCGAAGTTCGGGGCCAGCTATTTTATCACGTCGAAGCAATGTATTGCGCTGCTTAACCGCTTTTGTATAGTCGCGCCAGAGATTAGCAAACTCATGTTTCACGTGAAACACCAACCAATCAAACATTCGACGGCGGACTTTTGCAGGGCCTTCTAGTAAATCAAAGGATTTAGCATTCATCACTTGTAACGGTAGCAAGCTGGCTAAACTTGCCGATGAATAAACAGGAGCGCCATCGACTCTAAAGGTTGAAACGCCGCGTTGTGGCCTGAGCACGCCTATCTTCGAGGTTAAAGCATCGGGCTGAGTATTGGCGGGAACAACCGCAAATACCGATAAATCGGCTAAATCGTGTTGAATGACTTGGCGGTAATTGAGGGTTCTAAAGGATCGGCCATGTGCAAGTATACTAATGGCTTCTAATAAAGAGGTTTTGCCAGAGCCATTTTCACCATGAAAAATATTAAGGCCGGTGCAAGGTTCAATATGGATGTCAGTGAGGTTTCTAACACCCTTGGCCTTGATCAGTGTAATTGGCATGAGGAATTTATAAGCGTCCTTTTATAGGCGCATAGGCATAACAACGTAGACTGAATCACTATTTTCTGGGTCTTCGATTAATATACTGCTATTAGTATCAGCAAGGGTTAATTTAAGCTGTGATGAGTCGATAACGCTCGAAACATCCTGTAAGTAACTCACATTAAAGCCTACTTCTAAGTCGCCACCTTGATAATCCACATTCACTTGCTCTTCGGCTTCTTCTTGCTCGGGATTATTGGCTGTAACCGTTAAAAGCCCGCTAGTTAATACAAAACGCACACCTCGGTATTTTTCGTTCGCCAAAATCGCGGTACGGGTAAAGGCTTGGCGTAAGGCTTCGCGGTCGCCCATTACAATTTTGTCACCGTTACGCGGTAATACACGCTCGTAATCAGGAAATTTACCGTCAACCAGTTTGGAAGTGAATGTGAAATCGGCGGTATGAGCACGTATGTGTGAAGCACCCAAAACGATTTGCACGCTACCTTCTGGCTGGGTTAACAAACGCAACAGCTCTATCACGCCTTTGCGCGGCAGGATGGCTTGTTTGATACCCTCATAATCAACGTTCACCGCACGGGTACACATAGCTAAACGATGGCCATCAGTCGCCACTGCGCGCAATGAGCCACTGCGTAGCTCCCACAACATACCATTGAGGTAATAACGCACATCTTGCTGCGCCATTGCAAAACTGGTGCGCTCAATTAAGCGTTTAATCTCTTTTTGTTGGGTATTAAATACTAGGTCATCCACACCCGATTCAACCGATGGGAACTCGCTAGCGGGCAATGTGGTGAGGTTAAAGCGGCTTTTACCGCAATAGACGTTCACTTTTCCCTCTTCTAGAGCTAGTTCAATACTGGAACCTTCAGGTAAGTTTTTGCAAATATCTAAGAGTTTTTTAGCTGGAACCGTAATTTCACCAACTTCAGCAATGCCTTCAACTTTTACACGGCCCACAATTTCGACTTCGAGGTCGGTACCGGTAATAGAAAGATGGTCGTCATCAAGCACTAACAACACGTTGGCTAACACCGGCATAGTATGCCGACGCTCCACTACACCAGTGACTAATTGTAAGGGTTTAAGTAAAGCATCACGGGCGATAGTAAATTGCATGATGGAATCTCTTTAAAGGCAGTTATCAATTAAGTGGTAAGAGTACGTAATAGATTTTTAACGTCTTCGGCTATATCGGCGTCTTGTTCGAGCAGTTCTTTGATTTTGCGGCAAGCGTGCAGCACGGTGGTATGGTCGCGGCCACCAAAGTTCTCTCCAATTTCGGGGAGGCTGTGGTTGGTTAAGTCTTTAGCGAGGTACATCGCGACTTGGCGCGGCCTAGCGACCGAACGGCTCCGGCGCTTGGAGTGTAAATCAGACACTTTGATTTTGTAATATTCGGCGACGACACGCTGGATATTATCAATGCTCACCAAGCGATCTTGCAGGGCTAATAAGTCTTTAAGAGCCTCGCGTACCAGATCAATACTGATAGGCTTAGCGGTAAATTGGGCATGCGCAATAACACGCTTCAATGTGCCTTCGAGCTCGCGCACGTTAGAGCGAATGCGCTGTGCGATAAAAAAAGCGGCGTCGTTGGGCAGAATCATTTGTGCTTGATCGGCTTTAGTTTTGAGAATTGCTACGCGTGTTTCTAGCTCTGGCGGCTCGATTGCGACCGTAAGACCCCAACCAAAGCGCGACTTTAAACGCTCTTCTAAACCGTTAATTTCTTTGGGGTAACGGTCGCAGGTCAAAATGATTTGCTGGCCGCCTTCAAGCAAGGCATTAAACGTATGGAAAAACTCTTCTTGTGAACGCTCTTTACCGGCAAAAAACTGAATATCATCAATTAATAACGCATCAACCGAGCGGTAGTAACGCTTAAAATCGTTGATAGCATTGAGCTGTAAGGCTTTTACCATATCAGCCACAAAGCGCTCGGAATGCAAATAAACCACTTTAGCGTTAGGTTTACGCTGCAACAACGCGTTGCCGACGGCATGCATAAGATGCGTTTTACCCAAACCAACACCACCGTATATAAAGAGTGGATTGTAGGAACCGCCGGGGTTTTCAGCGACTTGTGTTGCCGCCGCTAAACCCAACTGGTTTGATTTACCTTCAACAAAACTTTTAAAAGTAAAACCGGTATTCAAATGGCTGCGATGCTGCAAACCACCTTCAATATCTTGTTTCTCCAGCCTTTTACCGACAGTTTGCGGGTGCGGCGTATCTAAACGCATGCCGTTTGAGCCGTGATGATTACCGGCTGGATCGTAACTTCGAATCAAAGGCGATTCTTGCACAGTAATAGGTGCCGGCTGCTGGATATTATATTGAGACGGGTTTTGATGGTCGTAATCGGCAGGTGCTTTATAGTTTGGCGTATTACCGTAGCTAGCAGCATTACCCTGATTAGGGGCGTTATGATTTAAATTGTTGTAACTTGAATTAGGACCATAACCCGCACCATTATTATGGTCACGCATGGATTCTTGCGATGAATTCGGTCCGTATTGATCGGTACCAAAAACTTGCTGCGCAGGCGCAGAAAGATTATCTGCACGTTGCTGCGTAGGATCATTTCTAAAATGCGAAGCGGCTTGGCGCTTGGCAGCAACCGATAATGTCACGGGAAACATACCGTTTTGATCAATCGATGCTAGCTCTTGTATACGGCGCAAGTATTTATCGTTAACCCAATCCAATACAAAACGATTAGGCGCAACGAGATGCAAGCCATTAGCTTGTTCGGTATCAACATTTAATGGGCGAATCCAAGTGTTAAACAACTGTAAAGGCAACTCGCCCCGCAATTGTTGACTACACCTTTCCCAAATAGCATTTGACAACGAGATCACTCCAAAACTTACATACTGTAGTAATTACACATGCCGTAAATTAAGTTACACGTGTAATTAATAAAAATTTGAATAATCAGCACCCACAAGCAACCTAGAGCCTAAACCTTGTAGAAGAGAAGCTGATTTTTAAATGGCCGTGGAGTTTACCCTCCCGATAAATAGTTATCCACATATTTGTCTTAGTAGTAATTAATAAATCACGGTTTACGCACAGCATGCGTGTAAGCCTTGATTGATAAGGCCTGCAAGAGCATCAACTTAAAAATATTTGTTGATAGTTTTTTATTATCACCCTAATAAATGTGTATAACATTGTTGATAAGTAATGTAAAAGGTGTTTAAAGTCGGTGTGTATCCGGTAAAACTACTAGATATAGATATAAAAACCTCTTTCACACACAAGCCTGTAAATACTATTTTATTGTTGCTTTTATGAACAATCGTCTATATTATCCGCCGACTTTTTACGGCTGGCCCGTAGTTAAAAATCAATAATGAACATTCACTTACTGTTCCTAGAACTGTTTCAACAGGTATTAACCCCATGAAAAGAACATTCCAACCTAGCCTTTTAAAACGCGCTCGTGTCCATGGTTTTCGCGCTCGTATGGCCACTAAAAGCGGTCGTCAAGTACTTGCTCGTCGTCGTGCCAAAGGCCGTAAGCGTTTAGCTGTTTAATTTTTAGTGCTATCTAGCTACATATATAAGTAGCTAGCCGGGGTGTTCGGCATAATCGATGTATCAATCTACTTCAGCTCCCGAGGAGCAATGCGCAAACACCCCAACCCCTCTTTCTTTTGTTTTTACCAAAAAACAACGTCTGTTAAATAAATACGATTTTTCCCCTGTTTTTGATGACGCGCCTATTCGCGCCTCAAATGAACACCTATTGATTTTGTGCCGCTTAAATGCCGAGCAATACACACAGCCGCGATTAGGTTTAGTGATTGCAAAAAAACACGTTCGTCGTGCTCACGAGCGCAATAGAATAAAACGATTTGCCCGTGAAACCTTTAGGCTTAACCAGCACAAACTGCCCAAAATTGATGCTATAGTGCTCGCCCGCAAAGGCGCGGACACCCTAACCAATCAGCAATTACAACAAGCATTTAATGGCTTATGGAAACGCATCATCAAACGCGCTACACAAGTTGTGCAATGAATAAGCATTCAATAGGCCGCTTAGCGATCGTTCCCGCTGTATTACTGATAAAGGGTTACCGTTTTTTTGTGAGTCCTTTACTCGGGCAAAACTGTCGATTTTACCCAAGCTGCTCGGCCTACGCCGAAGAAGCTTTAACCCTACATGGTTTACTGAAAGGTAGTTGGCTTAGTGCCAAACGCATTGGTTGCTGCCACCCTTGGCATGCCGGTGGCTACGACCCAGTACCCCCAAAATCCCCCAAACTTTAATGGCTTAATTCAAATGAAGATGGATTGGTTACGCACCTCGATTATTGGCGGTATTTTAGTGATCGCCTTTTTATTGATCATTCGCTGGAATGAATTTCAAGAACGCAATATCAACGCAATTAGCCTCCAACCCACTACCACTGTTGCTTCGTCTGCTAACACCTCAAGTCCAGCCGCCGTGTCCAGTAGTGAGTTTGATCTGGCGTCACCCTCTTTATTAAATGCAGAAGCTGAAAGCCCTAGCACTCAGTCAACGGACGTTATTCAGGTTTTAACAGATACTTTAGCGATCAGCATCGACCCTATAGGTGGCGATATAATTAAAGTTGCACTACCCAAATTTAACGCACAACTGGTTAAAAAAGGTGAGCACTCAGATCCTTTTGTCTTATTAGAAAAAACACCTCAGCACACCTATATCGCGACCAGTGGTTTAGTGGGTCAAAATGGTACTGATAGCAAAAATGGGCGCCCGACCTTTGTATCGGCAAGTACCGAATACGCCTTGGGGGATAAAGACCAGCTCCACGTTGATCTACTGTTTCAGCAACCTGGTGCACAAATTACCAAACGCTTTACCTTTACGCGCAATAGCTACTTAATTAACGTGGAATATATTATTAACAACCAAAGCCAAGAATCTTGGCAAGCCGCTTTGTGGGCAGTATTAAGCGGGATAACTACAACCCTGTTATTGCCGCAGGCGTGGGTATGAAGCCATTTTTGGGCGCCGCAACCACCACAACCGATAAAAACTACGACAAATACTCATTTGACGATATCAAAGACGAAAAAGTAGAGCACAGCCGGGAAGGCGGCTGGGTTGCGATGATTCAGCATTATTTTATGAGCGCTTGATTCCCGACAGTAAAACTCAAAACGCTTATTCACTGAGCAAAATGAACGGTAATAACCTTTACCTATTTAAATTTTCTAGCGCGCTAACTGTTGCGCCGGGCCAAACCGGCAGTGTGCAAGCACAGTTTTATGCAGGCCCTAAAGATGTGAGCGAGCTTTGAGAAAATATCTCCGCACCTCGATCTAACCGTAGATTACGGCTTTTTATGGATGATCGCCAAACCGCTCTTTTGGACGTTAGACACCATCCATAGTTATGTAGGTAACTGGGGCATCGCTATTGTTTTATTAACTCTGTGTATCAAAATTGTCTTCTTTTACCCATCGGCGATTAGCTACCGCAGCATGGCTAAAATGCGCAAAGTACAGCCCAAAATGGCGGCACTCAAAGAAACTTACGGTGACGATCGCCAGCGTATGTCGCAAGAATTAATGAAGCTGTACAAAACAGAAAAAGTGAATCCAGTCAGCGGCTGCTTGCCCATGTTGATTCAAATGCCCGTATTTATTGCACTCTATTGGGCTTTAATGGAAAGCGTTGAATTACGTCATGCCTCATTTTTGTGGTTACACGACTTAAGCATCAAAGACCCCTTCTTTATTTTGCCTTTGATCATGGGTTTAACCATGTGGATTCAACAGCGCTTAAACCCAACGCCTCCGGACCCAATGCAAGCCAAATTAATGCAGTGGATGCCCGTATTCTTTACCGGTTTATTTATGTTCTTCCCCGCAGGTTTGGTGGTTTATTGGGTGGTCAACAACACACTCTCAATTATTCAGCAGTACGTCATCACTAAACAAATCGAAAACCAAAAATAATCTGAGTAAACACTATGAATGACACCATCACGGCAGTTGCAACCGCTCCTGGGCGCGGCGGTGTTGGTGTTATTCGTATATCAGGCCCAAAAGCACTGGCCATAGGCCAAGCAATTACACAAGCCTCTCTCAAACCTCGCTATGCCCATTACCTGCCTTTTGTTGATAAACAACAAAATCTCATTGACCAAGGTATTGCACTCTACTTTAAAGCACCAAACTCTTTTACTGGTGAAGATGTTGTTGAACTTCAAGGCCACGGCGGACCTGTCATTCTCGATATGCTACTGGAGCAAGCCACGCGTTTAGGGGCACGCCTTGCCAACCCGGGTGAATTTAGTGAGCGCGCTTTTTTAAACGATAAAATCGACCTCACACAGGCCGAAGCCATTGCCGACCTCATTGAAGCCAGCTCCCGTGAAGCCGCTAAACAAGCGATCAACACCCTACAAGGTGAGTTTTCGCACGCTGTTAACACACTGATTGAAGCGTTGATCGCACTGCGTTTATATGTCGAAGCCGCTATCGACTTTCCCGAAGAAGAAATCGACTTTCTCACTGACGGCCATGTAACCCACCAACTCGATAACTTAATGGCCACACTCGCCAAGGTACTTTATAAAGCCGAACAAGGTGTCATTTTGCGCGAAGGCATGAAGGTTGTTATTGCGGGGCGTCCTAATGCAGGCAAGTCCAGCTTACTCAACCGTTTAGCCGAAAAAGACATCGCCATTGTTACCAATATCGCTGGCACTACTCGCGATGTCTTACGTGAACATATTCATATTGATGGCATGCCACTGCATATTACCGATACCGCAGGCCTAAGAGACAGCGACGATATTATCGAGCAAATGGGCATCCAGCGCGCTTGGGATGAAATCCATCAAGCCGACCGTATATTACTAATCATCGATGCCACAGAACCCGCACAAATGGCGGTAGAAAAACACTGGCCCGAATTCTTTAATAACAGCGAGCTTCATCAAAAACTCACCATCATTTACAACAAATGCGACCAACAAGATAAACAATCAAACACTCTTGAAGGTATTTGGGTCTCGGCTAAAACAGGTGCAGGAATCGATACACTCAAAGAACAACTCAAAACCGCCATGGGTTTTAACAGCACCGCCGAAGGCTGTTTTAGCGCGCGCCGTCGCCATGTGGATGCCATCAAAAAAGCACAACACTACCTCAAAAATGGTCACTACCAGCTGCACAACCACGCCGCAGGCGAATTACTCGCCGAAGATCTGCGCTTGGCGCAAGACTACCTCAGTGAAATAACAGGTATATTCACTCCCGACGATCTCCTAGGCCGAATTTTTAGCAGTTTCTGCATCGGCAAGTAATTTAAACCACAAAACATCACTCAGCTCAAAAATCCACCACAACGCCATAGTTATGGTGCGCATCATTACGCACGTCGCCTCCTTAACCCCTAGTAATTTCGCCAGCTAGATATCAACTAGCACGACTCCTCTATTATCGTAAAAAATCCCTTTTACAACTTATAACGCGGCTTTCACACCTTAAAACCAACTTACACACAAACTTACTAACAATTTAAAAATATCCAGATGATATAAAGCCTTTTCATTAACAATGACTCACAGATTTACCCACATTGTGGGCAACTAAAGGATATCTTTTGGGTAAGCTGCTGAAAACAATCCATATTCATCCACAGTGTATATACCCACTTTTTTCAAAAGGCCAAAGTCCACAAAATATATACACAACCTACCTATGGTAAATATAACCCTAAAAACAGTACCTGAGCAGTGCTTATATATTTTACAATACTCTGTTTAATATATATTTTTTACTGTTATCAACAATAAAAAATGCGTAATAACAGTAACATATTTAAAATTAACTTCTATTTCAGTTTTAACACTGTTCAAATTTTTATTAATCAAAATATTCTTAATTCATTTAATCATTATATAAAATAGAAGTAAGGCAATTGAAACGAGACACTAATCGCAATTTAGATGATGGTTAAAAAGCAACCATATATAGCAATGTGGTAATAAGGTAAAATTCCAACACGTTTGGGTACGCCCAAGTGAAAAGCATAAATACAAACAATATATTTAGTATTTTCTGCATCTTAAATAAAAACCTAGTTGAGGCAAAAAGATGTGTAAGCGCTTGGCGGGATGGTGAATGTTAAAAGTGGGGGGAAACCATAGGGGGTGTAAAAATTTAAAGGTGGAGGGGCGCGCGGGGGGGCGCGGAGGGTGGGCACTCGGCGCGCGGTTAAAACGACCAATATTTTCTTCGTTGGTACTTACCAGCGAAGCTAACCGTTTGGTTAGTCTTTTCAAAACACTTTGGCTTTGTGCATTTCTGTAACGAGTCTTAATAGCCAATACAAAGACAACCACTCGGGGGTTAGATATGTTCTCCGCAAAAATGTTATTGTCAGGTCTGTATTACTTGCAGTCATGACAACTACCATTGCCGCATGCGGCAGTGGTAAAAAAACCACACCAATTGATATCTCTGTCTCTAGTAGCATTCCAAGTGTTACCTCGAGTAGTGCCACCACAGTCAGCAGTGCCATCACTATTTCCAGCTCGTCAGCTACGGAAGAAAGTTCTGCTGCTGTTACCTCATCTTCTGACGCCGTTGGAGCATCATCAAGCTCTGTCGATACCAATCTACATCTTCATCAAATACAAATACCTCATGTTCAACAACTACATCACAAAGCTCTAGCAGTGATGTGAGTTATTGTTGCTCCTATCAGTAGCTCTGCACCGTACCTCAAGCTAGCGGGGGAGGAGTATCAGAGCCCCCAGAGCCAGAGCGCAGAGCGGGGCGACGCCCTGTAGCCTCAAGCTCAGAAGCCGTAGCGAGTTCATCAGCTCCTGTAGCCTCAAGCTCAGAAGCGGTAGCGAGTTCATCAGCTCCTGTAGCCTCAAGCTCAGAAGCGGTAGCGAGTTCATCAGCTCCCTGTAGCCTCAAGCTCAGAAGCCGGTAGCGAGTTCATCAGCTCCCGTAGCCTCAAGCTCAGAAGCGGTAGCGAGTTCATCAGCTCCTGTAGCCTCAAGCTCAGAAGCGGTAGCGAGTTCATCAGCTCCTGTAGCCTCAAGCCTGAAGCGTGGCGAGTTCATCAGCTCCTGTAGCCTGAGCTCAGAAGCGGTAGCCGAGTTCATCAGCTCCCGTAGCCTCAAGCTCAGAAGCGGTAGCGAGTTCATCAGCTCCTGTAGCCTCAAGCTCAGAAGCCGTAGCGAGTTCATCAGCTCCCGTAGCCTCAAGCTCAGAAGCGGTAGCGAGTTCATCAGCTCCCGTAGCCTCAAGCTCAGAAGCGGTAGCGAGTTCATCAGCTCCTGTAGCCTCAAGCTCAGAAGCGGTAGCGAGTTCATCAGCTCCTGTAGCCTCAAGCTCAGAAGCGGTAGCGAGTTCATCAGCTCCTGTAGCCTCAAGCTCAGAAGCGGTAGCGAGTTCATCAGCTCCCGTAGCCTCAAGCTCAGAAGCGGTAGCGAGTTCATCAGCTCCTGTAGCCTCAAGCTCAGAAGCGGTAGCGAGTTCATCAGCGGTGGCTGAATCTTCAAGTTCTGTAGCGGTAAGTTCAAGTTCAGTTGCCCAGTCTTCAAGCTCAGTGGGTCTACTGATCCTGTTGCTTGTGATGAAGTCAGTGTGAGTCTTGGTAAAGCTCAGTATGCAGAAAATACATGCTCTGCTTGTCATGGTGCCACGATAGTAGATGGCGTTACCGTTGGTGCAGCCGCCGCTCCACTGGGTGCCGTCATTAACGTTAATAGCTTTACTAAGTTTGATGAAGCCACAATGCCGTTGAATATATACATTTCTGAAAAGATGATGAATTTTAGGGGTGGTTGTGATGCAGGTGATACAGCTTGTGTGGCTAAAGCAGACAATATCGCGACTTACTTAAAGAGTCTTTCGAATACGCCTTACTGTGTAAATACTGGCTCCTCTTCAAGTGCTATGGAGTCGAGTTCAAGTGTGGCGATCAGCTCTTCTTCCATCGCTGAGTCTTCAAGTTCAGTAGCCGAAAGCTCATCTTCAATGGCTGAGTCTTCAAGCTCTGTAGCGGTAAGCTCTTCTTCCATAGCTGAATCTTCAAGTTCTGTAGCGGTAAGCTCTTCTTCCATCGCTGAGTCTTCAAGTTCAGTGACCGAAAGTTCTTCTTCAATAGCTGAATCTTCAAGTTCTGTAGCGGTAAGTTCAAGTTCAGTTGCCCAGTCTTCAAGCTCAGTGGGCTCTACTGATCCTGTTGCTTGTGATGAAGTCAGTGTGAGTCTTGGTAAAGCTCAGTATGCAGAAAATACATGCTCTGCTTGTCATGGTGCCACGATAGTAGATGGCGTTACCGTTGGTGCAGCCGCCGCTCCACTGGGTGCTGTCATTAACGTTAATAGCTTTACTAAGTTTGATGAAGCCACAATGCCGTTGAATATATACATTTCTGAAAAGATGATGAATTTTAGGGGTGGTTGTGATGCAGGTGATACAGCTTGTGTGGCTAAAGCAGACAATATCGCGACTTACTTAAAGAGTCTTTCGAATACGCCTTACTGTGTAAATACTGGCTCCTCTTCAAGTGCTATGGAGTCGAGTTCAAGTGTGGCGATCAGCTCTTCTTCCATCGCTGAGTCTTCAAGCTCAGTGGCTGTAAGTTCTTCTTCCATCGCTGAATCTTCAAGCTCAGTGGCTGTAAGTTCTTCTTCTGTTGCCGAGTCTTCAAGCTCAGTGGCTGTAAGTTCTTCTTCCATCGCTGAGTCTTCAAGTTCAATCGCTTCTAGCTCTTCGGTTGCAGCGATAACAGATGCCACAGTTGAATTTGTATACCCCACACAAAAAGCTCACTTAGGTGGCGCTACCAGTGTGAAAATTGCACTTAAAGTGGTTGATATTAAAGACCGTGACGCTTCTGCAGCTACAACAGTAAGTGTGGGCGGAGTAGCCTTAAGTAAACAAGGTGACATGTGGGTATCTACCACTAACTTGCAAGTTACTTCTATTGATGGTCAAGCGTTCCCTGTTTTGGTTGATGGTTTAACAGCCAACACCCTAGTACTGAACAACCTTGGTGGCACAACAGGTACCAATGCGGGCGATACACCGGTTTACGCAGTACGTAGCTTAGCGTTTGATACAGACAGCAATACCTTGTACTTCTCTAACCCGTTTGATGCGCAAGTGATGAAGTTCAATAACATCACTGCCCAAAGCGAAGTGATTTACCAAGGTACCTTGTCAACCAAAGGGGCCGAGCAAATCTACTGGCCAATCGCGGTAGATAGTGAAAACAATACTGTGTATGTATCAGCTGACTCTTATGATTACAGCGCAACAGTAGGTACCGAGAAATATACCGTTAACTTATTTAAGGTGACGGATACTGTGCCAGTTGTAAGCACTAGGTATGACGATACCAATGGAGTGATTAAATCAACCCGTGGACTCATCGCCGATATGAAGTCAATAGCACCAATGTCAGGTACTAATGTGGATACACGTTATCCAACACTTTACTCATTAGATTATGCGGGAGCTCAACCGTTACAACGCTGGTCGGTACGTCCAACTTCAGTAAGAGTAACGCCACAAGGCATAACGTCAGCTGATAATAATAGTGTGATTAGTGCGGCTTATGGATTGCTTGCGATTACAGCACATCTTGATCCGACTCGTTCAAGCTTCTTAGTGGCTCGTGAACATGCGACAACTGAAGGACGTGGCGAGCCCTCTTTAGTGGAGATTATTTCAACGGCTGATGAAGATGGGGTATATGCCACATCAACTCGCTTAACTTCATTAAGTGGTATTACTAAACCAACGGCTTTGGCTTATACCGCTGATGGTTCAGAAGTCTATATCGCCGACTCGGATCGTATCTGGAAAATGAAGATGAGTGATAAGACTAAAGTGTTGGTTACTTCAAGCAACGTGATTCCTGGCGCTAAGGGTACCGGCCCACAAATCGGTGGCAAGGTAACAGCGATGGCATTACACCCAACGCTCAATTACTTGTACTTAGCCGCTGATACTGGCGGTATCATCATGGTTGATCTCGCAACCGGTAATCGTATTACTGTTGTGAAGTAAATCTTTTAAGTTAATGGATTTAACCCAACCCCAATCGTGAAAACGATTGGGGTTTTTTGTTTTTAGAGAATTTTAAACCGCGATTAAAAATAAAGTGATTTGTAGGAATATTAATCAGTCTTTGAACTAATAGAAGTTTGTTATGGCTGTAACCTGCTAACGTGGCTATTATTGAGCAGGTTTATTATCAAATGGTGCAGTAGAGGGAAATCCAGCTATTAAGCACTGTATTTTTCAATCCAATGAGGAAGCAACGAATGTATATTGCTAAAACATTTACAAAGGTAGGCATTACATTTGCCAGTGTGGTGATATTGTCTGCATGTGGTAGTGGCACAAAAACTACCACACCAACACCCACTAGCTCGGCTGCTGCGGTATCCAGTTTATCTTCCGTACCAGTGTCTTCAAGCTCTGTCGCGGTAAGCTCTTCTTCCATCGCTGAGTCTTCAAGCTCTGTAGCCGTAAGCTCTTCTTCAGTCGCTGAGTCTTCAAGCTCTGTAGCCGTAAGCTCTTCTTCAGTCGCTGAGTCTTCAAGCTCTGTAGCCGTAAGCTCTTCTTCCATCGCTGAATCTTCAAGTTCTGTCGTGGTAATTGGCTCATCATCTGTAGCCGAAAGCTCATCTTCGGTAGCGGTATCTTCAAGCTCTGTCGCGGTAAGTTCGTCTTCCATCGCTGAGTCTTCAAGTTCAGTAGCCGAAAGCTCATCTTCAATGGCTGAGTCTTCAAGCTCAGTAGCCGAAAGCTCATCTTCAATGGCTGAGTCTTCAAGCTCTGTAGCGGTAAGCTCTTCTTCCATAGCTGAATCTTCAAGTTCTGTAGCGGTAAGCTCTTCTTCCATCGCTGAGTCTTCAAGTTCAGTGACCGAAAGTTCTTCTTCAATAGCTGAATCTTCAAGTTCTGTAGCGGTAAGTTCAAGTTCAGTTGCCCAGTCTTCAAGCTCAGTGGGCTCTACTGATCCTGTTGCTTGTGATGAAGTCAGTGTGAGTCTTGGTAAAGCTCAGTATGCAGAAAATACATGCTCTGCTTGTCATGGTGCCACGATAGAAGGTGGCGTTACCGTTGGTGCAGCCGCCGCTCCACTGGGTGCCGTCATTAACGTTAATAGCTTTACTAAGTTTGATGAAGCCACAATGCCGTTGAATATATACATTTCTGAAAAGATGATGAATTTTAGGGGTGGTTGTGATGCAGGTGATACAGCTTGTGTGGCTAAAGCAGACAATATCGCGACTTACTTAAAGAGTCTTTCGAATACGCCTTACTGTGTAAATACTGGCTCCTCTTCAAGTGCTATGGAGTCGAGTTCAAGTGTGGCGATCAGCTCTTCTTCCATCGCTGAGTCTTCAAGCTCAGTGGCTGTAAGTTCTTCTTCCATCGCTGAATCTTCAAGCTCAGTGGCTGTAAGTTCTTCTTCTGTTGCCGAGTCTTCAAGCTCAGTGGCTGTAAGTTCTTCTTCCATCGCTGAGTCTTCAAGTTCAATCGCTTCTAGCTCTTCGGTTGCAGCGATAACAGATGCCACAGTTGAATTTGTATACCCCACACAAAAAGCTCACTTAGGTGGCGCTACCAGTGTGAAAATTGCACTTAAAGTGGTTGATATTAAAGACCGTGACGCTTCTGCAGCTACAACAGTAAGTGTGGGCGGAGTAGCCTTAAGTAAACAAGGTGACATGTGGGTATCTACCACTAACTTGCAAGTTACTTCTATTGATGGTCAAGCGTTCCCTGTTTTGGTTGATGGTTTAACAGCCAACACCCTAGTACTGAACAACCTTGGTGGCACAACAGGTACCAATGCGGGCGATACACCGGTTTACGCAGTACGTAGCTTAGCGTTTGATACAGACAGCAATACCTTGTACTCTCTAACCCGTTTGATGCGCAAGTGATGAAGTTCAATAACATCACTGCCCAAAGCGAAGTGATTTACCAAGGTACCTTGTCAACCAAAGGGGCCGAGCAAATCTACTGGCCAATCGCGGTAGATAGTGAAAACAATACTGTGTATGTATCAGCTGACTCTTATGATTACAGCGCAACAGTAGGTACCGAGAAATATACCGTTAACTTATTTAAGGTGACGGATACTGTGCCAGTTGTAAGCACTAGGTATGACGATACCAATGGAGTGATTAAATCAACCCGTGGACTCATCGCCGATATGAAGTCAATAGCACCAATGTCAGGTACTAATGTGGATACACGTTATCCAACACTTTACTCATTAGATTATGCGGGAGCTCAACCGTTACAACGCTGGTCGGTACGTCCAACTTCAGTAAGAGTAACGCCACAAGGCATAACGTCAGCTGATAATAATAGTGTGATTAGTGCGGCTTATGGATTGCTTGCGATTACAGCACATCTTGATCCGACTCGTTCAAGCTTCTTAGTGGCTCGTGAACATGCGACAACTGAAGGACGTGGCGAGCCCTCTTTTAGTGGAGATTATTTCAACGGCTGATGAAGATGGGGTATATGCCACATCAACTCGCTTAACTTCATTAAGTGGTATTACTAAACCAACGGCTTTGGCTTATACCGCTGATGGTTCAGAAGTCTATATCGCCGACTCGGATCGTATCTGGAAAATGAAGATGAGTGATAAGACTAAAGTGTTGGTTACTTCAAGCAACGTGATTCCTGGCGCTAAGGGTACCGGCCCACAAATCGGTGGCAAGGTAACAGCGATGGCATTACACCCAACGCTCAATTACTTGTACTTAGCCGCTGATACTGGCGGTATCATCATGGTTGATCTCGCAACCGGTAATCGTATTACTGTTGTTAGGTAATTGCTTTTTTAAAAAGCCCCCACAACGCAAGTTGATGGGGGTTTTTTTTACTCATATTTTTAATTGGGCGTTTGCAAACACTATTAAATCAGTAGAAATGTTAGGTCTTTTTTAAAAACTATCAATTTGGAGCGGTTATGTTGCTGAGTGGTTGGGTTAAAAAAATTATCCTATTAAACATTGTTATGCTTTCTGCCTGCGGTAGTGGTGGAAAATCCAATACAGCTCATAGCGTTAATTCATCTTCGCAATCCTTAACTTCAAGTTCAATCGCTTCTAGCTCTTCGGTTGCAGCGATAACAGATGCCACAGTTGAATTTGTATACCCCACACAAAAAGCTCACTTAGGTGGCGCTACCAGTGTGAAAATTGCACTTAAAGTGGTTGATATTAAAGACCGTGACGCTTCTGCAGCTACAACAGTAAGTGTGGGCGGAGTAGCCTTAAGTAAACAAGGTGACATGTGGGTATCTACCACTAACTTGCAAGTTACTTCTATTGATGGTCAAGCGTTCCCTGTTTTGGTTGATGGTTTAACAGCCAACACCCTAGTACTGAACAACCTTGGTGGCACAACAGGTACCAATGCGGGCGATACACCGGTTTACGCAGTACGTAGCTTAGCGTTTGATACAGACAGCAATACCTTGTACTTCTCTAACCCGTTTGATGCGCAAGTGATGAAGTTCAATAACATCACTGCCCAAAGCGAAGTGATTTACCAAGGTACCTTGTCAACCAAAGGGGCCGAGCAAATCTACTGGCCAATCGCGGTAGATAGTGAAAACAATACTGTGTATGTATCAGCTGACTCTTATGATTACAGCGCAACAGTAGGTACCGAGAAATATACCGTTAACTTATTTAAGGTGACGGATACTGTGCCAGTTGTAAGCACTAGGTATGACGATACCAATGGAGTGATTAAATCAACCCGTGGACTCATCGCCGATATGAAGTCAATAGCACCAATGTCAGGTACTAATGTGGATACACGTTATCCAACACTTTACTCATTAGATTATGCGGGAGCTCAACCGTTACAACGCTGGTCGGTACGTCCAACTTCAGTAAGAGTAACGCCACAAGGCATAACGTCAGCTGATAATAATAGTGTGATTAGTGCGGCTTATGGATTGCTTGCGATTACAGCACATCTTGATCCGACTCGTTCAAGCTTCTTAGTGGCTCGTGAACATGCGACAACTGAAGGACGTGGCGAGCCCTCTTTAGTGGAGATTATTTCAACGGCTGATGAAGATGGGGTATATGCCACATCAACTCGCTTAACTTCATTAAGTGGTATTACTAAACCAACGGCTTTGGCTTATACCGCTGATGGTTCAGAAGTCTATATCGCCGACTCGGATCGTATCTGGAAAATGAATTTAACAACCTTTGATAAAACATTAATAAGTTCTACCAATTTAATCCCCGGCAAAATCGGCACCGGCCCCAGCCTAGGTAGCAACATAACCGCCATGGCCCTACACCCTACCTTAAATTATCTTTACCTCGCCGCCGATACTAATGGCGTGATTATGGTGGATTTGGAAACGGGGAATCGCATTACCATTATCAAATAACCTGATGCGCAATAATTGCTTAAAGCATCACGCGTACAAATTTTAAACACTTTGCTTTTAGTTTATAATCCAGCCCATTTTTCTTAATGGGCTGTTTGCCATGATTTACCCTAAAACCTACGATGTGATTGTTATTGGTGGCGGCCATGCCGGTACCGAGGCCTGTTTAGCGGCGGCGAGAATGGGGTGTTCTACTCTGTTGTTGACCCACAATATCGAAACACTAGGGCAAATGAGTTGTAATCCCGCCATAGGTGGTATTGGTAAAAGCCATCTGGTGAAAGAAATTGACGCCCTTGGCGGCGCTATGGCGTTGGCGACAGATAAAGGCGGGATTCAGTTTCGTGTCCTTAATAGCCGAAAAGGGCCTGCAGTGCGGGCGACTCGCGCGCAAGCCGACCGTATTTTGTATAAAGCGGCTATTCGGTCAATTCTTGAAAACCAACCCAATCTCGATATTTTTCAGCAAGCCGCAGATGACCTTATTGTTGAGGGCGATACCGTAAAAGGCGTTGTGACACAAATGGGCGTTAAATTTATGGCGCCTTCGATTGTGCTTACGGCGGGCACGTTTTTGGGCGGTAAAATTCATATTGGTTTAGAAAATCACTCCGGTGGCCGCGCTGGTGACCCACCGAGTATTGCCCTTGCTGATCGTTTACGGGAATTGCCTTTGCAGGTTGACCGTTTAAAAACCGGTACACCGCCCCGTATTGATGCGCGTAGTGTTGATTTTAGTCAGCTGCAAGAGCAATGGGGTGATCAGCCGCTACCGGTGATGAGTTACCTCGGCAAAGTGGAAGACCATCCACAGCAAGTGTGCTGCTGGATAACCCATACCAATACCAAAACGCACGACATTATTATGGGCGGCCTGGATCGCTCGCCCATGTATACCGGTGTTATTGAAGGTGTTGGCCCGCGCTATTGCCCCTCGATTGAAGACAAAGTCCATCGTTTTGCCGATAAAGACAGCCATCAAATTTTTATTGAGCCAGAAGGCTTAAATACCCACGAGCTTTACCCCAACGGCATCTCAACCAGTTTACCGTTTGATGTGCAGTTGAATTTAGTGCGCTCGATTAAGGGTTTTGAGCAAGCGCATATTTTGCGTCCGGGTTATGCCATCGAATATGACTTTTTTAACCCTCAGGGTTTGAAATACAGCTTTGAGACCAAGTCCATTAATGGGCTCTTTTTTGCCGGCCAAATTAACGGGACAACGGGTTACGAAGAAGCGGGCGCCCAAGGTTTGTTAGCGGGTACTAACGCTGCACTGCGCGCTAAAGGTCTGGAAAGTTGGTGCCCGGAGCGCGATCAAGCCTATATCGGCGTACTTGCCGACGACTTAATTACTCTTGGAACCAAAGAGCCCTACCGCATGTTTACCAGCCGTGCCGAATACCGTTTGTTATTGCGCGAAGATAATGCCGATATGCGTTTAACTGAAAAAGGCCGTGAATTAGGTTTGGTTGATGATGAGCGTTGGCGCATATTCTGTGAAAAACATGAGCAAGTTGAGCTTGAACATCAGCGTATGAAAACGACGTTTATTCAAGCTGGAAGCGAAGCGGCAAAACAGATAGAGCCTAAAATTCTATCGCCCTTAACTCGAGAATACAGTCTGTTAGATTTACTCAAGCGCCCCGAGTTAACCTACGAAGACGTAGCCGCATTACACGGTGAAGCGGTAGCCAATCCCCAGGTTGCCGAGCAAGTAGAAATTTTAGCGAAATACGCCGGTTATATTGATCGTCAGCAGGATGAGGTGATGCGTTTGCGTGCAAACTCAGAAACCTTAATTCCTGAAGGTTTCGATTATTCCAATATTGAGGGTTTATCGAATGAGGTGAAGCAAAAACTCATTCTTGCAAAACCCGACACTATTGCTCGTGCTTCGCGTATTCAAGGTATTACCCCCGCTGCTATTTCTCTGCTGTTGATAACCTTGAAAAAACGCGGCGTTTTACGTAAGCAAAAACCCTTACAAACGACGATTGGTCTCGATAACGCGGTAGTTGCGGCGGCTGGTGAATAACAATGACTTATCCACAAAAAAACGCTGCCAATAACAGTTTTACCGCCGAACGAGCGCAATTGCTTGATGGTATTCTGCAGCTTGGTTTAGATGTAACGCCCGCGCAGGTCGATTTATTAATGGGATATTTGGCACTATTTGTTAAATGGAGCAAAGCCTATAACTTAACGGCCATTCTCAAACCCAAAGCGATGGTGACGTTACATTTGCTCGATAGTCTGGCCGTTGCGCCGCATTTTGAAGGCCAAAATGTGTTGGACGTGGGCACCGGCGCAGGTTTGCCGGGGATTCCTTTAGCTATTTTATTCCCAGACACCCAATTTACTTTACTTGATAGTGCGGGTAAAAAAATTCGTTTTTTATTCCAAGTAATCAACGAACTAGGCCTTAAAAATGTTCAAGTACAAAACTTACGGGTTGAAACCTTTAAGCCTGTGGATAAGTTTGATGTTGTGATTAGCCGCGCGTTTGCATCCATCGCCGATTTTGTTGCCTGTACTGGCCACTTGCTCACCGAAAATGGTCAGTTTTGGGCCATGAAAGGCCAAAACCCCGTTGATGAGTTGAGCCAGCTAAAAAAACACTATATTGTCGCGAGCTTTCAGCCGTTGCGTGTGCCTGGGCTTGATGCCGAGCGCTGCCTTATTCGGCTACAACCGCAAGCTATAGCCTCCTAATTTTTAACCCAACCGAGATATCACTGTGGCCAAAGTGTTTGCCATCACCAATCAAAAAGGCGGCGTGGGTAAAACAACCACCTCTGTTAATTTGGCTGCTTCCTTGGCAGCAACCAAACGCCGCGTATTGATGATTGATATCGACCCCCAAGGCAATGCAACCATGGGCGCAGGTGTGGATAAAAACCAGCAGGAATATACCGTTTATGATGTGCTCGCAGGTGATGTTAGCCTTGCTAATGCGATCGTATTTTCGCAAGAGAGCCAATTTTCGGTATTGGCTGCCAACAGCGATTTAACTGCCGCCGAAGTACAGTTATTAAGTGTAGAAAATAAAGAAACACGTCTAAAACTAGCGATTGCCACAGTTGCTGATAACTTTGATTACATTCTTATCGACTGCCCACCCTCGTTAAATATGCTGACCATTAATGCCTTAACGGCGTGCGATGGCGTGATTATTCCTGTGCAGTGCGAATACTATGCGCTGGAAGGGTTGTCATCATTAATCGAAACCATTAATACGGTGCAGGCAGCGCTTAACCCTAATCTTAAAATCGAAGGCATTGTGAGAACGATGCACGATCCAAGAATGAGCCTGACGGGTGAAGTTTCGGCCCAATTAAGCACGCATTTTAGCGAGCAACTCTATAACACCTGCATACCGCGCAATGTGCGTTTGGCCGAAGCCCCTAGCTTTGGTTTGCCTATTTTGGCGTACGATAAACAATCTAAGGGCTCTTTGGCTTATCTGGCTTTAGCTGGCGAAGTGATTAAGCGTTGCGAGCCAAACCCAAGAAAACCTAAAAAAGCAGCGGAAGCTTTGTAATCCGCGAAGTGGCGGCTTAACCCCTATAGTTATGGTTTTTATCTGCACATTGCGGGTAACAGCTATGGCGTATTTTTAGTAGGGGCGTGCCGAAAACCTCCCATTTTTAATTGATAGATTTGGAATACTGCATGAAACGCAAAGGCTTGGGTCGAGGCTTAGACGCCCTATTAGGAACGGCTCCCAAACAAGCGGGCAAGATTGAACCGCTAAATCCGGCCGATATGCCGGTTGCGGGCGCAGGCCCAAAAGATGGCCGCCTAATGGAGCTACCGGTTGAGTTTATGCAGCGCGGTAAGTACCAGCCGCGTCGGGATATGCAACAAGAGGCGCTGCAAGAGCTAGCGAATTCGATCAAAGCACAGGGCGTTATGCAGCCCATTGTTGTGCGCCCAGTGGGTGAAGATAAGTACGAAATTATTGCCGGTGAACGCCGTTGGCGTGCGACGCAATTAGCGGGATTACATACGATTCCTGTCGTTATTCGCGATGTAAACGACGAAGCCGCCATCGCTATGGCGCTGATCGAAAACATTCAGCGCGAAGATTTAAACCCTATAGAAGAAGCCATTTCTCTCAAACGTTTACAAGACGAATTTGAATTAACTCATCAAGAAGTGGCTGATGCGGTGGGTAAATCCCGCACTGGCGTGACTAATTTACTGCGTTTATTAAATTTAACCGACGAAGTGCGCATGCTGCTTGAGCACGGCGATTTAGAAATGGGCCACGCCCGTTGTTTATTGAGTTTGCCCGACCATATCCAACGCTTAATTGCCCGCCAAATTATTACGCGCGGTTTATCGGTTCGCCAAGCCGAGGCGCTTGCCCGCAGTGCACAACAAGATGCCAGCCAACCTAAAACAGATGCGCCCAAAGTTGATACCGATATTTCTCAGTTGGAAAATGGTTTGTCGGAGCATGTGGGCGTACCCGTCACTGTGCAGCACAGCGCTAAAGGCAGGGGTAAGTTGATTTTTAATTACAAAAGTTTGGACGAGCTAGATGGTATTTTGGCGCACTTAAAATATAGGTCTCAATAAAAGTCTTAAAACCAACAAACACAAAAAAGGCGATGCACAAAATGCATCGCCTTTTTTAGTGGCTATCGACGTAAGAAAATGGCTATTTTTTCTTCAGTGCTTGCTCGAATAACGATGCCATTGTGCCTTGCTGTACCTTGTCTTTAAACGCCGCATTGTTGCTATTGGTGTTATGGGTTGCGGCTTGCTTGCTGGCGGGGCGGCGGTTGTTATTGGCTAGTGTGCTGGTACTTTCGCCGGGGGTATCGTCAAGGCGCATACTGAGGGCCACACGCTTGCGTTGTGCATCCACTTCCATCACCAATACTTTTACGATATCGCCTGCTTTAACAATACTGTGTGGATCTTTCACAAAGGTGTGGCTAAGCGCAGAGATATGCACCAAACCGTCTTGATGGACGCCCACGTCTACAAAGGCGCCAAAGTTAGTAACGTTGGTGACTGTCCCTTCCAAAACCATGCCCAATTCGAGGTCGCTAATTTTCTCAACCCCCTCTTTAAACTGTGCCGTTTTAAATTCTGGGCGGGGGTCGCGGCCAGGTTTTTCCAGCTCTTTTAATATGTCGGTTACGGTCGGTAAACCGAATTTTTCGGTGGTGTAATCACTGGCTTTTAAACCGCGAATAAAGCCACTATCGCCCACCACTTGAGCAATTTTTCGGGTGTTTTTAGTCGCAATTTGCTCAACCACTTCATAGGATTCTGGGTGAACGGCCGAAGCATCCAGCGGGTTATCGCCTCCCGCAATACGTAAAAAACCCGCCGCTTGTTCGTAAGCTTTCGGACCTAAACGCGCAACTTTTAAAAGCTGTTTGCGGTTTTTTAGGGGGCCATTTTCGTTGCGGAATTCGATAATATTATTGGCGATAGTGGTATTTAAACCGGCTACGCGCGCGAGCAATGGCGCCGAAGCAGTATTCACTTCAACCCCCACGCCATTCACACAATCCTCTACTACAGCATCGAGCGATTTGGCCAAACGTGTTTGCGAGACATCGTGTTGATACTGGCCAACACCAATGGATTTAGGATCAATTTTTACGAGCTCCGCGAGTGGATCTTGCAAGCGGCGCGCAATCGAAACGGCGCCGCGAATAGTTACATCTAAATCGGGAAATTCTTTGGCAGCAAATTCGCTAGCCGAATAAATCGAGGCACCCGATTCGTTCACAATGACTTTTTGAATGGTAAATTCGGGGTGTTTTTTGAGAAAATCGCCCACGAATTTTTCGGTCTCGCGGCTGGCGGTGCCGTTGCCTATAGCAATTAAGCTCACGTTATATTTTTGGCACATTTTGAGCAAAACCACTTCGGCATCGGCAATGCGATTTTGCGGCGGAGTTGGGAATATCGCGCCGTGGTCTAGCACCATGCCGGTTTCGCTAATTACTGCCATTTTCACGCCGGTACGCATACCGGGGTCGAGGCCAATGGTGGCTTTTTGGCCTGCGGGTGCGGCCAGTAATAAATCTTTTAAATTGCGTGCAAAAACATTAATGGCTTCTTGTTCTGCACGCTCACGTAAATCGGTCAGTAAATCGGTTTCTAAATGAGTCAGTATTTTAACTCGCCAACTCCAGCGCACCACTTCGGCCAACCATTTATCGCCCGCGCGACCTTTATCTTCAATGTGATTGTGTTTGGCGATCATTAATTCGCAGGGGTGCATTTGGTTGGGCTCGAGGTCTTTTTCGAGCGTAAAGCTCATGTTTAAAATGCCTTCGTTACGACCGCGAAACATCGCTAAAGCGCGGTGGCTGGGCATGGTTTTAAAGGCTTCTTTGTGCTCAAAATAATCGCGGAATTTCTCACCTTCGATTTCTTTACCGGCAATCACGCCTGCGGCTAAATAACCGTCGTTGCGCATAAATAAACGGGTTTTTTCGAGCAATTGCGCGTCTTCGCTAAACTGCTCCATCAATATTTGTTTGGCGCCGTCGAGCGCGTCTTTGCTATTGGCTATGCCTAAATCAACATTTAAAAATTGGTTGGCGAGTGTTTCGGGGTCTAAGGTTGCATCGGCCAACAATTGCTCGGCTAAAGGTGCAAGACCAGCCTCACGCGCAATTTGGGCTTTGGTGCGGCGTTTGGGTTTGTAGGGTAGGTATAAATCTTCGAGTGTGGTTTTGGTGTCGGCCGATAAAATCGCCCGCTCCAGTTCTGGGGTGAGTTTTTCTTGTTCTTGAATAGATTTAAGAATTGCACTGCGACGATCTTCTAGTTCGCGTAAATAGCCTAAACGCTCTTCTAAATTACGTAGTTGGGTGTCATCTAAACCACCGGTGACTTCTTTTCGGTAACGCGAAATAAACGGAACCGTCGCGCCTTCATCCAGCAAACCGACGGCGGCTTGTACTTGGGCGAGGTTGGCATTGAGTTCTTGGGCGATTTTGCTGTAGATCATTTGGCTCATAATAATCGGCATTCTTTGTTGGCTAAAAATTGTTGGATAAAAAAGGGGCTAAAAAAGTGGGATATAAAAATAGCCCGCATTATGCGCAATGCAGGATGATGCAACAACTCTGCAGGAGGGCGAGGGCAAAAACCTTAAGCCACAGGCATAAAAAAGGCCGCTTAAAAGCGGCCTTTGAAAACGCTATTACTGACTCAGAAATATTACTTAGAGCGTTTACGCTCGTTTTCAGTTAAGAGCTTTTTACGAATACGAATGCTTTCGGGCGTCACTTCTACCAGTTCGTCATCTTCAATAAACTCAAGCGCTTGTTCAAGAGTGTGTTTGATGGGGGTAACCAATGTTAAGGCTTCGTCAGTACCAGAAGCGCGAACGTTGGTGAGCTGCTTACCCTTGATGGGGTTAACCGCTAAATCGTTATCGCGTGAGTGGATGCCAATCACTTGACCTTCGTAGACTTCAACCGCATGACCCAAGAACAAACGGCCACGGCTTTGTAAGTTGAATAACGAGTAAGCGGCGGTTTTACCTTTAACCATGCTCACCAGTACGCCGTTTTGGCGTTTGGCAACTTCGCCCATTTTCACGGGACCGTAATGGTCAAAAATACTGGTCATGATGCCCGAGCCAGACGTCATGGTTAAGAAGGTGCCACGGAAACCAATCAAACCACGTGATGGAATGATAAATTGTAAACGCACACGGCCTTTACCATCGGGCTCCATATTGGTGAGCTCACCTTTACGTAAACCGATTTCTTCCATGATCGAACCTTGGTGTTGTTCTTCAACATCAATCATTACTTGTTCGTAGGGCTCTTGCACTTCACCATCAACAATTTTTTGTACCACTTCCGGACGTGAAACGCCCATTTCAAAACCTTCGCGACGCATGGTTTCGATCAGTACAGAAAGATGGAGCTCACCACGGCCACACACTTTAAATTTATCCGGTGTTTCGCCTTGTGTTACACGCAAAGCCACGTTGTGGATCAGTTCTTGATCTAAACGGTCTTTGATATTGCGTGTGGTCACGAACTTACCTTCACGGCCTGCAAACGGAGAATCGTTGACGCTAAAGGTCATGCTTACAGTGGGTTCGTCTACCGATAATGGCGGTAAGGCTTCAATGCAATCAGGGTCGCAGAGCGTATCTGAAATACCCAAACCATCAATACCATTAATACAAACAATTTCGCCTGCATTGGCTAATGGGGTTTCTACCTGCTCTAGGCCTAAGTAGCCTTTCACATTGAGAACTTTACCTTTACGCTCTTTACCATCGGAAGAGACAATAATCACTTGTTGATTGGGCTTGAGTTTGCCACGCGTAATACGGCCTACGCCAATAACGCCAACATAACTATCGTACGCGAGTGCAGAAATTTGCATTTGGAACGGGCCATCAGGCTCAACATCAGGCACGGGACATTTGTCGACGATCATTTGATAGAGCGGCGTCATGTCTTCGGCCATGTTCTCTGGATCTAAACCGGCAATACCGTTGATCGCAGAGGTGTAAACCACGGGAAAGTCGAGTTGATCGTCGGTGGCGCCTAAGTTATCGAATAGATCAAAAATTTGATCCATGACCCAATCAGGGCGAGCACCTGGACGGTCGATTTTGTTGATAACAACAATCGGACGTAAACCCTGTTCAAAGGCTTTTGAGGTTACAAAGCGTGTTTGCGGCATGGGGCCGTCAACGGCATCGACCAACAAACAAACGCAGTCAACCATCGATAAAACACGCTCTACTTCACCGCCAAAGTCGGCGTGGCCTGGGGTATCCACGATGTTAATACGGTATTGATTCCACTGAATGGCGGTATTTTTTGCCAAAATGGTAATGCCGCGCTCTTTCTCTTGATCGTTTGAATCCATAATGCGCTCGGCGCCTTGATCCTTACGATCAAGAGTGCCAGACTGCTGCAGCAATTTATCAACAAGCGTGGTTTTGCCATGGTCTACGTGGGCAATGATGGCTACATTGCGCAAATTTTGTATCACTGAAGCACCTCGGGGTGTTTTAAAAGAATATAAAGCGGTATAACTGCGGGATTGTCGGCGCGCATTATAGCTAGCAAACCTCGTGGGCGATACCTGCTATATTAAGACTCTTGGGATGGGCGATAAGCTGTGTGTCGCAAGTCCTTTATGGTGTGTTTGACAATAGCCATAATTCACCGAATACTTGAGCCGTTGCCAGGCCTGAGCCTGGCTAGGACTAACAATAATTATCGGCGCAATAGCGCTAATCCTCTAGGAGACATTAAAGTCATGAAAAAGCTATTGCTAATTGCCCTCTCTACTCTGGCCATGGGTGCTCAGGCGGCGGATAAAAACAAATTTCACGTTGGCGGCGGTTTAAGTGGTTGGTCGATGAAGACCGATGCCAATAATCAGACTGGTCAATTTAACTTTACCGCTTTAGAAGGCGCGGCAAGCTACGATTTATTACCTTGGTTAAGCCTTGATGGCCGCTTAGGTGTGGGCATGGATAGTGAACGAGAAGTGTTTATGGAATATGGTGGTTTTGATAAAATTGAGCCGGGAATAGAAACTAAAGCAGCGATCCCCGCTACAGCGGACAATCCAGCAACAGAGGCAAATGAAAAGACGGAAGGTACAAAAGCAGAATATGTCGATGGCCTAACTCAAAAGCAATCGTTTAAGCCGATAAAGGGCGAGCTTAATTACTACGCAAGTTTTCTTTTAAAGCCACAGATCAAGAATGATAAAGCCGCTTTTTATGGACTTATTGGCGTAACCTTAATGGATACTACGTATACTGATGAGCAAGTTATAGAGCAGACTATAAGATATAAAGGGTCTTTATCTGACTTAAGCAAGCTTACTATATTTGACATAACTTCCCCTGCGCCGGATGCTGATGTAGAGCCAAATGAAAACTCAGTGTCAGAAGGTTATGCAACCCTAGGCTTAGGCGTTAGTTTTTTCTTTAATCGTTGGACGTTAAATACGGAATGGAAAAGTATTACTAATTCTGACAAGGTGGGCGATACAGGGTTGTCATTCAAAACCTCAAACATCGCTGCTAACGTGCTGTACAGTTTTTAATTACCGCCAATTTTTTTAAAAGCCCCTTTTAAAGGGGCTTTTTTTCATCTGTTATTTCTGTATTTACGTAGGTAAGAGTTAATCCAATGGAGGTGTATACGATGAAAATTATTGCAGCAGCTGTGATAGGCGGTTTATTGAGTTTGCAGGCTATGGCTGAGTGCCCTAATGGCTTTGATCAGAATATTCGAAAGCTACACAGTAAAGAGAGCGTTAATTTGTGCGATCTTTTTAATAAGAGTAAGGCGATGTTGGTGGTTAATACTGCCAGCCATTGTGGTTTTACTAAGCAGTTTTCTGGCTTGGAGGCACTGCATAAGCAGTACGCCGATAAAGGTTTGGTTGTTGTTGGTATTCCCAGTAATGATTTTTATCAGGAGGAAAAAAGCGAAGAGGGCACCGCGAGCGTGTGTTATCAAAACTATGGTGTGAGTTTTGTGATGACAGAACCTGCGCGCGTTAAAGGTGCAGAGGCAAGCCCCGTTTTTGGCTATGTAAATGCAAAAACAGAGGCGCCAAGTTGGAATTTTAATAAGTATCTTGTGTTACCTACCGGCGAGGTGGAGCATTTTGGTAGCCGCATTAAGCCTCAAAACTCGGACTTAGAGTCTGCAATTCAAAAAGCGTTAAATCTGTAGTGCGCGAGGTGTTTGGTAGCTTTACGGCCAGCCAAATAATCCGCCATCTTTCATGCGTTCAGATTTTGTTTTTAGGCTTTTATCTTCTTGCGCATCGTAATCTCGAACTTTGCCGCTGCGACCGCTCACATCACAGGCGATGGATATTTTCATTGTGGGAGAGGTTATTGTTTTACCGGCGATTTCGGCGTTAAAAAATAACTTATATTGCTCTATTTTTTGTTCCCAGCGGCTGGAGTGGTTATCGAGTGTTAAGTTCTTTAACGCCGAGCCGTAGCGCTCGTAGCTGTATTTTTGGCAGGTTAATAGCGCATCGGTATAGGTGATATTGCGGTATTTTTTATTCTTGCGGGTTTGTTCGTTGTTCGACGCGAAAAAAACCCAAGATGCAATGGCCGTACAAATAATGATTGCCGTCATGATAAGGGCAATCATTAAGTTGTTGGATGACCTATTGGGTTTGGGCATATATTTGGCCTTGCTTACGCGGTATTGCTTGGGCGGTATACCGCAACATTACGATAGTTTTCATCTTTGAGGTGAGATGCGTGTAATTCACTCATGACCCCTCTGTCGCAATAGAGTAGATAGCGTTTTGTGGCATCTAATGTGGGATAGGTTTCATTTAATGTATAGAAAGGAATCACTACTGTCGTCCAATCAATGATGAGCGGTTTAAGTTCGATTTCATCGGGATGTCGAATATCAATAATGATATCGCCGCTTATCGGTGAATCGACGTTATCCACTTCGCTCTGTCCTTTTTCCACATCGGCCATTATTGCGTCAATGAGTTGAGCGTAAGAGCGCTCAAGAGCGTCTTCCAGTACCGATATATCTAGCGCGGCTTCGGCTTCTTCCACTTTTTGCAGGCGTAATGAGGCGGAGGGTTTCACGGAAATTACGCCACAATATTCGGGAATACTAGCGGCCAAGGCTTCGGCGCCAATGGCTCGCGCGACATCAATAATGTCGCCTTTATTCATCAGTGCAAGTGGTCGTAAGACTAACGCATTGGTTGCGCGGTCTATGCAGTTTAAGTTGGTTAGAGTTTGGCTAGAAACCTGTGCAACCGCTTCGCCGGTAACTAATGCTTCTGCTTTGACTTTTTTGGCCACGCGCTCGGCGGCTTGTAACATCAGGCGCTTGAGCACAACGCCCATACAGGACGGATCAACCTTTTCAAGAATTTCTTTGACGACACCTTCGAAAGGCACCGTAACAAATTTTACGCGATGCGAAGATCCGTAGCGCTGCCAAAGGTAGTAGGCCATTTCTTTAACGCCAAGCTCGTGCGCTTTACCACCAAGGTTGAAAAAACAAAAGTGCGTACGCAAGCCGCGTTTAATACAAAAATAGCTGGCGACTGTAGAGTCGAATCCGCCAGAAATTAATGATAAAACATCGCCTTGCGAGCCTATTGGAAAGCCCCCCAAGCCTTGTCGCTTATCTTCAATCACATAAAGTACGTCATCACGCACTTCAATTTGAACGGTGATATCGGGTTCCCGTAAGTTCACTCCAGCGGACTCAAAGTGTTTCAGTAGGCCGCCACCAATATATTGTTCAAGCTCTAAGGAGGTGAAGGGGTGATCGCCTGTACGCTTAGCTCTAACACGAAAAGTATTATCTTTGAGTTGACCGCCCCAAATTGATGCGGTCGATTCATAAATACTGTGAATATCAGTGAATGCATGGATGCGAACACGGGCGAAATTAGCAATACCGGGAATATTTTCCAGCAGGTGCGTTACACCTCGAGCTGTGTCGTCATCTTCTAGGCCTCGAACATTCACATCGAGTTTATCCCAGTCTTGCCTGACGCGGGCGCAGGGGTATTCGCGTCTAATAATAATGCGAATATTATCGGCAAGCTGCCTCGCCATGCGTTTGCGAACAGAAGGGCTTTTAATGGTAATCTCAGGAAAGAGGCGAATAATAAAATGCATGAAGTCACCAAGATGGTGCAGAATATTTATATTGCACCGAAGTAGTACGGTTGTTGTGTGGGCTACCCACAAGCCTGAGCGCACGGAATCAGACTGCGCGGACAAATGCTCATTATGGCACATACCTTGCCCTCAAACCGATACCCGTTGTCCTTGCTAAAAGACTTAGAACCTTTTAGATTGTGCGGCTTAAAGCTGGCGACAACTAGCTTTGATTTTTAATACTAATTAATTCCGTTTGGACTATTTTGGAGGCACGTAATGTCTAAGACTTTAGACCTGATCAAAGAACACGAAGCTCGTTGGATTGACTTGCGCTTCACCGACTTCAAAGGCAAGGAACAACATGCCACCTTCCCATCACACGTTGTGAATGACAGCTTTTTCATTGATGGCAAAATGTTCGACGGCTCTTCAATCGCTGGCTGGAAAGGCATTAACGATTCAGACATGATTCTTATGCCTGACGACTCTACTGCTGTGCTAGACCCATTCTACGACGAAGCCACCATTAACGTTCGTTGCAACATCGTTGAACCAGCTACTATGCAAGGCTACGACCGCGACCCACGCTCTTTGGGCTTGCGTGCTGAAGAATATTTGAAGTCTACTGGTTTGGGCGATACCGCTTTATTTGGTCCAGAGCCAGAATTCTTCATTTTCGATAGCGTTCATTACTCAAGCTCTATGGGCGGCGCTTTCTACAAAATCAAATCTGAAGAAGCTGCATGGCAGTCAGGCGATGATGTTGAAGGTAAACACGGCCACGCACCACGCGTAAAAGGCGGTTACTTCCCCGTTGCTCCCGTTGACTCATTGCACGACATCCGTGGCGCAATGTGTAACGCAATGGAAGCTATGGGCTTGGAAATTGAAATCCACCACCATGAAGTAGCTAACGCTGGCCAATGTGAAATCGGCGTAGGCGCGAACACTTTGGTTAAGAAAGCGGACGAAGTACAAATTCTTAAGTACTGCATCCACAACGTTGCGCACCAATACGGCAAAACCGCTACCTTTATGCCTAAGCCTTTGATTGGCGATAACGGTTCAGGTATGCACGTTCACCAGTCTTTCTCTAAGAACGGCAAAAACCAATTCGCAGGCGACGCTTACGCTGGTTTGTCTGAAACTGCTTTGTTCTACATCGGCGGTATCATCAAGCACGCTAAATCATTGAACGCTTTCTGTAACGCCTCTACCAACTCGTACAAGCGTTTGGTTCCAGGCTTCGAAGCGCCAGTAATGTTGGCTTACTCTGCTAAAAACCGTTCAGCTTCAATCCGTATTCCTTACACTGTTGGTGAGAAAGCTAAGCGTATTGAAACTCGCTTCCCAGATCCAACCGCTAACCCATACTTGTGCTTTGCAGCCTTGTTGATGGCCGGTATCGACGGCGTATTGAACAAGATTCACCCAGGTGAAGCAGCAACTAAAGACTTGTACGACTTAGAGCCAGAAGAAGAAGCAGAAATTCCACAAGTGTGTTCTTCTTTGGAAGAAGCCTTGGCTGCTTTGGAAGCTGACCACGAGTTCTTGTTGAAAGGCGGCGTATTCTCTAAAGACTTCATCTATGCGTATATTTCACTGAAGAAAGAAGAAATTCAACGCGTTAATATGACTCCGCACCCAGTAGAATTTGAACTTTACTACAGCGTGTAGTCGTTTAAGCGATATTAAAAAGGGAGCCTAGCGCTCCCTTTTTTTATTGTTATTTGAGGTATGGTTATGTGTGAAATTTGTACAATCTGTGCATAATAAAAGGAATATTGCCTACAGCGCCTAATAATAATGATAAATACCTCTCCCCTCTTTAAGAGTTCTACGCATCTTACCTGTGGTACTTTTTTTCTTGCTGTAATGTTTTTAAGTGTCGATTGTATTGGCGCGGATAAAGGCGTTCCTACGAATACTATCATTGGCTCTAGCGGCAAAAAGGTGCAGGTAAAGAACCGATACGCACCTAATTCGCAAAATCAAAAAATCAAAGTTTATAAATATTCCGATAAAGGCACAGCCTCTTTTTCTGATCGTGCGCCGAAAGGGGCAACCTACGAGGTTTTATCTTACAAGTGCTTTGCGTGTGATGTGAATTCAACCGTGGATTGGTACAACATTGCGCTCTATCGAGATAAATATGCCACAACTATAGAGTTGGCCGCTAAAGAGCATAACGTTAACCCTGCGTTGGTGCGGGCTGTTATTCATGCGGAGTCGGCGTTTAGGGCTGATGCGCAGTCACATGTTGGTGCTGCTGGGCTTATGCAGTTGATGCCCTTAACGGCGAATGAGCTGGGCGTAGAAGATCGATTTGATCCTACGCAGAATATTTATGGGGGGGTTAAGTATCTCGCTAAAATGCTGGCGCTGTTTGATAATAATATTTCGTTAGCGACGGCGGCCTATAACGCAGGACCTAATGCCGTTAAGCGGTATGGTGGAATACCACCTTATGCAGAAACGCAAGCTTATGTAGAGCGCGTAGGTATCCTGATGAAACGATACGGTGGTTAATCAAGACCTAAAGCCCCGTACCAACACATGACAGAGGTATGCGGTACAGGGAGCGATTGCCTCGCTAATATTTAACAATACAACGGGGAAAGTATTGTTACATTTTGCTGTAGACCCAGTCAGTCTACCGCCCTTGCTTAAGCAGCAAGGCTTGACTCCATTCAAAATCAACAAAGTTTAGAGGTTGTTTTCTAAGGTTTTGTAGAGTTCTACCGACACTTTCAGAATGACTTCTTCATTCATTGCATCAGCAACTCGAGTAATTTGGCGGTGCTCGGCCGCAGACACAGCTGGGTTTACTGGGCCAATAGCCCAATTTGCGTTATTGGTACCTGTATCTGCAACCACATATGCCAGAGTTACTGGCTCAGCGGATTGAAGATTTGCACCAACCTCGTTAGCTAAAACGCCGTTAGACGCAATTGCAACTAGCAATAAAACTATAAGCTTATTCATACAATATCCTCGCAATGTTTAGGTTGATACCACCATACCGGCTTCGTTATTGGTGTGGCGGGCAAGGTGTTACCTTGCGTAACTAAATGTAACACAAATAAGAAAACCTGCAAGGCGGTTTTTGGATATCTTTAAGTTGTTTGTACCATAAGGTTGATTTGTTTGACTATTTATTTTTTTTGGTTGTTTTTCAACCGATTTTTTGCGTAATAAATAATTTTTTTGTTACCTTTTTATCAGAAAAAAGCCGATAAGGGGTGTTTGTTTAATGCGGTGTTACTTTTTTGTAACCGTAGAGGTGTTACCTGCTGGCGGCTTTGTGCATTAAAAGAAGGGGGGCAAGTGCTACGAGCGTACTAAGCATATCCTGCCAAGAATGGTAATTTTGATAATCCATAAGGGTGAGGTAGGCAGCGAGTGATAATGGCCATAGCGAATAAATAAAGCGAGAATGAAAAATACGACTCGCTAATACGGTTCCTTTGCCCAGCCAAAATAAATACCAGCAACAAGTCGCTGCAACAGCCGTGTGAGTACTGTAATCCCAATGGAGTTTTTGCCAAAGATGAAGAGCTTGATCGGCAAGCATCAGTCCATAAGGCAGTAGCATCAGGAGGGCAAGCTTACATATTGATGTTAATAGGGTGTGTGGATTTTTAAAATGAATAGCCATGCTTAATGCAGTAACAACGAGTAAGGTTGGAATATAAGCGTCTGCTATGGCATCTATCGTTTGATAATTGAGCATGTATTCTCTTGGTTATATAGAGGTCTTTGCGAAGGCTTGAATAACACGCCTGTGGTCGCTGAAGAAGCTAATGGTTGCTGTCGTGGTTATTGATGAAAGCTGTAAGGTGCGCGTCCTTTCGAGTCACTGCGTTTGCCTAGCACGAGTAATATGGTGATCAAGTTAAGGCGTTCAGCTTTATCTCCTACTTTTGGCTGCGTGCTGCCCCTATCGATGTACTTTACTATGTTATTTGAAAATCTAGGCCTTAATCCGGCCATTCTGACCGCTATTGCGGAACAAGGTTATACCATTCCATCGCCCATTCAAGTCGCAGCCATTCCACCGGCTTTAGAGGGCGTGATCTTATGGCGGCAGCGCAGATCGGTACTGGTAAAACAGCGGGTTTTACATTGCCGATCTTGCATCGTTTGGCGCTGGGCCAAAAAGCGGCGCCCAACCAAGTGCGTGCTTTGGTGTTAACGCCAACACGTGAGTTAGCCGCACAAGTGGCCGAAAATGTAGCGGCTTATTCTGCGCATTTACCCTTGCATTTCAA
>JAXHOG010000028.1:0-5208 GCA_034519605.1 Marinagarivorans sp.
AAAACACCTCAGCACACCTATATCGCGACCAGTGGTTTAGTGGGTCAAAATGGTACTGATAGCAAAAATGGGCGCCCGACCTTTGTATCGGCAAGTACCGAATACGCCTTGGGGGATAAAGACCAGCTCCACGTTGATCTACTGTTTCAGCAACCTGGTGCACAAATTACCAAACGCTTTACCTTTACGCGCAATAGCTACTTAATTAACGTGGAATATATTATTAACAACCAAAGCCAAGAATCTTGGCAAGCCGCTTTTGTGGGCAGTATTAAGCGGGATAACTACAACCCTGTTATTGCCGCAGGCGTGGGTATGAAGCCATTTTTGGGCGCCGCAACCACCACAACCGATAAAAACTACGACAAATACTCATTTGACGATATCAAAGACGAAAAAGTAGAGCACAGCCGGGAAGGCGGCTGGGTTGCGATGATTCAGCATTATTTTATGAGCGCTTGGATTCCCGACAGTAAAACTCAAAACGCTTATTCACTGAGCAAAATGAACGGTAATAACCTTTACCTATTTAAATTTTCTAGCGCGCTAACTACTGTTGCGCCGGGCCAAACCGGCAGTGTGCAAGCACAGTTTTATGCAGGCCCTAAAGATGTGAGCGAGCTTGAGAAAATATCTCCGCACCTCGATCTAACCGTAGATTACGGCTTTTTATGGATGATCGCCAAACCGCTCTTTTGGACGTTAGACACCATCCATAGTTATGTAGGTAACTGGGGCATCGCTATTGTTTTATTAACTCTGTGTATCAAAATTGTCTTCTTTTACCCATCGGCGATTAGCTACCGCAGCATGGCTAAAATGCGCAAAGTACAGCCCAAAATGGCGGCACTCAAAGAAACTTACGGTGACGATCGCCAGCGTATGTCGCAAGAATTAATGAAGCTGTACAAAACAGAAAAAGTGAATCCAGTCAGCGGCTGCTTGCCCATGTTGATTCAAATGCCCGTATTTATTGCACTCTATTGGGCTTTAATGGAAAGCGTTGAATTACGTCATGCCTCATTTTTGTGGTTACACGACTTAAGCATCAAAGACCCCTTCTTTATTTTGCCTTTGATCATGGGTTTAACCATGTGGATTCAACAGCGCTTAAACCCAACGCCTCCGGACCCAATGCAAGCCAAATTAATGCAGTGGATGCCCGTATTCTTTACCGGTTTATTTATGTTCTTCCCCGCAGGTTTGGTGGTTTATTGGGTGGTCAACAACACACTCTCAATTATTCAGCAGTACGTCATCACTAAACAAATCGAAAACCAAAAATAATCTGAGTAAACACTATGAATGACACCATCACGGCAGTTGCAACCGCTCCTGGGCGCGGCGGTGTTGGTGTTATTCGTATATCAGGCCCAAAAGCACTGGCCATAGGCCAAGCAATTACACAAGCCTCTCTCAAACCTCGCTATGCCCATTACCTGCCTTTTGTTGATAAACAACAAAATCTCATTGACCAAGGTATTGCACTCTACTTTAAAGCACCAAACTCTTTTACTGGTGAAGATGTTGTTGAACTTCAAGGCCACGGCGGACCTGTCATTCTCGATATGCTACTGGAGCAAGCCACGCGTTTAGGGGCACGCCTTGCCAACCCGCGTGTGAATTTAGTGAGCGCGCTTTTTTAAACGATAAAATCGACCTCACACAGGCCGAAGCCATTGCCGACCTCATTGAAGCCAGCTCCCGTGAAGCCGCTAAACAAGCGATCAACACCCTACAAGGTGAGTTTTCGCACGCTGTTAACACACTGATTGAAGCGTTGATCGCACTGCGTTTATATGTCGAAGCCGCTATCGACTTTCCCGAAGAAGAAATCGACTTTCTCACTGACGGCCATGTAACCCACCAACTCGATAACTTAATGGCCACACTCGCCAAGGTACTTTATAAAGCCGAACAAGGTGTCATTTTGCGCGAAGGCATGAAGGTTGTTATTGCGGGGCGTCCTAATGCAGGCAAGTCCAGCTTACTCAACCGTTTAGCCGAAAAAGACATCGCCATTGTTACCAATATCGCTGGCACTACTCGCGATGTCTTACGTGAACATATTCATATTGATGGCATGCCACTGCATATTACCGATACCGCAGGCCTAAGAGACAGCGACGATATTATCGAGCAAATGGGCATCCAGCGCGCTTGGGATGAAATCCATCAAGCCGACCGTATATTACTAATCATCGATGCCACAGAACCCGCACAAATGGCGGTAGAAAAACACTGGCCCGAATTCTTTAATAACAGCGAGCTTCATCAAAAACTCACCATCATTTACAACAAATGCGACCAACAAGATAAACAATCAAACACTCTTGAAGGTATTTGGGTCTCGGCTAAAACAGGTGCAGGAATCGATACACTCAAAGAACAACTCAAAACCGCCATGGGTTTTAACAGCACCGCCGAAGGCTGTTTTAGCGCGCGCCGTCGCCATGTGGATGCCATCAAAAAAGCACAACACTACCTCAAAAATGGTCACTACCAGCTGCACAACCACGCCGCAGGCGAATTACTCGCCGAAGATCTGCGCTTGGCGCAAGACTACCTCAGTGAAATAACAGGTATATTCACTCCCGACGATCTCCTAGGCCGAATTTTTAGCAGTTTCTGCATCGGCAAGTAATTTAAACCACAAAACATCACTCAGCTCAAAAATCCACCACAACGCCATAGTTATGGTGCGCATCATTACGCACGTCGCCTCCTTAACCCCTAGTAATTTCGCCAGCTAGATATCAACTAGCACGACTCCTCTATTATCGTAAAAAATCCCTTTTACAACTTATAACGCGGCTTTCACACCTTAAAAACCAACTTACACACAAACTTACTAACAATTTAAAAATATCCAGATGATATAAAGCCTTTTTATTAACAATGACTCACAGATTTACCCACATTGTGGGCAACTAAAGGGATATCTTTTGGGTAAGCTGCTGAAAACAATCCATATTCATCCACAGGTATATACCCACTTTTTTCAAAAGGCCAAAGTCCACAAAATATATACACAACCTACCTATGGTAAATATAACCCTAAAAACAGTACCTGAGCAGTGCTTATATATTTTACAATACTCTGTTTAATATATATTTTTTACTGTTATCAACAATAAAAAATGTGCTAATAACAGTAACATATTTAAAATTAACTTCTATTTCAGTTTTAACACTGTTCAAATTTTTATTAATCAAAATATTCTTAATTCATTTAATCATTATATAAAATAGAAGTAAGGCAATTGAAACGAGACACTAATCGCAATTTAGATGATGGTTAAAAAGCAACCATATATAGCAATGTGGTAATAAGGTAAAATTCCAACACGTTTGGGTACGCCCAAGTGAAAAGCATAAATACAAACAATATATTTAGTATTTTCTGCATCTTAAACCTAAAAACTCAGTTGGCAAAGATGTGTAAGCGCTTGGCGCGAATGTGAATGTTAAATGCAGGGCAACCTTATTGGTTGTTCAAATTTTTAACGTTTGCTAGGCGCGCCAAGGGGTTCGCAGACGGTGATTCAACTGCGGCTTTTAGGTTAAAACGACCAATATTTTTCGTTGGTACTCAGCGGAAGCTAACCGTTTGGTTAGTCTTTCAAAACACTTTGGCTTGTCATTTCTGTAACGAGTCTTAATAGCCAATACAAAGACAACCACTCGGGGGTTAGATATGTTCTCCGCAAAAAATGTTATTGTCAGGTCTGTATTACTTGCAGTCATGACAACTACCATTGCCGCATGCGGCAGTGGTAAAAAAACCACACCAATTGATATCTCTGTCTCTAGTAGCATTCCAAGTGTTACCTCGAGTAGTGCCACCACAGTCAGCAGTGCCATCACTATTTCCAGCTCGTCAGCTACGGAAGAAAGTTCTGCTGCTGTTACCTCATCTTCTGACGCCGTTGGAGCATCATCAAGCTCTGTCGATACCACTACATCTTCATCAAATACAAATACCTCAAGTTCAATAACTACATCACAAAGCTCTAGCAGTGATGGAGTTGTTGCTCCTATCAGTAGCTCAGCACCTGTAACCTCAAGCTCAGAAGCGGTAGCGAGTTCATCAGCTCCCGTAGCCTCAAGCTCAGAAGCGGTAGCGAGTTCATCAGCTCCTGTAGCCTCAAGCTCAGAAGCCGTAGCGAGTTCATCAGCTCCTGTAGCCTCAAGCTCAGAAGCGGTAGCGAGTTCATCAGCTCCTGTAGCCTCAAGCTCAGAAGCGGTAGCGAGTTCATCAGCTCCTGTAGCCTCAAGCTCAGAAGCCGTAGCGAGTTCATCAGCTCCCGTAGCCTCAAGCTCAGAAGCGGTAGCGAGTTCATCAGCTCCTGTAGCCTCAAGCTCAGAAGCGGTAGCGAGTTCATCAGCTCCCGTAGCCTCAAGCTCAGAAGCCGTAGCGAGTTCATCAGCTCCCGTAGCCTTAAGCTCAGAAGCCGTAGCGAGTTCATCAGCTCCCGTAGCCTCAAGCTCAGAAGCGGTAGCGAGTTCATCAGCTCCTGTAGCCTCAAGCTCAGAAGCGGTAGCGAGTTCATCAGCTCCTGTAGCCTCAAGCTCAGAAGCCGTAGCGAGTTCATCAGCTCCCGTAGCCTTAAGCTCAGAACCGTAGCGAGTTCATCAGCTCCCGTAGCCTCAAGCCAGAAGCGGTAGCGAGTTCATCAGCTCCCGTAGCCTCAAGCTCAGAAGCGGTAGCGAGTTCATCAGCTCCTGTAGCCTCAAGCTCAGAAGCGGTAGCGAGTTCATCAGCTCCTGGTAGTCCACTGGCGGTCGTGCGCGAAGCCGGTGGCGACCAGCGTAGTCTGCGCCAGCGACAGACCGGCGCAAGACTTGATGGGGTAGACGTGCAGGCTGGCGACGGTGACGGGGCTGCTGCCGTCGTCCTGTTCAGGGTCAAAGGGTTGCATCAAGGGCCTCGTAGCGGTCAGTTCCTACAATCTTGCCCCATGACAGCGTCCTCCCCACTTGCCTTGTCCCCGGCGTCGCCCGGGTCGTCCGCACACGATGTGCTGATCCGCGGGGGTGGCCCGGTCGGCATGGCGCTGGCGCTGGCCCTGGCGCACGGCGGATTCCGTGTCGGCCTGCTCGGCGCCGCACCGAAGCAGAACGCCGCACCCGACGTGCGCGCCTATGCGCTGAACGCCGGTTCGGTCGGACTGCTGCAAGCAATGTCGTAACTGAACGAAGTATTAC
>JAXHOG010000095.1:0-24844 GCA_034519605.1 Marinagarivorans sp.
GCAACCCCTTGCATTAAACCTTTTGCGTGGTTTTCAAAATTGGCTTGCTCTTTCAAATTGGCGTTTGAATCTTTCTCAAAATCAGGGTTTCGAGTTTTCAGTAAAGTTTTGGGTTCGAACAAATTCGTTTTTTTTGCGGTGGCTCTTTTTCAAGTTTATCGTTCTCAAAAATTGGCGTTTGTCTTTTTCTCGCATAATTTCATCTTCGGCTTTGCCTGGCTCTAAAAATCAGCTTCGTGGTTTTGGTCAAAGTTTTGGCAAGCAAGCGTTTTTATTTGGCAAAGTTTCTTTTGTGGCAATCGCCATTTTCGGCAAAGTCAAGTTTCTTCAATCGGCTTCAAAGTTTTCAGTCGAGGTTTTGGCAAATTGGCTTTGGGCTTTTTGTCAGGCTCACTTTTCTGGCAAAGGCTTTGGTTTGCAAAGTCATTTTTTCAGCAAGCACTTTGGCAAGTTTGGCTCTGGCGTTTTGTACTTCCGCAGTTTTGGTTTTCGCAAAGTCATCATTGCCAAAAAATAAGTTGTGTGTAAAAGTTAATCAAGTGGCTGTGGTTCTGGTTTTCAATTGGCGAAAGTCTTACAAAATCGGGTTTGCCCAACAAAGCGTGCACCCGACGCTGGGGATTCTGGCGAAATCTCAAGCATTTTTCTACGCCTTATCATTTTTCCAGTTGGACGGCTTCGCCGTCCCCCGCCCCAGCGCGGGTAACGCAAACCGTTGAGGCGTTTACCGCCAATCCCCCTTCGAGAAAATAATTGATTGCATAGCAACATCACAGATTTATCTAGCACACAAAAAATATAGGGGAGGCGTCAGGGGATGATCATCTTTTTCTCACAAAAGTAAACACACCACTACTGGGCTTTTATATTTTGAGTAGATTAGCTTTGGAGTTTGTTTTTTTTAGTGTTTTATTTCCTTATAGATTTATCGATTCAGACTTAATATAAAGCGCATTATTTAGGCATAATCGCTTCCTTAAGCCTTGTAGCCCTATTAGATGGTTAACGTGTCTACAAAAAGAAGGGGGGTACAAAGTAGCCGTTAGATAAATTAATTGAAAAAGCTCTTTTTTAAATTTTAGGCAAACTGGGAATATTTTGGTATTTAGTTGCGCTTCTTTCCGCACCTCTAAATTTTGTTAGACTGTACCAAATCTTCTTTAGTATTCCTGGAAAACAGCTGGCGTCTTTCAATTGCCAGTGCCTTTCTTTAAATTTTGAAATATGGAAGGTTTCTAATTCTTAATCTAATTCTGCGGCTCTACTCTTATAGAAGAGTTTGGTTGGAGGAAAGTATTGCTATTGCGCAACGTTTACAGGAAAGATTTACAGGACTATTTTTAGGAACCCTCATACTTAGGAATTCTTGGCGCATTGCTGGCATTTGCCTCTTTGGCTGTCTAAATCCAGAATATCATTGGTGCAACTGCCGACTTGCTTGGCATTAAACACCGTTTTTCTTTCTTAGGTTATACTGGAAGTATGGGGCAGCTATAATATATACTTGGTTGGTACAAATACAGAACTAATGGCAGCATATTTTTTACCAATAAGGTTTTATTTCACGCATTTTCAAAATAAATACGACTTTATTTCACTTTTATGAAGCTTTTACACCTGCTCTCTTTCTTTCTTCCTTCTACCCACAACATTTTACTATACTCAAAAGGATTGGCTTCGGCTTGTTAGCTCTCTTATACAGTTGGTATTACAGGAGGGCTATCTTGGTTAGTCATTTGCAAAAACGCGCCCAACAAAGCGTGCACCCGACGCTGGGGATTCTGGCGCGATTCCAAGCATTTTTCTACGCCTTATCATTTTTCCAGTCGGACGGCGTCCCGCCGCCCGCCCCAGCGCGGGTAACGCAAACCGTTGGCGCGCTGGCGCGTGAATCGTTTTTGTAGTTCACTTGTCTCTAAAATTCGCGTTTGCAATAAAAAGCTACTTGCTATAAAGCTTTTGCTTTCTGACATCATTTCATTGTTGATAGCAATCTCCGTAATACTTTTGAAGCCTTTTGCTCGATTCTTGTGATTTTGCATATATTCTTTTGCGTGTTGCCGAGTTCTCATCTCTCCGTTTTGGTTTGCCTTTTTCTGAAATTTCAGTCATAGGCAATGGTTACAAGAGCTTCAGGAGTTAAGCATTATTTCAACAGGTGTCCGCGCCGCTTTTCATTGTCCTCACTCATGCTATGTCAGACGAACAAAGGTGTTGCAGCTCTGTTTGATCGCTTTCTCGAAGCGGCAGGAGTAACACTTTGATCGAATATAAAGGTTATCATCTGGCTAAAGTTGAACTCTGACGATGAAGCGGGAATTTTGTATAAAGCTTATTAACGTCCGCGATGTAGATTATTTTCTGAAGGTGCTCCAGCGGACGAAGCTTTCGCAAGCAGGCGTTTTGACTGTCAAAGTTGGTCGATGAGTATTTAGAGATTTGGCTAAGTGTGGCGAGATCACTTGTTTCGGCAAAAAGCTGTAAAATGTCAGGAAAGTTTGTTTTTTGTTTATTCGAGATTTACAACGGAATGCCTTTATTCAGGTTTTATTATTTCACTAGCGTCCGACCAGCTGTGGTTAATTAGCTTTGCAGTCAAGCCTACTGCGCAAACATAGTTCGTGCTGCACTCCAAAAGCTGCGCCCAACAAAGCGTGCAGCGCTGACGTGTGGATCCACGTTCGCGATTTAGAGGAGCTTTTTCTGGCTTCGAGAAACTTTTTCCGCTTCAAACACTTGGTCCACGCCCGCCCACACGCGGGTAACGCAAGCCGTTGGCAAGAACTTGCATTAAAATCTTTAGGTGCGTTTTTCAAAATTATCTTGTCTTTCAAATTGGCGTTTTGAGTCTTACAAATCAAGGCTTGGGTTTTTGGCAAAGTTTCGGGTTCGCAAAAGTCAGCATTTTTAGCGGTGGCAGTTTTCCAAGTTTTTGTTTCTCGAAAATTGGCTCATGTTTTTTACTCAAAAAGTTTCGTGTCAAATTTGCTCAGGTCTCTAAAATCGGCTTCATGGTTTTTAGTCAAAGTTTTGGCAAGCAAGCGGTTTCATTTTGCAAAGTTCCGTTTTTCTGGCTTGCGTTCTTTTTTAATCAAGTCAGGTTTCTAAAATCGGCTACATTTTTTCAGCAAAAGTTTTGGCAAGTTTTGTTCAGGCTTTTTTGCCAGGTTCATTTTTTCTGGCAAAGTAAACTTTTTGCAAAGTCAGTTTTCAGCAAAGGTTTCTGGCAAGTTCTCGGCTCTGGCGTTTTGGTAAGTCAGGCTCAGTTTCCAAAGCAAAGTCGGGCTTGTAAAAAATTGTCATGCGTGTAAAATCAAGTCAATAAAAGCGTTGTTCTGTTTTTAGGCGGCGGTTCTTGCTTGCCCCAGTTCTTGCCAACAAAGCGTGCACCCGACGCTGGGGATTCTGGCGATCTCCCAAGCAGTTTTCTACGCCTCAGCATTTTTCCAATCGGACGGCGTTCCGCCGCCCGCCCCAGCGCGGGTAACGCAAACCGTTGGAAGGCAGAGCCAAAGAGCAAAAGTCAAAAAGCCGTTTTTGAATTAGCAAGTTTCGTTTTCAGCAAGTTGGAAAAAGCGGATTCAAGCTTCTGAGTTTCATCATTTTTTTTAGCGGTGGTTTTGGCAGGTCTTTCTTTTTTCGTTCACACTTTGGTTCTGGTTTTTGCACAGCTCTTGTGCGATCAAGTTCTGGTTTTCCAAATTAGTTTTGTCTCTTTCAATTTTCAGTTTTTGCCGCTTGGTCAAAGTTCTGGTTAGTTATCGCTTGTCGTTATATTTGGCGTGCCTTTTGGACTCAGTCACTTTGGCGTAAGGTTCTTTTCTTCGGCTTTTGTTCGCGGTTGATTTTGTAGGCTTTCTAAAATCAGCGTTCGGTTTCGTTGGCGAAATTTCAAGTTTGGCTCAAAATCGGGTTTTCAAAATCGGCGTGATTTCTTCGGCAAGAGTTTTGGTAAATTTTTTTCGGTTGCCTTGGTTTTAGTCAAGTTTTCTCGGCTAAGATCTCGGCATGTAATTTTTTGGTTCTTGCTAAAGAACAAAGTTCGTGCAATAATCTTGTCAGTTTTATGGCGGTGGTTCTGGCTTTCAATTAGCGAGTCTTGCGCAAAGCCTTCCAACAAAGCGTGCACCCGACGCTGGGGATTCTGCGCGAAATCTCAAGCAGTTTTCTACGCCTTATCATTTTTCCAGTCGGACGGCGTTCCGCCGCCCGCCCCAGCGCGGGTAACGCAAACCGTTAGGCTGTTTTCTTACAAAACAAAGTTATGAATTCATTCAAATCCTTGGATTCTTTCCGCCTTTTTAGAACCAATAAACTTGGCCCGGGTTTTTTGGATTCCTCTTACTTCTCTAACTTTTCTTTTAATTGTCTTCCCTTTCACCCAACAATCCATTTTTTATGTGTGTATACTTGCCGATTTTTGGGGCAGGTTTGATAATTATGTGCATTTCAAATAGCGGCTTGTTTTATGTAACTTACCAGGCATCTTTAGGTAGGGATGTAACCTTTTCGAAGAAGGATGAACACAAGGCAAATCGAAAATACTTCAATGTCTTGGGCTTATGATTACCAGCATTCCATTACTTTTTATTGGCGAATTTTTTCTTAAAGATAATCACTATAAAATCGCCTGCTTCACTATTCTTTAGCTTTTTGCTCTGTTAAAAACCACACTTTTGTCTCGTTTTTTACTTTTTGGCTTCTCCCGCTATCATGATTGACAACATTAAAAGGTGGCTTGGCTGCGGCTTGGACAAGTTTTCGAATTATTATCTATGGTCATAATTTCTATCGTGTTTTCGCAATAACAGGGTTTACATTCCTAATTCGTTTTGCGGGCTACGAAGTAATATCGGTCCCACATTTAGCGGTTAGTTTTATTGCGGAACTCTCGCCTGTGGCTTTTTTGATTAAAGAGATTGGCAAAAATCAGGAACCAACTCTGGCTGATGGTCAGAAATAAAAATGAATACTATCAAGTAAAAAGGAAGAGTACAAATGAAAGCGATTGTATGCACTAAATACGGACTAACCGGAAGTCCTGCAAATCAAGGAAGTAGAAAAACCTACTCAAAAGATAATGAAGGATACTGATAAAAATTCCATGCGTCAGCAGTAACAGTCTCGGACTGTATAGTTCGAAGTGGTAAAGTAAATATATTACTTTGGATCCCAATGCGAATATTCGTTGGTTTCAGAAGACCAAGAAGATCAATATTGGGGCTTGAGTTAATGGAGAAATTGAAGCAATAGGCAAAGATACAAAACGATTTAAAAAAGGCGACCAGGTTTTCGCATTTACCGGGAGAAAAATTTGGTACGTATGCCGAGTACACTTGTATGCGTGAGGAACAGGACTCGCTTTATGCCTGATGATGGTTTGGTGGCAATAAAACCCACCAATGCAAGTTATGAGGAAGCTGCATCTGTCCCTTCGGAAGGAACTTTAGCATTGTATTTTATTAGAAAAGGAAATATCCAGGAAGGGACAAAAGTTCTTATCTACATGGAGCTTCTGGAGGTGGGTACTTTTGCGGTACAACTTGCCAAGTACTATGGGGCGGAAGGTACAGGTGTGCAACACAAATTTAGAATTGGTGAAAATCTGAGACGATAAGGTAATTGATTACTGCAAAAGAGGATTTTACGAATAACGGAGAATCTTATGATTTTATCTTTGATGCCGTTGGAAAAGATATAGCTCAAAACTGCAATTACAAAAAAGCGCCAACTTCAAACGGGAAATACACATATCAGTCGATGATGGAACACCAAAGATACGTATTGAAGATTTACTTTTACTAAAAGAGCTGATTGAAGCCGGAAAGATAAAATCGGTCATTGATAGACTTTATCCGTTGGAACAGATCGCTAGAAGCTTTCACAGCTATGTCGAAAAAGGACACAAAAGGGGAAGTGTAATAATAGCATGAAACATAAAGCAAAGCCTAACAAAGCGTGCACAGATGAAAGGGGAAGTCAAGACTGAAAAGGAAATTGATAATGTGTCGGTGGGAAGGGAGCGAAAAAACAGCAACACCCCACTAACACTTTTAACAGGCTGTTTAAAAGCGTTGACAAGGGATGTATAATGGCGTTGGAGCGTCGAGCCCGCAAAACCTTTTCATGGTCTCCGCAAGCGGAGTTACTTATTTGGGACGGCGCTCTCTCCTTTTAATGTCGAGGGTGGCAATGGGATCGGCTTCTTCGCGCCCCAAGGAATGCTGTTCAATTCCTGACCTATGCCCAGGGTATCCAGGCGTTCACGCGCAAATTGCGCCGCGGTTTGTCGCCCAGGACGGTTTCCCTTCCCAACTTCGTAGGCAAAGCGCAGCATCTTTTCCGATACCTTTTCGGGTTCGGTGAAACGATCCGCCACTTTGCGTGCCAGCACATGCCAGACCGTTACCAGTAACTTTCGCGCAATCGCCACGATCGCTCTGTTGTAACCCAGCCGCGGTTGCAGTCGCTCCAACTCCGCCTTCCAATGCGGATTGCTGTTCGCCACCACATGTGCTGCTTCGACCAAAGCAACTCGCAGGTCTCGCCTGCCCGCTTTGGTGATTTTCCCGGTCCGCGTGGTCATGCCGCTATCATGAACCCGCGCTCCCAGTCCCGCGTACCCTACCAATTTTTTCGCTTCCGGGAAACGACGGATGTCACCGATCGCCGCATACACGGTCACCGCGGTGATCACGCCAAAGCCAGAGATGTGCAGCAGGCGTCCGATGTTTTCGTCTTCCGCCGCGATGCTTGTCATCTCTTTCTCGATCCGCACTTCCTGCTGTTCGGCAAATTGCAAAGTTTCCAGGTCGCTTTGCAGGTTCATCTTCTCCAGCTTCCCCAGCGCCAGCGCTTGCCACCAGCCGTTGTTCGCTTTCGCGAATGGATTCCCCGCGGGCGGTTTCAGGTGATGGCGTTGGATCACCGCGTGCAGTCGGTTCTTCGCCTGCGTTGCCAGTCGCGTCATCTTTTGCCGCTGTGCCACCAGCCCGCGCAGTTCGCGGATTTCCTGCGGCGGGACCCAGATCCCCACCAGCAATCCTTTTGCCAACAGCCGCGCCAGGATCGAGGCGGCAATCTTGTCATTCATGACTTGTGAACGCGTGATCAATGCCACGTGCGGCGGATGCACTACGATGACCGAGCCTGCATACTCGATCAGTTCGTCGTACAACTGCCAGCTGTTCGTGGTCATTTCCAGGACGACCTCATCCTGTTTCGTTAGATTCTTTTTCATCCAACTTTCCAGGTATGAAAACTCCACCCGTCGCATGGGCAGGACAACGTTCAAGTTCCGGTGATGCGGCGATTTTTGCCCAGGCATTTTTTTGCTCGGCTTCCGTTAAGCCCGACATTAATAGGCTTTTTTGGCGATCGCGATAAATAGGTTTAATTACCCAATTTTGCAAACTCGATTTAACTTTTAAGAAGTCGTGTTGTTCGCCCAGCCATAAAGTTTCGACCGAACCTAAACGCAATTGGCGGCCTAATAATGCATCGCTAATAGCGGGTAAATATTTTAAAAAGATAGGATTTTCTAAGACGCCAGAACCTAGTGGATTCGCAATCACTACGCGCCCTGCCCGCACCACTTCTAATAAATTGGGCACACCTAATTGAGAATCGCCACGCAGTTCTACCGGGTCGCAATAGCTATCATCCACGCGCCGTAAAATCACATCAACACGACTTAATCCATCGAGCGATTTCATCCAAACATTGCCGTTACGCACCACAAGGTCGCCACTTTGCACTAAATGGAAACCCAAATAATTGGCTAAATAGGCGTGCTCAAAATAGGCTTCGTTGTGGGTGCCGGGGGTTAATACCGCCACTCGCGGTTGATCTTGCCCTATGGCTAAGGAAATTAATTTGTGCCGCAATTTTTGAATAAAATGCGCCAACCGATGAACATGACTATCGCGGAATAAACTCGGTAAAACACGCGACATCACCGTGCGGTTTTCGAGCGCATAACCAGCACCGCTCGGCGATTGTGTGCGGTCGGTTAAAACACAATATTCGCCACTGCTTTTACGCACCACATCGACCGAGTGCAGTAATAATTGATGCTCGCCGGGCACCGATAATCCCTGACATGGACGCAAAAAACCTTTGTGTAAAAAAAGTGCTTCGGGCGGAATAACACCGGTGCGAATTAAGTCGCGTGAGCCATAAATATCTTTTAATAAAAAATTAAAAAGTTCGGCGCGCTCCAGCAGCGCCACTTCCATTTGCGCCCAGTCTTGACTGGTGATCAAGGACGGGACAAGGTCCAACTTCCAGGCGTCATCAACCTTAGTTTTTTCGCTGTAAACATTATAAGTGGCGCCGTCATCACGCAGAATACGCTGCGCTTTGTGTTGGCGATCGGCAAAGGCTTTAGACCCCATTTCCGTCAAACTATTTAGCAGGTATTGCCAGTGTTCTTTGATTATGCCATGGCTATCAAAGATTTCATCAGCCGTACCAGCACGCGGAACGTAAGAAAAATCCGTCACAGATTTCAACCTAAATAAAGAGAATTTATAGACCAGTCTTCAATCAGCTTATGCAAAAGCCCATTAAGAAAAAAATGGCGCGAGACACTTTAATTTTAGCCAAAAGGCCTCGCCCGTGAGCGAGGCCGGCATTATGTCACGTTCAACCTAAGGATGCAGGTCTGCGGCGAAGGTCAAGAGTGTACGGATACTACTCAAAGGCTCTTCCGGTGGGGGTGCCGTAGGTCTGGGATTGCCGTCCATGGGGAAGAATTCACGCAGTGCATCAAGGTCGGGCCTTGGCGTGTAGGGGCCTTGAGTGTGGCTAACATTATCGTAACGATTAACCCGTCGTGACTCAGCTTCAAAGGCATTAATCGGGTAAGTTTCATAGCTACGACCACCAGGATGCGAGACGTGGTAACTACAGCCACCAATAGAACGACCCGTCCACGTATCGATTAAATCGAAAGTAAGCGGCGTATGGACACCAATCGTGGGATGCAACGCCGATGGCGGCGCCCATGCGCGATAGCGTACACCGGCAACATATTCGCCGTGTTTGCCGGTTGCGTGTAAGGGTACGCGGCGACCATTGCAGGCCAAGACAAAACGATTGTTTGTCAAACCCGTTAAGCGTACTTGCAGGCGCTCGACTGAAGAATCGACATAACGCGCGGTGCCAAAACTGCCCACTTCTTCGCCCAAAACATGCCAAGGCTCAATCGCCCAACGTAATTCAATTTCAACATCGTCGAGCTTGACGCGACCATAGTGCGGGAAGCGAAATTCCTCGAATGGCAATAACCATTCGGTCTTAAAGGGATAACCGTGGGCATTTAAATCAGCCACAACTTCTTGAATATCGCGCCAAATAAAGTGCGGCAACATGAATTTATCGTGTAGCGCCGTACCCCAGCGCACCAAGGGTTTTTTGTAGGGTTCTTTCCAAAAACGCGCCACCAGCGTGCGGATGAGTAGCGCTTGTACCAAGCTCATGCGGCTATGGGGTGGCATTTCAAAGCCACGGAATTCCAATATACCTGAGCGGCCGGTAGCGCTGCCAGGGGCGTAGAGCTTGTCGATACAAAATTCGGCGCGATGAGTATTGCCGGTTACATCAATAAGAAGGTTGCGCATTAAACGGTCGATCAACCAAGGTTGCTCGGCCAAACCATCGGGCATTTGCTGGAAGGCAATTTCCATTTCGTAGAGCATTTCGTCGCGGCCTTCGTCGGCACGCGGCGCTTGGCTAGTGGGGCCAATAAAGGTGCCCGAAAACAAGTACGACAAGCTGGGATGATGCTGCCAAAAGGTCACTAAACTGCGCAGTAAGTCGGGACGACGTAGCATCGGACTATTGGCCGGTGTTGCACCGCCTAGAGTCATATGATTACCGCCACCAGTGCCAGTGTGACGGCCATCGAGCATGAACTTCTCGGGCGCACAGGCGCGATTCCAGCCGTGCTTGGCATCGTACAGGGTGGTTCGGTATTGTGGCCTTTAGCTCTCCGCCGCTGTGCTAGCCGGATGGATGTTAACCTCAATCACACCGGGATCGGGCGTGATTAAAAACTTCTGTAAACGCGCATCTTTGGGAGGCTCATAACCTTCGATAATAATCGGCGTCGATAAAATCTCGGCGACGTTTTCGAGCGCTGCCACAATCGTTAAATAATCTTCAAGCGCATAAACCGGCGGTAAAAATACATGAACTTTGCCACCGCGCGCCTCGATACACAGTGCCGTGCGAATAATGCCCAAGCCAGAGCGACTCGCTTTAACTTGGGTGGGCGAACCTAAAGCGGGGCCAAAACCCGGCACAAAGTCTTGCTGATATGCGGCAGGCGCCCTAGCGGGAGTCGATACTGCTACTAATGGCTGGCCTTGGTGATCAAGCTCTTGACGATTATCAAACGGGTCGCGGTCGGGGCTGTATTCCTCGCCTTCGGCTGGCGGTAAATCACCTAACGGCAAGCGTAATCCCATCGGCGAATCGCCGGGAATCAGCACCAAACGTTCGCGCCGGAATTGCCAACGGCTCGAGCACCACGCTTTGCCAGTAATATCGCGCTCTAGCGGTATCACAAAACCCGTAGGCGTATCTAAACCTTGCTCCAAGACGCGCGCTAAACGTTTGCGTTCGAGACTGGAATTGGCGTCGGCAATGGCCGCGTCCAAATTTTTAGGCAAGCGCTGCTCTTGCAATAAATAGTGCAGGCCATCTTCATAGGCCGAATGGACAAAACGTTTTTCGATACCGAGCACAGCCGCTAATTGCTCGGAAAATTTACGCGCAGTGGTTGCATTGTGGGAATAGTCTTTATCGATGCGGGCTAATAAATCGGGGTTTTTCCATACCGGTTTACCATCTTTTCGCCAAAAAACACCTAGCGCCCAACGCGGGACTTCTTCACCGGGATACCACTTGCCCTGCCCGTAATGCAACAAAGCCTTGGGCGCAAAATGGTCGCGCATTTTTAATAGCAGGGTTTTGGCTAAACGCAACTTATCGGCGCCGAGCGCTGCCGTATTCCATTGCGCCGATTCCATATCATCAATCGAGACAAAGGTTGGCTCGCCGCCCATCGTCAAACGCACATCTAAAGCGTCGAGGTCTTTATCGACGGCTTCACCCAAGGCCAGTACGTCAACCCATTGCTCGTCGGTATAAGGTTTGGTGACGCGCGGATCTTCGTGGTAACGGGTGACTTCATTGGCGTAATCAAAGCTCACTTCACACTCGTCAGTCGCGCCTTCGATAGGGGCTGCCGAGCTAGGATCGGGCGTGCACGCCAAAGGAATATGGCCTTCACCCGCAAATAAACCCGAGGTAGGATCCATACCGACCCAACCTGCGCCCGGCAAAAATACTTCACACCAAGCATGTAAATCGGTGAAGTCTTTTTCGGTGCCCGAGGGGCCGTCGAGGGATTTTTCATCGGGTGTTAATTGCACTAAATAACCCGATGCAAAACGCGCCGCCAAACCTAAACTTCGCAAAATCTGTACGAGTAACCACGCTGAATCTCGGCAAGATCCCACCGCCAGCGTTAAGGTTTCCTCCGGAGTTTGAACGCCCGGCTCTAAACGAATCGCGTATTTAATGAATGCTTGAACCTTCTGATTCACGTCCACTAAAAAATCAATGGTGCGGCGTTTTTCGAGTGAAATTTCAGAGACAAATTTTTTGAATATTTCGCTATCTTCGATTTGCTCGAGGTAGGGCAATAATTCTTTTTTAAGTTGCTTAGGATAAGTAAAGGGGAAATGCTCAGAATATTCCTCTAAGAAAAAATCAAAGGGGTTGATCACCACCATATCGGCAATGACTTCCACCTCAACCGATAACAACTTGGTTTTTTCGGGGAATACAATACTGGCTAAAAAGTTACCAAAAGCATCTTGCTGCCAGTTAATAAAATGGTTTTCGGGTTTTATTTTTAAACTGTAGCTGTGAATAGGCGTGCGGCAATGCGGCGCAGGACGCAGGCGAATCGTATGTTTAGACAGCGACACCAAACGATCAAATTTATAATAAGTGTTGTGATTAAGCGCAACGCGGATAGTCATGAAAAACTCCGAAACATTAAATGCGAAAATTCAACGCTTATGCGGTGAACCAAGTAGCACTGATTTTTTGATGCATACCTATAATGCGAATTTGCAATTCATTTAAATAATTACGTAAAGCAACGCCTAGATCTTCGGCGGTGTAATCAATAATGTATTCCAATTTAATAGCCAAAATTTCGTCCCTTACCTCGCTCGCATTAGGCAATCTTCGCCCCGCATTGGCCATCGACGACAAACAATAACCCACCGATTTAGGAAACGCTTTATTCATTAACAAATATTCAACCACGGCCTGCCCTTTTACCGACTCATGCATGGTTCGGCGGTAGCTGTGGTCGGCATTTAAAGAACACAATAAATTCAACCAAATAATTTGGTGACTATTAACCGCCTCGCCCAGTTTTTCGGTTTCCAATATTGCCGATACTGCCGCATCAATATTGCGTGTTGTCATATCGGCACGTTCTAAATTTCGCCCCAAACGCAAGAACTCCCATGCGGCATCGCGCGGCATATCGCTATACAAGGTACCCAATATTTTTTGGCAACCATGAATAATTTCATTGAGAAAATCATAGCGCTTACTGCGATTAATACCCTGCATTAAATTCTCTTGAGTGTACATACTTAATTCGTTAATCATGTACCACACATCAGCAGGGATAACATCGCGCGTGGTACGCACGTTTTCTCTTACGGCTTTTAGTGAAGAGACAATGGAAGATCCATTACTTTCATCACCAATTAAAAACTTAACCACATTGCGCTCGTCGCGTACTTCATAACGTTCAGAAAAATCTTTATCCAAACTATTAATGGTTATTAAGTTGTACCAACTTAAATGCACCGAGCGGGGCAAATCGAATAATAATTTATCGTAAATACTAATTAACCGTGCGGTACTTTCTATTCGTTCTAGGTAACGCGCAGTCCAATACACTCGCTCTGCTACTTTTGAAAGCATTATTTAGACTCCCCATCGGTATCGACAATCCACGTATCTTTACTACCTCCACCTTGGGAGGAATTGACCACTAATGAGCCTTTACGCATTGCCACGCGGGTTAAACCACCCGTAGTAACGTAAGTATCTTTACCCTGCAAAATAAAGGGGCGCAAATCCAAATGGCGGGGCTCGGGAGAATGCTTACCCACAATAGTTGGCGCGGTCGATAAATCCAGCGTTGGCTGCGCAATATAATTACGCGGATTGGCTTTAATTAATTCGGCAAATTGCTCGCGTTCTTTTTTAGTGGAGTGCGGCCCCACAATCATGCCGTAACCGCCCGACTCATTGGCGGGCTTAACAACTAACTTGTCCAAATTAGCCAAAACATATTCGCGCTGCTTATCGTCGTAACATAAAAAAGTTTCGACATTCGGCAAAATAGGATCTTGATCTAAATAATATTTAATCACTTGCGGCACAAAAGCATAAATCACTTTATCATCCGCCACGCCAGCACCTGGCGCATTGGCCAATGCCACTTTACCGGCACGCCAGGCACGCATTAATCCACGCACACCCAAAACCGAATCTTTATGGAATACATCAGGGTCGATAAACATATCGTCGATGCGGCGATAAATGACATCCACGCGTTCTAAACCGGATATCGTTTTCATATACACACAGTTATCGCTATTAACGACTAAGTCACTGCCTTCGACTAATTCCGCGCCCATTTGCTGAGCCAAAAAGGCGTGCTCAAAATACGCCGAGTTATAAATACCGGGCGTTAACACTGCAATTACGGGTTTTTCACCCTTACGCGGTGATAAAGAACAAAGCATGTCGAACAAGCGCGCAGGATAATCGGCAATTGGGGCTATATCGACGGTTTCAAAAACTTCCGGCAATACGCGCTTCATAATCGAGCGGTTTTCTAACATATAAGAAACGCCCGAAGGCACACGCAAATTATCTTCGAGCACGTAAAACTCGCCGTCACTATCACGCACCAAATCGGTGCCACAAATATGGGCCCAAACACCAAATGCGGGCGAGATACCTTCGCATTCTTTACGATAATTAACGGATTGTTTTAAAACAAATTCGGGGATAATGCCGTCTTTGATAATTTTTTGATCGTGATATAAATCATCAATAAATAAATTTAATGCTTGTAAGCGCTGCTTTAAACCTTCGGCCGTTGTATCCCACTGTTTTTTAGCAATCACGCGCGGAATAATATCGAAAGGCCAAGAACGATCAATATTGCCTTCATCGGTATAAACCGTAAAGGTTACACCCATCGCTTTAATCGTAGCTTCGGCCGCTTGACGCCGGCCGGCAAGATCTTCAGCGCTCAGCGACTTTAAATACGAAAATAATTTTTTAGCAGGTTTACGTGCATTGCCAGGGCGGCTAATCAGTTCATCATAAAATTTACCGGGGTCATAATTTTTCCATTCTTCTTGCATAGTTTTATCTAGCCCTTATGTTAGCGCATTGAGAATGCTTGGCATTTTGTAACCATTCAGCACCGAGCCAAAATGCAGTTGCGCGGTTATTTTCTGGGCCGCTAAAGCCATCCATGGGCGCTATACAAGCGCTCCCGGCGCTTAAATGCCCTGAAAATAACCGAGCAACTGCATTTTTTTCGTGAAATTCGTCAGGTGGTGAATAGTTACGGCATTTTTAGAACAGCATGTATCGGGCCAACAGCTTCGCCACCGAGAATAACCCTTCATTTATTAGAAGATTAATATGACAAACACCCTACCAAATGATTGCTTAGATTTTAATGGAAACAATCCTTCTTTAACTTATTTTCGTGTGCGTCGTATTATTTGCATTGGCAGAAATTACTCAGAACATGCGAAGGAAATGGGGCATGATCCAGAGCGAGAAGCACCTTTCTTTTTTTACAAACCCTTAACATCGCTATTTCCTGTAAGCCCCAATAACGCACAGTCTCGCGCTTGGAGCATGCCACACTATAGTCAAAATGTGCACCACGAACTGGAAGTGGCTATAGCAATTGGCGGGAAAGTGACAGGCAATAATCCAGAGCAACGTATTATTGGAGCGGGTATCGCATTAGACATGACCTGCCGAGACGTACAGCAACAAGCAAAAGCACTCAAGCAACCTTGGGCAACAGCCAAAGGCTTTGACCATGCTGCACCGGTATCACCTTTATTTGAAACTGACTGGATAAAGCTGCAACAAATCGGCGATTTCACATTAACTAAAAACGGGCACGAAGTGCAGCGCGGTAATATTGCGCAAATGATATGGCCCATACCCGCATTACTGTTGGAATTAAGTCGATTCACACAATTGGATAAGGGTGATCTTATTTTAACGGGCACACCAGCAGGTGTTAGTGCTGTCAATAAAGGTGACGTTCTGCGTGCAGCAATAAGCCAGCAGAACTGCGCACTAGAAATTGAGATTAATTAAAAAATATGCGCGATGGCAGAAGCAACAAAGAAAGGATTAGCAGCCAGCGCAATAATGCGATGGCCAACACCTTATCGAAGAGTTGCGGTCAGATTTTGAGTGGTTTATGGGTTAAATGGCGGGTCGCCTTATAGACTTCTTGAATTAATAAAGCGTCGTGGCTCGCTCTATGGCGCTCATAGCTATTGCGTTTCAATAATTCGGCTTTCACATCATCCCAAACCTGCTGCTGGGCTTGCGACTGAATAGATTCAATGGGTGAAAGTGTAAAACTGGCCTCGATTTTCGCCTTATCAAACAGCTTGTTTAACCAAGGTTTATCGACCACCCAGCCATCGCTATAAACAGTTTGCCCTAGCAATAATTGATTAAGGCGTAAACAAACATCCACCACTGTGAGTCCGTGACGCGTTAAATCATCGCGCTTAATACGATGAACAAGCGCCGCACTTTCATCCCAATGCGTCCATTGCTCGCTAGGGATAATTAGCGTGCAAAAACGCTCACCCGACGATAAAGCCACGCCTACTTCAATGGGATAACTTTCAAAACCAAAGCCTGAGGCTTCAAAATCAATAATTGTGGGTAGCATAGAGTTTCATCACCTTAATCGTTGGTTTGAGACTAGCTTGCCACCTATGACTTAACCACTTGCCGCAAGCTACTTAACGACTTTAAGCATTGGCTTTTTGATGAATGTCTCTTTTGGGGGAGGCGATGGTGGCGATGGTGGAGGTAAAGCCTCCGGCTCAAACATCATACCCTTACCATTTTCTTTAGCGTAAATACCCATTACGGCATGAACAGGCACATAGATATCAGTGGGCTTACCGCCAAAACGAGCATTAAAAAAAACAGCTTCGTTACTTATATCCAAGGCTAATATAGCCCTTGGCGCAATGTTTAAAATAATTTGTCCATCTTTACCCACAAAACTTTGCGGTACGCTCACGCCCTGCTCATTCGCATTCACCAATAAATAGGGGGTTAATTGATTTTCATTTATCCATTCGTACAGAGCTCGAATCAGATAAGGGCGACTTGATGTCATGATCATGGTTTGGCCTAAAGCTATTTATGTTATGCAAACAAAGTACAGCCAATGTGCGCATAAAAGCACCGCCCATCAATGTACAAAAACACCCAAATAATGACTGCGAAAAATAACAACGAGCAAAAAATCTAGGGCGCACAGTATGGCCGCTCGAGGCTAAGGGAGCAAGATTCAATCGGCCATAAAAAAACCCAGCCAACGCTGGGTTTTTAGGGTTTTAAAAAATACAGACTTAGTGAATATCGCGCCAGTATTCGCGGTTAAGGAACCACACACACACGAACAATAACAACAAGAAACCCAGCACCCATACCCCAATGCTTTTACGCGCCTCGGCAGAAGGTTCGGCAACATATTCTAAAAAGTTCACCAAATCGTATATGGCATGACGATATTCAGTTTCTGTCATGCGGCCTTGTACAGCCTTAACCTCCAAAGTGCCGCAGGCATCTAATTCAGCCAATTCACCAACCGCATTGCGCTCAACATGACCATGGTCATCATATTTAGGGCCTGGCGTGCACTCCTGTAAACCTTGTAATTCAAGCAGCACATGGGGCATGCCTACATTTTCAAACACTTTATTGTTAACCCCCGTAGGACGAGACTCATCCTTATAAAAGCTTAACAAATAGGTATAGAGCCATTCGGGATTACGCGAGCGCGCCACCAAACTTAAATCCGCTGGCGCCACACCAAACCATTGCTTTGATTTAGCAGGATCCATGGCTGTCGTCATTAAATCGCCAATTTTTTTATCGTCGCTAAATACCAAATTGGCCATCACTTGATCGCGCGGAATATCTAAATCGTCTGCCACGCGACCATAACGCGAGTATTTAACCGAGTGACAACCCATGCAATAGTTAGTGAATAACTTGGCTCCATTTTGTAGTGATGCTTTGTTATTCAAGTCGGCATCAAAATGTTCGCAAGGAATGGTCCCACACCCACCACCACTACTCGCCACAGCTTTGATTGGTACAATAACCAATAACGCAAACAGCAATAAACCGCCATACACCAAGCCTTTACTCAGACCTTTTTGCTGTAAACGCTCAGGAACGGGGTACACCTTCTCGTATTTTGTCCAGAATGGCAGACCAATAAAGTAGGCAAAATACAAAACCGTACACACTTGCGATAAAACAGTACGGCCAGGTGTAGACGCCTGAACACCCAAGTAACCCAGGATCACAAATACGGCAGCAAACATAATTAAGGTTACGCGACTAATCATACCTTTATAGCGCATCGACTTAACGGGGCTGCGATCCAGCCAAGGCAACACAAACAACACCGCAATGGCCGCTGCCATGGTGATAAAGCCGAGGAACTTGGAGTTTAAGGGGCCGATATCGATCGTCACTGCACGTAAAATGGCATAAAAAGGTGTGAAGTACCAAACAGGCGCAATATGCTCAGGGGTCTTTAAACCATTTGCAGGCTCAAAGTTAGCGTATTCAAGGAAGAACCCACCCATTTCCGGTGCAAAAAAGAGCACCGCACAAAAGGCAAACAGAAATACGGTAACGCCGACTAGGTCATGCACCGTATAAAAAGGATGGAAAGGAACACCGTCTTTAGGGATGCCGTTTTCATCTTTGTTCTTTTTAATTTCGATACCGTCAGGATTATTAGAACCCACTTCATGCAGGGCCAAAATGTGCATTACCACCAATCCTAAAATGGCGATAGGTAAAGCAACAACGTGCAGAGCAAAAAAGCGGTTAAGCGTAGCGCCAGAAATCAAGTAATCGCCACGAATCCATTGCACTAAGTCCTCACCGACTACAGGAATCGCACCAAATAAGTTAACAATAACCTGCGCACCCCAATAACTCATTTGCCCCCAAGGCAATACATAACCCATAAAGGCTTCAGCCATAAGCGCCAAGTAAATTAACATGCCGAAAATCCACACCAGTTCGCGAGGCGCTTTATATGAGCCGTACATCAAACCACGGAACATGTGCAAATAAACAACAATGAAAAACGCTGACGCGCCGGTGGAGTGCATATAACGCAACAACCAGCCGTAAGGCACGTCGCGCATGATGTATTCAACCGAAGCAAACGCACCGCCCGATGAAGGCTCAAAACTCATGGTCAACCAAATACCGGTTAACAGCTGGTTGACCAAAACTAAAATCGACAGCACACCAAAAAAATACCAAAAATTGAAATTTTTGGGCGCATAGTATTTGCTCATGTGGGTTTCCCATGCGCGCACTACGGGCAAACGATCATCAACCCAACCCAGCAAGTTCGTTAAATATTTCATATAAAATTAAGCCCCCTGATCTTCGCCGATGATAATTACACTGTCACTGACGTAACGATGCGGTGGAACTTCTAGATTCAACGGCGCAGGCACGCCTTGAAATACACGGCCGGCTAAATCGTACATTGAGCCGTGACACTTACAGAAAAAACCACCCTGCCAAGTTGCACCACTCAATGCCACGGTACCCACTTTAGGCTCAAAGCCAGGCGCACAACCTAAATGCGTACACAAACCAAGCAACACTATAAATTCTGGTTTTTGCGAGCGGTATTTAGAGTCAACATAACTAGGCTGAACAGATTTTTCGGAAGACGGATCGCGCAGCATAGATTCGTTAATCACCAATCCATCCAAAACGGCTTTTGTACGACGCACAACATAAACAGGCTTGCCGCGCCACTCAAACGTCACCATTTGGCCTTCTTCAATCTTGCCAATATTCACCTCAACTGGAGCGCCGGCCGCTTTGGCACGATCACTAGGATTCCAAGACCCCACAAAAGGAACCGCCGCGCCTACAACACCAACAGCACCCACAGCTGAAGTAACAACTGTAAGCACCCTGCGGCGACTTAAATTCGCACCGTCATCGCTCATGAAGAAAATCTCCTGTGAATTTTTACTGATAATCAGTAGATTGAAAGGGAAGAAAGAAAAAGCTGTTGTGCCTTTTGTTAAGCACCACCTCTAAAACACACGTCGCCAGCACCTGATAGCGACGCAGAGCAAGCATTAAGCCAAGAGTCTAGGCTGTGATTAATCGCACACTAAAAACGGCGCCATAGTAAAGAAATTGCCCCTCATTCACAAGGATAAACACATAAACCATGGGGTTAAATGAGAAAGCTCAGGTAAAAAAAAACCCGACCAAAGTCGGGTTTTAAATGTCGCTGCAAGTCATCCACAGCGACATAAAGAACAAACCAAGAATTAACGCTTAGAGAACTGTGGTTTCTTACGCGCTTTGCGCAGACCCACTTTCTTACGCTCAACTTCACGAGAGTCACGCGTCACAAAACCTGCTTTACGCAGTTCAGGACGATGTACTTCATCGTAAGCCATTAACGCGCGAGTCAAGCCGTGGCGAATTGCGCCCGCCTGACCGAAACTACCGCCACCGGCAACAGTAACGTTAACATCAAATTTCTCAGTGAAATCCAGTAACTCAAGAGGTTGACGAACGATCATGCGAGCAACTTGACGCCCGAAGTATTCATCTAAAGTGCGACCATTAACAACAATCGCGCCACTACCTAAAGTGAGGAAAACACGTGCGGTCGAAGTCTTACGACGACCAGTACCGTAGAATTGTTCAGCAGACATAATCAGCTTCCGTTAAATGTTGAGCTCTTGGGGTTGTTGGGCTGAATGCGGGTGAGCTTCACCAGCGTACACTTTCAGCTTCTTGAACATCACACGACCGAGTGGGCCTTTAGGCAGCATGCCTTTAACCGCAGTTTGGATTGTGCGCTCAGGAGCTTTGGCAATTAACTTTTCAAAGCTGATCGATTTGATGCCACCGATATGACCGGTGTGGTGATAGTACATCTTATCTTTTGCTTTATTACCCGTTACGGCAACTTTCTCGGCATTGATTACAACAATGTAATCGCCGGTGTCGACGTGTGGGGTGAACTCTGGCTTGTGCTTGCCGCGTAAGCGAGAAGCAATCTCAGTCGCCATGCGACCAAGAGTTTTGCCAGAAGCATCGATAAGGTACCAGTCACGTTTTACTGTTTCAGGTTTGGCACTGTATGTCTTCATGTTGTAGGCCTATAAACGTAGGTACTAAAATGTAGCTCGAGCGAGCCGAGCCGGTAAATAAGCTGCCAAACGGCAGCCAAAATTAGGAGCGCGAATTCTATAGATCAAAAAAGTAAATTGCAAATATATTATCAGCCACCAAACCCTCTTCACGCACCAAACGCTTTGGCGCAGCTTGCACAAATACACGCGGTATTTTTAATCTCATTAGGCACTTGCGCTAAAAGCTCTGCGGGGAAAATGATTTTTAAATTCATGCACCAACATGATGATGATGGCTTGGCGGTATCACTCACTTTCGACTCCATCAAACCAAGATTGCCACAGAGGTTATAAGTGCCACATAAAGGGCATAGCGTTGGATCTACTGTAATTTTAGCTTTCATATCACCGCCTCATACCGAGCTATCGGTCAGATTCAATCATCACAGGCAATCACTCAAACAGTGGGTCACGATTCTCTCGATCAAGCCTGCGTGCCTTAGCAGCAATTAAAATTGCCTGTTTGAGTTCAATATCACTGGCGCTCCACAACTTAATCTCCTCAAGACTGCGAAAACAACCCATACAAATATCGGCATCATTCAAACAACAATTGCGCACACAGGGTGATTGAGGTTCTTGCAGCATTAAAGGCTCCTTAAAGTGGATCGTTTTGGGTCTTCAGTGCCATCCCATAAGCCATTCTTTGTCATCTTGTAGCGATTGCCAATCAATCGGTAGCAAGCGTTTAGTCATTACCGCTTCAATGGCGCAGGCTAATACCAACCCCTCCTCATCCAATTCCAACTCGGTCACCACAAAATGTTTTTCTTTATTTTTGGGGTTTACGGCAGTCCATTTACTGTTGAGCAGTTTTTTAGGCGTTATTTTATTCATGAAATTTAGAATTCTCGGTTATTCATTCTCATGTGAGACAGTCACATAAGGTTCGCCGTCATTATCGACCGTAACAAAAAAATCGATTGGGCAACAACAAACTTGGCAATCTTCGATATAGGACTGCTCAGGCACAGAGCAATCAATTAAAATCTCAATGGACTCACCACAATAAGGACAATCAATATTCTTTGCGCGTAAGCTTTGCATCAATGACTCCTAAACACTAACCTTTGGTGCATAAAAAACCCGCTCAATTCAGCGGGTTTTTTATTGTTAATTATTCTTCGGCGGAGGCCGAAGGGTTAATAATATCGGCATATTCTTTTTCAAAACGCTTGGCCACTTTTTTGCCAACACCACCCAACACCTCAATCGCGTGACGCAGACGCGTGCGGGTCATATCCGAGCCTAAAAGCTCCATGGCATCCGTTACCGAAAAGGACGATGTAGTACCAGAAACAGCCACAAAAATAGGCGCAAAGAAATCCTTCATTTTTATGCCCATGCCATCGGCAACCACTTTTAAGCTATTAAAAATGGCTTCGTGTTCCCACCTGCGTAAATTATCTAATTGCCATTGGCTAAATTGCAGAATTTTAAGGCGGGCTTCTTCGTCGACCTTTAAACCCTCAAAGCTCGCTGGCGTAATGGGTAACTGCCCCGCCAACATAAAACCTACTAACGGCATAAAATCGCTAAAAGTATTCATGCGTTTTTGTACGTGCGGCAAAACCGCTAATAAATTTTGTGAATTTAACGCCCAGTCGTGCAAGCGTGTCGCCAAAGCTTGAGTATCTAAATTTTCGCGAATCCATAAACCATTTAACCAATTTAATTTTTCCAAATCAAAAATGGGGCCGCCTAGAGAGACGCGGTTAATATCAAAATTTTCCTGCATCTCTTTTAAGGTGAATTTTTCGCGCTCGTCGGGCATCGACCACCCCATGCGGCCCAAATAATTTAATAACGCCTCGGGCATAAACCCCATGCGTTTGTAATACAAAATACTGGTGGGGTTTTTGCGTTTGCTGAGTTTGGATTTATCGGGGTTACGCAATAACGGCAAATGACAAAATACGGGTTTTTCCCAGCCAAAATATTGGTACAACAAAATATGTTTAGGCGCCGAGTTAATCCACTCTTCACCGCGAATAACGTGGGTGATGCCCATTAAATGATCATCGACCACATTCGCCAAATGGTAGGTGGGCATGCCATCGGATTTCATTAATACCTGAGCGTCGACCTGTGACCAATCCAAGTTAATCTCGCCACGCAACATATCGTCTACAGGGCACGGGCCAGCCTCTTCCGGCACATTCATGCGCACCACATAAGGCGCACCCGCCGCTTCACGCTTGGCCAGCTCTTCGGCATCGAGCTTTAAATCGCTGGGCTTGATCGCGGTAGAAGTACCCGCCTCTTGGCGCGCAATCCTTAAAGCGTCGAGTTCTTCGCTGGTGCGGTAACATTTAAAGGCGTGGCCTTTAACCAATAATTCTTCGACATAACCACGATAAATATCACTGCGCTCACTTTGGCGATATGGGCCATGGGGGCCGCCAACATCTGGGCCTTCGTCCCACTCTAAACCTAACCAGCGCAGTGAATCTAAAATCGCTTGCTCGGATTCGGGTGTCGAGCGCACTTGGTCGGTGTCTTCTATGCGTAGCAAAAACTGGCCGCCGTGCTGGCGCGCAAAACAATAGTTGAATAAGGCAATAAAAGCGGTGCCTACGTGTGGGTCGCCCGTGGGCGAAGGCGCTACGCGCGTGCGAACAGTCATAAAACATCCATCAATTTAAAAGTGGTAATAAAAAGTGCTTATTAAAAATTTTGCGGGAAAAACTGGCTGAGCGAGTACCGCTTTAGGATCCGAAACCCTTCAAGGCAAGGATGCCTTGAGGGAGCTATAGGGATGTATTTATGCGTTTTCGGATCCTAAAGCGGTACTCGTATTACGGCTCAGTCTTAAACAGTGTCGCTTAAAAAGGCGGCGATTATAACGGCTTTAGCCAAGCCGTGGCGCGGGCTTTGTTGACGCAATTAGATTTAGGCACCGACCTAAACTAGCCCTTCACCTGCCAGCTGTTTAAACTGCGGGCACTTTTCACCGGTTAGGTTCTTTCTATGAATACCCTCGAATTGCTTCATACCCGCCGCTCGGTTAAAGCCGCCGAGATGATCGCCCCCGGCCCCGATGCCTCGCAGTTGCAGGCCATTTTAAAAGCCGCCCACCGCGTGCCCGACCACGGCAAAATTGGCCCATGGCGGTTTGTGATTTTTGAAGGTGCCGCGCGTGCGCAATTTAGCCAAAAACTCGCGACTATTTATGCCGCCAATAACCCCGACGCGGGCGAAAAATTATTGGAGTTCCAAAACAGCGTACTCATGCGCGCGCCCTGCGTGATCGCCGTTATTGCCACCCCGCAAATCGACAACCCCAAAGTGCCCGTGTGGGAGCAACACCTGGCCGTCGGCGCCTGCTGCCAAAACCTGCTGGTTGCCGCCCACGCCATGGGCTTTGTTGGCAATTGGCTTACCGAGTGGTACAGCTACAGCGCCGAGGTTAACCAACTTTTAAAGCTGCGCGCTGAAGACCAAATTGCCGGTTTTATCTACTTAGGTTCTGCCGCCGCCAAACCCGAAGAGCGCCCGCGCCCCGCGCTTGAAGATCGCATTTGTTATTGGACAGAGGATTAAACATGAGCGCCGCCGCCGAATTTCACCCACTCAATATTTGTGTATTAACCGTCTCGGACACCCGCAGTTTTGCCAACGACACCAGCGGCGACAAGCTACAAAGTTTGCTAGGAGCCGCAGGCCATAAACTGCACGATCGCCAGCTGATCAAAGACGATGTCTACCATATGCGCGCCGTCGTCAGCCAATGGATCTTCGACCCTGCTGCGCAGGTGATATTAATTACCGGCGGCACAGGTTTTACCGGCCGCGACAGCACGCCCGAAGCCATTCGACCCTTGCTGGAAAAACACGTCGAAGGTTTTGGTGAACTCTTCCGCCACTTATCGCTCGCCGATATCGGCACCTCCACCATTCAATCCCGCGCCTTTGCAGGCCTTGCCAACCGCACCCTCATTTTCGCCCTACCCGGCTCGACGGGCGCGTGTGATTTAGGCTTTAGCCAAATCATCGCCCCACAATTAGATAGCCGCAGCAAGCCTTGTAATTTTTATGGGCAGGTTAAGTTTGAGCTGAACGACTAAACTCAAGAAAGTATTAGCTTAATGCTGCCCTGCTCTAGCTTTTTTCCGACATCAAACTTTTAATTTTACTGGGCCTCAAGATTTTATTTACTGAAGCGCCCACGGCTTCCGCTCTTCAGCGCGCACTATGTTGGATGAAGTCCAATGCGTTGAATGATAGAG
>JAXHOG010000017.1:0-43983 GCA_034519605.1 Marinagarivorans sp.
TGCTACGTATTGCTAATCATCTATCTGTAAAAAGACCGCCGCATCTAAATCATACTTAAGTACCGATTCCAAACTAGGGTATAGAAAAGCTCCTTGGTCAATAAAAAGAAAACCTTTCATGAAAACACTGTCATTAAGATACGCTTTTCCATTCTCATTAAGATCTTTAGCGGACACCTCATACACACTCAAGCGCCCTTCAGCACAAGCTGCCAAACTTAAAAAAAATGAAAAAAACAACAATAAATTAATAGGTTTTAAGCTCATGCTGATCATCCCAATTAATAAATGAAACGTGGTAAGTCAAGTTAGGATAGGTATTTTGCATCCTTGCATACAAACTTCTATCTTGGCCACTAAAACCCGATCCAGCACCATCCGCATGAGAATGCCAATTTGCCTTCCAACCCCAGCCTTGGCCTGGTGACTTTGATGAGAAAACATCAAAGGTGTGTGCATGAGGAATTGCCCCCAAACTACCTACACGCCAATAAATACCATCACTAAATACATTAGCAGTAATCTCAAAATCATATTCGACAGCTAACGAGTGAGCATTTTTATGCAGCCAATTTAATGCTCCATCTTTCGAACCGAAGCTATCCATGGAATCAACAGTCGTATTTAGAGCATCAAGTTTTTTCATAAAGGTGGCTTTATCGCCACTACTATCACCAAATTCACCATCACCACCCTTTTTTCCAAAAATTCCCACCTTACCCGGATCTCTCCGAGCCTCCCCCTCCCCATTAAACAACTGCGCCAAAGCCGCCGTCCTAGCCCCATTAGCAAACTTACCCCCAGTCGCCTCAGAAACTGTCCCCCCGATAATCGCCGCCATCGCCACACGCGCAATGGTATGCCCAATACCCTGCTGAGTGCCATACATACCATTCACATTCGCAAGCTTCGCCACCCCAGCACTCACAAAACCATGCCCAAACTTACCGCCCTGCAATACCGACATAGCACCGCCCACCATGCCTTGTGCTACCACCAGCTTGGCGAAGTTTGTGGTCGACATCCACATACCTTTGCCCACGCGTATAGCGTTGGCCGAAGCAGTGGGGGAGCTGGGAATAAGCTTTGATACACCATAAAAAGCAGCCGCACTTAACGCGCCTATAGCGGCGGCCTTAAGTGTTTGTCGTAAATTGGCGCCATTTGCAGCAGCCCTGCCGCCGCCGAGCCAGAAAAAACAGCAGGACAGGCACCCATCAAAGGGAAAACCTAAAAAACAAAATTGTTGGTTATCGTAGTTAATGAGTTTTCGCATTTAAAACCGAATAACCGAATTTGTTTATAAACCATAAATTTTTAGCATTAAAAGCAATAGCTAAACAGCAGGACAGGCACCCATCAAAAAAGGCAACGGCAAAAAAACAGCAGTAACAAAAAAACAGCAGGACAGGCACCCATCAAAGGGAAAAACCTAAAAAACAAAATTGTTGGTTATCGTAGTTAATGAGTTTTCGCATTTAAAACCGAATAACCGAATTTGTTTATAAACCATAAATTTTTAGCATTAAAAGCAATAACATCACCCAGCCAAAAACCTCGCCGTGCGAGGTTTTTTTATTTTTTGCGTTAGTTTTTAATATTAGGTCGCAGGCTTGCGCCGCTTTTTGGCAAAGAGGATTTGGTATTGTTGCTCAAAGTGTTGGGTGCGCAGTAGCCAATCTTTAATGTCGAGATTTAGACGTTTTAATATCGGCGGGAGGTTGTGATTTATGTGGCCTTTTTTATCATTGCGAATAATTCTGCCCGTGGCATCGACTAACTCAATATATTCCTTCGCATCAAATAAAATGCCCAATTGCTCTTGGTTTGTTAAGCCGCCTTCAAATTTAGCGAGGGGTTTTAGCGGTAAATTAAAGCGCTTAATTTCTTCAATTTTTGTTTGACCTTGGATGGCGGCAGCTAAATCAAATTTTTGATGAATGCGCTCTTTAATACTGGTGTAGTCAGATGTCTCGGGTGTTGTAGCCATTTGCGCGCGGATGGGATTTAAATCTACGTAAACCATCGCGCTGAGTAAGGCTTGTTCGGTTAATAAAGCTTGGGATTTATAACGGCTTTCCCAGAAATGGCCAGTACATTTATCTTCCTTATTTGCTTGGCGGGCGATTGGCTCATTAAGGCACTTCATAAACCAGCTAAGGCTCTGCAAGCGCTTTTGATAAATCAAAACGCTATTGCTCACGGCTTCTCGTTCGGCTTCATCAAGCTGTTCGCCATTCATGTAGCGCTGCACCAGCGGCGCGCCTTTATAAAGGCTTGTCCAGCGTTCGAGCACCTCATCTGCAGTCCAATCTTCCGCCTCGCGGGGGTTGAGTTTTATGACGATATGCAAATGGTTCGACATCACCGCATAGGCGCAAATATCAATGGCGAAAATCGAGGATAACAGCCGAATGCGATCTTCTATCCAGCTTCGGCGATGCTCGTAATTGGTATTGGTGGATGAATCAAAGCCACACAAAAAACTCCGCCGCACGCAGCGGGAAACTAGGTGGTAATAAGGCGTATCGCAAATGGATACCAGCTGGCTGCGGGGTTGGGTCATGGCATTTTCGATGTTGGATATTTTCTTTAGGTATAGCAAATACTGGTTATCTGGCCATGTATTTTTTTGGCGGTGTTAGTGTTTTTTGTTCTTGATGTTGAAGTGTGGTGGGCGTGTGAGGTATAAGGTTTTTACTTTTGAGGGGTGCCTGTCCTCGGTTTTCTCTTTCAAGGAAAAGCCACCTTTAGAAATATGAGTCGCTATAGCGATATGAGTGAAAAATGCTTTAGTCGTTGGTTTAATATGGAGAAATCAATGACTCTGACCCTATTGATCTTTAAAATCCGCCACCCACTTTAAAAAGCAGGCTTTAAAAGCTTCGGGATTTAGGCGTGAAATAACACGTTGAAATGTATTTTTTGAGGGTATTCCGTTAGTTAATGGAATGTGTTTTTTCAAAAACTCTAACTTGCATTGAGCAAATGCTATGGCAACGGGGTCATGGCAACGGGGTCAGGCCTTACATTTCACAAAATGTCAATTATAAGGTCTGACCCCGACCTCTCGCAGCTAGCGTTGATAATTTTGGCTTTTCTTTTTGATGAGCGCCTGTCCCCGCATTTCCCGTTGCTTGCCGTGCTTTATAAATTCAAGCCGTTCCCCTCTGAGCCAATTGCTATTGATCGAATGTCAAATGTAAGGCCTGACCCCGTACCCTTTTTGACCCCGTACCCTTTTTTGACCCCGCACCCTTTTTTACCCTGGGTTGGCTTCATGGTAGTCTAGTCCGTCGCCCCGACCAAAAACATACGCGGTACTGCCCTTGCAATGAAAATACGCTATAAGCTTTTACTTTCGTTTATCACAGTTATTGTGCTTATTGTGTTGGCTGGCTTTTTCGTATTGCGATGGAGCTTTGAGCGCGGTGTGTTTGCTTATATTGTCAAGTCGGATATGGTGCGCTTAGAAAATTTAGCAGGGCAACTTGCCGACTATTTTGCAAAGCAGCATTCTTGGCGGCAATTTAACAATGACTCTCGGGATTGGGTTATTTGGGTTCATGCTCATGATCTATCTAATCCTCTTTTATTGGGTGTGCCACCGCCAATACCTGCTGACGGAGCTCCAAATAAGGACAATAGGCCTCCTGACCTCGCACTGAAGCAATATGGTGAGCCAGAACATGGCTCTTTGGGGTTTCAGGGACAATCGTTGCCTTATTTTCTTTTAGATGAAAATTCCAAATTAGTGGCGGGTAGAAAGGAGGCCAATAGCAGCATTTATCCCGTTGTACTTAAAGGCACTGCTCCCCCACGTATTGTGGGCTATGTTGGTTTACCTCCCCCTCCCGCGCGTATGACCAGCTTTTGGCAAGAGCCGATTGCCGAGCAACAGACCGAATTAATACTCTTTTTTTCCTTGGGTATACTGCTTATTTCAATAGGGGTGGCGATACCTTTGTCTGCTCTTATGACTCGCCGAATTTCTTTGCTGTATCGCTACGTATCGGATTTATGTGACGGGAAGTATCAGGATAAAATTTCCCTGCTGGGTAGAGATGAGCTGGCGTTGTTGGGCGAAAATCTCAATGAACTGTCATTAACTCTCTTCAGGAGTCAGCAACAGCGTAAGCAGTTAACCGCTGATATCGCACATGAATTGCGTACGCCTGTGGCTGGGCTGCAATCCTATATTGAAGGAATGCAAGATGAAATTTTGCCCCTATCAAAAGAGAGCTTAAGCAAGCTCCATACGCAAACCCAACGGCTCAGTAAGTTAATCGAAAATCTCTATCAGTTGTCTCTCGCCGACGATAACGCAATGAGTTTTACTCTGCAGCCGTGCAGTATTTCAGAGCTGCTGGAGACTTTGGTCTCTGCGCACGCACCGCTATTCTCACAGCAGAATTTGTCTCTTGGGCTGCAGATATTGTCATCCGAGAGTGATCTTATATGGGCGGACGAACATCGTTTGGGGCAGGTATTTACCAATCTATTGGAAAATAGCCGCCGCTACACCGAAGCCCCCGGTATGGTGCTAATAAGCGTTGATAGAAATGATGATCACTTGTTGGTAACTGTGGCTGATTCCGCGCCGGGTGTAGACCCAGTTTTGTATCCGCGCTTGACCGAGCGCTTGTTTCGAGTTGACCCTTCGCGCGATCGAAACAGTGGTGGTTCGGGCTTAGGCTTAAATTTGTGTGCGGTAATAGTGAGCGCACACAATGGCCAGTTGGAGTTTAACAATAGTCATCTAGGCGGTTTGTCGGTAAGCGTCAAACTGCCAATTTGCAGGAGTAATAATTCGTGAGTGCGACCGTGTTATTAGTTGAAGACGAAGCAGTGTTAGCCGAATCTCTAACGGTCTATTTGCAGCGCGATAATTATCTGGTCCATTGGGTAGCAGATGGTGCGAATGTTATAGAACGATTTAAACAGACCAAGCCCGATCTTGTATTGCTCGACTTGATGTTGCCGAATGTGGATGGTCTGACGCTTTGCCGAGAAATAAGAAAACTGAGCGATGCACCGATTATTATGTTAACCGCGAGAGTTGATGAAATAGATCGCCTGATTGGCTTGGAGATTGGTGCCGATGACTATATTTGTAAGCCTTACAGCCCCAGAGAAGTGGTTGCGCGAGTTCGAGCGGTATTGCGTCGCTACCTTATAAGCGTAGGCGCGGGCGCACAAGCTGTTGTGCCTGATGTGAGGCAATCGCAGTTGGTGATTGATGAAAAAAGCATGGATGCGTTTTGGGGAAATCACGCACTTCAACTAACCACTGTTGAGTTTCGTTTACTGCAAACTATGGCGATTGAGCCACGGAGGGTGTTCTCTCGCGATCAGCTAATGGACAGAATATATCCCGACCACCGGGTGGTCAGTGACCGAACAATCGATGCTCATATCACCAAATTAAGGCGCAAGTTTACGGATGCCAATTGCCATGAAGAGGTAATACGGGCTGTTTATGGCGCAGGGTATAAATTTGAGCACCCATTTTAACGGTCTTTGTATAGATAAAGGCCTGCTAATAAGTCTGGGTTTTCTCAGTGCGACCGCCAAGCCTGTTGGGTTGACCACTACGCGCCATGCACATCAAAGGAATACGTATCTTTTTGGCTCTCAACTGTGTGTCTTAACATTTCTTGCATATTTGGTTGTTAATTGGTGATTGATTATTTGTCATAGTACATACAGCGCGACATGGGTCGCGGCAAATAGACTTTCTCGACTCGGCAGGTTTGGGTCTAAATCGTAAACGGCAGGAATTAAAAATGAAACGTGAAGCCTCACTCGAAATTAAACGACGCAAATTATTAAAAACCCTAGGAGTGGCGGTTTCAGCCGCTCCTTTACTTACGCTTGCAGGATGCGGGGCTAGTAGCACTCCCGGAAGCAGTTCCAGTATTTCCAATGGCGCCAGCAGTTCGAGTGGTGCCAGCGGGTCGAATGATTGGGCTGGCGGTGGTACCGCCTCCTTGCAGGCGGACTTCCCCCCCATTAGTGATCCTTTCGACAGCGGTATGGGGAATATGTGTACAGTCACCAAGTCTTACACGCTGGGTCCATGCTATTTCAACCCAGATGAATATCGCCAAGATATTTCCGAAGGTGAAGTGGGTATTCCCATGGTGTTGGTGTTAAAACTGGTTGATGTGAACTGTCAACCGATTGCTGGCGCGGATATTGATATCTGGCATTGTGATCGCAGAGGTATTTATTCGGGTGATAGCGCTGGAAGCTCAAATGCCAGAAGCTTTAATAGCGGGTTTTGCACTGGGAATAACAATGAAGCATTAGCATCGCGCTGGTTCCGGGGTGTGCAAACGACGGATGAAGATGGTCTAGTCTATTTTAAAACTTGCTTTCCTGGCTGGTATCCGAGTCGAACAAGCCACATTCACTTCAAAGTTGTGCACAATGGCGTGCAATCTCTGGTATCGCAATTCTGTTTCGATGACGACCTCTGCAATAAGGTGTATTTAAATCACTCTGAATATACCGGTCGGGCGAAAGACACTTCCAATGCTGCCGATAACGTTTTTGGGTCCGACTATGAGGAATATGAAATCGTTACAGAGCGCCAAGCGGATAATTCAATGCTGGGCTACAAGGCAATTCAGCTTTCTTAATTGATTTGCAATGCCTGAAGGCCCTAGACTGAACCTAGAAACCTCAGTTGAGCGCCAAAAAGATGTGTAAGCCCTTGATGTTAATAGTGAATGTTGAAAATGCAGGGCAACCTTATTGGTTGTTAAAATTTTTAACATTTGCTAGGCGCGTCAAGGAATTGCGCAGACTTTGGTGATTCAGCTGCGGTTTTTAGGATTATAAATGAGCGCAATAATGCGTGACATTAAGCGGCAACTCGCTACATTGCGTCTGGTGAAACCGCTCCAGCCCCACTGATTTTTTAATACCGCTAAGCGTTATCTGTTTTTTCTTCGCTTGTTTTTAAATCAATTGTTGCCTCATCCATTGTTTTTACCGCCATCAACAGCGCCTGTAACGGGTGCAATAATTCCACACCGGCTTCGCGCAGGGTTTGGCTGCGGCAGGAGTAGCCGGTGGCTAATAAACGGACTTCGGATTGATCTTGGTTTACCGGTTCGCGCCAGCTTAAATTAAATATTTGACTGGAGGCTTCGCGGTTTTTAGTTTCGTGGCCAAAGGTGCCAGCCATGCCGCAGCAGCCGACTTGTTCAATCGCTAAATGTTGCCCTAATGCACTAAAAACCTGTTGCCACATACTGGTACTGGCAGGCACGTTGGTTTTTTCGGTGCAGTGGCCCAGCAATTTAAATTTACCGGCCGTAAAACTTTCTTTTTGTATTTTTAACGTGTCGAGTTGGGTGGCTAACCACTCTTGAATCAATTGTACTTTTGGCGCTTTTTCTTCACCTAAGGCTTTAACATATTCGGCGCGGTAGGCGAGCGTCATGGCGGGATCGAGACCAATTAACGGCAGCGCACTTTGGGCGAGTGTATTTAAATGCTCGGCGGTTTTAGTGGCCTGCTGTTTAAATTCGCGTAAAAAACCGTGTACATGCAGCGGTTTACCGTTGGGGCTGTAGGGCGCAACCAGCGGATTAAAACCTAAAGTTTTTAAAGCTTTTAATGCGTCGAGTACAACGTCGGCCTCAAAAAATCGAGTGAAGGCGTCTTGCACAAAAATAACGCTGAGTTGTTTTTGTTCTTCATTGAGTGCCTTGATGTTTTTAGTGGTGGCGTATACCAACCCTAATTTTTTTAATTTCTGATTAAAGTGCGTGCGCGAAAATTGTGGGCTGTCTACAAAACCTACGGTATTGGCCAATAGTTTTTTAACTGGCGGTAACGCCTGCATAAAATTGGCTAAGCCTGCGATGGGCGAAACTAAAGGCGCAATGCGCTCGAGATTAGCGACTAAATAATCTTTTAAAGGACGTGCATAACGGGTGTGATAAAGCGCCAAAAATTTACTGCGAAACTCGGGTACATCCACTTTAATGGGGCACTGACCCACGCAGGATTTACACGCCAAGCACTGGCTCATGGAATCCATAACTTCGTGCGAAAAATCGTATTCTTGCACCGCATTTTTGCTGTTTTTACGGCGTTCGCTAAAACTCGCGGCGGCAGGAATTTTGTCGTAGCTGCCATCAAAGGCATCGGCATTAAAACCCTTGTCGTTTAATTGTTTAATCCATTCGCGAATTAACGAGGCGCGTCCTTTGGGGGAATGCACACGGTTGCGAGTGACCTTGTAGGACGGACACATGGCATCGGCGGTATTCCAATTAAAACAAGCGCCGTTGCCGTTGCAATAAACGGCTTCGCTAAAGCCTTGCCACAGTTGCACGGGAATTTGGCTGTCTACTTGACCACGCGTAGGCACTTCGTCAATTTTTAATAATTCAATCTTGGGCTCACCATCGCTAACAATGGGTGTCGCAATCTTGCCGGGGTTTAATTGGTTGTAGGGATCAAAGACACCTTTAATGCGTTGCAGCTGTGGGTAAAGCTCGCCAAAAAATGCCGGCGCGTATTCACTGCGCACGCCTTTACCGTGTTCGCCCCACAACAAGCCGTTGTATTTTTGCGTGAGCGCGGCTACAGCATCAGTAATTGTGCGTACCATTTTTAGCGCGTTGGCGTCTTTCATATCGATGGCGGGACGAACATGTAAAACGCCTGCATCAACATGGCCAAACATGCCGTAAGTTAAATTGTGGCTGTCTAATAACGCGCGAAATTCGGCAATGTAATCGGCGAGGTTTTCGGGCGGTACGGCGGTATCTTCAACAAAAGGAATAGGCCGAGCTTCGCCTTTGGCGCCGCCTAATAAACCCACCGCTTTTTTGCGCATCTCCCAGATTTTTTTAACCGCGTTATCGCCCATCGCAAGGCCGTGCCCCACGCAACCATTGGCGGCATCGGTACCTTTTAAAACGTCGATGAGCTTGGTGAGCCCTTGGCTTAATGCTTCTTTGGTATCGGCGGTGTATTCGACCAGATTCATGCCTTTAATTTGCTCGATATTTTCGCTGGGAAAATATTCGGCTACGTCGTGCCAAATGCTGTCGGCCATGGCGAGCTCTAATACACGCGAATCGATGGTTTCGATACTGGTTGGGCCGGCTTGCATTAAGCGCGGTGCATCGCGCAGCGCGCTATCGAAGCTGTCGTAATTAACAATCACTAATGCCGAAAATTTTGGGGTTTTTAACAGGTTAATTTTTGCTTCCGCTATAAAACCCAAAGTGCCTTCGCTGCCGCACAAAATATTATTTAAATTAAACAAGCCTTGGTCGTCGCGAATATGGGCGAGGTCGTAGCCCGTTAAGCAGCGATTGAGTTTGGGGAATTTTTGCTCGATTAAATCGCTGTGTTCGCGTTGGATGCTGTTAATTACTCGGTGCGCGAGGCCCGAGATGTTTTGCTCGCTGCTTTTAAGCGTGAGGGCTTCGTCATTAATCGCACTACTAACCAGCACATTGCCATCGAGCAGTACGGTTTTTAATTCCAGTACGTGGTCGCGAGTTTTGCCGTAGCGGCAAGAGCCTTGGCCAGAAGCATCGGTATTAATCATGCCGCCAATAGTGGCGCGATTACTGGTGGAAAGCTCGGGCGCAAAAAATAACCCGTAAGGTTTGATGGCAGCGTTGAGTTGATCTTTAACCACGCCCGCTTGCACGCGCGCCCATCCTTCTTCGGCGTTAATTTCTAAAATGGTATTCATGTGGCGCGATATATCGACCACCAAACCATCGGTGAGCGATTGACCATTGGTGCCGGTGCCGCCGCCGCGCGGCGATAAGACCAAGGCGCGGTATTGGCTGTGGTGCGCAAGCTCGGTCAGGCGGATAAGGTCGTTAATGCCTTTAGGGAAAACCACGCCCTGCGGCAACACTTGGTAAATAGAGTTGTCGGTAGCCAGCACCGTGCGAGTGGCAAAGTCGGGAGCGATTTCGCCTTCAAACCCGGTATTTTTTAACGCATCCAAAAATTGCAGATACAGCGCTTGAGTAGAAGAAGTGTGTTGGATGCGTGGAATCATTGGTTAAAACTCATACAAAATTTCGACGGGCATTCTACCTTTACGCGCCACCGCTTCCAATGCGATTAATCTGCGCGCGGTGGTTTATTGTCTTTATCCAAATAAAAGCGCACAAAGCGCCCGATCATCATGCGCATTTGCGCCAGCATCGCGATTAAAAAACCAATCCCGCCCAGAATCAGGCCACCCAGAACAATGAGCTCTTGCTGCACCGAGTTCGGCAGACTGGCATTGGCGTAAATAACCAGCCCAAGACCAAGGCCAAAAGCGATCGCACCCCAGCGAAATTGTTTGAAGATAAGCTCGGCGGGCACGCTGTAATGCACAGCTAAGGCTTGCAAATAGCGGTTATTCGAATAAATCGGTGGTGGTTTTGGGCGCTTAGACATTTTTGGGCATCCAGCGCTTGGCGGCGATGTGGTCGCGGGTTTTAGCCTCAACCCAGGTGGCGCCTTCTTTTTTCCAAAACGGCGCACGGGTTTTAAGCATATCCATAATGTACTCGCAGGCGGCAAAAGCGGCATGGCGATGGGCGCTAGCGACACCCACAAATACAATTTGCTGCGCGGGCAATAGCTCGCCCACGCGATGCACAATAGTGACTTTTTGCAGCGGCCATTGTTGGCTGGCGTCTTGGGCGATGCGCGCTAGGCTGTGCTCGGTCATGCCGGGGTAATGCTCTAAAAATAAGGCGCTCTCGCCGTTAAATTCGCGCACTAAACCGGTAAATGTCACTATCGCGCCGCAATCAGCTTGGCCGCGCAAGCTTTGGTAAAGCGTGTTGTGGTCAAAGTCGTCTGTTTGAATTTGGATGGTGATCATAGCGGCGAGGGTCTGCATAGTTGAGCGCTTGGTATCTCTTCAGCTGTTCGATAATTGCACTCGAGAGCAGTAGCAACAAAACATGGCTTTGGGTGGATTTAGGTGTGCTTGGTAGCTTTGCTCGTGGTGCAGCAACCAGTAAACCTAAAAACCTCAACTGAGGTTTTTAGGGTAAAGAGCTCTAACTTACGCTATTCCCAATTAAGCACCTCAGCTTCCATGTTCGTCTCAAGGGGCTCATTAACGTCTAAATCAACGGAGGTCTCAACAGGCTCCTCAACTTCCGGATCAAGTGGCGCTTCCACTTGCGTCTCTACTTGCGGTTCAACCTCTTCCTCTGTCATGCAATCATCACAAAAAATCTCGTCCGGCAATGCATCATTTACGGGATACGGCACTGGCGATGCGTCGTCTATACCTGGAATTTGCTGGATGTAAGGCTCCAAAATCGATGCCATGCCACGCAGTACTTGGCTGGGCAGGGCCGAGGTGAAACTGTATTGTCCGGCCTCGTCACCCACCACAAAAGCTGTGAGCGTACCAAAGTGGTTATCGCCGAGATAAAACACCAGCGTAGCGGTGCGGCTGAGGGCGCGACCCGTAATGCGCTGACCGCCCGCACGGGATACCAAACGGTTATCACCCGTGCCAGTCTTAGCTCCCATGACCATATCGCTGCCATCGGCGTTTTTGTACGCGCCGCGCAAGCGCCGGCCGGTGCCTTTGTTAACCACGTCCGCCAGCGCCAGCTTCATGGCATGCGCCACTTCGGGCTGCATCACCGTTTCTTCTACTGCCGGAGGAAAAGAAACATGGGTTTCGTAAGGCGTTTCGGCTGCAAAGACCATGCGACTAACACGCTGGGGCGCGATGCGATTACCGTTGTTTAAAATGATGCCCATCAGCTCGGCCAAGGCCGCCGGACGATCTCCCGAGCTACCCAGCGCGGTCGCTAAAGAGGGCACTAAATGCTCGAACGGAAAACCCAGCATGCTCCAGCGGCGCTGCAATTCGGCAAAGGCTTGCACCTCTAACATGGTGCGTATACGGCTATCGCGCGCACTGCGCGCACGAGTGCGGGTGAGCCAGCGATACACTTCCTGACGCTGATCACTACTAGCCGCTAATACAGCCGAAAACTTCGGATCACCGTTTTGCAGCAAATAACCCATCAGCCACAATTCCAACGGATGCACCTTGGCCAAATAGCCCAAGTCTTGCAGGTTAAAACTACCGGGGGCGTAGCGATCATATAACTGCGCGAGTGTGCGTGCATCGGGCGGCTGGGTTAGATGCTTGACCATAAAATCGCTTAAGCTGTTCAGGTCTGCCGTTGGGTGCAAATAACGGTAAATCACCGCCGCGCGCACAGGCGTGAGCGTCAAGCCCTGCAAAAAGGTGTCGATACGCTCTTCAACACTGTGCCCGGCATACTTGCTCCAGAATTGGGACAAAAACTTAGCGCCCTCTCTATCGGCAAAACGGGCCAGTACTTCTTTGCGTCTGGGGTCGTTATCGTCCCTCATCACCGCCTGTAAGTCTTGCCACTGCTGGTAAGTGATGTGATTGACCACATCCCGCAGCATGCGCACAAACGGGAGGTTAATAGATTCGTTCAGCGCTTCGCGCACCGAAGGATTGCGGCCATTATCCTCACGCCGAAAATTGCTAAAGGTATGCAGGCCACCGCCGGTAAAAAACGACTCGTTAGGGTTAGCCGAATAAGTGCGATCCAAGGCGGCAGCCAACATTTGGTCCAAGGTCATGCCGGGGTTCGCACTCAACTGGGCCAATGCCCAGCGGGTTAGTGGGTCGTATTCACTACTATTGATGGAGGCGGGCAGCGAAGGCGCATAGCGTTCGTATAGCGCAACCATAATGTCTAGGTAAGACGACAACACCCGCAGTTTGGCGGTAGAGCCCAACTCCAATTTGCTGCCTTCATTAATGTCAAAAGGAATGTCGGTATTGTCGGTTTGCACCCGCACCTTATTGCCTTCGGCACTGCGCTCAAACAAGGTGAAGCTGTAGCGCAGGTTTTTGGCCTGCCCAGCATTCAGCAGGAATTTTCCCACCAGCCCTTGAGCCTCGGCCACGGCAGGGTCACGCAGACTCCGCAAATGGGCTGTAACGCTCGCTTGTAGATCCTTTTGCAAGGTGGTGGTAACACTCAAATCCATCCGATCTAAATCATAAGGTGGTACGCCCAGCAGGTTCACTAAGCGGTTGCGCACCACATTCACACCCTTGTTAAATTCGGTCGGCACCACAGCGGGTTGCAGGTGGAAGTTGCGAAACGCAATGCGCTGCCCCAGACCTGCCTGCGCCAGCGTGGGGCTAATCAGCCCATTTGCCTGTAATAGCCGCAAATGTGAATCGACTAACTCACCCAATTCGGGGCGATTTTGTAACAAGTAATAAGAGGGCCGCCGATGGGCCACCATCAGTGCCAGCACTTGGCGCAGCGCTAGACCCTGCTGTTGCAATTGCTCGGCCTTGGGCTGCTGTAGTTGCAGCAGGCGGCTAACCTCGCTGGGGTCTGCACCAAACCAAACATGGAGGCCATCGCCAATACCGTTAACTTCCCCATAACTAGGCGCCGCCGCAAGGGGCACGGTATTCAGATAATCCAAAACAAGCTGCCGACGCGCAGGCTGAGTGTCACTACCCTGCTGATACACCCGAACACTGGCCGATACCATTTGGCGCAGTTTTTCCTGTGCAGAACCGGTGATACCGCGTTCGGAATGGCGAAATTTTTCTATTTGAGTGGCCAAAGTGCTGCCGCCCATAGAAGGCGTCTCGATATTGATAGCCTCGCCGGCTTTGAATACAGCCGCCTTGATAAAACGCCCCCAGTTCACCGTAGGGTTCATCTGCGTGCGGTCATCCGATAACAGACGACGATCCTCGATAAAGACTAAGGATTCGACCATTAAGGGCGGAATATCTTCAAAGCGTGTGAATACATGGCGGGGATAGCGGAAACCGAACAGGGTTTGCTGGTCGACATCGCGAATCATCAGCCCAGCTTGTGTTTTTTGAGGGTAAGGCGGATAAAAACCGGCATCAACATAGCGGCGCAGCGGCGGCGAAAATCGCACTTGGCGATCGATAAAAAAACCATTGGACTCCAACCGAGCCAGCATTGCGGGCAATTGTACGTAACCTAAACGCTGATCGAACGGGCCCTTCACGGGAAAGTGGATGTTGTCGCTAGTGCCATCCTCGACGCCAAATGACAGCGTGCGAGCGTAATCGGGCAGCAAACGCGCCTGCAACCAAGAGGTACGCGCCTCGAACCACGCTAGCGCCAAGATCCCCAAGCAGAGCACAAACAATATGAGCAACCAGCGCCAGCGCCGTTTGGGCTTCACTCGTTGAGGCTGCACAGCCAGCCGGTACCGGGGGTCCCCCACAAGAAATACTTTATTTTTCGTCGCTTCTTCGGGGCGCTCTGACAAAACGTGTCTCATATTTACACTACTGCTTTTGTGACTGTCGATTAAAGATTTTTTGTGGCTGTCGATTAAAGAGCTTTTGTTGCTGTTGATTAAAGCGTTTTTGTTGCCGTTGCTTTATAAGGACATGAAGATTAAGGATAATCCTAGAAACCGCAGTTGAACCTAGAAACCTCAGTTGAATCACCAAAGTAGTCAGTGTCCACCGAGCCCTCCACTTTTTTGCGAGATATAGAGCGTGTCTATCCGAAGTTTGTTGCTGTCATTCTTACCGTCCCTATTGCTGCCGCCATTACTGTTGTTATCTGGCCTCGCGCAGGCAAAAGTCACGCTCAACCCCGCCAAGCTGCAGTTAGCTTCGGTCAGTGCGTTCATTATAGATGTGGACACCCACGAAATCCTATATGCGCGCAATCCCGACACCATAGTCCCCATTGCCTCGGTCACCAAACTAATGACCGCACTGGTCGTGTTAGACGATCTGAACAATGCCGCGCTGGATGAATGGATCGCCGTCAATATTTCGCAAACCCCAGTGATGAAAAAGGTATTTTCACGTGTGAAGCTCGGCAGCCAACTCAAGCGCCGCGACATGTTATTGCTAGCACTCATGGCCTCCGAGAATCGCGCCGCCGCCACGCTCGCCCATCATTACAGCGGCGGTTATGCGGCGTTTATCACCGCCATGAACAGCAAGGCCAAAGCGCTCGGCATGAGCAGTAGCTACTTTGATGAACCCACCGGCCTGTCACGCAACAATGTCTCCACCCCGCGCGATCTCGCCCTTCTCATCCAAGCCGCTGCCCGCCAACCTCTTATTGCACAGCTCAGCACTCAACCTAAAAAAGATCTGCACTTCCGCACGCCCGCGCAGGTGCAGTCTTTCACCAATACCAATTTACTGGTGCGCGCAGGTAAATGGCGCATAGATGCCAGCAAAACCGGCTTCACCAATCCCGCTGGCCGCTGCCTGGTATTGCAAACCAAAATCCAGCAACGCCATCTCGCTATTGTGCTGCTCGATTCTTTTGGCAAACACTCCCCCGTGGGCGATGCGGGCCGCGTACGGCGCTGGTTAGAAACCGGCAGCAGCGGCGCCATCCACCCCAGCGCACTCGCCTATGTGCAACAACGGCAAAAAGTGTTAGCGGCGAATAAGCCTACGATTTAAGGGATTGGTTAGAAGTAGAACAAGGGCGAGAATTTATACTTATTGAGCTGTAACCATTCAGCACCAAGCCCAAATGCAGTCGCGCGGTTATTTTCTGGGCCACTAGGCCTGCATGGATGTAGGTTATTAAGATAATACTTCTGGCTTTGCCACTTAAAAAATACCGAGCTTTGGGCTCGGTATTTTTTTGTTTTTAAATCGGCAGAAAAAAGTTTTGATGTTTTACCCTAGAAACCTCAGCCCCCAAACACACCACAAATCCAACTTGCACCCAACAACCCATAAAAACGACAATGCGCCCTTTTTTGACTTGAGCATCGTCGTTTTATGGACATCACTTCCCCCGCCACGCCGCCCACCTCCAGACTCACCCAAAAAGCCACTCCGTGGCTGCTGGCGTTTGCTTTTTTAAATGCGCTCACTTTGGCGTTAGTCACGTTTAGCCTTGCCACCGATGTTAATTTTCTCGATGGCCTTTATCGCTTAGTGGGCCTAACGCTGCACTTCACGCTGTTTAGTTTTTTGCTGGCGGCGGTGATTGGGCTGCTGGGGCTAATGTATGCGCCGCTCAAAAAACCTGTGGCGATTGTGCTTTTCGCGATGGCGTTTTTGATTGTGATAACCAACTTACGGGTCTATGCGCTTTACCACTTTCACCTTAACGGCATGGTGGTGAATTTATTATTGGGCGGCGCGCTGCTGGAAAATATCGCGTTTTCGTGGTCGATATGGCTGGGCATTGCGGCGGTGTTAGCGAGCGCCATTGGCCTGCAATTTTTGTGGCTGTGGTTAATCACCCAAAAAGGCTGGCTGAAAGGTCCGCAAAAAAGGCACTGGCTGGGCGCGTTTATCCTGCTAGAAGTGGGCTTTATTCTGTTTAATGGTTTTGCCGATGGCCTGCAATGGAACCCTGTGATTCAGCAAAACCGCTACATTCCTTGGTTGCCACCCATCAGCATGCGCAAGCAATTAAAAAGTTGGGGCTTTGATGTGGATACCAGCAAAAAAGCCACACTGTCGGTGAAATCGGCACCCCTCAATTACCCGCTCGAACCCTTCGATTGCAGCGCGGTGTCGCCATCAAGCCGCGCACAAAAACCACTCAACATTCTTTATTTAATTGTCGATTCGCTGCGCGCCGATATGCTCACGCCCGAGATTATGCCGTTTACCGACAGCCTCAAAACCGAGGCTTACACCTTTAATAATCACTACAGCACCAGCAATTCCACGCGCTACGGAATTTTTAGTTTGTATTACGGCATTGATGGCAGTTACTGGCGGCCCATGCTCAATATCGCGCGCGGCAGCCCGTTATTTGAGCTAACCCAACAGCACAATTATCAGCACTTTATTTACGGCAGCGCCACGCTCACATTCCCAGAATTCGACCGCACGGTGTTTGCAAACCTGAGCACGAATGCAAATGCCAAACTGCAAAAAGGCCAACAAAAAACCAGTGCCGAAAACGACATCGACATCACCCAGCGGCTGATTAAAGACATTCAACAAACACCAGACACGCAGCCTTTTTTTGGTTTTGCCTTTTACGATGCGCCGCACGCCTTTAGCCTACCGGCCAATTATCCGCCAGTATTTACACCGCGCTGGGATAAGGTTAATTACCTCAAACTGGATAACAAAACCGACGCCACCGGCTTTTTAAATCTCTACAAAACAACCGCCCATTTTGTCGACACGCAAATAAAAACCGTGGTTGAACAACTTAAAAACCAAGGGCTGATGGACAGCACGCTTATCGTCATCACCAGCGATCACGGTCAAGAATTTAACGAAAGCGGCAAAAACTTTTGGGGCCACAACAGTAACTTTAGCGATTGGCAAACCAAAGTGCCGATGCTGATTTTATGGCCCAAAGCGGCCAGCGCCATGGCCGGATTACCGCCCGCGCCGCAGAGTTTTAACCATATCAGCTCGCATCTCGATCTATTCCCCACCGTGGCCAGTCACATTTTTGGCTGCAAAAATGCTATCGCCAGCTACTCCACCGGCCAATCCCTGTTTGATACCAGCAACACCGAACGCAGCTTGATCATGGAAAACTGGTCCGACCGCGCCATCCTGCACCACGGCAAGCTCTACACCATCGACACCATGGGCCGCCAAAAAGTCTTTAACCAAAAAATGGATGTGCAGGAAGGCCAATCCTTACCCGCAAAGGTGATGCAAGACAGCTTGGAAAAAATGTCGCGTTATTTGAAACACTAATTTTTAACCCGCCCCTGAGCTTGTCGAAGGGGCTTAACTCCTTTGTAAAGGTGGTCGGGATTCCACTTTGCAGCTTGTCGCCGCCAATTAACGTAAGATTGCCGCTCACTCTTGAGGGCAATGACATGCACATTTATTTAGTGGGCGGCGCCGTGCGGGACGCATTGCTCGGCTACCCTTTTCACGAGCGCGATTGGGTCGTGGTGGGCGCGAGTCCAGCGCAAATGCTCGCCGACGGTTTTATCCAAGTTGGCAAAGACTTCCCCGTTTTTTTGCACCCCAACACCAAAGAGGAATACGCCCTCGCCCGCACCGAGCGCAAAACCGCGCCCGGTTATGCGGGCTTTGCATTTAATACCAGCGCCGAAGTCACGCTGGAACAAGACCTCGCCCGCCGCGACCTTACACTTAATGCCATCGCGCAAAATAGCGACGGCCAGCTAGTTGACCCCTACGGTGGCCAACGCGATATTCAGCAAAAAATACTGCGCCACGTTTCGCCCGCGTTTAGCGAAGATCCCGTGCGCATTTTGCGCATCGCGCGCTTTGCGGCGCGTTATCACCACCTGGGTTTTAGCGTGGCCGCCGAGACCCAAGACTTAATGGCCAAAATGGTGGCCGCTGGCGAAGTAGACGCGCTGGTGCCCGAACGTGTTTGGAAAGAAACCGAGCGCGCATTAAGCGAACAAAATCCCGAGCGCTTTTTTGAGGTGCTGCGCAGCTGCGGCGCACTGGCGCGAGTAATGCCCGAGCTGGACGCGCTATTTGGCGTACCACAACCGCCGGAACACCACCCAGAAATTGATACCGGTTTGCACAGCTTGCTCAGCCTTAAACGCGCCGCCGAATTAACACCCAATATTCAAGTACGCTTTGCCGCCTTAATTCACGATCTAGGCAAAGCCTGTACACCCGCCGAATTATTACCGCGCCACCACGGTCACGAATTAAAAGGTTTAAAAAGAATTAAATCCTTGTGTGCGCGCTTGGCCGTACCCAATGCCGAAAAAGCGTTGGCGCTCGCTTGCGCCGAATTTCACACCCACGGCCACCGCGCACAGGAATTAAATCCCAACACCTTAAATAAATTATTCAATACCTTAGGCGCCTATAAAAACCCCGAATTTTTTGAACAGTTTTTAATCGTCTGCCAAGCCGATGCCCAAGGCCGCACCGGCTTAGAAAATACGCCCTACCCCCAAAGCGATTATTTGCGCGCAGCACTCGCCAGCTGCAAAGGCATTAATGCCGCCCCGTTTATGGCCCAAGGTTTACAGGGCGCAGCCATTGGCGAGGCGATGAATAAGGCGCGCATCAATTCTCTGACAGGTTTTAAAAAACAAAACACAGCGCAGGCATAAAAAATGACACTCAATAATTCTGCTCCCGTAGCCGTGATTACGGGTAGCGCGCAACGCATCGGTAAAGCGCTGGCACTCGCCTTACACGCACAAGGTTACAATATCGTTTTGCATTATTTTAAAACTTCCGCCGATGATGTCGCCGCGCAATTAAATACCGCGCGCCCCAACTCGGCGCTATTGATTCAAGCCGATTTAAATCATCCCGATGCCGCGCAAAAAATTGCCGATTGCGCGTTGAATAGTTTTAATAACATCAATATCTTAATTAACAATGCCTCCAGTTTTTATAAAACACCCATCGGCCAAGCTACCAGTACTGATTGGGACAATCTATTTAACAGCAACGCCAAAGCGCCGTTTTTTTTAAGCCAAGCACTCGCGCCAAGCCTCATTAAAAACCAGGGCCGCATTATTAATATCGCCGATATTTATGCGTTCACCCCAAAAAGAGAACATACAATTTATTGCATGGCCAAAGCCGCCAACGCAATGCTCACCCAAAGCCTCGCACTGGAATTAGCCCCCCACGTATTAGTCAACGGCATAGCCCCCGGCGCGGCGTTATGGCCAGAAGGTGCAGCAACAACAGATGGAGAAGAAAAATTAAAATCGATCCCGCTAGGAAAAATCGGCGGCAGCCAAGCGATAGTCGAGGCGGTATTATTTTTAATTAACAGCAGCTACACCACAGGGCAAATTATTAAAGTCGATGGAGGGAAAAGTATTGCGGGAATTGCGTAAATTTAAATTCTGAAAAATTAGAAAACAGCAGGACAGGAACCTATCAAAGGGAAAACCTAAAAAATTAAAGCATCGGCGCTCGCCGATAATTGATTGGCATGTTTAAAACCTAATAGGCACGCAGGGTTATAAGCCATAAGCTTTAATCTTAAAAAGTAATTACATCACCCAGCCAAAAACCTCGCGATGCGAGGTTTTTTATTTTGTGGCGCTGGTTTTTGAGGTGTGCCGGTTTTTGAGGAGTGCCTGCACTCGGTTTTTCGTTGTTTTTTTAGCTCGGTTTTTTTACTCGGCCACTAAACCCCAGCGCGCAAACGATAAACCCGATATACCAGCGCCAACAGTACACACAAAACCGCAGGTGCTACTAGCGTCCAAAATTGGATGTGGTTAAACGCCAAGGCACCAAATACACCGCCCACAATAAAGCCGCTAATAATCAGTAAAAATAAAATCGCTTTGCGTTTATCGAAGGTTTCGCCGCGCAGTTTTGCGCCGAGCATAATGCCGAGATCGGTAAATATACCGGTGACATGGGTGGTGCGCACAATAGCGCCGCTGTAAGTAGTGGCTAAAGCATTTTGTAAACCGCACGCGGCTGAAGCGGCGTAATGGCCCAACCAGAAGCCGTGGTTAAAGCCATATATAGCGACAATTAATAGTCCGGCTTCTGTAAATAGCAGCAGGTCGTAACGCTTACCCAAACGCAATGATTGGCCCGACAGTGCAAACCCCGAAAGTACAAAACCCGAAAACGCCGCACCCGCAACAAAACAGAGGAGTACCGCCACTAAATGGCCAGCTTCCCCAAACCTAAATGCACCAAGCTGCGTAGCCAATAAGGTCGCCGTACCCGACAAATGTGAAATGGCTTGATGCTTAAAGCCCAGTACGCCAATGGCGTTTACTGTGCCCGCCACAAAGGTCAGCAAAAAAGCGCCGTACTCGACCCAGCGCGGCAACTTATTCATCATCTTGCCTCCGAACCATTCGTCTCGTCATGCCAATGTAAAGTCCTGCGGCCAAGCATCAGTGCACGGCTAAGGAACCTTAATACGCTTGAGCTTTAAACCCACCGACACTATGTGCAGATCTTTCATCTCACGCACCACAAACATAACGGTTTCCAAAACTGCTCTATCGCCCACCACGGGTTTGCCATGGAGTTTTTTATTCACAAACTGCGCCACGGTAAAGTCGTGATAGGCATCGGGCACGGCAAAGGGGTAAACCTCCGCCACGTCCAACAAACGGGCGCTCGGCGAGATTACAAACTCACCAAAAAACGCCATGTTTTGGGAATGATCAATCGCCGACACAGGCGCAAAAAAAGCACCTAAGGCCGAGGTATCGGCCGAGCCTAAAATCATTACTTGGTCGCCCGGCTCCAACTTTTGCGCGCGGCTAACTTTAAGGTAAAGGCCTGCGCGAATAATGCCCGTTAACTGCGCGCCTTCGCTTAAGGGCAGCTCGGCACTGCGCATAAAACACGCGCGACAGCCTTGTAAAACCTCGTAAATATGCAGGCTTTTTTCGTGCTCGGGTACTAATAACAAGCTTTTGTGGTCGGGTTCTTTGGTGAGTTTAGGCAGCTCTATTTTTAACCAGCGCGCCAAGGGTGCAATCGTCCAACCTTGCAATACCAGCGAAATTAACACCACAAAAAAGACCAATTCAAAAAAGGTATCGGTATTTTGCAGCCCCGCTAACGACGGGAACAGCGCCAAAATAATCGGCACCGCACCGCGTAAACCACACCAACTAATAAATACCTGCTGGCGCCACGGGAACCGAAATGGCAACAGCGACAACACCACCGCCACTGGCCGCGCGATAAAAATCAGCACTAAAGCAATTGCAATCGCGGGCATAATAATCGGCGGTAAATGGCTGGGCGTGACCAACAAACCCAGCATGACAAACATACCAATTTGGCTTAACCACGCAATACCATCGTGAAAACGGTGAATGTCGGTGCTATAGGGCACTGGCGAGTTACCAATCACCACGCCCACGATGTAAATCGCCAAAAAACCACTGCCACCAAAATGGTTGGCAGCACCAAAAACGCTCAAACCACCCGCCAAAACAAACAGTGGATAGAGCGCTGCCGTGAGCGGCATACGGCGTAATAACCACACCAACCCTTTGCCACCCGCCAAACCCAATATTGTGCCCAGGCCCATTTGCTGGGCAAATTGCAGCAACATGGCGCCGCCGGGATTATCCTGTTTTAACACCAGCAACTGCACCAAGCTCACGGTCAAAAAAATCGCCATAGGGTCGTTCGTGCCAGACTCAATTTCCAGCGTCGCGCTGGTGCGCTCGGGCAAATCTAATTTAGCAAAACGCAATAAACCAAATACCGCCGCCGCATCGGTCGAGCCAACAATGGCACCGATTAAAAAGGCCTCTAACCAAGGCAGCTCAAACAACCAGCGCACCGCAAAACCAGTAATGCCCGCCGTGAGCAAAACACCCAGCGTCGCCAAACTTAAAGCGGGTTTTAGGCTTACCCTAAAGGTGTCTTTACGTGCGCCCAAACCACCATCCAAAATAATGACTGCTAACGCCAAACTGCCCAGTAAAAACGCCAAGCTGTAATCGGAGAACATAATCCCGCCGGGACCATTTTCGCCTGCCAACATGCCAAGGATTAAAAACACCAACAAAATGGGCGCACCAAAACGCCGCGATAGCAAACTCGCCACCACACACAACAGCGCTAAAACCGCGCCCACAAAAATAGAATGATTGATATCAGTTAGCGTCATTAAAGTATCGTTTACTCGCAAAATAGAAAAATAAGAAAAGATAAAACAAAGATAAAAAAAGGAAATCCCGCCATTCGCCCGCGCTCAGACTACCCATCGCCCTATTGGTGCACATGTATTGCACTCAAGAGCCTACCTTAGGAATGCGCTTGGGAATCCCAAATTACCCGTCAATCTACAATAAGGCATTGATTACGCAAAATATCGCGCCAGTTAAAACCTAAACAATGGTCAATGAGACACGCTTAAACCTAAAAACCTCAGCGAATTAAAACGCGCATATCGCGCAAAATTCCGCGAAACCGGCTTTTAAACACCGCGCATTGTGGCCAAGGCCACACAAATTGCAGAAGACCTTCTAAAAAGTCTAGGCGCTGTCGTAGACACCCCTAAAACAAGCCCTTACACTCTCGCGCTGATTAACGGAAGCTGGTACCTAAAGGCATAAGCATGAAAAAAATAACGCCATTTTTGCTCACAAACGCATTCGCAAGCGGGCTACTGTTTTCGGCCGCAGCCACAAACGCAGCGCCCAAAAAAGATCAAACGGTTACCTATCAAGCGCCGTACGTAAGCACCGCCCCGATTATTGACGGCAACCCTGCCGACATCGCATGGCAAAACGCGCCATGGCGCAATATTGATAAATTAACGGCAGGCATAGCGCCCAGCAGCAGCGCCGACTTTAGCGGACGCTACAAAGTGGTTTGGACCGAAAAGCACCTCTACATCTTGGCCGAAATCACCGACGACATTCTGATGGACAGCCACCCAGACGCTCTCGACCATTATTGGGATGATGACGCCCTCGAAATTTTTATTGACGAAGACAACAGCGGCGGCGATCACTTATTTACTTACAACGCTTTTGCTTACCATGTATCGCTCGACAATCAAGCCGTAGACATAGGCCCCTTTTTAAGCGAGACCGATAAAAAAGCCGACAAAGCCAACGTGCGTGTCTACCCCAACCACATAAAATCCCAATGGCAACGCAGCGCTCAAAAGCCTCACGTTATTCACTGGGAAGTACAATTAGCGGTTTACCCCGATACCTACAAAGACGAATATGCCCCCAACGAAACGCCGGTGCAATCAGTCGAATTGAGCCAAGGTAAAAAGCTCGGTTTTATGATGGCCTACTGCGACAGCGACAACCCCAAAGGCCGCGAGCACTTTATGGGGGATATGGATATTGCGCCGGTGAAGGGGGATAAAAACCGTGGATTTATTGATGCGGGGGTTTTTGGGGTGTTGGAGCTCACTCGGTTCGAAGAACAATAACAGGACTCAAAATACATCATGACTAAAAACAAATTAATTTCGATTCTTGTGCCTATGTACAACGAAGAAGCCGTTTTCGACAGTTTTTTTAATACCATAGAGCCAATCCTCAAAGAACTAAATGAAGACTATGAAATTATTTGCGTAGACGATGGATCAAAGGACGCCACAGCATCATTAATTACAGAAAAGTGCGAATCTGACTCTCGAGTGAAGGGTTTATTTTTATCAAGAAACTTTGGCAAAGAAGCGGCAATGACAGCTGCAATAGAGCATGCCAACGGTGACGCAATTATCCCAATAGATGCAGACCTACAGGATCCTCCCGAGCTCATACCTCAAATGATAAATCAATGGCTTAACGGGTATCATGTTGTATTTGCAAAGCGAGTATCAAGAGAGAGTGACACAAGAATAAAAAGAAATACCGCAGGGCTTTTTTATAAAGTATTTAATCATTTAAGCGAAATGCCAATACCCGAAAATGTGGGTGATTACAGACTGATGGATCGCCGAGTTATCGACGAGGTAAAACGATTACCAGAAAAAGAACGGTTCATGAAAGGCTTGTTTTGCTGGCCTGGTTTTTCCAATACTACGATTGAATACGAAAGACAGCTCCGCACAGAAGGCGAAACGAAATTTAACTACTGGAAACTTTGGAATTTCGCGCTAGACGGCATCACCTCATTTAGCAGCGCACCAATTCGCCTAGGTCTTTATCTGGGAATACTCGTATCCGGATTTGCCTTTTTTATATGGTGTGGGAATTATGCTAAAAACCCTATTAACAGGAGTCGATGTTCCTGGCTACGCATCATTGATGGTCGTGGTATTATTTTTAGGAGGGATACAGTTGTTTTTTTTGGGGCTCTTAGGCGAGTACATCGGTAGAATTTATAAGGAAATTAAAAACCGACCAATATATATAATCAAAAACAGTATTGGTATTAGCTCCAATGATTCAACTCATTAAATTCTCAATTGTAGGTGCTGTAGCAACGCTCACACACTATTGCGTAGCTCTAATTAGCATAGAAGCTTTACATATTAATTACCTGGCATCTAACGGCATAGCCTACGCAGCAGCAGTGGGGTGCTCTTATACAGGGCATACATTATTTACATTTAAAACAAAGCACACCAATAAAAAAGCCATGAAATTTATAGCTGCCTCACTAACAGCTTTTGCGCTTAGTCAGGTCACGCTACACTTTTTAACAATTTACACAGATATAAATCATAGGCTGATTTTCTTATTTATTGTACTCTCCATCCCTATTTTTAGCTTCCTACTCAATAAATTCTGGGTTTACCGATAATTTATGATTTTCAAACTATCAGCAAATCGTGCCGCTATTGCTGTAGCAGGGTTATTCTTACTTAGCTACGCCTATGGACACATTAAATACTCCTCAAGCGGCATAGCTATTCAATATTATGACGGTGAAAATTTCGAGCTCCTTGTCGAAACATCTATATCTAAAAATATATATCTTGATAGCAACGGCAAACCTAGCCAGAAAACCCCACCCGATCATTTCTCAATAAAATATTCTGGCTTCCTAGTAAGCGCAACTACAGAAGAAGTTGCAATTAAAATCTCCAGCGATGACGGAGTAAGATTATGGGTTAACGATATGCTCATTGTTAACGACTGGACAGCCCATGCATTAAAAAGCCATATAAATACCATTCGGCTCAACAAAGGAAAAAATAAACTACAGCTGGAGTATTTTAATCGCACTGGATGGGCAAAGCTCGATTTGCTCTGGAAGAAGCCTAACGATCGCAGTTTTCAACGCGTACCAACTAGAGCATTGCGATATGAATAATTTAATCAACAGCAAGCTTATTGCTAGCATATTGGTAACAAAATTTTCATTTTTTATTCTTATAGTCCTAGCCTATCACACACTGCCTTTTTCAGACGGGTCGCTAAGGGCTAATTTCTCTTACAGTAACGAAACAATAACATTTCTCACTGCATTCAAAACATGGGATGGGCAGCATTACCACGCCATATCAGAATCAGGGTATCTCGCTAACCACATGAGCAGCGCGTTTTACCCGCTATACCCCATCCTAATTAGCCTTACAGCCCCAATATTGAATGACAACGCAGTTCTGGCTGGGATAGTGATTTCAAATGTTGCATCATTAATTGCGTATGCGCTTCTTTTTGCTTTTTTCCGGAAGGAGAGCGACGAAGAAACTGCGTTATGGGGCACACTTATCATGCTCAGCTTCCCTGTAGCTTTTTATACGAACATACTCTACAGCGAAGCCATATTTTTACTCCTTGCAGCCAGTCTATTCTGGAGCGCAGCTAATAAACATTGGCTCATCCTGTTCCTCTCTGCACTACTTTTACCCTTAACTCGCCCTCAAGGCTTAATGCTTGCGTTACCTTTTGCAATATATGTTTGGCATAGCTTCAACTGGAAACTCAAAGCATCTCTGTTTTCCCCCTTCGCTATTACAGGGATATTTTTTGCGCTTGGATTCGGACTCTATCTGAGTATATTGCACTGGGAGACAGGCAATGCACTCTCAGGATTTTCAGCTCAACAACACTTCATATCAGGTAATTCTCTATCTAATTTAGCCCACCCTACCGAATGGTTTAAAAGAAACTTCATAGATAATGACCTTAGTATTCATGGCTTTACAAATAGTTGGCTTGATAGATTATTTTTTATCTTTTTATTTTTTATCGTTATTTACTATCGCTACGAGACTAAAAAATAAAGGCCTACTTGTCTATGCATTAATATTAGGGCTTCTTCCAGCCTTAGCGGAAACTTTTATGTCCTACTCACGCTATACACTTATCATTTTCCAATATTTTACGCATTAGCTAGCCGACTCAAATCAAACAGCATTTACTTAATAATATTATTTATACCACTCCAAGCTTTGTTTGCGATCAGACACTGCCTGAATCACTGGCAAGGATAGATACTAGCTGATCGGAAATAAAGAGTACACAATTATAATTTTTTATATTATAATTCCCGAATGAAAAATGACGCTAGACAATTATCAACAGAAAATAAACATCAGCTACGAAAAATAGCTGTTCAGCGTGTGCTGGATGGTGAAAAAGCGGCTGCGGTTGCTCGTAGCTATGGTCTTGGCGACCGAACAATATATGTTTGGATGAAAAAATATAGAGAAGAAGGATTTGATGGCCTTGAGCCCATTGAACGAACAGGAAGAAATCGAAAATTATCTGATGTTGAGGAGCAGGAAGTTAAGCGGTGGATATTGGGTGGCGATCCGCGTCAACATGGTTTTGATTTTGGCTTATGGACGCGTCAAATAGTTTCAAATTTAATTGCGGATCGTTTCGGTATTGATTTATCAGTTACATCGACAGGTGAATTACTTCATCGATTAGATTTAACGCCGCAAAAACCATTGCGCAGAGCTTATGAGCGTGATGAGGAAGCGGTTGCAGAGTGGAAAGAAAAAGAATACCCAGAAATTCTAAAAGAAGCTAAAAAACAAGGTGCAAACATCTTTTGGTTGGATGAAGCATCGATCCGATCAGACGATCCATTACAGCGAACATGGGGCCTAAAAGGTCAAACACCTGTTGTCAAAACAAGCGGTCAGCGACAAAGAATTAATGCTATTTCGGCATTATCGAATAGTGGTGGTTTTTGGTATCACGTCTACTCAGGTAGTTTTAATGCTGATAAATTCATTTCGTGCTTAAAAGATTTTTAAAAGGCAGAAAAAAACCAGTATTTATAATTACAGATGGTCATCCGGTGCACAAAGCCAAAAAGGTTAAAGATTTCATCAAAGAAAACGAAACCAAGATAAAGCTGTATTTGCTACCCCCATATGCACCTGATTTAAATCCTGATGAGCTAGTTTGGAATCAGATGCGTAATATAGGGACATCAAAAAAGCCACTTAAAAAAGGCGAATCATTAATTAATAGAGCCATCGCCGATTTGGAGCTAATTAAAAACAATAAAAAATTAGTTAAGTCTTTTTTTAATGAATCAAATGTACGCTTTGCTGCCGCCTAGGTAGTAGTGTTGTGGTCTACTAATCTCGGACAAATTGATAGGTGGTATTCTACCCCCATAGGAGTATCACATGACCAGACCTACATTTAGCCCCGAGTTCAAACGAGAAGCCGCCGAGCTGATCAGCCTCAAAGACTACAGCTACCCCAAAGCCTGCGAAGCACGCGGTATTAGCGAAAGCGCTTTGCGTCGCTGGGTCAAGCAGCTGGAAGGCGAATTGGCCGGTATTACGCCGGTCGGCGCCCGCGCCATCACCGAAGAACAGCGAGAAATTCAGCAGCTTAAAGCCAAAATTCTCGACCTTGAAGAGGACAATGAAATCCTAAAAAAGGCCACAGCTCTTTTCGCATCGATGTCGAAGAAAAAAAACAAGTAGTCACGACGTTAAAAGAGCAATACCCGTTAACTAAATTATTTCGATTGTATGGAATTGCCGCCAGCACCTATTACGACAGTCAGCAAAAAATAATAACGCCGGTCGATAAATACCCCGTATTACGAGAAAAAATTAAAGCGCTATTTATTGAAAGTGAAGGCTCTGCGGGGCAGCGAACATTATGCAGCATGCTTAAAAATGACAAGATACATAGCACCCGATATTTAGTCCGTAAAATTATGCAAGAAGAAGAATTACAATCAAGGCAACCGCCTAAACACAGCTACCCCAAGGGAGGTAAAGAATCATTAGTATGCCCCAATTTATTACAGCGCCGATTCAATGTGACAGCCATAAATCGCTGGTGGTGTGGCGATGTTACGTATATTTGGACACAGCTGGGCTGGTGTTATTTAGCGGTTGTGATGGATTTAATGTCGCGTCGAATAGTGGGTCACGCGCTCTCGAAAAACCCCGACAGCGAATTAACGCTTAAAGCTTTTAATCGTGCTTTTGAGGCGCGCGGAAAACCACAAAATTTGGTTTTTCATTCAGACCAGGGGTGCCAATACAGTAGCCATATTTTTCGTGACACGCTAAAAAATAATCGTGTTCAACAAAGCATGAGCCGCCGAGGTAATTGTTGGGATAATGCACCCATGGAACGATTTTTTAGATCGTTTAAAACCGAGCGTATGCCACGTTTAGGCTATGAAACGTTTGAGGATGCCGAGGCGGATGTGAACCACTATATTGATTATTATTACAACGCCCGACGCCCCCACAAACACAACAACGGCTTGCCACCTATAGCCGCTGAAAAACGGCAAGCTATCATCAACCAACAACATAACGCGGCCTAAGATAATTATCCGCCTATAAAATTGTCCGGTTTTTGTTGACCACTACATAGAGCACCCATAATGCAAAAAACAAATTTCCCCGTCATATACCAACCACAAAAAACCCTAATAGCGCGCAATTATTGTCAATATTTCACACCGTTTGGGTTGTTTATAATAATTTTATTTATTCTTGGGTATCTTTTGTTTTCTTATACTTCGCTAAAGGAGCATATTGCCGATGAGGTTTTTCACGCGAGGATGATTGACAGAATACTGGAGGGCCAATGGAATAACTTACCAACGGATGTTACAACCCCTCCCCTTATGCATGTGATTTTGGCTGGATTCTATAAAGTCAGTGGTGCAGTAGGCTATGAACTTGAGATTATGAGGTTTGGCCAGTTTTTACTTAGCCTTGGAGCCATCCCATGTTTTTTTTACATATCATTACAACTAAAAGAGTCAAATAGCGATCTTCGCTGCTTACTATGCCTACTTCTACCTATTTACTTACCTCTCTTTGATCTAGTTTATACAGACCCCCCATCAATTACATTTGCAATGTTAATGATACTTCTCACGCTTAAACGAAGCTATTGGCTCGCAGGAAGCGTAGCTTTAATTGCTGTTGGCATGAGGCAAATGAATATTATTTGGGCCTGTTTTTGCTGTTTCTACATTTTGTTTCAACATTTAAACGATAATAACATCCAGCTGTCAAGATGGATCAAGCCCAACAACTACAAACTTCACTATAACTTTTTTTAAAAGACACTCCCATTTTCTCTATCAGCAGTATTATTTATAAGCTATTCAATTTACAACGGCAACATAGTCGCAGGAGATGAAGAGGCCCACCAAGCCACGCTGAATCTTTCCAACTTATACTCTTTTTTAATTGCATCATTCTTTCTATTTATTCCCTACCACATTGAAAACACATTGAAAATTCTAGAGTTATTTCGGAAGCAAAAATTACTTATTGTAGCGGTCATATTTACTTTCTTTATTTATCTCTGGCAACACAAAATTACTCACGACTACAATAATCCGTCTATGGGGTGGTGGTTACACAACAAAATAATGATTTATAGCACGCTAGATCCAATATTGAAGGTGCTATTTTTCATCCCTATAACATGGGCTGCGGTAAGCCATTTTATTATCGCGCGCGATAGTAAACACCCATGGAAACTTTATTTAGTGTACACCTTTGGCCTGCTAACCTTTTTACCACTACCATTGGTAGAGCTACGCTATTACATTATTACACTTCTATTATTTATTTTATTTAAACCTCGAAGTAGAGCAGGTGTAGAACAAACACAACTCATTCTTTTTTCAATCGCATCAATGTATATGATCTTTGCCACATCACATAGGCTGCTATTTATTTGATTTAATGGCGAGCACACTAAACATTACAATACGTAAGACTCTCCAGTGAAAGTAAAAAACCCGCCAAAGCGGGTTTTTTACTTTAAACAGAATCAGGAAGTACTTCTATTTTGGTGGCCTTTTCAGCTTCTTGCTTTGATTTTTCAAGTCCGTCAAGGCGCGTTTTTTCAGCTTCGACATATCGTAAAAGATCTGTTGCATATTTACCGTAGCGATCATCTTTGGCTGCTTTGCGCAAAGAGGTAATGGCCTCGCCATAATCCTTTAACTGCATTTGAGCGTTACCTTTATAGAAATAAGGCTCACCTGCATTCTTCAACCCGCCTTTATTTATGGCTTTATTAGCTGCTTCAATAGAGTTTTGGAATTCTTCCGCATCCAAGTAGACAGCCGAAAGCTGAGCGTATATTCGACCATCGCTAGATAATTTTGCGGCCTCTTCCATAATCGGAATAGATTTTTTCGCCTCCTGAGCTTGACGCAATGCCGCACCTAAGTACTCTAGGTTTTTACTGTTGCGAGGAATAGTGCCTTTCTTTAAATAGGTATCCAGAACTTTTGCTGCTAAATAAGGAGCTTCCGATTGCTGATAAAGCGATGCCAAGTTACGCACCTGTGAATCTTTATCTAGGCCACCTACAACATTAAGTGCATCGAGCAATCCAAGCTGCTCGTTATCACGACCCAACATTCCATAAAGGCCCGCTAGCTGTGAAATATTTTTAGTTGATGGATAGCCAACAACTATTTTCTCACCAATAGCGGCGCCGGATTTGTAATCTTCTTTATCGACATAAAGTGCCATTAGCAGGCGATACCAAGCCTCTTTTGGCTTATCGCCAGTAGCTTCAACTTCAGATACCGCTAACTTAGCGTACTTAATGGCTGTGTCTTTATCGTTAGTTTGGTAAAAAATTTGGGCCAGCATGTAGTTATAGTCTTTCGGTATAACGGTTGGGCAGGTTTTTTCCCATTTCTTAAAGGTATCCAAGCTGCCCTTATAGTCTTCCAAAGAGGCTTTTAATTGCGCCATGGTAAACAATGTTTGCTGCTCTAAAGGCAAAGGGATATTCGGTGTTAAGGCAACAACCTTAGCGTAATAGTTAATAGCTTCTTTGGTGTTATCCAAAGAATAATTAACATAAGCCGCACGATTAAATAACTGCGCCTGCTCATAAGGATTACAGTCATCACATCGGTTAACAATTTTCTGTAGTTCACGCCAACCGGCTTTAAAGTCAGCCTTTGCCGTCACGCCTGTTTTGGGGTCAGGCTCTGGACTAATTAAGGCATCCACTGGTGCAAGCTTTTTAAAAAGCTTTTCAGTCAGTGCGGGCAAGCGTCGGGGCTTAGCAGGCTCGCTACCGCACCCAGGAAAGCTAGCGGCAAACACCTGAGCAGGCAGCGCCGAAAAGCCAACAAATATAGAAGCAGAAACAATTGCAGTGAGCACAAACGGCTTAGCAAAAGCTTTTTTTACAACTGACATGGTCACTTTTACTTCTCCTTTGCTAGCTGGAATATAAATTTGTTCTGCACGCCAGGTACTCGTATAGCCTTGCCATCAACAACACGTGGTTTATATTTGAATTTACCGGCTGCCTTTTTAGATGCGTTACCAAATACAGAATCAGGACAATCTACTACTACAATATCTTCGGTAGTGCCAATCTCGGTCACCGTAAATTCAACAGTACAGTAACCCTCTGTGCCTCGGCTCGATGCGCGAGAAGGATATTCTGGCTGAATTTTTGTGATAGGAATCATCTCACCATCACCACCAAAACCACCGGGACCAGCAACAGTTGGCTTTTCAACTTTGGGGCCAGAAATCGAAATACCTTCATTGCTCATCTCGGGAGCTGGCGCTTCAAAATCAGGCATTTCTGGTGGCGGCTCATCAATATCATCAGGACGCTCTGGCTTGCGTGTGTCAAACTCAGTCGTAATCTCACGCTCAGGCATAACGATATCAGGAACTTTATACTTTTTAGCTTCACCAGGCGCCTTGATGTTCGTCTGTATCAAAAGATGCATCAGAAAAACCAACGCAGCAGTCACAACTGCCGCTATTGCTGCAGCAAATATGAATCTCACCATAGTCATTGGATTAGTCCTTGCTCGTTGCGATTGAAATATCAACAACGCCAGCTTCTCTTGCTTTTGAAGCAACAAGGTTAAGCGTTTTAATATTAGCCTTACCGTCAGCCTGAATAATAACTGGACTTTTTGGGTTTTCGGCAATCATTAACTCAACCTGATCTTTAATAAACGATTCTTCAATTTGGTTTTTATCAATCCAAATTTGGTTTTCGTTATTAACGGCAATAAGGATTTTTGCATTTTTAAGCGCAGCTGTAGTAGCGTCAGGTCGCTCCACTTCAACACCAGGCTCTTTAATAAAGGTCGCCGTCACAATAAAGAAAATTAACATGATAAATACCACGTCAAGCATTGGCGTTAAATCAATAGCGCCTGAATCTTCATCGGTTGCGGAATTCTGTCTGCTCATGGCTACTCTCTTTTAAACCGGCCGAGTTACCTCGGCCGCTATTAAGGCTCGAATCAAATAATGAATCAGTGATCCATTGTCATATGATCTTCAAGCAGCTGACTTTCGCGGTTAGCAATTTGGTTAACAATTGTACTTCCAAATACTCCGGATATTGCCGCCACCATGCCAGCCATAGTAGGGATAGTTGCTTGCTTCACACCACCAGCCATGGACTTTGCGTCCGCACCGCCAGATGTTGCAAGAACGTTAAATACTTCGATCATACCAACTACGGTACCCAACAATCCAAAGAGTGGACACAGCGCTACCAAGGTTCCAATCAAATCGAGGTTAATTCGAATTTGCTCGGTCACTCGAGAAATCATTGCTGTGCGAATTTTATGTGCATTCCAAGATTGACGCTCGGCACGCGCATCCCACTGTTTAACTGCTTTATTTATGGTTCCATTAAGTGTTGCTTTATAGAACCATAAACGCTCGAAAATTAACGTCCACATTATGCAAGTAACTACCGCAATCACCATTAAAATTGGACCACCCGATTCAACGAATGCTCCGACGGTGTCTAATGCTGTTAGTAACTCGTTCATTGCGGTTTCCTCAGGGATTTAGCGCTCAGATTTCTCAGCAATCAATCCAGCACTTTGCTCTTCAAGGATATGAAGAATGCGCTTAGCTTTACCACTTAAAATGGTGAAGAGGAATACGGTAGGAATTGCAACAACCAAACCCTGAACCGTAGTAACAAGTGCAGCCGAAATACCACCAGCCATCAACTTAGGATCGCCAGCACCAAAGTCGGTAATCGCCTGGAAGGTTTGGATCATACCGGTTACGGTACCCAAAAGTCCCATTAAAGGCGCAACCATAGAAATGATCTTAATCATATTCAAGCCGCTATCTAGACTTGGGCGCTCTTTCAGAACCGCCTCCTCAAGCTTCAACTCTAAGCTCTCTCCATCAACGTTCGGATTTTCTTCAGCCACCTTTAATACGCGACCAAGGGGGTTGTTGACGCTGGCATTTTTAGCTTTTAGCTGTGAGCTTACTTTGGCACCAACAACACTTAGCGTGATAAATTTATACAGCCCGAGAATAAAGCCTATTCCACCTAGACCTATGAGAATGATGTAACCCACCAATCCGCCTTGATCTATGCGCTGCATTAGATTGGGCCTGTCGTTCATGATCTGCATGATTTGCCCACCCAAAGGTAAGGTTGGATCAATAGATGCAGCAACAAGACCAGTGGTTGCAGATTGAGCTGCGCCTGCATCAGCCACGCCGCTAGGCTGTGTTGCTGGGACAGTTAATGCGCCACGATCAAAGAATAAATATTCACCTTGCGAAACTGCACCGTAGTTACCCACACGCACAATTTCACGCTGAACAGCGGACCCATTTGCATCAGCGATAGTTGCATTGAATTTAACAACTTTGCCAGACTCAACGGTTTCAAATTGAATTTCATAAAACAGCTTTTCGATTTCAGCCACAGTTGGTAGCTTGGTCTCGCTGTTCATTTTCTCAATAAGATCCAGCGCGAACTTCTCACGACCAGGATATTGAACGCTCACTAAAGAGTTACCCAAACCCGAGCGATAATCATCAGCCGCTGAACTTAAATGACCAAAAAGCTCTTTAAGGGCACCCAAAGCTTCATCAAGCTGCTTGCGCTTTGCCTGTATCTCCAAATCTTGAGCAGCGTATTTTGCCTCAAAATCTGTTGAGCGTTTTTCTTCGGCTATGCGTGATGACTTTGCCTTCTCCAAAAGGTTGGAGCGCTCATTTTTTTGAGCAATAAACTCAGCTTCACGGGCTTTATGCTCCTTGCTTTCGGTAACTTCACTTGACTTCATCATTGACAGAAGCTGTTCGAGTGAAGTCGCTTTGTCCTGTGCAAAAGATGCTGTGCTAAACGCACACAAAGCACCAGCCACCATCAGTTTTTTATAAAATGATTTCATTGTGCGGCCTCCGGAGCATGAACAGGCAAATCAAGAATTCCGTTAGAAGCTTTTTTCTGGGCCATACGGATTCCGTTAGAAACAGTGTCCGCGTACTCGCCAGCCGGCAAAATAGTCCAAGCATTCGCTTTTCTATCCCACGCACCTGTTGTCGCACGGTCAGCGGTTTGGAACATTAACGCTACGCGACCCACAGCGAGTAATGTCACATCAATATTTTGACCATCAACAGTGATAGTATCGATATAGCTATCCACCTTACGGGCATACTCAGCTTCAATATTGTAGAGCTCAACCACCTGACGAAATTTTTCGGCAACGGTGATTTTTGCGCTATCTAAGTTTTCGCGCTGTTTGGCTATACGCTCTAAACGCAATTCCTTTTTATAAGGCGCATCAAGCTGCACAAATTGCTCCATGGCATCAAGCATGCGAATTATAAGTGGCGGCACTTCGCGCTGAATGACTGTCACGTTAGCAATCGCATCTTCAAGCTCAGCCAAAGCTGCCGTTTGCGCTTGCAATTGCTTTTGCATTTGCGCGTTGTACACACGCAAACTATCGATTTGCTTACTTTCTTGCTTGAACTGAACTATAAGGTCGCCAGTTTGATCTTGTAATTTGTTAATGCGGACTTGTGAAGCACGAGCAGCTTCAACTTTTGATTGTCCTACAGACAAAATACTATTTAGAGCTTGATCGGCCTGGGCGGCGCCAGCCAGAAGTACTCCGGCTGAAATCACTGTGGATAAAACCACAGATTTCATTCGCTGCTTTTTCATATTCCCCCCAATCGGGCGCATGCATTATTTAAAAACATTGCAACAGAGTTAATCCAGCCAATAATATTATTGGTTAGATGAAAATCCACTGAGCTGAAAATCGTGATGTGACTTGGCAACAACTAAGCGTCGCGCATTCTAAAAGGAGCCACGCTATTAATTCAAAGGGTTTTTGGGTTGCCGCAGAACTGTTTTATTTTTGTTAACGTTTGGTAACACAACAAGAATAAAGGTAACACTTTGGTAACACAAAAATAGTCATATCTAAGGATAATGCTTTTTTCTTATGTTTTTTTGAACTTTAAAAAAGCGCTCACCGTAGACCTCAGCAAGCGCACCATAGCGCTAAAACCACAAAAAAACGCACTCACCCTATATAGCGATGGGCGCCTTAATGTGCGGGTGCGCCTCATACCCCTCGAGAACAAAATCCTCAAATGTAAAATCAAATATATTACTGATCTGTGGATTCAACTTCATCACTGGCAACCTATAGGGCGTACGCTCCAGCTGTAGATTCACTTGTTCTAGGTGGTTAAGATAAAGGTGGGCATCGCCAAAAGTATGTACAAAATCGCCTAATTTTAAATGCGTTACCTGTGCAACCATCATTGTCAACAATGCGTAAGATGCGATATTAAAGGGAACACCCAAAAATATATCGGCGCTACGCTGGTAGAGCTGGCAAGATAACTTACCTTCCAGTACATAGAACTGAAATAAAGTATGGCACGGCGGTAGCGCCATTTTACCCAATGCAGCATTTTCGCTTGGATTGCGCCCCTCCTCCAAAGCAGGCCCGGCCGGCATACAGCAAGACTAAGCTGCGAATCAGCTTCATCTGACGGCATTAAGAACCCTGCGCATTCGACCAACTGCGCCCTCCTGCTGCTCAGGGGCTACGCCACCAGGCGCTATGTCCGGCCTGAGTGCTGCTGGACGCCGAGGGATGAGCGGCGAGGGCCAGGCCGGCCTGACGCAACATGCTGTTCCGCGCGCCGGCATCATCCAAATGGTACCCCGCGCCTGCGGCTCCGGACACGCTGCACGCCCGCACGCAGCAGTTCGCCACCTGCGCCACCACGCCCAGTTCTCGCCGGCATGGCCCTGGCAGTTGGGTGAATCGCACTACTGGGCCACAACGCCATCATCCGCATCGCGCCCTTCATGGCGCATTGCGGCCTGGCGCCGCTGCTGCCGCAAGCGGCCGAAGCCGTGGTCTCCATCCATGTCGCACGATCTTGTCGAGGCTGCGCCGAGCGCGCCGCGCCGGCCAGGTCGAACAGTTCCGGCCGGTGCCCGACCGCCGAAGAAGGCCGGAACAACAACCCTGCACCTGCTGGCCGAGCTGCAGCGCTGGACCGCTGCTGCTGGGTGAACCCACGAACGCCCGCCTGATCAATGGGATCTGGCCTGCACCCGGCAATGCGCTGGATGCTGGGCAACTGCGCCGATGGCCTACCTGTCGGCCCTGCGTGGATAGCTCCTCTATCAACGCTTTTGGCTTCCCAGCGGCTGGACGCAGTGCATGCCGCAGGTCGCAGGTATTCGGCCACGCTGCTGTGGGTGCTGATCCGCGGAGCAAGCGTTGCTGGCGCTGGGCGGGCCAGGCGCCGCGAAGGGCCAGCAGGCACGCGTGCAGCCGCCCTGGCCGCTGCGCGCGGTGCGCTCGAGGCCTTGCTGGCCGCGCTGCGTGCGCGCCGCGCATGCCGCGCAACAGGTGCTCCGTGGCTGCGCTCACCGGGTTGAAGCTGATCGGCGCCGCCTCGCCGGGCGAGCGACGGATCAGCCTGCGCAGGACGCCGCGCAAGTCGAGCGGCCTCGATGGTGGCCGCGCCGCGGTGCTGCCGCAGCGCGGGTTGAACACCTGGGTGCTGCGCGCGATCTGCTGGTGCTGCGTGCACCGCCGTGCTGCTGGCCAGGTGCTGCTTTCCGGCGCGCCCAGGTGCTGTTCTCGGTGACCTGCAGCCGGCCAGGCGCTGCGCCAGGCCGGGCTGGCGCTGCTGGCGCCGAAGAGACGCCGTCGCCAGCGAGCAGCCGTCCAGTTCTGGCGTTCTTCAGCGCTGCTGCGCCTTGGGCACACGCCGCTCGAGCGGGGCGTCGCGGCCTTCAGGATCGGCAGGTCGGCCGATGCCAGTCGCAGGGTCGGCCGAAGCCGCTTTCCAACTCCTTGATTCGCTGGCCTTGCCATTCTTCTTCTGCCAGCGCGGGAAGCTTCACCTTTCTGGGGTTGCGGTTGCAGGCGGTTGCCGCCGTGCTGCGGCCACGGGTGATTCGCCGCCGTTGACGGGCTCGCCGGCTTGTCGACCATCTGGTTGCCGTGACGGAAGAAGATCTGCGTCGCTCACGCCGGTGTAGAGGATGCTCCCGCTGCTTCAGTCCGGTGCAGCCGACGGCGCTGCAGGCACGCTGGCCTGGGCACCGGTTGTCTACGCACATCCTGCTCGCGGTCGACGCCGCGTCCGACGGCCGCTGGGTATGGATCTACAGCCGCGCGGTGCCGCGCCGCCGAGCGTGCACCTGGTCATCGACGGTGCGCCCGCTGGCCAGCAGCACCTGCAGCCTGGCCGAAGCCCGCAGTTGGCCAGCCGCACGCCGGCCGTGGTGCTGGACCTGCCGCCCGGCCGCAGCGCATCGCTCTACCTGCGCGGACCTGCTGCGCGCTGATCCGTTCATCGCCAGCAAGTTCTTCGGCCTTCTACCTCCAGGACGACGACGGGCTGGCGTTGCAGGCCTGCCCAATGGCCAGTTCGTTTCGATCTCGGTATGCTGCTGCAGCAGCGGCTCGGCAGCAGGTGGCGCTCGAGCGGCGGCGTCCGGCAGCAGTTTGATGTTTTCGTCGCACAGTTCCGCTGGTGTGCAGGCCTGCGGGGGCGACCACTTCGTCTGGAGTTCCATGCCTGGGCTGGTCAACGGCGCCGCTGGCGGCTGCAGGCACTCTTCTGGTGCCGTTCCAGACGTGCTGGCCGGCGATGGCCGGTAGCCGCGTTTTTCGCGCCTGATGCACGCTGGCGTGGCGCTGCTGCTGCTGGTCGCAGCGGCGTATGCACTGGGACCCGACCAGCGCAATTAATGGCCGTTTTGTCGTCGGCACGCTGAAGGCGCCGGCGTCGTTGCAGGCTTCGCCGGAAGCCACGCGCGCCAGCGGCGGGCGACAACGTTGGCGGCTATTTCATTGCCGCCTGGCTGGGCGCTTCGCCTCGACCACCGTGATGGTGGGGGTGATCAAGGGCCAGCCGCCGGCCACTGCTGGACGCTGCACGCCTTCCAGATCGACGCGACGCTGGACATGCTGATCTTCCTGCGCGTGATGGGGCTGCGCCTGGCCAGCATCCACGCCGCCGCCCACCAGGCGTCAGCAGGAGCTACGAGTATTCCTGCGCTTCGCTGGCCCACAGCGACCCGCTGGACCGGCCTGCGCCTATCCGCGCGCAGCCTGATCGGCACAGATCGACCAGCGCCTGGCGCGGGCCCGGCCCGACCACCTGCTGGCCCTGGTGCTGCTGGACCTCGAGCGGCTTCAAGCAGGACAACGACCAGCATGGCCACGACACTGGCGGCCCGCTGGCCGCGTGGCCGTGGCGGCGCGGCGAATGCGGCCGCGCAGCAGCCGCCTGCGCGAGCAGGCATCCGCATCGCCCGCCTGAAGTGGCGACGAGTTCGTGGTCGTCGCCGACGGGCCAGTACCGGCGGCCTGCAGCGCCGATGCCTTCCTGCAGCCACCTGCTGCGAGCCTTCGACACCCCGTTCGAGGTGGCCGGCCAGCCGGCCCGCCTGGGCCTGACCGGGGGTTACGTGCTGGCCCCGCTGGACGGCCGCGACGGCCGCGAGCTGCTGAAAGCTGCCGACGCCGCGATGTACAGCGGCAAGCAGGACGGTGGCAAGTACAACACGGTGGTGCGCGCCGGCCCCCGCATCGGTTGTGACCGGCTGATGGTTCAGCACAGGGGCCGACGCGCCTGGGCCGAAGTTTTTGTCGCTGGCGGTATTCATCAAAGCTGCTGGGCTGATGGTTCGAGCAAACCCAGCCGGCGCGAGCAGGCACGGGAACGTTTAATCGCAGCAGCGCTGCGGCCGCCCAGCGGCAAAGGTTGCGGATCGTCGGCGTGCCGGCAGGCGCCGCTCGGCGCTGATGCGCCGACAACACCATCACCGTCATCAGGTAGGTGGGCAGCGACGGCAGCCGGTAGCGTCGTTGGCGCGGCCGGCGCAACTGGTCCCTCAGCCAGGCCCAGCCGCCGGGCAGCTCTTCGACGTCCACGCGCAGCGGCTGGCGTGCATTGAGGTCGATGCCGATCACGGTGCCCACGCCGCGCTGCGCGCGCATCACGTCGACCGGGAAGTTGTTGAAGCTGCCTCCATCGCACAGCAGGTCGCCCTCGTGCACCACCGGCGGCAGCGCGCCTGGGATCGACGTGCTGGCCAGCAGCACCTTGACCAGGCGGCCGCGCCGCAGCACCTCGGCGCGGGCCTGGCTGTAGTTGGTGGCGATGGCGAAGTGGCGCTTCCAGAGGTCTTCGATGTCGGCGTCGAAGCCCAGCAGGTCGACCACCGCGTCCTCCAGGATGCGGCGCAGGCGCCGGCCGCGGAACACCGACAGCCACGGCAGGGGGTTCACGTCACCGGTCGGCTTGGTCTCGAAGGCGCGGCGGGCATTGGCCATCACCGCGTCCAGCGGGCGGTCGGACGCCACGTAGGTGGCCATCACGGCGCCGATGCTGGTGCCGCCGACGCAGTCGATCTCGATGCCCTGCTCCTGCAGCGCGCGCAGCACGCCCAGGTGCGCCAGCCCGCGCGCACCGCCGCCGGCCAGCACCAGGCCAACTGCGCTGCGGTTGAGGTAGCGCGCCAGGCGCGCCATGTCCGCAGCCCGCAGCGGCCTGACGTGCAGGTGGTCGCTGACCGGACGCCGGTCCAGCCAGTCGCGCGTGCCGCGCGGCGACACCCGGTCCTCGGGCTGCAGCAGCACCAGGATCTCGGCCGCCTCGGTGGCCGCCGCGCGGTTCATCAGGCACAGGCGCTCGACCGCGTGCAGGCGCGGCGGCTGCGTGGCGTCGACCAGCACCAGCAGTTCGTCGGCATCGCGGCTGCAGCGCGCCGTCCAGGCGGTCGGCTCCGGGTCGGCCAGCAGCAGCACGAACTCCGCCCGCGCCTCGATGCGGTCCAGCAGCAGCGAGATGCGCCGGTGCATGTCGGTCAGGGCCAGCGGCCCGAGCGTCGCATCGGTGGACTCCAGCGACTGCTGCACGCGTGCTGCGTCGACCACTTCGACCCGGCCGAACGCCGCCAGCTGCTGGGCGAGGTCGCGCGCGAACGCCGTCAGGTCGACGCCGTCGCTGGCCGACAGCAGCGCCACCGTGGTCGGCCGCGGGTGCAGGCCCCGCGCCGGCGGCGACGTCAGGCGGCGGATGACCTGCCGCGTGAGCGCGCGCGCGACCGAGGCGTGGCTGGTCATCAGGGCGTCGAAATCGACCTTGGCCAGGCGCACCAGCAATGAATCGCGGATCGCCAGCACGGTGGCGGTGCGCGGCTCGTCGGTGAGCAGGCTCAGTTCGCCGACCAGTTCACCGCGCGTGACCTCGCCCACCGGCCGCGGCGCCGTGTCGTCGCCGTGCGCACCCGGCGCGTCCTGCGCGTCGCGCGCATAGGCGCGCAGGCGGCCGCTGACCAGCAGGTACATCGCGTCGCCCGCCTCGCCCTGGCGCATCAGGGTCTGGCCGCCGGCCAGCTCGACCCAGTCCAGGCGCGGCCACAAGGCCAGCATGGCGCGTTGCGCAGCAGGCCTGCAGCAAGGCCGTACAGCAGCTCGTCGTGGTAGGGCTGGCGCGGCGCGGCCGTGCTCACGCGCCGCCCTCGCAGTTGCCGCCTGCCACCGCCGGGCGCGAACGGGCCCCGGTAGGCGGGCAGGTTCGGCTCATCGGTCGGACCGCATCCTCAACCCCAGCGCGGCGGCCGCTTGTCGATGAAGGCCTGCACGCCTTCCAGCGCGCTGTCGTCCATCATGTTGCAGGCCATGGTGTGCGCGGCGTCGGCGTAGGCGCGCTTCGATGCCGGCTTCGAGCTGGCGGTAGAACAGCGCCTTGCCCATCGCGATCGCCACGCGCGGCTTGGCGACGATGGCCGCCACCAGCGCTTCGACCTCGGCGTCCAGCTTCCTCGGGCGCGCGCCACCCGGTTCACCAGGCCCTTGGCGCGCGGTGCTCGGCGCTGATGAAGGCGCCCGTGACCAGCATCTCGAAGGCCGGCTTGCGCCGCAGGTTGCGCGTCAGCGCCACGCTGGGCGTGCTGCAGAACAGGCCCAGGTTGACGCCGCTGACGGCGAAGCGCGCCTCGCGCGCGGCCACCGCCAGGTCGCACATCGCCACCAGCTGGCAGCCGGCCGCGGTGGCGATGCCCTGCACCCGGGCGATCACCGGCACCGGCAGGCGCTGGATGCGTCATCATCATGCGGCCGCACTGCGCGAACAGGCGCTCGTAGTAGGCCTGGCGAGGGCTCGGCGCGCATCTCCTTCAGGTCGTGGCCGGCGCAGAAGGCCTTGCCCGCGGCGGCGATGCACCACCAGGCGCGCCGCCGTCGTCGGCGGCCACGCGCGTCCAGCGCGGCCTGCAGCGCCTCGAGCATGGCCTCGGACAGCGCGTTGAAGGCCTGCGGCCGGTTCAGCGTCAGCGTGACCACGCCGCGCGCGTCCTGCGGCGTCAGCACCAGGGGTTCGGTCGTCATCGTCCGGCTCTCCTGATCGATGGCGGACGCCGACTTGGCCCGCTCGCGCAACTGGAACTTCTGGATCTTGCCGGTGCTGGTCTTGGGGATGGCCTCGAAGCGGATCTCGCGCGGCACCTTGTAGCGTGCCAGCAGGCCTTGCAGTGCGCCATCAGCTCGGCCGCCGTGACCGCTGCGCGCCGGGCTTGAGTCTCGACATAGGCCACCGGCGTTTCGCCCCACTTGGGGTCGGGTCGCGCCACCACCGCGCAGGCCAGCACGGCCGGGTGGCGGTACAGCGCGTCTTCCACCTCCAGTGAGCTGATGTTCTCGCCGCCGCTGATGATGATGTCCTTGCTGCGGTCCTTGATCTTGACGTAGCGGTCGGGCTCCATCACCGCCAGGTCGCCGGTGTGGAACCAGCCGCCTTCAAAGGCCTTGTCGGTGGCCGCCGGGTTCTTCAGGTAGCCCTTCATCACGATGTTGCCGCGGAACATGATCTCGCCCATGGTCTGGCCGTCGGCCGGCACCTCGGCCAGGGTCTCGGGGTCGAGCACCGTCATGCCTTCCTGCAGCATGTAGCGCACGCCCTGGCGGCCGTTCAGGCGGGTCTGCTCGGACAGGCTCTGCGCCGGCCCAGGCGGCGCGCTTCACGGCCACGGCGGCCGGGCCGTAGACCTCGGTCAGGCCGTAGACATGGGTGATGTCGAAGCCGATCTTGGCCATGCCCTCGATCATCGCGGCCGGCGGCGCCGCGCCGGCCACCATGCCGCGCACCTGCTGGGTGATGCCGGCGCGCTGCGCCTCGGGCGCGTTGTAGATCAGCAGGTTGTGCACGATGGGCGCGGCGCAGTAGTGGTCCACGCCGTGCTCGCGCATGGCCTCCAGGATGGCCTTGGCCTCCACCCGGCGCAGGCACACGTGGGTGCCGCCCTGCATGCGCCACCGTCCATGGAAAACACCAGCCGTTGCAGTGGAACATCGGCAGCGTCCATAGGTAGCGGGGGAAGTGCGGCATGGTCCAGGTGGTGACGTTGCACACCGCGTTCAGGTAGGCGCCGCGGTGGTGGGTCACCACCCCCTTGGGGTCGCCGGTGGTGCCGGAGGTGTAGCTCACCGCGATGGCGTCCCATTCGTCCGGCGGGCCCTCCAGACGTGGCAGCGGCGCGTGTGGGGCCAGCAGGGCCTCGTAGTCGGTCTCGCCCAGCCGCTCGCCCGGGCCGGTGTACTCGCTGTCGGCCACATCGATGACCATCAGTTCGCGGCCAAGTTCGCTGCGCAGCAGTCGCGCAGCGCCACGCCATCGCGGGTGCGAATTCGCGGTCGGTGATCACCACGCTGGCCTCGCAGTGGTTCATCTGCCGGGCCAGCAGCGGGCATCCAGCCGCGTGTTCAGCGTGTTCAGCACCGCGTTCAGGGCCGGCACCGCGTAGTGCCCTCCACCATCTCGGGGGTGT